>NZ_CP034951.1:613769-1227538 GCF_004022485.1 Aequorivita sp. H23M31
GGGTTATCACCGAAAAATATAAAGGCGTTTTCACTGCTCCTGTCCCACCCTTCAATCCAAAAGGTTGTGATTTAATTTCTGGTTCTGGAGCCACCGCAGTCTTTATTATGGAAGCTGGAATGGCATTGGGAGTAACTTTCGCATATGTGTTCTCTACAGGAAACGCTGCCCAGACAACCGTAGAAGATATTTTGGAATATATGGATCTTAATTTTGATCCCGAAAAAGATCCACTTATAAAATTGCTATATCTTGAAACCGTTTCCAACCCCAAGAAACTTTTAAAGCACGCCTCTTCACTAATTAAAAAGGGAGCAAAAATTGCCGCAATAAAAGCTGGAAGCACTGAAGAAGGAAGTCGTGCTGCTACTTCCCATACCGGAGCCATTGCCAGTAGTGATATGACCGTACGGGCACTGTTTCACAAAGCAGGAATTGTATATTGCAGCAGTCGCGAGCAATTATTGAGCGTGGCCGCTATTTTTAATTATCGAAAACTAAAAGGAAAAAACATTGCCATCATCACCCACGCCGGCGGTTCGGCAGTAATGCTGGCGGATCAACTTTCTAAGGGCGGACTGAAAGTACCAGAGATTTCTGGCCCCGATGCCGAAAAACTCAAATCCTTTTTATATCCTGGTTCCTCCATTGCCAATCCAATAGATTTTTTGGCCACAGGAACTGCTGAGCAACTTGGAATCATTATCGATTACTGCGAACATAAATTCGACAATATCGATGCGATGGTTGTGGTCTTTGGAAGTGCGGGACTTTTTAATGTGGAAAATGTTTATAATGTATTAAGTGTAAAACTCGAAATCTGCAACAAGCCCATTTTCCCTGTGCTTCCTTCCGTAGTCAATGCACAAAATGAAATCCAATCTTTTCTAAGGAAAGGTCATATCCATTTTCCAGATGAAGTTGTTTTGGGAAAAGCCTTGGCGCAGGTTTTTAATACACCAGCACCGCAATCCCAGGAAATTTCATTACCGAAAATTGATTCTGAGAAAATCCGAAAAGTTATTGATTCTGCTTCTGATGGATATTTATCTCCTTCACAAACCGTGGAAATATTGGATGCAGCAGGAATTCCAAGAGTCCACGAAATTGTGGAAAGTTCAAAGAAGAATTTATTGAAGGCTCTTGAAAACATTAGTTTTCCGGTGGTAATGAAAGTTGTGGGTCCTCTTCACAAATCCGATGCACAAGGAGTAATTCTGAATATCGCCAACCAAGAAGAAGCGGGTGAAACTTTTGATTCGTTAATGAAAATAAAGGAAGCAAAGGCAGTAATGGTCCAACCTCAACTCGCGGGATTGGAATTGTTTGTCGGCGTGATGAAAGAACCCGGATTTAACCACACTATTTTATGTGGTTTAGGTGGAATCTTTATTGAAGTGCTCCAAGACGTTTCCGCAGGACTAAGTCCTATTTCCAAAAATGAAGCCACCGAAATGGTCCAATCCCTTCGCGGTTATAAATTGATCCAAGGAGCGAGAGGTCAAAAAGGCGCCAATGAAGCTATTTTTATAGAGATTATCCAACGCTTATCTGCCTTAGTAGAAGCTGCGCCCGAAATTGTTGAAATGGATATCAATCCGTTAATTGGAACGCAGGAATCGATTATTGCGGTGGATGCACGGATTAAGGTTCAAAAGACTTAATGAATATTCTCCAAAACCTATATTCAAAACCTCACAGGTCTTCCTCCTACGCTAAAATGGCTTCGGCGGAAAAGTTGAGACCTGTGAGGTTTGTGCGGAACGCTTCGATTAATAAATTACAGAACTATATATTTATAACTTGCATACTATAATTGCAGTTAATTATAGTACAAATTACTGCATTGGATACAAGTATTATGAAAACTCTCTTCCGTTGTTTTTCAATATTTTTAATGACAATCTGTTTCGGCTTTGCTCAAAACACCAATTCAGAAAACTCTAAAGATCCATCTTACAATGAAATGGAAAACACCATTGAGATAAAGGACAGTAGTTTTGTTATCGCTGCTGATCCAAAAGAAGTCTATACCGGATTGTTCAAAGATGGTGAGCCTTATGAGGGATATTTTAAATCGGAAGACGATGAAATATTCTGGGTGGAACTTTATCAACAAGGAAAAAAAATCCAACAGTACTCATTCGATATTCTAAAACTTCTAAAGAAGATGGAAAGTGAGGATTTTATCGGTAATGAACGCTTTGTTTTGGATCAAAATGGGGAATATCGCGATGAAAAGGCGTTTAATGGATACTTCATTTCGCAAGTTGGAAATGGATTTCTAACCAAAACATATAAGGATGGCAAGACTACAAAGATTGTTGGTGATATGTTCGCAATGCACTACTACAACAGATATACGGCCGAACTTCGCGGAAAAGATATTTTCTTTTCATACACGGAAGCCCCTGATTCCGCGCTTCGTATCTTTTCAAAAAATGCAAAAACATATATTGAAATCTTGGTAAATAATAAAGTGGTAGGCGATAACCATTTTAGCTATGACGCGATTCTCCAGATGCAACCTGATTTTGTTCTCAAGGCATTTAAAATTAATGGCCAAATTATTGGTGTTTCCACTAGTAAAGACATTGATTTCGACAGCCATCAAAGTATGTTTATGCTTTTTCAGCGATTCGCGGTTTCTTCACAATTGAATTCTTTTAAATACGACGAACCTTCAGACATTCTTGATAATTTATTGGAAATCCTTTTTGAAGAAGATACCGATGAATTCGATGACGCCAAAATAATCGCTTTTTTGACTTCGGACGAAAAAGGGGCTATCGAAAATGGGATTATCTGGGAAGAGGAAAATGGAGATCAGGGAATCTACAAAATTTATAAAGATGGAAAAGTCATCAAGGAAGGTATGAGCACTTTGAATGATTTTCAGAATTTAAAATATGAGGATTTGTTTGAATTTGAGTGAGCACGGGACATTTATAGCTGGGTAAAACCCTAAAGGTCTCCAAGACCCTTGGGGTTTGATTTCTTAGACCATTTTTAAATTCCCGCCAAACGCTAGTGTCAAATTCTCAATATTTCATACTTAATTTTCAATCGGCCTCAACTACAAAAAAATGCAATCCTTGACTTCCACCGTTGAGTTTGAAACTTTTAAACAAAAATTTAATAATGCCCCATTGCCGACACCACCTCCACGTTAACAGTATCATTGTGGTAAGAATAAATCATCCGATCTTTTTGATTTATACGGCGCGACCAGTAACCGGAAAGTTCGTGTTTTAAACGTTCAGTTTTCCGGTGCCAGTTTCGGGATGAATGGTAAGTTCAACGAGTATTTTTTCTATTTTAAGAACAGAAGATTTATCACCCGATTTCCGGTGCTTCTTTATTTGCTCTCGTGCCTTTTTTGTTACTCTAACCCTAAACTTCCCCATATATCGTCGGGATCAATTTCATACCGCTCTTTACTGGCTGCGGCTTCCTTGACCATTTTTACAAATTCGGGATCGTAGGGGCTTTCCGATTCAGAAACTTTGGAGTCTGCGGAAATCACTTCTACGCCTTTGCTGTCCTTGACAAATACGTCCAGCATCGCTAGAAAGGCACGACCGGCTTTTGTGCGTTTATTTATTTTTAAAGTAATTTCCATAATATGCTGATCTTTAAATCAAAGATAAGGAATTCTTGTTTTGGGAGCTAAGAATGCTCTTTATGGTTGGTAGTTTTCACGCAGAGTTCGCAGAGTTTTCGCAGGGGGCGAAGAGGGGATTTTCGTAACAAGAATTTTTCATCTTCATCCTTCCTCCAGCCTGATGCTTTTTGTGGTTAAAATTTTTGTACTCTCAAGACTTAGTGTCAAATTCTCAATATTTCATACTTAATTTTCAATAGGCCTCGACTACAAAAAAATGCAATCCTTGACTTCCACCGTTGAGTTTGAACCTTTTAAACCAACATTTAATAATGCCCCATTGCCGACACAACCTCCACGGTAACAATATCATTGTCGATAGAATAAACCATCCGATCTTTTTGATTTATACGGCGCGACCAGTAACCAGAAAGTTCGTGTTTTAAACGTTCAGGTTTTCCGGTGCCAGTTTCGGGATGATGCTTGAGTTCCTCAAGAATGGTCCTAATTTTTTTACCTACGACTTTGTCACCTGATCTTTTATGTTTTCGAATATCCTTTTTGGCCTGGTCAGATAAAAAAACTATAAACTTTCCCATAAATCATTTACGTCCTTTACCTCGTGCCATTCCTTACTGGCTGCGGCTTCCTTGACCATTTTTACAAATTCGGGGTCGTAGGGACTTTCGGGTTCGGAAACTTTGGAGTCTGCTGAAATCACTTCTACGCCTTTGCTGTCCTTGACAAATACGTCCAGCATCGCCAAAAAGGCACGGCCGGCTTTTGTGCGTTTGTTTATTTTTAAAGTAATTTCCATAATATGCTGATCTTTAAATCAAAGATAAGGAATTCTTGTTTTGAGAGCTAAGAATGCTCTTTATGGTTGGTAGTTTCACGCAGAGGCCGCAGAGTTTTGCGCAGAGGGCGCAGAGGATATTTCCCAAAAGAACTTTTCATATTCAATTTCGATTTCGATCCTCCTCCGGCGGACAAGTTTCGATTTCAACTTCCAAACGCCTCTTTCATCAGCCCCATCTGCTCTACTGATGGCTTTGAAAAATAGATTCCTGTGTTCTGGCCATTTCGCATTCCTCTCACAAAAAGGTAAATAGCCCCTCCAAAATCCCGCTCATAATCAAAAGAATCACCCAAACGGTGCTCCAGATAAAGTTTTACAGCATAAGAATAAATTAAATATTGAAGATGATAATTATTGTCCGTCATCGCTTGTGAAACAGCTTCTTGATTGTAATCTTCCAAACTGGGGCCTAAATAATTAGTCTTCCAGTCCAAGACATAGAATTTGCCATTGTGCCTAAAGAACAGATCGACAAACCCGGTCATTATTCCCTCAATCTGCTGGGGAAAGTCTTCCGGGTTTTTGACGGTTACGCCGTTTTCGATTAATTTTTCCAAAGATTTTATGGAAAACAGTTCCATCGGGAAATCGAATTCCATTTCGTGTAAAAGTTCAGTATGGGGAATGTCTGAAAGTTTGAATTTTTCTTTTCCAGCTGTGATTTCAGTTTGCAATACTTGTTTTAAGAAGGTTTCAATTTTTTCGGGGTAGGCTTCTTTTTTATCGGGAACAAATCTGCCGATGGCTCGTTCAATGGCGAATTCCCATCTTTCGGAATCGGCAAAGTCGATAGTTTCAAAAATGTGGTGGATAAAGTTTCCGGTCTTGGCGCCCTTGGTCAATTCCCGAAATACAAAATCGTCATATTCATCTTCCTTAAGCGTGTAATTCTCCCGTTTTATATATTCCATATCGGCAGCGAGACTACTGTAACTGGTACGCGTCCAATTCCTATGGGCCAATTGGAAATTTTTTGCCTTCAATGGGAATTGCTCGCTTTCCTTTTCAGGTCGGTAAGCCTTGGGCGTATTTTCCAATGCGGGAATTTCTTCTATAAGACCTTGGCTTTCTTCCAAGTTAATGGCATCCAAAAAGGTTTTTAAAGAAGAGGATTTATAATGTGTATTGCGATAAACAAAACATTTATAAACTGCTCGGGTCAGGGCTACATATAATAGCCTGCGATTTTCCTGTTCGCTTTGAACATTATATAAACGTTCCATTTCATCATCAGCCTCGCTTCGCTTTATGCTGATATATTGACCGTCCGCATTGCGGATGCCAATTATTTTATCTTTATCCTGCGCTTTCGAACGTGGAGCAAAATCCAGACTGGGAGCAATAACAATATTGTATTCAAGTCCCTTACTTGAGTGAATGGTAACTATGCGGACCGCATCTTCATCAGATTCCACACGTTGTATCATTTCATCATCGCTGCTTTCAGGCTTATTTCGATTTATTTTCAACCAGTCCAAAAGTTCTGCCGGCCCAAAATGCTGCCTGTTTTCCGTGCGGTAAAGCACTTCCATCAAATGATATAAATTAGTGATGATTCGCTCCCCATTTTCGGTATGTGCCGAAAGTAGATTTTGCTGAATCTGAAAACCGTGGATAAAATCGGTCAACGCAGCGTAAATCCCACTTTGTTGCCATTTTAAAAGATAATTCCTGAAACGTTCGATGATGACGTCTTCATCCAAACGGAGGATTTCATCTGGGGTCCAATTTATAAAGGAAGTGGTCAAAACGCGATTCACTTTTGCGCGCGAATGATTAAGGATAGCATCCAATATATAAACCATTTCGTGGGCTTCCAAAGATTGCACCACCTTGGAATCGGTAACGGTTACAGCAGGAATATTCACTCGTGACAACGACGCTTTAATATCGTTAGCCTCGGCATTGGAGCGTACCAAAATACCAATATCCGATGGTTTGATTCGGCGTCCTTTTATAGTGTATTCAGGATTGTTTAATAAATCTGAAATCTGCTTGACAACTTGTACGCGAATGTTTCCTTTATTTTGATCCGTATAAACACTTACCGGAACGACCGCTTCTCCACCATAATGCATTTCTCCTTTTGTCGAACCTTTGGGAGTGCTTACAGGGATATATTCAATGGCCGATTCTTCTCCATTTTCAGAATCCGTTTCATAATAAAAAGTATCGAATCCCACCTCTGGTAAAAAGAAATGGTTCAAGGCATCTACCAGATTTTTGGAGGAGCGATAATTGGTCTGCATCGAATATTGGCGATCCACATTCCGTCTGGCTTCAAAATAAGTTTCTATATCAGCTTTCCGCCAGGCGTAAATAGACTGTTTGGGATCGCCAATAAAAAAGAGAATAGTGTTGTTCTCAAAAGCCTTTTGAAAGATGGCGTATTGCAAGGCATCCGTATCCTGGAATTCATCGATAAACACTGCTTTGTATTTCCACTGCAGCTGCCGAATTAAATCCTGCTGCAACTTTTGTTTTGCCTGGTTTGTATTTTCTCGGTTTAACGCAAAATATAATTTGGTAATAACGTCATCAAACGTCATCTGGTTGAATTGTGTTTTCTTGCGCTCTACGTCAGGAATTATTTTTTGAAGGGCGAATTTATAAAGATTTTGTAGCGAATTGACGGCAATGTTATTAACTATTTCTTCGGATTCATTGACAATTTCTTGGAGTCTTACTATTTCTGGAAAAATTTTCTTTGGGTAATCAGTACCATCCTTTAAATGTTTTTTAAGTTGTTTGCAAAAGCTGGCTGAATCATTAATCAAAGAAAGATATGTCTTTTTTGCGCTTCCGTGTCCCTCACAGATTCGTTTTAATTCCTCCCTTTCATCTTCAATATTGGATAAAAGGATATCCTTTGAATGTTCTAAGATATTCGAAGCGGCCTCCAGTTCTTCCAATACCTTTTCCTCATTTTCTATAAGGTCGTAATTTTTATCGCTATCGAATAAATAAAATAATTTCCCATCCATATGATTTTTTACCACGTCCATAATCGATGCAATGGACAGACCGTGATTCAGCATATTGCTAAGCAGATTTTTATCCATTCCCGTGATATTCTCACGCCAAAACTTTTGGGTAGCTTCCTCCAAAACGGGATTTAAATCCGAAAGCATTTCAGCGTTAAAAAGCTGATTGGTTTCAAAAGCAAATTCCGTCAATGTTTGTTGGCAGAAACTATGAATGGTCAGTACAGCGGTTTCATCAAGGTTTATGACCGCTGATTTTAATTTATCCTGAACGAATTCCATTCCTTTCTCTTGGGCAACGGAATCCACTATCTTTTTAATGGAATCATCACCAATCGCTTCCTTGTGGGCATATCGCTGAGCAAGTCGGACAAATCTTCGAATGCGTTCTTCCAGTTCGGCAACAGCAGCTTTGGTAAATGTCACCATCAAGATCTGGTTGATTCGGATTTCTTTTTCCAAAATCAATCGCAGCACCATAATGGCCACCGAATAGGTTTTCCCCGTTCCTGCGCTGGCTTCAATCAGGTTTTTATTATCCAAAGGAACTTGGGTAACGTCAAAATTTTTAGGAGTACTCATATTTTAAAGTTTCTCAAATCTGTTATTAATGATATCCGTAAAAAGCTCCAGCAATTCTTCATAGCGCTCAAACCTTCCTTCCTTGGCAAACTCCCCCGCACGAATGGCTTTTTGGACATAGATATCGGGAAATCTGTTATTGAAGTCGTCTACGATGAGATAGGAATCCAATTTAGATTCATAAAATTCCTTGAGGTTTTTTGTGTTCTTTGGAACAAAATCAAAATGGAAGGGCAACAATTCCTTATGTCCGGTAGTATAAAAAGACATTAAATTGGAAAGAATCTCCTTAGCTTCACCTTGGCTTAATGGAGTAGCCCGATGGATTGCTCCCGTTTTATCCACAAAATGAAGGGTTCTGCTCTCACCGTGGGCAGCAAGTGCGAGATGCTCAATAAATGCAGCCAATTTTCGATCATCAGATTTTGAGGAGACAGAATATCTCACCAGATTTTCACCGAAGGAACCGTGGATTTTTCCAGTTAAGACTGAATCATTTATCAGAAGATTTATATCCAAAGATTGCTCTTCCTCATCACCACAACAACCTCTGAATGCATCACGGGCAGTGCGCATTTCTTCAATAACTTTCTCTATTTCGATGGTCCCCATATTTTTTAAGGGCAGATTTCCCAACTTTCGTTGCTTATCAATAAAAGCATCGGAAATTTCTTGGATATCGCTGATATACATATCCTTGAAAAACCATTTTTCTAAATGATTCAAATTGAATTTTTCCACTTCCTCCAGCCCTACTTCATCATCGTCGTAATAGCAATTCAATACTCTTTGATAATAACCTTTTGGAGGATTTCGAAGAAAGGAAATTAGGCGTGAAAGTTCAATTTCATCAAAATCAAACTCCTGCTCCTTCTTCTCTCCAAGAGGTTTGGCTTCTCCTGAAATATTGTTCAGCAAATAAGAATACAGTTCCGGATTTTCCCTGGTATTATACTTCTTGCTAAACCCGTGCAAGGGATGCTTTTGAATAAAATTGTCCCTAACGGCATCAGCATTTTCGGAACGGGTGGCGATAAAATCCACCAATTCATCCACCAATGCAGAAGGTGGAATAGGCTCGTTATTCTTGGAACTTTGGCCCACATAACTGAGATAAAAATATTTTTCGGCAGAAAGCAATGTATCCAAGAACAACTGTTTGTCGTTTTCCTTGATATCCCTGTCGCCGGTCTGTTTTTTCTTTTCAATCAAATCAAAACTCACCGGTCGGTTTTGCCGTGGGAACTTATCCAAATCCATTCCCAACAGCGCCACCACTTTAAACGGAATACTTCGCATCGGAATCAGCGAGCAGAAAGTAATTCCATAGGAAGCGAAATTGCTGCTCTGTCGTGCATTGGCCAGCGTGGGCAGGAAGTTGTATTTAAAGACTTCATAATCTACATTTTTTTCATAAAAACTGTCCAATCGGTTGTACTGTTCCAGCTGGTTTTGAAGTAGAATATAATCTTCATCAGGGTTTTCATCAATTTCGCCAATAAAGGTGAAAAGCGTTTCCTCCACATATTGCACCCATTTCGTTATATTGCGGGACTGGGCTCTACTCTTAATATTTTGTTTGAGCACGCGCACAAAATGTACAAAACGGACGATATTGAACATATCGAAACCTTCCACGATATCTATGGGATAAAAACTGCTTTCCCCTTCGCCATATTCCTCACCGCCGTGCATACATAGGCCGAACATAATTCGGTTCAATCCATATTCCCAACTTACATAGTCGGTGTCGTCCTCGCGATTTCCACTAAACCCGAAACGGATATTAGCCGCATCCACCGCGCGCCGAATGCTGTCCAAATCTTCTATCTGAAACCGTCTTCTAATGGCGCTAAAATCCAAAATACTAATAACTTTTTCGGAAGTAAACTGACCTTCGCCTAACGACAAAATTGAATGCAGGGCGTTTGAAATGGTGTCGGAAACCACATAGCTTTCATCGGCGATGGTATAGGGAAATTTGTAAGGTGCATTGTCAAAAACGGCCTTGATATACGACCCGTACAGGTCAATATCCGAAACCATCACGATGATATCCCGCGCAGAAAGATTTTCATTTTCCTGGTCGATAAGGTGCACCAAATAATTGTACAGCACTTCCACTTCGCGGGTGGGACTGTAACAGGAATTTAAGGTGATGGTACCATCGGAAATCTGTTCGGGAGAAAAGTGGATTTCATCTTTTTGATTGTTAAATACACTGTTTTGTACTTGATGCAGAAGTGAATCTGTTGCAGGTTCCTTTACCCCAAAATCCTCAAGTGCATTCAGCGTGTCATCATCCTTGAAAAACATTTTAAAAGTGTTCTGGGTCAGTCGGCCCCAACTGGTGAGCAGCGGATTTCCTTCGGCTTCTTCGTAAGATTCGTATTTGCCGATATGCTTTAGGAAATCCACAATCTTTTCCGAACGGTCCTCATACCAATACTTCCACGGTGCAGGATTCTGAAAAAGAAAAGTCACTTTTATATATTCAGAAACCTTATAAATTATCTGAAGGTGATATTCGGTGATAAGACTTAAGCCGAAAAAGTAAAGGGCGGGCACTTCTTGTTGAAGTTTTTCCACCGACTCTGGATTTTCCAATTCTTGAAGAATGTGTTTTCCAATATAGGTTTTATCAGAAAACTTATCCTGGGCGATTTCACGCGCGCGATTCCAAATATATTTTTGCCACGCTTCGTCATTTTCATCACGGACGCCTCTTAAACTTTCCCAATTTTCACCTTCATTCCATCGGTCCATTTCGTGAGCGCGATAGACTTGATATTGGTCAAAAAGATCGGCTATTTTCTCCGCCAAGGCCATTCGTTTTATCTCTCCTTCCAAACCATCCTGATTGTAATATTCAGCAATCTTTTGAAAGCGATTTGTAAATTCAGGTTCATTCAGAATATCGAAAATCAACCAATTTAAATCGTGGGCGGATATGGATTGGAACAAATATTTTCCGGACAGTTTTTTAAATAGAAGATGAATGGCGTCATTCGGTTTTAGGAATTGGATATTGGCGGCAATCCCCAGCTTTTGTGCCAGTTGCTGTTTTAGCCAAATATTCATTCCCGCCGTCTGGGTGACAATATATACGGGCTGAAAAACCGAAGTCTGTTTGCCGAGCTGTTCCGAGAGCTGGTCAACGAGACTTTTTAAAGAATTTGAAATTCCGAGTTGGATGGGCATTTTTCTTGTGTCTTTTTTATTGATTAAGCTTCGAATCTTTCAGCAATTCCGGAACCCCGTTTTACGCGACGTTGACAGGTTTCCAAGATTACTTCCTTATTTCCTTGAAGAATGACGTTTTTCTTGGCACGTGTAACTGCGGTGTAAAGGAGTTCGCGGGTGAGGATGGCGTTTTCTCCATAATCGGGTAGCCGAACAAGAACGTCATCAAACTCAGAGCCTTGGCTTTTATGGATGGTCATTGCAAAAACCGTTTCTGAAGCAGTGACAAAAGCGGGTTGGATTCCTCTTAGATTTCCATCGGCATCCTCAAAATATACGCGAAGTTTCCCCGTTTCATCTTTTCTTACAATTCCGATATCACCGTTAAAAAGTCCAAGTTCATAATTATTTCCTGTAACCATCACTGGGCGGTGTTCATAGAAAGTACCCGTTATGGAAATCAGATTTTTACTTTGCAAATACCTTTCGATATTTTGGTTGGTTTTATAAACACCCTGCTCCCCTTCCCGCGTAGCGCAAAGCACCCGAAGCTGATTTAGTTTTTGAAGGGCAAGTTTGGTATCGGATTCTTGAATATAATCGTGATAGCCTTTGGCAAATGTTGTTAGAATTTTATCGTCATAATCGAAATCCAAAGCAATATCAGGAGCGTGATTATCAAAGAAACTTTCAATTGAAGAAACGTCATTATCGATAATAGCACGACTAAATACCCCAATATTTCCTCCCGCGGCGAAACGGTAGCTATGCTGAAGTTCGATGATATGTTGAAATAAGGGATGATTGTTTTCTTGGATATTTCCTTCGGATAAAGGCGTTTTCCCATCAGGCATTAGAGAATTGATAAACTGAGCCCGCTCTGGACTAAAAAAATTCAATTTTCCCTGAGCCGTACACAAATCCCCAAATAAACTTCCTGCTTCCACAGATGCCAATTGGTCCTTATCTCCCAAGAAAATCACTTTTGCAGATGGTTTAATGGCATCCATCAATTTCGAAAACAACGCCACGTCAATCATTGAGGACTCGTCCACAATGATTAGGTCGTGAGGAATGGTGTTGTCCTTATTGTGTTTAAAATAAATTTGATTTGGTCTAGCGCCCAAAAGTCGGTGGATGGTTGATGGTTCCAGGTTTTTAAAAACTTCTTTTGTATCCGCATTAATATTCATTGTGTCTTTTTGAGCGGTTTCCTTTAAGGATTCCGCCATTCGTGCCGCAGCTTTTCCAGTGGGTGCAGCGAGAGCGACTTTTAAATTTGAATCAAGGCGAAGTAATAGAACAAGTATTTTCGCAACCGTCGTTGTCTTTCCCGTTCCCGGGCCGCCAGTGATAATATTGAATTGGTTAAAAACCGCAGAAAGTGCGGCGACCATTTGCCAATCAGGTTTCTCAAGTGTGTCGGGTGGAAAAAGAGTGGCGATATCTCCATTTAAAGATTTTAATTTACTTTCAATTTCTGACTGTTTGCCCTTTTCATTTTGAATCAGCTCTAAAATTCTTTGGTAAACGGTAGTTTCATAATGAAAATACCGCTGCATATAGAGCTTGTTTTTCCAGAGGATAAACGGTTGATAATCTTCTTCCGTTCCAACCAAATCAACATTTTTCAAAGCGTTTAAATCCGCATTTTTAAAATCGCCTTCTTTAAGTTCTTTGGGATTGATTTCATTTAAATCCAAACAGATATGTCCATCGCTAAAACGTTTGGAAAGCAGATAAAGAAAAGGACTGAGGGTTTTATTTTCAAAAAAGTCTGAAAATTGACGGTGCACGTCGGGATTATAGGTCATTTGATGGGATTTTATTGGAATTCTAAAAATAGGGAAACGGAATTGAAAACGAAATCAAAATCGAAATCAAAATCGAAAGAAGATGAAGATGAAGAGGAAGATAAAGTTGTAATTAGAACCTATGTCAGGTCGAGCGCTCCCGATATCTATCGGGAGAGACCTATGGGTTCCAACATTGTAAATCGGATCGCACCAAAAACCTCTCGACTGCACTTCGACTTCGCTCAGCAGAACCGCTCGAGGGGACAAGTCAATGTCAGGTCGAGCGCAGTCGAGACCTATGGGTTCCAACATTGTAAATCGGATCGCACCAAAAACCTCTCGACTGCACTTCGACTTCGCTTAGCATTACCGCTCGAGGGGACAATGTATGTCAGGTCGAGCGCAGTCGAGACCTATGGTTTCCAACATTGTAAATCGGATCGCACCCAAACCTCTCGACTGCACTTCGACTTCGCTCAGCAGAACCGCTCGAGGAGACAGGTTAATGTCAGGTCGAGAGGAACAGATTGATGTCTGGTCGAGCGCAGTCGAGACCTATGGTTACCAACATTATAAACCGGATCGCACCAAAGACCTCTCGACTGCACTCGAGGGGACAAATCAATGTCAGGTCGAGCGCAGTCGAGACCTATAGTTTCCAACATTGTAAATCGGATCGCACCATAGACCTCTCGACTGCGCTCGAGGAGACAATGTATGTCAGGTCGAGCGCAGTCGAGACCTATGGTTTCCAACATTGTAAATCGGATCGCACCCAAACCTCTCGACTGCACTTCGACTTCGCTCAGCAGAACCGCTCGAGGGGACAGTGTATGTCAGGTCGAGCGCTTCCGATATCTATCGGGAGAGACCAATGATGAGTCAACATAAATTGGATTGCACAAAGGACCTCTCGACTGCGCTCGAGGGGACAGAATAATGCCATTTCAAATGGAACACGTTAATGTCAGGTCGAGCGCTCCCGATATCTCCTAATATCCGCAAGACTTCAAAGAAAAATGCTGCAAAACCTTATTGGATAAAGCTTTGCAGCTGTGTAATATTCACTTAAATTAGTGTTGCCTAATACTACAGATGTGAAGATAATAAAATCAGATCCGATATCCGCTTTCGGAGGAGCAAATTTTGTTTTTGACTACCTGAACAGGATGAATGTCGACCAAATTTGCAATGAGGCCCTGCCTCCCATGCCCAATCAGAGCAAATATTCCTGGAAGGATATTTTCTATTCACTAAAATCAGTTTATCTCTGTGGAGGGGGCTGTGTCGAAGACCTACAGAGCCATTTGAGAACACATTTTGCAAACAATCCCTTTGTAAAGCTGGCAAGCCCCGACACTGTTTTGAGGAGATTGTCCCAGCTTGCCGAACAGACCCAGACCTGTCAGACCAAGAGAGGCGTTGTGGCACACCAATACTGCACAAACTCAAGGCTGGAAGGCCTCAATATAGATATCCTTAAAAAACTGGGGGTTTTTAAATCCGGCAAGCTTACCATCGATTACGACAACACGATCGTTTTCAATGAAAAACAGGACAGCAAGATGACCTACAAAAAAGGGTATGGGTATCAGCCGGGCGTATGTACGATAAACGAAGAGCATATCCTCTATATTGAGAACAGAAACGGGAACTCCGATGCAAAGTCTTTTCAGGCAGATACCCTCGAAAGGGTATTTGATCTATTGGAGTCCAAAAAGATAAAGAAAATAGATTACTTCAGAGCTGACGCGGCATCGTACCAATTCGATGTCATTTCTTTGCTGCAGAACAAGGTGGGGTATTTTTATATAGGATGCCGGAACAGTTATGTCGAGAAACATTTTTCACGAGTTGCCAATTGGGAAAAAATGGAAGATAAAGAGGGCCCTCTTGAAGTAGGGTCAATAGATATCATACCCTTTAAAAAATATGCGGGAACAAAAAAACTGGTCCAAAAATACAGGCTGGTCGTAAAAAGAAAACCGAAAAAGGACGGGCAGATAGACCTGTTCACCCATGACGCCTATGAGTACAGGGCTATACTGACAAACGACTTTGACCAAGACACCAAGAGCGTTGCGGCTTTCTATAATCAAAGGGGAAATATGGAGCGCCAGTTCGATATCCTTAAAAACGATTTTGGCTGGAACAACATGCCCTTTTCATCCCTGAACAAAAATCTTGTGTTCCTGTATTTTACAGCAATATTCAGGAACCTATACAACAAGGTCATTCGGTATTTTTCTGAAAGGAACAGGTTTTTAAAACCCAATTTCAGGATGAAAAAATTCATTTTTAGATTTATCACGTTGCCCGCTAAGTGGGTCAAACAGGGCAGACAGCTAAAGTTAAGGATTTACTCATCCAAAGATTACCATACTTAGGGATGCCAAGAAAGCAAAAGGGATAAATGGAGATTTGGAAAGGCCGAGAAAAATTCGACCCAGGTAGATATTGCCCCAATTGATCAAAATGACTCACCTTTACCCCGAAAATACAAAAAATCAGATCTCAAAAATGAAATGAAGTTTGAGTAACGTAACTCAAATAAGAAACAGGAACATTTCTATTTTATAAACCTTAAAATAACATGCTTTAAAGTAGACATGCGGAATCTAGGATCTATCGGGAGAGACCAATGATGATCCAACATAAACCGGATCGCACCCAAAACCTCTCGACTGCGCTCGAGGGGACAGAATAATGCCATTTCAAATGGAACACGTTAATGTCAGGTCGAGCGCTCCCGATATCTATCGGGAGAGACCAATGATGAGTCAACATAAATTGGATTGCACAAAGGACCTCTCGACTGCGCTCGAGGGGACAGAATAATGCCATTTCAAATGGAACACGTTAATGTCAGGTCGAGCGCTTCCGATATCTATCGGGAGAGACCAATGATGAGTCAACATAAATTGGATTGCACAAAGGACCTCTCGACTGCGCTCGAGGAGACAATGTATGTCAGGTCGAGCGCAGTCGAGACCTATGGGTTCCAACATTATAAACCGAATCGCACAAAGGACCTCTCGACTGCACTTCGACTTCGCTCAGCAGAACCGCTCGAGGGGACAATGGATTATGAAGATGAATTAGATTTTTGGGTTTTCTTTATATGCCTTTTATCTCCCTGACGCTGTAGATCAAAATTTTTCAGAACGCAGGCTCAACAAGTGAACCATTTCAACATACAACCTAAAGCATCAGCTTAAGAGGTAAATAAGAGAAAAATAATGCGGAGAATTGAAAGCGCATTTTTTATAAATTAGAACACTTTTTACTCAATTAGATCATTATGAAAAAAGCTGTGATATTTTATGTATTTGCTCTGATTTTCCAAATATCTTTCGGACAGCAAGTCCCCGAAAAGCAGCTGGACAGTCTTTTTAGCGCGCTTTATAACAAAAAAATGTTTAATGGGAATGTGCTTATTGCCGAAAAGGGAAACGTTGTTTTTCAAAAAAGCTATGAAATTGCAAATGAGGAAACGGGACAGAAACTGGATGAAAACTCCATTTTCGAATTGGCATCTGTATCCAAACAATTTACAGCAATGGGGATTGTGCTGTTGGAAAAACAAGGAAAGTTGCGATACGATGATCTAATTTCCAAGTTTATTCCCGAACTGAATTCTTATGGTAATATTACCATTAGGCAACTATTGACCCACACTTCGGGATTGCCGGACTATATGGAACTTTTTGATGAAAAATGGGATAAAACAAAATTTGCAACCAATAAGGATATCGTAGAAGAACTAGCAAAATATAAACCCAGCGTGGAATTTTCTCCTGGAGAAAAATTTGAATACAGCAATACAGGTTATGCTTTATTGGCATTGATAATTGAAAGAGTATCCGGTCAATCATTCGGGGAATTTCTAAAAGACAACATTTTTACTCCCTTGGATATGCAAAATACTTTTGTGTACCGAAGTCGTTTCGAACCGAAGAAAATCGAAAATTATGCGAAAGGATATATGATCGACAGTTTAGGTGATAAAATTAATCCTGACAGTATGGGAAAAAATTATCTCTCTTACTATCTCGATGGAATTGTGGGTGACGGAATGGTAAACTCTACAACGAATGATCTGTTGAAATGGGATAGAGCGCTTTATGGAAATGAACTTGTGGACAACAAAGACAAGCAAATAATTTTCAGTTCCGTAAAAACACCAGATGGAAAAGAGAGCAATTATGGATTCGGCTGGGCAGTGGGAAACTCCGAAAAGTATGGTAAAGTGGTCAACCATTCCAGAGGTTGGGCCGGATATTACACCTTTATCGAACGGCATCTCGACAACAAAAAAACCATCATTATCTTACAGAATAATATGGGAGATTTGACCACTATGCCTTTAAAGGAAATTAGAAAAATATTATACAACGAGCCTTTATTTTCGGATGGATTATTCCCAACTACGCTCAATCCTGACGAATTACAAAAATATACGGGCACGTATATCAATTCAGAAATGCCGCTCACTATCCATATTTTTATCAAAGAAAACATTCTTATGGGTCAGAGTGAAGGACAAAGCGCATTTCCGTTGGACAGTTATGAAAACAACACTTTTAAATATGAAATGGCCGATATTAAAATAGTTTTTGATCTGAATGAAAACAGCTTTGATTTTTATCAGGGAAAGACGCATTTAATATTCAAAAGGCAGGAATAGATTTACTAAATAATCTCTTTGGCGGAAGAAATGAAATCTGAATTTGTGAACCTGGACATTCACTGATCCAAGTAACCTTAGGAAGAATTCGAATATAAAAATAGAAGAGAAGATTCCCATCAAGATCGCAAAGGCTGACCACTTTACCTATCCTCACTCTCCGATTTTCCTTTCAAAAATCAGCTCAAAATAACTTGCTGCGCCATATCCCGAAGTAGCCGGCGCGAATATCTGTTTAAATCTCCAACCCTTTTTGGCATAGGACTTTATTATTTCTTGATAATCTTCCTTCGGTTTTGTGATGAACATTCCGGATAATTTCAATTTTACAAATTCATATTCGTACATAGCTTTCTTGGATTAGGTTATAGTTTCAAATCTCAAAAACAAGTTTACGACCATTCCAGGATAATACCTAATTCAACTGATTAAAAAGAGATTCTACATATTTTCTGCTGTAAATAAATATTGAAGTAATTTTTTTACATAGAGATAAACTAAAATGCTCTGACAGTAAAAATTAATTTCTCTGCAAACTCCGCGTCTTTGCGGTTAATTAGTTACACCGCTGAGGCGCAAAGGGCGCAAAGATTTGCCTACCAATTTTATGAAAGTTCAAACTTTCAGGGATAAGATTAGCTCTGTGATCTCTGTGCCTATGTGGTTCTTAATTTCCAAACCGGGGGCACAGGGGCACAAAGGTTAGATTATATAGCCCACACCGTTGTTAGCAACAAAAGCAAAAATCCCACCAGCAATATTCTCCAAAAGACATTAGCTTTTTTGAGTTCCATAAAAAAGAAAGCCACACCGATAAATTTTAAAAGAGCCAAGCCTAAAATGATAATAGCAACATATCTCATTTCCAAACTGGAAAAAATTGCGGTGATTAGGGTCAAACCAATTAAGAGAAACCAAGTAATATTAAAAGTTCTTTCCATAATTAAATTTTAATTCGTTTTCGTTCCTTTAAAGTTCTCAACATTTCCTATCGATTATTAAATTTTTTAAGTGTAAGCAGCTCCAGTCTTGATTCTTGGTTCCAGCAGGCCCATTTCGGGACGGTCTTGGTTCCTTTTCAATACAATAAATAAATTATGGGAAAAAGCAACAGCCAAATCAAATCGCACATATGCCAAAAGGCCGCACTGGATTCATAGTTTTGGATTTCTATGGTTTCAGGAGCTTTTCTTAGAGCTCTGCCAGAGACAAACAAAATTCCGATTCCAACGATAACGTGAATAACGTGGAAAAGCGTGAGCATCCAATAGTAGCTAAAGAAAGTGTTGTAGCCAATGGTCAAACCAGCTTCCATTTTATCGTAATATTCTATTCCCTTTAACCCGAGGAATAAAAATCCACCAAGAATGGTAAGATTTAAAAACAGTTTGCTTTTACTGAAATCTCTCTTCTTTAAAAAATGCACGGATTGCGCCATACACCATCCACTGCTTAATAGGAAAACAGTATTAATTGCTCCATAGGCTGTATTCAACAATAATCTCGATTCGTGGAAAACTTCTGGTTCGGCTTTGGCACTAAGCGCCATAAATACCAATGCGATTCCGAAAGTCACCAGTTCTAAGTAGATGATAATCCACATAAGAATTCCTCCGGGTGGATAAAACACATTCTTGTAATCTATTTTTAGCGTATTTTCCATACTAGCTTTGGTGTTTTATTTTGTCGTACAGTTTTACCAAGGATTGAAGCAGTTCCACAGGAGTAGTCAAGATTTGAAAATGATTTTGCCCAAACATTTGGGGCAAATAATATTTCGCTTGACCTTCGATTGCCAAAGCATAGGAATTTATCTGCCGCTGGTTCAATTCACGAAGAGCTTGTTTTACGTCGTTTATTCCGTATTTGCCTTCATATTTATCATAATCATTCGGTTTTCCATCTGAGATAAGGATGACCCATTTATTTTTGGTGTCTCTTTTGTCCAAAAGTGCTCCTGAATGTCGTAAAGCAGTTCCGATGCGGGTGTAGCCACTAGGCTCCAAGGTTCCGACTTTATTCTTGGCCTTTTGCCACGGTTCATCAAACCTTTTTAAAGCAAGATAGGTGCTGTGATTCCGGGTTTTAGAGAAAAATCCGGCAATGGAAAAATCTACGTTGAATTCTTCTAAAATCTCACCGAAAATTATGGAAACTTGTTTTTCTACATCAATTACTCTGTTTCCATCGGCATAGCCATCGCTGGAAAGACTGCTGTCCAAAAGCATTAAAATGGAAAGATCTTTTTCCTTTTTTCTGTTGGAGAGATAAATATTTTCCGAAGGTGTATGTCCGCTGTGAACGTCCACATATAAATCGGTCAAGGCATCGAGGTCGAACTCTTCTCCTTGTATTTGTCGGCGTTGCTGACGGTATTTGTTATTGACCGAAGTGAGCATTTTCCGCAATCCCATTAACGTAGAAGCGTGTTCCCGAAGCGTGTTTTTATAATAATCGGAATCCATATTTATTTCCGATTTAGGGAAAAGCTTACAGAAATCAGGTTTATAGGCACGTTTGGAATAATCCCATTCATCGTATGAAAGAAAAGCATCCTTGCTTTCTATTTCGGCACTTTCTGAAATTGTCGTGTTTTCGATGAATTCCGCTTGGTAAATGGAATGTGTGGGGTCATCCACACGAACGGTGTATTTCATATTGAGGTCTTCCAGAGCATTTGCGTGGTCGTTCAATTCGTCCTCGCCATCAAAATCCCGCCAACCGCCCTCCCACTCTTCGGCAGCTTCGGCCTTTTCAAAAAAGTGGTTCATCACATAATCCTCTTGCGCCTTTTTATCAATTGTTAGGGATTTTATTTCTTCAACAGCGTTCGCTTTTAAGATGGTATTTATTTCATCCTCAATGGCAGACTTCACTTTTTCGGAAATATTCTGAAGCACTTTCTTTTTAGGAACTTCAGGGGAATTTTCCATCCATTTCCCATAAATAAAAGAATAATCAGGCGGATTCTTTTCTAAAGATTTCGCTTCATAATGACTTCGAAGTTCGTTGTGAATCCGTTCCGTTCCAGGGAATTGACGAAATACTTCCGTTAGGACTTTTTCAGAATTTTCGATAGCAATTTCTCGAGCTTCCTCTAAAGTATGCTCATCTCCCAACTCATAATTAAGATTAAAATTTCTTTGAAGTGAAAGATAAAGCGTTCTAAAAAGATAGAAATAAAGGTTTTCTTCCGAAGAACCGAATTCTGAAAACCGTTCGGGTAAAAAGAAGTTATTGTTTTTATAACCGCCTTCCCGTTCCGCTTCAAAAATCTCAATAGGATGACCTGTCACTGCCCTCGCCACCAAGGTGAGACGCGGTTTTATTTCGGCCAATTTCACCGTGTGGGCGATGGCTTCACGTGCACTTTTTTTTCTTCGTTTTAGAAAGTGGGCGACCTTGGTAAAGATAAATTCATCAGGTTCGAACATAGCTGTGGCTTTAAATCATCAGGTCACACAAATCCGTGAGCGCCTGGGTTATTTCCAAATCATCGGTCAAGGGTGCTACGATGGCCACTTTTACCGAAAGTCTTTTTGGCAACCCACTGTTGATAAGCAAAGCCGCATCAACCAATAACCTTGTGGAAACTGTTTCAGTCAATCCCAATTCGGTCAGGTTTCGGATTTTATTGGCAATATTGACCAATTTTTTGGCTGTGTCCTGAGCTAAACCGGTTTCAGCCATCAGGATTTCAGTTTCATCCTTTTCTGATGGATATTGGAATGAAATCGCCACAAATCTCTGACGAGTTGAAGGTTTCAATTCTTTAAAACCTTTTTGATAACCAGGATTAAAGGAAGCGACCAACATAAAATCAGGATGCGCTTTTACGGTAACTCCAAGTTTATCGATATACAGCTCCTTTCTATGGTCGGTCAAAGAGTGAATTGCTACCACCACATCCGGACGCGCTTCGGCGATTTCATCTAAATAAAGGATTGCGCCTTCTTTTATCGCATTTGTAAGCGGACCATCCACCCAAATTGTTTCCGCACCTTTAATAATATAGCGGCCAATCAAATCGGTGGAAGAAGTTTCTTCGTGACAAGAAACTGTAATTACATTCTGATTCAGTTTGTCTGCCATAAACTCGACAAATCGGGTTTTTCCGGTTCCGGTTGGACCTTTGAGCAGGATGGGAAGTTTGTTTTTATAAGCGTGTTCAAAAACCTCAACTTCACGATGGATGGGTTTGTAGAAAGGAGGTTTATGGTATCGCGCAGGTTCTTCTGATTTAACTATATGGCTTATTTCGGTTGTCATAGTGTTAGTTTTTTGTGTTGTTAAATTGACGCTTAAAACGTAAAACAAAATAGAGGTGAGAGATGAGAGATGAGACTCTGCGAACTCCGCGTCTCTGCGGTATATATTTCACCGCAAAGGCGTAGAGTGCGCAAAGAAAATCTCCATTTCAATTAAACATTTTGTCTTTGGTCTTAAGTCTTACTTATCTAAAAATTTAAATTCTTTGTCAGTTCGAGCGCAGTCGGGAACTCTTTATCGAGTGCCTACATTGAGGCTTCGACTGCCAGCCCGAAAGGTTTTTCAATTCTGGCGGGCGCTCAGCCGGACATTATTTTAAACTTATTCTTCAATTCAATTCCTTGTCTGTTCGAGCCTGCCTGGCCGGCAGGCAGGCGCAGTCGAGAACTCTTTATCGAGTGCCTACATTGAGGCTTCGACTGCCAGCCCGAAAGGTTTTTTTAATTCTGGCGGGCGCTCAGCCTGACATTGTTTTAAACTTATTCTTCAATTCAATTCCTTGTCTGTTCGAGCCTGCCTGGCCGGCAGGCAGGCGCAGTCGAGAACTCTTTATCGAGTGATTACATTGAGGTTTCGACTGCCAGCCCGAAAGGTTTTTCAATTCTGGCGGGCGCTCAACCTGACATATTAGATTTCGTCTTATGTCCTAAGTCTTACTGTCTTAGGTCCTTTATTGAAAAGGATCCTTAATCGTTTCCATCGCCTCATCATTTGGGCGTCCGTGTTTATAGAAATCTGCTATGTAGGTGATTACACCAAAGGCAAACAGGCTGGCGCAAATGATAAGTACCACAAAGTGAATACTTACTTGATCCTGGACTTCCATAAATTCCATTTTGTATTTTCTTTCCAAATAAACCTGGGCAACTCCGGCAATTCCGAATGCCATGGTCATACCAATCATTCCGATATTCGTGGTCCAAAATGCTACTCTTCCTCGAACGCCATCGTATAATTTACGACCGGTCATATTTGGAAGGCTATAGCTGATAATAGCAAGCACAATCATTGCGTATGCGCCCCAGAATGCCAAATGCGCGTGCATTGCGGTTACTAAAGTTCCGTGGGTGTATAAGTTGGTTTGTGGCAAAGTATGAGCGAATCCAAGAAGTCCGGCGCCAACAAAGGATACAATTGCAGCACCAATAGTCCAGAAAAGTGCAATTTTATTTGGGTGCTTCTTTTCTCCTTTTCGGTACATATTCACTGCAAAGAGTGCCATTGCAAGGAAAGCCAATGGTTCAAGTGCTGAGAAAATTCCACCTACTACCAACCAGATTTTATTAACACCTATATAATAATAGTGGTGGCCAGTTCCAAGAACTCCGGAGAGGAAAGTTAATCCAACGATTACATAAAGCCACTTTTCGATTACTTCACGGTCAACACCTGTGAGTTTTATTAATAAGAAAGCAAGAATACCACCCATAATAAGTTCCCAAACGCCTTCAACCCAAAGGTGAACAACCCACCAACGGAAGAAACTATCTGTAACTTGTGAATCGAACGGTAACATTCCTGGCAAATAAAGCAGAGCAGCGAAAACGAGCCCCATTGTTAGCACAAGTGCTGTGGTGGTTTTTCGTTTTCCTCTAAAAAGAGTAAGTAAAATTAATGCCAGGAAAAGCAACACGTTTGCAACTACCAAATAGTCCAATTGGTGCGGAATTTCAAGGAATTTTCTTCCTTCCCACCAGTTAAAGTGAAAACCTACAATGGCCGTAACTCCAACTAGAGCGAGAGAAATTAATTGTACATAAGCCAATTTTACGCTTACGAGTTCGCGTTGGGCTTCTTCTGGAATAATGTAATAAGCAGCTCCCATAAATCCGGAGAGAAGCCAAACCACCAAAAGGTTTGTGTGAACGGCACGAGCGGTGTTAAATGGAATGAATTCGTGGAGACCATCCATTCCAATTCGGGCGAAGCCCATAATAAATCCGTAAACTAATTGTAGGATTAGGAGCAGCATTGATAATGCAAAAAACCAATAAGCTACTTTTTGCGATTTGTATTTCATGATAAATCTGGTGTTGGTTAGTTTTTGGTAATCTGGTCTTTGGCCAATGGCGAAACAATTCGGTCGAAGCCGTTAAGGTCAATTTCACCAATCCAATTGAAGAATGCGATTACGTCATCGGCTTCTTCCGAAGTAAATCCGTAAGCGACCATTTTTCTTCCGTTTGGTTCCCAAGGAACTGGGGACATAAGGATGGCCTTTATAAGACCTTCTCCCCTACGTTCTACGACCTTTGTAAGTTCGGGCGCGTAATAACCGCCTTCTCCGAGGATGGTATGGCAGCCCATACAATTGTTCTCTTCCCAGATAAATTTACCTCGCACTACTGCGGGAGTAATGTTTTCATAGTTTGTCTGATCATTACCATCACTAAAGGAGTAGATGGTGAGGCCGATAAAGGCGAGAAAAGTCACGACCGTCCCGATCAGGAAGAAGGCGCGAGCTTGTTGTTTGGATAGCATATTGGTTGGGTTTAAATTAAGATATTAAGAGTTTTTAATCTTATATCAAATAAACAATAGATAAGTAAAATCGAAAATGATAAATGTCATAATTGAAAAAAATTAATCCAATAATTACGGATTTGACAAAAAGAGAAGATTATTTAAAATCTAAGAAAAGAGGTTTCTCAAAACAAGTAAGTTGCACTTCGATTTTTTAACTTGCGAAGCTTATAGAATTAATCCCAACCCAAATATGGCTTTTAACATTGTATTATTTGAACCTGAAATACACACAAACACAGGAAATATAGGTCGGTTGAGTCTGGCTTCAGGGTCACGCTTGCATTTGGTAAAACCATTTGGGTTTGAAATTACCGATTCAAGATTAAAAAGAGCTGGACTGGATTATTGGCAGCATATTTCACTGGTGATTTATGATAATATCTCGGATTTCTATGAAAAGAACCCTAAAGGGAAATTTGCGTACTTTTCAAGCCACGGCGCCAAGGATTATTGCTCTATCGATTATCAGGATGAAATGTTTTTCATTTTTGGGAAGGAATCCGTCGGTTTGCCCAAGAGCATTTTGGATGAAAACTCCGATCTTGTTTACAATATTCCAATTCACAGCCAGCACATTCGAAGTTTGAATTTAGCAAATGCGGTGAGTATTGTAGTATATGAAGGTTTACGGAACCTTGGGGTGGCTAGGATTAAATAAGATTTCTAAAAAACTCAACTATTTCAAAAATACAGTAACACAGAAGTCTCTGAGTGTAAATTCTCTTAAAAATAAATTCAGCTTTTGCTCAGAGATTCTATAAGTTTTTTTAAATCTTTTTTCTTCAATTCGGAAGCGGAAGGCAACTTGTCATCTTTTAGGAATTGTTCAATGTATGCCATTTCTGTATCTCTCCCCATGTCCGCAACTGCCATTACACGATTGTCTTTAATGTAAAAAGCAAAAAACTTTCCATCCTTTACATTTCCATCGTAATAGATTTCATCCCACTCTTTAACATGCCCCAGATATCGCAAGGCGTCTCCAAAATGTACGGTCCAAAAAAATGGGACTTCGGCAAAGGACTCTTTTTTTCCAGCCATATTACGCGCAGCTACGCGACCTTGTTGCATGGCATAACGCCAATGCTCAATCCGTAGATGCTCTTTGGATCGGGAATCGGGCACATAAGCTATATCACCCGCCGCATATAAACCAGATGCAAGTTGGAAGTAACTGTTTGTAACCACTCCCCCATCCTTTTTCTTTTCAACATCCTTTAAGATGTCCGTGGCGGGTGTAACGCCGATTCCAGCAATAACCACATCAGCCTCAACTTGCTCACCAGAGTCCAGGATAACTGTTTTAACCTTAGAATCACCCTCAAAAGATTTTACATGTACGCCCATTTTGAACTTAACCCCATTTTTCTCGTGTAAATTTTGGAAATATTCTCCAATCTCGGGTCCCAAGGTTTTGGCAAATGGCACCTTATCCGAAGCGACAACCGTAACCGACAAGCCCCGACCCCTGAGACTTGCAGCAGCTTCCATTCCTATAAAACTACCACCGATAATTACAACTTTTTTTACGTTTTCAACGGTATCAATAATAGCATCGGCGGAATCGAAACTTCTTAAAACAAATATATTTTTGAGATCTGACCCCGGTAAATCCAGTTTTCTGGGTATTCCACCAGTTGCAACCAATAATGAATCATAGGTAAGGGCGTCTCCAGTCTCAAATTCAATTTTTTTATTTTGGTGGTCTACCCTGGTCGCTTTCTTCCCGGTCAACAGTTCAATATCGTGTTTTTTATAAAAATCATTTTCTCGCAATGGCATCCATTCTGGCTTGGCCTCTCCCTGAAGATAATCCTTGCTTAAGTTAGGCCGGTCGTAAGGGGCTTCACTTTCTTGGGTAATCATAATTATACGTCCACAATATCCTTCCTCTCGAAGTGTCTGGGCAGCCATAAAGCCTACAGCGCCACCTCCCAAAATAACGAAAACCCTTATATCTATATCTTTGCTGCAAGAACTCATTTCAGGGACTCTTCTATCAGACCTCTTGTCGGGGAGTTCTACGAATATATTTTCATTATCGATTTTTAGAGGGTAATTTGGTAATGAATCAAATGCCGGCGGCTGGAGAAGATCCCCGTTGGTAAGATCGAACCATGCGTGGTGCCATGGACAGATAACGTGTTTGCCACAAAGTGCACCTTCGGCAAGTGGAGCGCCATAATGGGTGCAAAAAGCTCCAACCGCGTAGTATTTGCCATCGATTTTAGCTAAAAGAATATCGGTTCCATCAGCGTTAACCTGCTTCATTTCACCGTCTTTTAAATCATTAATTTTTGCAATGGAAAATTGTTTGGTATTAGACATAATGTAGAAATATTTAAAAAATATGGATAGAATAATAAGATTTTGAATTTTAGGAAATCAAAATGCTAATAAAGATAAGGGTTATCAATTATTTTTAAAATAGGTATAACAAAAGATTGACATTTCAAGGGTTTTATTACCCGGTATCCATAATAATAAATTTAAATTAATCGATGGAGTTCGCAACTTTTCAACTTTGTAGTCGATGAGTCGATAGGTCGATGGGTTTAGGAGAACTTGAAAATTTGAATTAATCGATGGAGTTCGCAACTTTTCAACTTTGTAGTCGATGAGTCGATAGGTCGATGGGTTTAGGAGAACTTGAAAATTTGAATTAATCGATGGAGTTCGCAACTTTTCAACTTTGTAGTCGATGAGTCGATAGGTAGATGGGTTTAGGAGAACTTGAAAATTTGAATTAATCGATGGAGTTCGCAACTTTTCAACTTTGTAGTCGATGAGTCGATATGTCGATGGGTTTAGGAGAACTTGAAAATTTGAATTAATCGATGGAGTTCGCTTTTCAACTTTGTAGTCGATGAGTCGATAGGTCGATGGGTTTAGGAGAACTTGAAAATTTGAATTAATCGATGGAGTTCGCAACTTTTCAACTTTGTAGTCGATGAGTCGATAGGTCGATGGGTTTAGGAGAACTTCAAAAATTGAATTAATGGATGAGTTCGCAACTTTTCAAATTTGTAGTCGATGAGTCGATAGGTCGATGAGTTTAGGAAAACCTGAAAATTTGAATTAATCGATGGAGTTCGCAACTTTTCAACTTTGTAGTCGATGAGTCGATAGGTCGATGGGTTTAGGAGAACTTGAAAATTTGATTAATCGATGGAGTTCGCAACTTTTCAACTTTGTAGTCGATGAGTCGATATGTCGATGGGTTTAGGAGAACTTGAAAATTTGAATTAATCGATGGAGTTCGCAACTTTTCAACTTTGTAGTCGATGAGTCGATAGGTAGATGGGTTTAGGAGAACTTGAAAATTTGAATTAATCGATGGAGTTCGCAACTTTTCAACTTTGTAGTCGATGAGTCGATAGGTAGATGGGTTTAGGAGAACTTGAAAATTTGATTAATCGATGGAGTTCGCAACTTTTCAACTTTGTAGTCGATGAGTCGATAGGTCGATGGGTTTAGGAGAACTTGAAAATTTGAATTAATCGATGGAGTTCGCAACTTTTCAACTTTGTAGTCGATGAGTCGATAGGTCGATGGGTTTAGGAGAACCTGAAAATTTGAATTAATCGATGGAGTTCGCAACTTTTCAACTTTGTAGTCGATGAGTCGATAGGTCGATGGGTTTAGGAGAACTTGAAAATTTGATTAATCGATGGAGTTCGCAACTTTTCAACTTTGTAGTCGATGAGTCGATATGTCGATGGGTTTAGGAGAACTTGAAAATTTGAATTAATCGATGGAGTTCGCAACTTTTCAACTTTGTAGTCGATGAGTCGATAGGTCGATGGGTTTAGGAGAACTTGAAAATTTAAATTAATCGATGGAGTTCGCAACTTTTCAACTTTGTAGTCGATGAGTCGATATGTCGATGGGTTTAGGAGAACCTGAAAATTTGAATTAATCGATGGAGTTCGCAACTTTTCAACTTTGTAGTCGATGAGTCGATATGTCGATGGGTTTAGGAGAACTTGAAAAATTGAATTAATGGATGAGTTCGCAACTTTTCAACTTTGTAGTCGATGAGTCGATATGTCGATGGGTTTAGGAAAACCTGAAAATTTGAATTAATCGATGGAGTTCGCGACTTTTCAACTTTGTAGTCGATGAGTCGATAGGTCGATGGGTTTAGGAGAACTTGAAAATTTGAATTAATCGATGGAGTTCGCAACTTTTCAACTTTGTAGTCGATGAGTCGATATGTCGATGGGTTTAGGAGAACTTGAAAATTTGAATTAATCGATGGAGTTCGCAACTTTTCAACTTTGTAGTCGATAAGTCGATATGTCGATGGGTTTAGGAGAACTTGAAAATTTGAATTAATCGATGAGTTCGCAACTTTTCAACTTTGTAGTCGATGAGTCGATTGGTCGATAGGTTTAGGAGAACTTGAAAATTTAATTAATCGATGGAGTTGGCAACTTTTCAACTTTGTAGTAGATGAGTTGATAGGTCGATAGGTTTAGGAGAACTTGAAAATTTGATTAATCGATGAGTTCGCAACTTTTCAACTTTGTAGACGATGAGTCGATAGGTCGATGAGTTTAGGAGAACTTGAAAATTTAATTAATCGATGAGTTGGCAACTTTTCAACTTTGTAGTCGATGAGTCGATATGTAGATGGGTTTAGGAAAACCTGAAAATTTGAATTAATCGATGGAGTTCTCAACTTTTCAACTTTGTAGTCGATGAGTCGATAGGTAGATGGGTTTAGGAGAACTTGAAAATTTGAATTAATGCAACTTTTCAACTTTGTAGTCGATGAGTCGATAGGTAGATGGGTTAAGGTAAAGTATTTAGTATAAATCTGAAAATGGGACTATCTCATAAAGTGTGTAAATAATAAAATAGCGGGGGCCGGCCCCCGCTATTTTATTATTTAGTTTTTAATCTTTAACTTTTACACATTATGAAGAAAGACGATTTAATTTCAGATGATTTTCTGAAGCAGTTCAAGACCCACGAGGAGCTCAGCGATTTTTTAAAGCAGATCCAGAAACGTGGGATCGAAAAGATGCTCGAAGGTGAGCTCGACGGCCACCTAGATTACGACAAACACCAGAGGTCCAATGGAGGCAACTCGCGCAACGGGCACTCCCGGAAGAAAATAAAAACCTCCTTTGGCGAATCCGAGATTGCCGTCCCCAGAGACCGTGAGGCCTCGTTCAATCCCATGATCGTACCCAAGCGGGGCAATATGGTCGATGGCCTTGAGAACGTCATCGTGTCACTCTATGCCAAGGGAATGAGCAACAGCGATATTGAGGAGCAGATACGTGAGGTCTATGATTTTGATGTGTCCACCTCGACCATATCCAGGATCACGGAAAAAATATCGGGCGATATAGTTGCCTGGCAGAACCGTCCCTTGGAGCCGGTCTACTTGATTGTCTGGATGGATGGCATCGTATTCAAGGTCCGCGAGAACTCCAAGGTTATTAACAAGACCATCTACATAGCCGTTGGCCTGCGCAGGGACGGTAAAAAAGAGGTCTTGGGGCTATGGCTTGGCAAGAACGAATCAGCAGCTTTCTGGATGAGCGTATTGACCGATATAAGGGCGCGCGGCACAGAAGACATCCTTATCACGGCCACCGATAACCTCAATGGTTTTACGGATACGATCAAGAACGTGTTCCCCGAGTCCAAGACCCAGATATGCGTGGTACACCAGATACGCAATGCCTGCAGGTACGTCGTATGGAAGGATAAAAAAGCCTTTACCGCAGATATGAAGCATATCTATAACGCCCCAAACCAGGAGGCCGCCAAGATGGCCCTAGAGGATTTTGCCCAAAAATGGAACGATAAATATTCCTATGCCATCAAGAGCTGGCGCGACAACTGGGAAGAGCTCACAGTGTTCTATGAGTTCCCGTTGGAGATACGCAAGATCATCTATACCACGAACCTTATCGAGAACCTGAACGGGAAGATAAGAAAGTACACCAAGAACAAACTTTCCTTCCCAACGGACGATGCCGTGATGAAATCCGTATATTTGGCAGTAAGGGAAGCCACCAAAAAATGGACAATGCCCGTCAGGAACTGGGGCATTATATTAAACCAGTTCCTAACGATCTATGAAAAAAGGGTCAGACTCTAAAAAAGTCCAACCCCTGTTATTTTAAACTTACACACTTAACGGGATAGTGTCAAAAATTCTGAAAGCAGCTAAAGATGATTTACAGGCTTATAATATTCTTAGTACTAAACTTCGCTTCTATCGGACTTGGCAGCGTTCTCGCTGGGAAAGGTCCCCGCTCTGAATGGTATGCAAATTTAACTAAGGCACCGTGGACGCCACCGGGATGGGCATTTGGAGTTTCCTGGACGCTGATTATGATTTGCTTCAGTATTTATTTGGCGTATTTATGGCCAATTGTTGAAAATAGAAAACTGCTTATTGGTGTATTGATAGTGCATTATATTTTAATTCTCTCATGGAACCCCATTTTCTTTTATTATCACCAGGTTTTGGCGGGATTGTTTGTAATAAGTGGTCTTACGCTAGTTATTGGTTTTTTCCTATTTTATTACTGGTCTGAGGTAGGATATAAATCACTTTTGGTGACGCCATATCTCATATGGCTTATTATTGCCACTTCTCTTAACGCGTAGGTTCTTGTGAAAAATTAATTGCAACCAACAATTATTTAATGAAGAGAAATGATAGCACATCTAAGAGAATAAAAAAACCCTGGCCCACTAAAAAAGCTATGCAGCAAGTTTACAAAATGAATCTCTGGGGTGATGAGAAAACCGATTTTTATTCAGGGGAAGGATCGCATCTTCCTGAAATAACTGAACCTTATATAACAGCTGTAACTTCATTTTTAACCTCTTTTAAAATCCCAATCACGGTCTGTAATCTAGGTTGCGGGGATTTTAATATAGGAAAGGAATTGGCAAGCTCTACCAAGAAATATATCGCAATAGATATAGTGCCGGAACTTATTGCTCGGAATAAGGAAAAGTTTAAAGAAGAAAATTTAGAATTCCATTGTTTGGATATCGCAATAGATAATTTCCCTCCTGGAGATTGCGCAATATTAAGACAAGTACTTCAACATTTATCGAATGAAGAGGTTCAAAGTGTTGTAGATAAATTAGCCGGTTTTAAATATGTTATCCTCACCGAACATATTCCTGACGGAGATTTCATTCCCAATAAAGATATTATTTCAGGACAAGGAATTCGGCTGAAAAAGAATAGCGGTTTAAATCTCTTGGCGGCTCCATTTAATTTTATGGTAAAGGGTGAAAAGCTGTTATCGGCTGTGGTTTTGAAGGATGGTAAAGGGATTATCGTGACTACACTTTATACAGTTTTTTAAATTATTAGGAATACTTCCAACGAGTATTTTGACAATTCTCGACCTTCATTTTTGTGACGCCTCAGTTTGGAATTTTTCTATAATTGGAAAAGTTTGGTTTTAGCTTTTTAGGCCATGCTGGGTCAAATAAAATATTTTCTTAAACCTTTCGGGCAATTCATCTTTTATATAAACTTCCTCTTTTGTGAATGGATGAATAAATTTGATAGAATACGCGTGCAGATACAAACCTTTTCCGTTGAGAATTAGATTTTCTACTCCGTATTCCTTATCTCCCAATATTGGGTTTCCAATGCTTGAAAGATGTTTGCGCAATTGATGTCTTCTTCCTGTTTGAGGTTCTAATTCCACTAAGTTGAGTTTGCCGAATCTTTGGGAAAGGACGGATTCACAAAGTGCGAAATTAGATTGTGATTCCTTCCCATCAATTTCTGAAGTGAATTCACCAGAAGAATTCATTTCACCAATAGCTACTGCATAATAGATTTTCTGAACTTCCTTATTTTCAAACATTCCATTTAGAGCACGAATACTATTGCTCGTTTTTCCTACCAATAAAATTCCAGTTGTGGCATAATCCAATCGGTGAATAGGTTGTGGGTACACTGCGTCGGGGAGATTACTTTCTTTTATATTTTGTCCCAAAGCATGGGCAATTGTTTTAAAACTATTGCCGCTAACCAAAATACCAGCAGGCTTATGGATTACTGCCAGATAATTGTCCTCGAATAAAACTTTAAGCGGAAAGACCAGTTTTCTTTTCGGCTTTATTTCTTCGGAAATAGATAATTCAATAAGTTCTCCCCCGTTAATAAATGTTGCCGAAGTCGCCATGATATTATTAACGGTGATATAATTTTTCTTTAGGACTTTCTTTAATGCCGATTTTGTAAGAGTGGCCTGAAAAATACCAACTCCATATTCTTGTAAGCGAATAGGAGCTGATAATTCAGGTACAATATGGGATTCGGATTTTTTAATATTTAAGAGTGATTAACTGGCCAAGCAAGTCTACGAACATAATTTGTCCTAGTCACAATTTCCATCTGGCGTACAACTTTGTCCTTGGGTAACTTCCAATTTCGTTTTTGGGTTTAGTTTTCTCCATTCTGCAAATGCGACCTTTAGATTTTCTGAAAAAGCTTCAGACGGCTGTGCTCCGGAAATTGCATATTTTCGGTTAAGAACAAAAAATGGAACCCCTTGAACACCCAATTGTTGAGCTTCCTGAATGTCCTGTTTTACGAGCGAAGAATATTTTTCGTCCCTAAAAGCGTTGTCCATTTCAGTTTTTTCCAAGCCTATTTCCTTACCTAGTTGGGTTAATGTGTCTAAGTCGGCTATATTTTTTCCTTCTGTAAAAAACGCGTGAAACAATCTTTCTTCCGCTTCATCACCTAAACCCTTTGTTTTGGCAAACTGTATAATCTTATGTGCATTCATTGAATTGACGATCACCGCTTGTTCGAGATTGAATTCCAATCCCGCTCGCTTTGCGATTTGGGTAACGTTATCCAACATTCCCTTCACTTGTTCGGCACTCATTCCTTTGTGTTTAATGAGATAATCCTGATAGCTTTCATTTGGTATTTCAGGAATGTAAGGATTTAACTGGAAACTTTTCCATATTACTTCAATCTCCTCTTTATCGGAAAATTGCTCCAAAGCCGATTCAAAATTTCTTTTTCCTATATAACAAAATGGACACATTACGTCGCTCCAGATTTCTATTTTCATTTTGTTTTCCATTATAATCTTATTTACTGAATTAATTTCTCCTTTTTCAAATATTGCTTTCTGCCCTGAATATTCTCTTGTAGAGGAAGGTGAGCCTTTAACAATATAACCTTTGTCGCCTTCTTTAAGCGTTCCTTGCGTAGATTTTGAATTTACTGCTTACTTCCTTCACGAAAACAACTTAGGGGATTTCTCGGCACATCGGCGAGACGCAAAAGTGCAAAATCTTTCGTTTTTAGAACACGTTTATTACTAATTGATGAAGCAATTTAAGCTCACTTCAATCCATAGGAAGTCCTAAGTGCATTGCTCTTCCCCCTATTTATTTTGGAAAAGAAAAAATTCATTGCTTCAGTAATCGTAACTTTAATTTTTAAAATTCGAATTTCACATTATTTCTTAACCCTTATTCTTATGAAAAAGATTTTTCGGTTCCTGCTTATGCCAATTATGCTTTTCAGTTTGTCCATGTGCAAGAGCACTGAGAATTGGGGGTTTAAAAAAAAATCGGAAGTGAAAAACCATTATAAATTCAGTTCACAAATTGATTCAATAACGCATAAAGATGCGTTAGATCCGGATTATGAATATGCAGCAACTTTATATTCAATAAAATCAGATTTTAAAAAGGCATTGTACTTTTGGGATTCCATCCCTCGAAATTCTGCAAGATCTGAATCTATAGATAGTAATTATATTAGAAACGGATTTCGCATTCTTTCCGCGAAGGACTACATTATAAAGGAATCTTTGAACAACAGACTGATCATCCTGAATGAAGCGCACCACAATAATTCGCATAGAGTTTTTGCAGAATCCTTGTTAGCAGATTTGTATAAAAATGGATATAAATTATTGTTTTTGGAAACCTTATCCAATGGAGAAAATGCCGACACCCTATTAAATAAGCGTGAATATCCCATTGACGCTTCAGGATTTTATAGCAGCAATCCACAATATGGTAATTTTGTGCGGAAAGCTTTAAAACTCGGATTTACCATCTTTCCCTATGAAACTATGGGAGGGGTGGACGGAAAGATAAGGGAACAGAATCAGGCAGATAATATTTATAGTATTCTTCAAAAACATCCAGAGGATAAAGCCTTGATTTATGTAGGCTACGGCCATAATCGTGAAGGTATTGTCCCCTATTGGGAGAAATCAATGGCCGAGCGGCTTAAAGATTTAACTGGTATCGATCCACTAACCATAGCCCAGGATAAATTTTCAGAAAAGAGTTCCAAAACCTTGAGCAATCCTTTGTTGGTAGAATTAAAATTAAAGGAGCCATCGGTTTTGTTGAACGATGACGATATTCCATATAAAACCGTTACAGATAGCAGTTGGACAGATATTACTGTTTTTCATCCTTTTACCAAATATATAAATGGGAGACCTGATTGGCTGTTCTATGATGGAAAGAAAAGTGTTTCTATAGATTTAAAAAGCATTACACTCTATTTCCCGATTATGTTGATGGCATTCAAAAGTGAAGAGGAAATTAAAAATGATGCTGTACCACTGGATATTTTGGAAGTTGAAAATAGAAATGAAAATCCGGTCCTAGTTTTAAATAAAGGTAGTTACGTGATAAAAGCAATAGATACAAAAAACTTTTACCAGTTGCTTACTATATCCATTAAATAGTCTATTACGGAGATTTATAAATTGAAACAAAGATTCAAATTTAGATTTTTACCCTCACTTTAGGCTAACTCAGGAAATCAACAGAATTAAATGTATTTTTAGTGCGAAAAGCAATATCCACATTTCGATTTCACAATATGACTAAAACAATCCTTTTCCTGGTTTGCACTTTCCTATCACTCGGTATTAATGCCCAAAGTATTATCGGCGCTTGGGAAGGTGCTCACACCTCAGAAGAAAGAGGAAACCTGAAAAGTGTTTTAATTGTTTCTGAGAAGCATCAATCTATAGCTGTCTATGACGCAGATACCGGAGCCTTTGTTTCTACCAATGGCGGTTCTTGGAAACTTGATGGCAATACTATGACCGAAACCGTGGAATTTGATTCAGCAAATCCTGAAAATGTGGGCAGGGAATTTAGTTTTGAGATTTCCTTAAAAGATTCTACCCTTGAAATCCCAGCAATGGGAATTACGTTGAAAAGAATTGATGATAATACCCCTGGAGTTTTACACGGTGCCTGGCTTATGTCTGGAAGAAACATAGAGGGAAAAACGGAATTAAGAGATACTGATACGCCCCGAAAGACAATGAAAATATTGTCTGGAACGCGTTTTCAATGGATTGCTTACAATACCGAAACGAAACAATTTATGGCTACCGGCGGTGGTACATATACCACTGAAGATGGCATTTATACCGAAAATATTGAATTTTTTTCTCGGGATAATTCCAGGGTAGGTCTCCAACTACAATTTGATTACGAAGTGCAGAATGGCAACTGGCATCACACCGGACTTTCCTCTAAAGGTGATCCCATTGACGAGTTCTGGAGCCCCAGGAAATGATTTAACCCAACATCAGAACCAAAAGCCAAGATGAGCGTACAAAGGGATATCCCCGAATTATTAAAAGCTGGAATTATTACTCCGGATACTGCAGAAAAGATTCGGCAGTACTACAAAAGCAAAGATGGATCTTCCTCCAATAGGCTTTTTCTAGCTTTCGGGATTTTGGGTGCACTGCTCATTGGATTGGGGATTATATTGATCATCGCCCACAATTGGGATGAACTTTCCACTAATACCAAAACATTTTTTTCTTTTTTACCCCTAGTTATTGCTCAGATTATTTGCGCTTTTGTATTGGTGAGAAAACCAACGAATAAAGTTTGGAAAGAAAGCGCAACCACCTTTCTCATTTTTGCTATTGGCGCTTGCAATTCACTTATTAGTCAGATTTACCATATTTCGGGAGATTTGAGTTCCTTCCTTCTTATTTGGCTGCTCCTTTCCCTTCCGCTTATTTATATCATGAAATCATCCATGGGGGCTCTATTGTACGTAATGGGAATTACCTACTATGTAATGGAACTGCGCTATTTTTCATATTTAAATTCAGATTCTCACTACTATTGGCTTTTGCTGCTCGCCGTACTTCCGCAGTACTTTATATTATTTAAAAAGCAGCCAAAGAGCAACTTTTTAATTATAGAAAACTGGCTCATTCCCTTATCACTAACCATTGCTCTTGCCACTGTTACTTCAGATTCGGGTTCATTAATCTTTATTGCATATTTCAGTCTTTTTGGGCTGCTTTATATTATTGGGAACAACTCGTTTTTTATCGATAAAAGTTTGAGGAACAATCCATACAAGGTGATTGGATCAATTGGAACTTTAATTCTATTGTTTATGGCGAGTTTTCAAGGATTTTGGACCGATTTGAACGGAGAAAAATATTCTTTCGGAAACTTAATTACCACTGGAGAATTCTGGGCATCTTTAGTTATTTCCGCGGGTGCATTGCTGTATTTATACAAGCAGCAAAAAGGCAGATCGTTTAGAGAGCTCCCGCCCTTTTCCATTATTTTCTTGCTCTTTATTCCCATTTTTATCCTGGGATATTTTTCACAAATTCCCGTAATTCTCATCAACCTGATTATTCTTGTGTTAAGCATACTCACGATTACTGAAGGGGCAAGACGAGGAAATCTTGGGATATTAAATTTTGGACTTTCCATTATTACCGTTTGGATAATAATCCGATTTATAAATAGCGATTTGAGTTTTATTATCCGTGGCTTATTACTGATGGTTATTGGTCTTGGTTTTTTTATTGCGAATTATCTGATGCTTAAAAGGAGAAAGAAAAATGACTAAGAAGCAGATTTTAATAACAGCGTTTATTGTCGTGGCAATGGTTCAACTGTTGGTCCCAGCAAAAATGATATGGGATAAGGAGAATATCTTGAAAACAGGAAAGGAATTCAAATTTGAGGTAGCCCCTGTCGATCCTACAGATTTATTTCGGGGAAAGTATATTATCCTTCAATTTAAAGAGAACAGCTTTCCGGTAAAATCTACAGAGGAGTGGCTTGAGGCCAAAGAAGTTTATGTGATCCTAAAACCCGATTCCGAGGGATTTGCAAAGATCCAATCCATCTCAAAGGTAAAACCTGATGATAATAAGGATTACGTAAAAGCAAAAGTGGATTACCTATCGGGAATGTATTCAAAAAACATAACTATCTCCTACCCTTTCCACAAGTTTTATATGGAAGAAACCAAAGCTCCTGAAGCGGAATGGGCCTATCACGAATCCGCAAGAGATTCCACCCAAAATGTATATGCATTGGTCGCCATTAAAAAAGGTGAGGCCGTAATTAAGAATGTTTTTATTGATGGCATTCCTATTAAAGAAGTTGTGGAGCGCAATCGGGAGGAAAATCATTTCAATTAGATATGAAATCTAATTCCCATATAATTCATCGACGTGCATCATATAAGTGGCGATGGAATTCATTTCCACATCCGAAATATTCTTTAAAAAGCCTTCAATGTTCTCCTGCATTATAGCAATTTGTTCAGGATCTGTAGCTACGATGGGTTTGCTATTCCCTTTTAAAAACGAAACAATATCCCCGTCTTTTTCTTTATAGACTGCCACGATTTCCTTAACACTCGGACCTTTTTTTACACGGTTAACATCATGGCAGGTGATGCACTTCTTCTCAGAAAAGAGTCTGTTGCCTAAAAAGATTTGAGAATCCATACTCAATTCTCCACGTTCCGGCGGAGCTACTTCCACGGTATTAATTCTTTTTTCAGATTTACAACTTATTAGGAGTAGAATTAAGGAAAGATAAGAAATCAGTTTCATAATATAAGATAGTTAGGTCGCATTAAATATAGTAAAAAGGAAAACTGATTTGCAAATTATAGGACAAATAAATCTTTTTTAAAAGGTGTATTATTTATTTTTTATTTTTATTGAGTATTATTTAATCATTGAAAACATTTTTTCCGGCTTAAATATTCATTTTGCATTAGAGATTATACATTAAACATCAGAGATTATTCATTATCCAAAAGTCCGAACAATAACCAATAGAATATTATCTTTGCAATCGTTTAAGAATACACACCTATGAATATTTCCTACAACTGGCTAAAACAATTTATCAAACTTCCGTGGGATGCTGAAAAAACCGGGGAACTCCTTACAAATCTCGGTCTCGAGGTAGAAGGAATTGAAGATTTTTCTTCTGTAAAAGGCGGTTTGGAAGGCGTTGTTGTTGGTCACGTGCTAGAATGTGAACCACACTCAAATGCCGATCGGTTAAAAGTCACCAAAGTTGATGTTGGGAATGGAGAAATCCTACAGATTGTCTGCGGCGCGGCAAATGTGGCCAAGGGACAAAAAGTTGCAGTTGCAGTTGTGGGTACAACCCTATATGATGCCGAAGATAAACCTTGGACTATCAATAAGGGAAAAATTCGTGGAGAAGTAAGTGAAGGAATGATATGTGCCGAGGATGAACTTGGTCTAGGAGATTCCCATGACGGAATAATAGTGCTCGATGCCAAACTTCAACCGGGAACCGCGGTTTCCAAAGTATTTGAAATTGAGAATGATAAAATATTTGAGATTGGTTTAACTCCCAATCGTTCGGACGCCATGAGCCATTGGGGTGTGGCACGCGATCTTCGCGCTGGCTTGCTCCGTCACGGAATTTCATCAAAAATCAATACTCCCTCTTCAAGCCGGTTCACAGTAGTGAGCCGCACCTTAAAAATCGATGTTAATATTGAAAATCCGCTTCTGGTACCGCGATATTGTGGCATCACCATTAGCGGAATTAAAGTTGGCCCCTCTCCTATTTGGCTTCAAAACAGACTTCGCTCCATAGGGCTTTCTCCCATTAACAATATTGTGGATGCGAGTAATTACGTACTACATGAATTGGGACAGCCACTCCACGTTTTTGATGTGGCGAAAATTGCAGGGAAAACCATTAACGTAAAAACACTACCAAATGGTACAAAATTTACAACCCTTGATGGGGTAGAAAGAGAATTAAGCGATGAGGACCTTATGATCTGCGATGGTGAAAAACCAATGTGTATTGCGGGAGTTTATGGCGGATTGAATAGTGGAGTGTCGGAAGAGACTACGAGTATTTTCGTGGAAAGCGCTTATTTTAATCCTGTTTGTATCCGAAAGACGGCCAAGAGACACGGTCTTAGCACCGATGCTTCTTTTCGGTTTGAAAGAGCTGTGGATCCAAATATTACCGATTACGTACTGCGCAGAGCGGCGATTTTAATAATTGAGGTTGCGGGAGGCCACGTAACCAGTGACTTGGTGGATCTATATCATAAGAAAATAGAGGACCATCAGGTATTTTTGAATTTTGAAAAAGCCAATAAGCTAATCGGTGAAGTAATTCCAAAGGAAACCATTCAGGAAATTCTTACTTCTCTTGAGATTAAAATCAATAACATGACTGAAACCGGTATCGGTATGAGCATTCCTCCGTATCGGAGCGATGTTACCCGTGACGTGGATGTGATTGAAGAGATTTTGAGAGTTTATGGCTATAACGAAATCAAGTTCAGCGAAAAACTCAATGCTTCAACCGCAACCGTTTTGCGAGGTGAAGATTATTCTGTTCAAAATACGATTGCCTCACAATTAACTGCACTTGGATTTCACGAGATGATGAATAATTCCTTGACCACTCCAAAGTACAGTGGGTTAAGCGAGTCGATAAAGGATAGCTTTAATGTAACGATGTTAAACCCTTTAAGCCAAGATCTTTCGGTATTGCGCCAGTCCATGCTTTTTTCAGGTTTAGAGACCATAGAGTACAACAGTAATCGGAAAAATAACGATTTGCGTTTGTTTGAATTCGGAAAAACATATCACTCTTTCCCAGGTGGTAGAACAGAAAAAAAGCATCTTTCTCTTTTTATTACCGGAAAGCGGATTGAAGAAAATTGGAGTGTTGTTGGAAGTAAAATAGAAAGTGATTTCTTCTTCGGAAAAGGAACGGTTTCCGTTATCTTAGAACGACTCGGGCTTAGCGGATATACTGAAGAAGGAATTGAAACAGATATTTTTTCTGAAGGACTTACCTTCCGAAGAAATAAAGAAGATCTTGTAGAATTCGGAATTATTAGAAAGTCCATCGCCAAAAAACTAGATGTTGATGCAGAAGTATTCTATGCGGATTTTAATTGGGAAGCCGTACTTAGACAAATTTCGAATAAAAACTTCAACTTGAAACCAATTCCGAAATTTCCAGGTACAGAGCGGGATTTCGCACTTTTGCTAGATGAATCTGTTCAGTTTCAGGATCTGAAAAAGGCTGCTCAAGGTATAGAGAAAAAGCTTCTAAAAGAAGTTACCCTATTCGATGTATATACAGGAAAAAACCTACCAGAGGGAAAAAAGAGTTATGCGATTAACTTTACTTTTCAAGATGAGCACAAAACCCTTACGGATACTCAGGTTGATAAAATAATGAATAAGTTGAAACACAAATTTGAGAGTGAATTTGGAGCGATACTGAGATAAGGTTCTCTCAAAATTCCTTCAGAAAATCCTCAGCAAAAACTGTTTTTAACCTTGCTATTAATTCCTCCGCGTTTTCTTTGCTGAAAACTAGCGGAGGTTTTATTTTCATAACATTGTGATCTGGACCGTCGATGCTCATAAGTATTCCCAATTGTTTCATTCTATTCATTAGATAATTTGTTTGTTCTGGAAGCGGTTCTTTGTTTGAATTGTTTAACTCAAATCCCAAAAACAGACCTTCTCCCCTAACATTTCCAATAATTGGAAAATCCTTTTGGAGTTTCAGTAATTCAAATTTTAAAAATCCACCCACATTCAAGGCATTTTCCTGAAGTTTCTCCTCTTCTATCACTTCTAAAACGGCTCTGCCAATTGCGCAGGAAACAGGATTTCCTCCAAAAGTGTTGAAATACTCCATTCCTGTATTAAATTTGGTTGCAACCTCTTCCGTACACGCAACAATTGCTAGAGGATGTCCATTTCCAGCAGGTTTTCCCATTGTTACAATATCTGGAAGCACCTCATAAAGTTCAAATGCCCAGAAAGTTTTTCCCATTCTACCAAAACCGGTCTGGACTTCATCTGCAATACAGATACCACCAGCATTTCGAACGTGTTTATAAACTTCCTGAAAATAGTTGGAAGGTGGCACAATTTGTCCGCCACAGCTTACCATGCTTTCACCGATAAATCCGGCAATTTCTTTCCCTTCAACTTTCAATCTTTGAATAATTTCCTTCGTGTGTGCTGCGTAATCTATTCCGCAATTTTCACCAGTATATTTTCCTCTAAATGAATCGGGCAAGGGAAGAACATGGGTGGTTTTAGGTTTTCCATTTCCTCCAAGGGCATCAAACTTATACGAACTCACGTCCATTGCAGCATTGGTATTTCCGTGGTATCCAACTTCTATAGCGATAAAATCCTCGTTTTTAGTTACGGTTTTCGCCATTCGCAATGCAAGTTCGTTTGCTTCGCTTCCTGAATTTACTATATGGATTACAGACAAATGTGGCGGCAATTTTTTTAATAACATTTCTGCGTATTGCACGATTTCCTCGTGAAGATATCGTGTATTCGTATTTAAAACGGCCATTTGGCGTTGGCCTGCCTGCACTACTTTTGGATGCTGGTGGCCTACGTGGTTAACATTGTTTACAGTGTCGAGATACTTTTGACCATCTTTATCAATTAAATAAACGCCTTCACCACGAACAATATGTAACGGCTTATCATAAGAGAGACTCAATCCTTTTCCCAAATGTTCTTTTCGGAATTCAAGAAGTTTATTTTCAGGAACCGGGTTTTCCAAAGCATTTAATTCCTCTTTGAAAATTAAATCCGGATCTGGGCAAATACTTTTCCAAACCGCTATTTCCGAAGGAAGGGCTACTCCGTTAAAATTCTCGTTATTGTCCAACAAATCCATTATAATCTGAAAATGCAGATGTGGCGCCCAATTGCCATTTTCTTGCGATTCTCCTATATAAGCGATAAGTTCTCCCTTGTTTACGGTCTGCCCTATTCTAGAAATTTGAAGTGAACTCATTGATAAATGCCCGTAAAGGGTATAGAAAACATTGCCTTCAAACTGATGTTCCAGAATAAGCATGGGACCATAATCCTTGTCGTAATTATTGTTGTGGGCAATTTTTACCTTGCCAGCAAATGGCGCATGAACTGGCGTTTTTGCAGATATCCAAAAATCCGTTCCCAAATGAACAGTGCGGTATCGCGGGCCATTATTACCTTCGGTTTTAAAAGCTGCCGTGGAATAAAAAGGTCGCGCTTCCAGATAACCGTTTAATACAATCGAATCTGGATGATGTTTTCGGAATTGCTGCAATTTAAGTTCCGAAACTTCAGGATCTGCATATTCGGCCAAATTGCCCAATAAAGTACTGCCCACACTCATATCCAGATTTGTGACCTTATCAAAATGAAGAGTAGGGAAAACCGTTTTCAGTGAAACCTGATTATTCTTTGCCCAGGCTGCAAACTTCCTTTCCAATGGATGTGCAGTCAGTCCACAAGCTTCTCTAAACGAATAAACCGCGAATTGTTCATTTATTTGAAACCATTTCTCTAATAATTCCCAAGCAGGTTTTTCGCTGATAACAAAATAATCTTCCTTGGGAAATTCCCGTTTCTTAATAGCGGCACTTACAACTGTGGTCACCAAACGCATTCCCACCAAGGTGTAGAGACATTCCAGTTCCTTTTCAGCGAATTTATACTTTTTATTATATTCGCTAATAACATCCAAGGCCGCAGAAAGTGGATCTGGCAGATCCATTATGGCATAAGCTAGAGCAATAGCTAGATCATTAACGGTCTGCGTGAAAACAGAATCCCCAAAATCAATAATTCCTGCGACCGTAGGATTGGAGTAATCTGGGGAAACTAGGATGTTGTAATCGTTTAGATCATTGTGGACTACACTTTTCGGAAGAGCTTTATATATTTCTTGTATTTGCGAAAATCTTCTTTGGAAATAAGTAACCATTTCACTTTCATTCCCTGAAAATCGTTTGACATGGCGATTGGTCCAGGCGGCATTTGCCAAATCCCAATCAAACTCACGATGCGCGCCGGGATGATCAAAATCCTGCAGTGCTTTTGTCAAATTCCCTGCAACCATTCCCAAATTTTTGCGCATATTATCCGTCCTTGGATTTGCAGTGGCCCAGAGCCGGCCGGGTATCCAAGTGAGCAAACGAACGGTTTTATCGTTAGAAATTTTAGAAAGCGCATTTCCGGTTTTGTCCAAAACGGATTTTGCAATTTGAAATGGCAATTCCTTATGGGAAAGATGTTCCAAAAGCTGGATTTGAAAATCCAGTCGCTCCGCATTGTCTTCCTTGGAAATTTTCATAAGAAACTTTTCTCCAGAATTGGTTTCCAATAAAAAATTCTCATCCACATAGCTGTTGAGCCTTGTGGCCAGGGCTTTGATTTTGAAATGTTCGAGAGCGATCTGGGAGGCTTTATGGGGGGACGTTTTCGACATAAACTAAAGAAATAAGTGAGGTACAAAATTACTCAAAATATGAATCTGCCGTTGTTTAGAATATGAGAAACATGCTTTTGGTCTGCAAGGAGTTTTTAAAATAGAACGTTAAAATTTTGCTAAACATAGCTCTGTATTTCAAGATGATTTTCCTGGGAAATCTTTTTTTTGTAATTTACAAATGAGATTCAGGACAATTCTTGGGAAAAACATGAATTATACTGCAATTTGATGCGTAAATTAGCTACTATCAACAAAAAACAAATACCGTCTCAAAAAGACTGACACTTTGCTCAAAAAAAATCATGAACAATAAAACTTGAATATTATGAAGTACATAAAATTACAATCAATATTTATATTTTGCCTAATCTTTTTGATCTCTTTTAGTTGTCAAGAAGAAAATTCAACTTTTGAGAAAGAGAATGAGGTTCAAAATAGCTTAAAACAAAATCCAATGCCCCATAACCCCATTGCAAATAAAGGGGTTATTACAAGAGACAACATTCAAAACAAAAAAGTAATGGAAGCATCCGATGGCGTGGTTTTTCTTTTTGATAAAAAAGAAACCCATTATAAAAATGTCATTACCATTTTACCCCATAGCCTTAAAGAGAGGAAAGCATTAGTTTCTTTTTTAAAAGAAGACAAAATCTCCTTTGTTTATACTTTGGAAGCAATTAGGTTTTCGAATTCAAAAAACGAAAGGCTTACTTTTGTAGTAAATAATAAGCAGGGAAGAGAATTTTATAAAAATCTCAATACTGATGAAAAGATTTACTTTTGTGATCAAATAGCGTATGCTAAGGATAATACATTTGTATTTGGAAAGTTTGAAAAAGATGCCATAAAGATTAAAGCCAATAGTTTGGTTAAAAATATGGCTTCGGTCAATACCGATACCTTTCTGAATAAGGGTATTGACGACGATGACTGCACAAGTGGTGGGGAGGGTTCTACCTCATGCACAATTGGAGATATTTATTCTAATTGTTCTGTATCTTGTGGAGATGGATATTATGCCTGTTGTGACGGAGGATCCAATGTATGTGACTGTAGGCCTGAAGATAAAGATACGGGATTGGAATAAGATGTTTGATATTCTTTTTTTTAAAATTTATTTCCGCGTCTATGTTGTTTTGAGTGGATAAAAGTAAAGTAGTTTATAGAAAATAGGTCTCCTCGTGCGTAGTCGAGAGGTCTTGAAATCTCGACTGCGCTCGACCAGACATGATACATGAAATTTCCAATATCCACTATATTCGACATAGTTCCTTATTTCCTTTACCGTTTCAAGGTAAAGTGCCCTTTAAATATACCACCATCCTTAAAAACAGCCTTAAACCAATAATCTGAAGATGGTAATGGTTTTCCGTTGTAAGTTCCATCCCAACCATTTCCATGAAAATTTAAGCTATGAAGAGCTTTCCCAAAACGATCAAAAATCAGAAGCTTTTCCAATTGTAGGTCACTTCCGTCCAAACCTTTTATCTGCCAATAGTCATGGATTCCATCGTTATTTGGTGTGAAGAAATTTGGAAAACCAAGCACATAAACGGTGATGGTCGTTGTGCCGCATCCGTTCAAATCTTTTACGGAAAATAAATATTTTCCCGGTCTTAAATGTTCAAAAACAGGATCTTGCTGAAAGGGACCATTCTCTAGTGAAAAGGCGTAGTCACCTACTCCGGAGGTTAAAACAAATAAGGTTTGATCCCCAAAATTTCCTTCCAGCTCATAAGATACACGAGGTGGCTCGGAAGCAATAACAGTAATACTTCTGGAATTGGTGCAGGAATAGGTTTCCCCATAAACAAGGCTGCTTCGGGTTACGGTAACGGTATAGATTCCAGCCTCATTGACGCGGATTTCAGATGTGGTTTCTCCCGTGGACCAGAGGAATTCGGCATTAGAAATTGTTCCAATAAGTCCAGAGGGAAGTGTGATTTTCGCTGGAAATTGGCCCAGACAATAAATATGGCTTTCTGGCCCTTCAAATTCAGGAGTGTCTATTACTTTAAGGGTTATTTCAGCAGTACCCAAACATCCGATATTTCCAGAAATTCTTGCAAAGATTGTTTGCAAACCCATGCTTGTGTTTGTGAAAGGAACAGCAATCGGGTTGATTTGCCTAATTGCTTCGGAATAGGACTGGTAATATTTTACGATGGAAGTATTTCCGAAAAGGTCCATCAATTCGGCCGTAATTCCTGAAAGATCGAAAGTAGCAATGCCCGGAGTTCCTTCATTGGAACAAGAAACCAATTGAAATGGAGAAACTGAATTAGTGGTCGTTTTAAGGGTTATCTTGCCCACGCCAATACAGTTATATTCAGATAGAACACGTGCGAATACCTCTTCATCAGGAACGATATTGGTATAGCTTCTCGGATTTGTTATCGGAGAAAGATAGTTTTCCGCATCCTCAAATGTTCTGTGGAAAGAGAAAATCCGCAACGATTGATCGCCATCGATGATCGCTCTTTCAGAATTGTAAAGGTTGAAAGTTGCCAAGCCATCAGCATTAGGCTCACATTGAAATAAATCTGTATCCTGAACCTGAACGGGACCGTCGTATTCAATAAAGACTTCATCCGTAGCAATACAATTATTGTCGTAATCTATTTCTACCCTATAAATTCCTTCGGTAGTTACCACAAGCTGAGCAGAATTTTCTCCAGGTAAGAGAACATTATTTTTAAACCACTTATATGAAATTGGGGTAGAACCTACCGGCGTAGCATCCAGAATATAAGTTTCGTTTTCGCACAGTGGATTATCTGTAACAAAACTGCGGTCAGGTCCAAGGTTGGCGGCAATATTAAAACTTCCACCTTCTAGAAAAACAGCGGAATCATATCTGTAATTGCCATGGTCGGCGATAACAAGCTTAATGTGGTACTGCTGATTTACAGTAACAGGTGATTCTGCAATTAAAACCTTGGTCTGTCCATTAAAGTTAATTGCCGCGTTAGGGCCATTCCAGCCTTCAAAATAAGTTTCATTTATCGGTGGACAGGCTCCCGGAATTCCTGAATGAACCGTTGTTACCTGCACGGGAGTACTTGTACCTGGAACCAATGCGATGTTATTATAAGTGCCACCAATCGGTTTTATAAGAAAGGCAAAAGCATCTGAGAAGCGACAGGTATTCGGATCGCCTTGCTGGTATTCTTCCGAAGCGAAAATATATCGGAACCGGATATTATCGGCATTGGGAACAAAATCGAATTCTATAATGGTGGCATTTATTGTATTGGTTATGCCTAAGGCTCTTTCCAGATCGCGATCGCCAACCCATCCGGGAGCATCATCGTCGCTTAAAGTTGTATTTGGTCCCGGAACATTCGTCAGTTTTCCAGTGGAAAGGACCAAACCTTTTTCGAAAGGAAAATTGGATCCATTGGAATTGAAGTATCCATAACTTTTATCGCCATCCTCAAAATTACCCCCGATCGTATTTATTACTGAAACATTTTCGATGCAACCGCTGTCAATTAAAATGTTTTCTATTAACTGTTCTGGGGTGTAGGAATTGCCATCTACTTCAATATACTGAGCGTGTGCGACAAAGGATCCGAAGAGGACCGATAAGGATAGGAAAATTTTAAAAATACGGGGGTTCATAACTTTCAGGCGTGCAAAAATAACCTAACCAATCGGTTTTCGAGTTAATCATGCCCCCATTTTATAATTAATCTTAATCCACTTCACCCAATTTTCCGGTTATTTTAAAGCTTGGAATGTGGAGAAAAACCGTCGATACGAACCTTTATTAAAATGGATGTCTTGCAATTTTATGAGAAGTAAATTCACCTTTGATTTTCATTTTTTTGCGAGGGTTCCCAGAGTGTAGCCTTTCGATAGGCAAGGGTGACAAGGGTACTAAATTCGAAAAAATGTAAAATTTTAGTTGTTTGGGAAGAATTTTCCTAAGGGCTCCAATCCCGAAGGGATTATATATTTATAGAAAAACATACAAACAGAGGAAGTACGACCCGGAGGGGGTCGAACATTTCCGTCCTAACTCGTTGCTATAAATATAAGAACCCCCTGGGTTCAAGGCTTGGGATAGTCCTTTAAAGATTGGAATAACAAAACTCAAACCTACTTACAATTGAGCCGCCCCAATCCCATAGGCATTGAATATTTATAGAAAAAAATACAGGCGGATGAGATACGACCCGGAGGGGGTCGAACACCGCCGCCCTAACTCCTTGCTATAAATATAAGAACCCCCTGGGTTCAAGGCTTGGGATAGATCTTTAACGATTGGAATAACAAAACTCAAACCTATTTAACATTCAAATCCCAATCCCGTAGGGATTGAATATTTATAGAAAAAAATACAAGCGGATGAAATACGACCCCAAGGGGGTCGAACCCGTCGCACATAACCTCTTGCTATAAATATGCGAACCCTCTGGGTTCTATGCCTGAGGGCCATTTAAAGATAGAACCATCTGATCTTAAATCTTCTCATATGTAGATAATCCCAATCCGTAGGGATTGAATATTTATAGAAAAACATACAAGCGGATGAGATACGACCCCGAGGGGGTCGAACACTGCCGCCCTAACTCCTTGCTATAAATATAAGAACCCCCTGGGTTCAAGGCTTAGGATAGTTCTTTAAAGATTGGAATAACAAAACTCAAACCTACTTACAATTGAGCCGCCCCAATCCCATAGGCATTGAATATTTATAGAAAAAAATACAGGCGGATGAGATACGACCCCGAGGGGGTCGAACACTGCCGCCCTAACTCCTTGCTATAAATATAAGAACCCTCTGGGTTCAAGGCTTGGATAGTTCTTTAAAGATTGGAATAACAAAACTCAAACATATTTAACATTCAAATCCCAATCCCGTAGGGATTGAATATTTATAGAAAAACATACAAACAGAGGAAGTACGACCCGGAGGGGGTCGAACATTTCCGTCCTAACTCGTTGCTATAAATATAAGAACCCCCTGGGTTCAAGGCTTGGGATAGTTCTTTAAAGATTGGAATAACAAAACTCAAACCTATTTAACATTCAAATCCCAATCCCATAGGGATTGAATATTTATAGAAAAAAATACAAGCGGATGAAATACGACCCCGAGGGGGTCGAACACTGCCGCGCTAATTCCTTGCTATAAATATAAGAACCCCCTGGGTTCAAGGCTTGGGATAGTTCTTTAAAGATGGGAAAAACAAAACTCAAACCTATTTAACATTCAAATCCCAATCCCGTAGGGATTGAATATTTATAGAAAAACATACAGGCGGATGAAATACGACCCCGAGGGGGTCGAACACCGCCGCCCTAACTCCTTGCTATAAATATAAGAACCCCCTGGGTTCAAGGCTTGGATAGATCTTTAAAGATTGGAATAACAAAACTCAAACCTATTTAACATTCAAATCCCAATCCCGTAGGGATTGAATATTTATAGAAAAACATACAAGCGGATGAGATACGACCCCGAGGGGGTCGAACACTGCCGCCCTAACTCCTTGCTATAAATATAAGAACCCCCTGGGTTCAAGGCTTGGGATAGTTCTTTAAAGATTGGAAGAACAAAACTCAAACCTACTTATAATTGAGCCGCCCCAATCCCGTAGGGATTGAATATTTATAGAAAAAAATACAAGCGGATGAGATACGACCCCGACGGGGTCGAACACTGCCGCCCTAACTCGTTGCTATAAATATAAGAACCCCCTGGGTTCAAGGCTTGGATAGTTCTTTAAAGATTGGAATAACAAAACTCAAACCTATTTAACATTCAAATCCCAATCCCGTAGGGATTGAATATTTATAAAAAAAAATACAAGCGGATGAAATACGACCCCGAGGGGGTCGAACCCGTCGCAAATAACCTCTTGCTATAAATATGCGAACCCTCTGGGTTCTATGCCTGAGGGCCATTTAAAGATAGAACCATCTGATCTTAAATCTTCTCATATGTAGATAATCCCAATCCGTAGGGATTGAATATTTATAGAAATACATACAAGTGGATGAAATGTATGAAATATAATGTTATTCTTCAGTTTCTGGTAAAATTATATTGTTGATAATGTGAAAGAAACCATTTTTAAAGTAGAAATCCCCATCTATAATAGCCGCTTGCCGACCTTCAGAATCAACCAAAAACAACTGATCTTCTTTTTCGATGACGCCCAATTTTTGACCATTTAGTGTAGCCAAATAAAATTTTCCATTATGTTTTTTTGCTTCGGTCTTAAGCCCGTGCTTATCAATTCGTCCAGGAACAATAAGATACTTTACCATGGAATTCATCAAATTTTTGTTCCCAAGAAGTGAATCCTTTTGTTTCTTTTCCATTTTAGAAAATGCTCTATCACTCACAGTAAAAATGGTAACCATTTCATTTTTCTTGATCTCTTCGGAAACCGGATCTTCTTTTAAGATCTTTGTAAGAATAGTGAATTCGGAAGCTTCAGCAATGTTTTCCGCAAAGGTTTTTGTGGAAGTGAATTTATTTTCATTCCATTGCGTACTGACCTCGGCCATTTCTTTGGAAAGATATTTTTGTGCTGAAATAACGTTGCTGCAAAGAATTATAAAAAATAGAACGGAAATATTCTTTAATATCATAGGAAAAAATTATAGGTCGTAAATATAATAATTATGCATTGATTAGTGGGATAACGTTCAATCCATTCACAAAGTATTCAAAACTTTTAATTGGATATACAGGTTATAATTATTTATTCAAAACATGTAAAGCGGTGGTATTCCTGAAGAAAACAAGCGCATCATATCGCATAGGCACTAGGGTTGGTACAAATTGTCGTCGATCCATTTCGGGATTATAGACAACTCCCACTGCCCTATTCCCAGTTACCTTGAGGTTTTTCTTTTTACGATCTTCCTTATCAAAAATAACATATAACGATTCATATCCAATTTGGTTTAACTGCGCCTCGACGCTTTTCGGAATTGCTTTGGGAATTTTCATTTCCTCCATTCTCCCGCCCCAACTACGTGCTGCCATTACTTTTCCTTCATAAGTAGTAAAGCCTATTAAAAATACATTTTCTTCTCCCAGAGTTTCCCGCATGAGCTGACCAATATTTTTTTCTCCGTAATTCCGCATATTGGTATAGGATGCATCTCCAATATGTGTGTTGTGCGCCCATACAATACCCCTGGAGTTTTCCCCATAAATTCTGAGCAGATCTTCTACGGTATCGTGCATGTGGAATACCCTCGAGTTCCATGATGCCGAATCCTTTGCAGCGACACTTTCCCTATAAAAAGCTTCCGCATTATGAAATACAATCGCGTTTTGAAGTAAATAGAAATAATCGTCATCAGATAATGAGCTTAATTTCTGACGATTGTTTCGAATATAATCCACGACATTTTTTGTCGCCGTGGCACAATCCTCTTTTCCTGCCTTTACTGCCCTTGCATATTGCCAACTATCTCCTTTAAAAGGATGGAAACAATTGTAATTTTCCTTTACAAAATTAAAGCTGGTTTCATCCGTGTTTTTAAGAAGTTCCAAAACCATTTCTTTGGAATGCCATTCGTCATAAACATCCATTCCGTAAAAACCGATCTTATCTTTTTGCGGTAAATTGTCGTTATACTTTCTTAGCCATTCTGCAAGTGCAACAACTTCTTCGTTGGCCCACATCCACGTTGGGAAACGTTCCAAGTGCATCAAAACCTCTCGTGCGGAGTTCTCTGCACCTTGCAAATTTTTTACATATCTATTGAGCTTATAAAGACTCGCAAAATCCCCTTCCACTGCAATAAAACTAAAGTTGTGATCTTTAATTAGTCGTTGGCTTATTTTATCGCGCCAAGCGTAGTATTCATGAGTACCATGGCTGGCTTCACCCAGCATGATCAGCTTTTTGTTTTTGGAAGCATCTATAAGCTTATCTAAGCTTGATCTATTTTCAAGCGGAATAGCCTTCTTATTAAAATTCTGGGCAATACCGAGTTTCATTGTAAAAGTCATTAAAAAAAGTAAAAATAATTTCATAAGTATCAAATCCAGCAAAAAACAATATAAGAATAAACATTATCAACTTCAAGACGCGCACAGGTTTATGCTCCAAACTGTAGGTTCTTCATATTAAATTTAAATTCCATAAAATTAATTTCTGTTAAACATTTGTAATCTTTAAGACTACTGTGTAATTTTATTACTGATAAAAGTCATAGGTTATGTTTTCAAGAATCGATATAAGGGAAAAATTGCTCAATCTACGTACTCAAAGAATTAAGGAAGAAAATATTTTAGATGAAGTTTACCATATTTTTAGGGAGAATGAAAAACAGCGTCAGTTAATAGAGAAGGCATTAAATACAAAAAGTAATACCGATGCTGGAAATGATTTTGACTTCGATTTATTGGATTCCAGAAGTATTTTTCACCTAAATGATATCAGAGAAATTTGTGTAACCTATAGACTACGATTTTTGGATTCACATTATTTTAAAGGTGAGATTCCTGAAGAGGCGATTTCGAAAATCCGCGATATTGAAAATAAACACCAGACCAAATTGGGAAACTTTAAAATTGTAGCTCCGGCGAAATTATTAAAGCTTGAAAATGCAGATGATCCTCTCCTTTTTGCTCCTATAGGAAATGGTTATTTTTATCTGATCCATAAATGGGGCCGCGATCTTAACCCCTTTCGAAAGTTGTTGATGTGGCCATATAAAAATTTCGACAACTTGACTTTTACTGTAGTTTTTTTGAGTGTTATATTGACAATACTCTCACCTATGCACTGGTTTTCACAATCGCCGAATGCAGGAAATTACATCTTTCTTTTCTTAATTATCCTTAACGGTGTAGGCGGCCTTGTCCTTTTTTACGGTATTGCCAAAGGGAAAAACTTCAATAATGATATCTGGAACAGCAAATATTATAACGGTTAATTTTAGTCAATGTATTACTCCATAGAGGATACCTTCAGCAAACTATCTTCGCAATTATTTACTTTAGATATAGATCTATTTTTTAATTGATTGCTTCAATTTTAATTTCTTTATAATATCTATTTGTATAGGTATTTTTCTTGACAATACACTCATAAATTAACTTACTTTCCTTTGACCCTAATACATAGGTTTAATACCTTGCGCGGATTATTAACTAAAACCTATATAATGAAACAGATTACTCTAATTCTATCCCTGTTCATTGCTTGCTGTAGTTGGCAGGTCAGTGCTCAAATTTTAAATGAAAGTTTCGACTCCCCGACTTTGCCCGCGGGATGGACGAATGAATATGTTGTGAGTACAGAAAACTGGAATATGGTTACCGAAAATCCTTTTGGTGTAACTCCGCATTCCGGTACACGTATGGCCGAATTTAAGCACACTAATTATGGTGCTATCACAAAATTGGTTACGCCTTCCCTTGATTTAACTGGAGTTCAAAATCCTCAATTGAATTTCTTTTTTGCAAATATAAGAATCGGGGTTGTTGATGAATTGCGAGTGTTTTATAAAACTAGCGCAACGGGTGCTTGGACCCAAATAGGTGATACTTATAATTATGAAAATCCCGCTTGGACTGAAGTTACCTTAAACCTTCCCGAAGCATCGAATGACTACTATATTGCTTTTCAAGGAAAATTTAATTTCGGTGGTGGTATTGACTTAGATGATGTATCAGTTGCCGCAGGACCTTCTTGTTTGGCACCTACCAATCTTCGGGTTAAAAACCTAACCACTACTTCTGCCCATTTACTTTGGACAGAACATGGATCTGCAACTACCTGGAATATCGAGTATGGGCCCACAGGTTTCACGCCAGGAAATGGAACTATAATTACCGATACCGACGGCACTCTAGGGGAAACCATTACTGGACTTTCCGCTGCTACAGAATACGACTTTTATGTAAATTCTGATTGTGGAAGTGGTGATATTAGTGCTTGGGCAGGTCCAAAACAATTTTCAACTACTTGTACACCCATTGGTTCATTTCCTTGGACTGAAAATTTCGAAGGAGTTGAAACTCCTGCTGTTCCTTCCTGTTGGACTGTAGTGGACCATAATGACGATGCCAGAACTTTTGAAAGTGACAACGGATTTGGCGTTGGAGGCTCAATTGCTGTTGGAATGTATACAGATTTCAATAATGGTAATAACGACGACTACTTAATATTGCCTCCTTTGAACCTGAATGGAAACCAAACTTTAAAGTTTTATACTTTGTTGTTAAATGCCGGTCAGCCGGATGAATTTGAAGTTGTATTATCAACGACTGAGAATGATGTGGAAGACTTTACAAATATAATCTTACCCCGAACTCTTGTTAATACTGCAGGACCTACTCTACATACAATCGATTTAAGTGATTATTCCGGAATAGTTCATATTGCGATTCATATTCCTGATAGCAATACGGATGGTTATTATATTTATTTCGATGATTTTTCTGTGGTGGACAATGTAATTTCATGTCCTCCTGCTTCCGCTCTGGAGGCCACTCCCCTAGCCGATGGAACTGTAGAGGTTTCTTGGACAGCCGGTGGTTCAGAAACTGAATGGATTCTTGAGTACGGTGCTCCCGGATTTGTTTTGGGAACTGGGACCCAAGTTCCAGTTAATGGAACTCCAAATACCGTTCTTACGGGTTTGGATTCTAATACAAATTATGAGATATATGTTACTGCCGTTTGCGGTGTAGGGGAACAAAGTATCCCCTCCCAATCCATTACTTTTAGAACTATGGATACTGAGGGCTGCGGACAGACCCAAGTTGGAAATAACTTTGAAGCAGCCTATGTTATCCATCCCAATTCAGGATATAAGATTGCCGACGATTTTATTGTTAGTGCAAGTACTATAAACTTTTCAGCTGAAACGGTAACTGCCAATATTGTTGCTGCGGGTGGGGTTAACAACGTAGGGATAGTATTTTACGAAGATAATGATGGAGAACCCGGTGCCCAAATGGGTGCGGCTATTCAAAATCTTTCTCCTACTTCACAAATACTAATTGGTGCTTTTGATGGTATAGATACTTGGGAAGTAACTGTTGAGCTCCCTACTCCAAGAGATTTTACAAGAGGCGCAAATAATGAGGCAGCAACTTACTGGATTCAAATTAGTGCCACCGCCTTAGATCCCGCTTCCACCACCGGAATTGAAATGACCAGCGCCAATCATATTGGTAATTATGCGGTGATTAAGTATCAAAATGAACCTTGGATGGTTAATCCTGGAAGTTTTGATGCTGTATTCAGTATTCAAGGAAGTTGTACTATGGTTGATTGTCCACAGCCTACAAACCTTACAGTAAGCAATGTTACCCAAACCTCCGCCGAACTTAGTTGGAATCCAACCGGAAGCGAAACTGAATGGGAAATAGAATATGGCCCGGCAGGATTTGAACTTGGTACAGGAACAGTAGTTCTGGATAATGACGGTACCATTGGAGAAACTTTGACAGGTCTTTCCCCTGCTACATATTATGAGTTTTATGTTACTCCACTTTGCGGTTCGGGAACTCCATTTCCAGCTGGACCTAAAGGATTTTCTACTCTTTGTGGTGGTGCAATAGATTCTTTCCCTTTTGTGGAATCGTTTGAAAATTCTTCAGGAACTAGAGATTGCTGGACAAACGAGTATGTTGCTGGTATACCTACCGACTGGAAATATGTTACAACGAACGGAAATAATTCCGTAACACCTAGAACCGGAGAGTTGATGGCACAATTTAAAATTGAGTCAATGACTGAAAAAACCAAATTGGTTTCTCCCGCAATGGATCTAACTTCATTGACATCTCCACAGCTTACATTCTACTTTGCAAATGCAAATTGGATTGGTGATGTAGATGAACTCCGTGTTTTCTACAAAACCAGTGCGGGTGGAACTTGGACTCAAATTGGCCAAAGTTATACTACCGAACACACTGTATGGACTCAAGTTATCTTGAACCTTCCCAACCCAAGCGCCGATTATTATATCGCTTTTGAGGGAAAATCTAATTTCGCACGCGGAATTGATGTAGATGATGTTATGGTGGCTGAAGCACCAACTTGCCTTCAGCCAAATAACTTAATAGCCCATCATATTACTCAGGATTCCGTAGAACTTAAATGGGATTTGGTTGCAAATGCGAGCAATGGTTACGAATGGTTTATTTTTGAAAGCGGTGACGACCCAACGGGAACTCCCTTTGCAACTGGTACTACACCAGAAGCTACCCATTCAGTTACCGTTACAGGTTTAAACCCTTATACTGTTTATGATTTTTACGTGAAATCTGATTGTGGTAATGGGGATCTTAGTGCATTGGCCGGTCCAACCACTTTCAAGACAGCTGTAGTTCCTCCTACTTGCGGCGAGATTTTCTATGACACTGGGGGAGCAAATGGAAATTATGGAAACAATGAGAATGTTACAACCATTATTTCACCAGAAGTTCCTGGAGATGCTGTAACAGTTAACTTCTTAACTTTTGATGTTGACTTTGGCTGGGATGTATTATATATCCACAACGGACCCGATGCTACTTACCCTTTATTTGATAGTGGAAATCCTGCGACTCCAAATTTCCCTGCTGGTGGATATTATGGACAATCCAGTCCAGGATCATTTACTTCAACACATTCAAGTGGTGCCTTAACTTTTGTATTTAGAAGTGACTTTCAGGTAACCAGAGCGGGTTGGGTAGCAACTATTAATTGCCAAACTGTTGGCATTGAAGATCAAGTATTCCAAGGTTTCACCTATTATCCAAACCCCGTGGAAAACTCTTTAGCGCTAAAAGCAAATACCGAAATCCAAAATGTTGTAGTTTATAACTTATTGGGCCAACAGGTAATCAGCTTGCAGCCAAATAACGCAACTCCTACTTTGGAAATGGGTAATTTGCCAACTGGAGCTTACTTGATGAAAGTTATTATCGATGGAAATGAAAATACCTATAGACTTATCAAGAAATAATCTAGTTATTTTTCAGTAGAACTGAAAGCCGTCTCAAATTTAAATTGGGACGGTTTTTTTATTCGTCAATTTTAATTAGGTAAATTGTTTTTGAAATCTCTCTCATCGCTTTTATGAAAGTTTTCACAGAATTATTCAAGTCAAAGTCGAAAATAAGTTAGTATTTTAGTACTTGATGAATAAATGAAATAATTATGTCTGAAATTAGAGAAGAAACAGTTCGCATTTATACCGGTCCTATTTTAATGGCCGAAGCCCTTGTGGGAAGATTAGAGGAAATAGGCATTGTACCAATCGTACGGGATGACCAACAAAATGCGATCATGTTTGGATCGGGAAGCAATTATTCCGATCAGATAAGGGTTTTTGTCCGTGAAGATGAGTTGGTTAGAGCACAGCCTATTGCAGATGCTTTTATTGCAGAAATTGAGGAATAAATTTATGTCGGATATTAAAAGAATATACACAGGACCTTCTTTGGTGGCAATGGGCTTGGTAGCAAGATTGAATGAAGTTGGAATCAGTCCAGTAAAGCGGGATGACCACGAAAGCGCCATAAGAGCCGGGTTTGCCGCAAGCATTGCCAATCAAATGATGATTTTTATCCGGAATGACGAAATGGAAAGAGCACAACCCATCATCGATGAATTTTTTCAGGATATCGGTGAGGAAGTGAGTAACCAGAAGTAAGGATTAGAACTCTATAAAAAAAGTGGTGTAAACTTTTAATAAGTCCACACCACTTTTCTATTTCCATTAATTTTTATTGAGCTTCCGCAGAATACATCTTTTCCCGTTGCTCCTTGATCTTTTTGTCATCCATATACTCATCAAAATTCATATATCGATCAATGGCTCCATTTGGAGTTAGCTCCACTACCCTATTTCCAACAGTCTGGGCAAATTCGTGGTCGTGGGTTGTCAATAATACTGTTCCCTTAAAGTTTTTAAGAGAGTTGTTAAAAGCCGTAATCGATTCCAAGTCCAAGTGGTTTGTAGGTTCATCCAGCATAAGGACATTGGCACGCATCATCATCATTCGGCTTAACATACAGCGTACTTTTTCCCCTCCCGAAAGAACATTGCTTTTCTTTAATGCTTCTTCCCCGCTGAAAAGCATTTTCCCCAAGAAACCTCTTAAGTAAACCTCTTCTCGTTCTTCTTCCGTTTTGGCATATTGACGAAGCCAATCAACCAAAGAAAGGTTGTTTTGGAAAAACTTCTCATTATCCAATGGCAGATAGCTTTGGGTAGTGGTGATTCCCCACTGATAACTTCCGGTATCCGGTTTAATATTACCACTCAATATTTCATAAAAAGCCGTAGCCGCTCTGGAATCCCTTGAAAAAATAACCACTTTATCGCCTTTTGCCAGATTTAGATTTACGCCTTGAAACAATGTCTCTCCATCAATGGAAGCAGATAGATTTTCAATATTTAAAATCTGATCGCCTGCTTCGCGCTCTCTATCAAAAATTATAGCAGGATATCGACGGCTAGATGGCTTGATCTCTTCAATGTTCAACTTCTCAATCATTTTCTTTCGGGAAGTAGCCTGTTTGCTTTTTGCCACGTTGGCACTAAACCTCATAATAAACTCTTGGAGTTCTTTCTTTTTCTCCTCAGCCTTTTTGTTCTGCTGTGCGCGTTGACGAGCGGCCAACTGGCTACTTTCGTACCAAAAGGTATAGTTTCCACTATAATGGGTTATTTTTCCGAAGTCGATATCGCTAATATGTGTACAAACCGAATCTAAAAAGTGACGGTCGTGGGAAACCACGATTACGCAATTATCATAATTGGCCAAAAAATTCTCCAGCCAGGTAATGGTTTCATAATCAAGGTCGTTGGTAGGCTCATCCATTATCAAAACATCTGGATTACCAAAAAGTGCCTGGGCCAACAAAACACGAACTTTTTGCTTCCCGTCCAAATCCTTCATTAAAGTATAATGGAAACTCTCATCTATACCCAGATGTGATAAGAGGGTTGCTGCATCGCTTTCTGCATTCCATCCGTTCATTTCCTCAAAGGCAACTTGGAGCTCACCTATTTTTTCGGCGTTGGCATCTGTATAGTCTTCATAAAGTTTATCAATCTGACTTTTTATTTCAAACAACTCCTTATTTCCGCGGACCACCGTTTCCAGTACCATAAAATCGTCATAAGCATTATGGTTCTGTTCAAGCACGGACATTCGTTTCCCTTTTTCTAAATGCACTTGTCCAGAAGTTGGATCTTGCTTACCGGAAATAATTTTTAAAAACGTCGATTTTCCCGCACCATTTGCCCCGATAATACCATATATATTTCCCGTGGTAAACTGGGTACTTACCTCATCGAACAAAACTCTTTTGCCAAATTGCACCGATAAATTTGAAACTGATAGCATACTTTCCTAAATTTTGCGCAAAATTAGGTATTTAACCGAGACCTCGAAAAGATTAACTTTCAAAAAATCCTTTTAACCATGATTTAACATTAACTGTTATACTACTCGGTTACATTTGTTGGGTTTATAATAATGTAGCGTCCTTGGTAAAAAAATTACTCCCATTTATTTTCGTGTTCTTTGCCCTGTTTTCTTGTAAAAAGAAGGACGAATCTTCTGATAGAGTTACCTGGATTGGAGGACAGATTGTAAATCCAAAACTAGATTACATCATTTTCGCTCAGGGGAAACATGTGCTGGATACCGTAAAATTGGATTCCAATAATTTCTTTCTTTACCGCACCGATAAAATAAAGGAAGGGCTATATACCCTTCGTCATAACGAAACCCAAGTTTTTTATATTCAGCCCGGAGACAGCCTTTTGCTACATTTGAATACTCTCGAATTTGACGAATCGCTCGCCTATTCTGGAAAAGGAGCCGCGCAGAATAATTTGTTGATGGACCTCTATCTTAAGAATGAAAGAGAAAACAAGTTCCTTCCAAAATGGTATACACTTTCTCCAAAAGAATTTACGATGAAAATCGACTCTATCAAGGCAGAAAAAAAAGCGGAATACCAAGATTTTTTAATTCGGAACCAAGTAAGTGAAGGCTTTAAAGAAGTAGCCGAGGCATCCATAAAGTATGATTATTTTTCCAAAAAGGAACTTTACGCAATGGCCAATAGAAGCCGTCTCGATATTCTAGGAGACGACTATTTTGATTACCGAAAGAATATAGATTTCGATAAGGAAAAACTTCGTTATTACTATCCTTATTACAGATTCCTGAATCGCTATTTCAATAGTATGCTAATAGCAAAGTACCCTCCCGGTGTTGACAGGAATTCTTATAATTTTAGTGTGGATAAAATAAAGGCCATCGATAGTGTCATTTCCAACGACTCTATTAAAAACAGTCTTCTGCGCTACACCGCCTATCGGTATTTGTTCTGTGCAAAGGATTCCATCCAGGAAAAGGAATTTTTAGATCTTTTCACTTCTTTGAACAATAATGCCAAACATACTGGGGAAATTGAAAAATTGACCAAAGCCACGATCCGGTTGTCTGGAGGAAACTTAATTCCCGATGTCCAACTGGTATCGATGGGCAACAATATTAAAAATATACGTCAGGTAGTGAATAGACCTACCGTTCTATATTTCTGGACCTATGATAATCCTGGACAGGCACGAATGGTCCATAATCGTGCAGCCGAACTAAAATCCAAATATCCCGAATACGATTTCCTGGGGATTAATACTGATCCAAATTTTAAAAAGTGGCGCAATCTTGTCCAAAACATGAAACTGGACGAATCACAGGAATTTCAATTAGAAAATTTGGCCGAATCTGAAAAAGTCTTGGTACTGAGCACTATCAGCAAGGCAATTATTCTGGACAAAAATTCGGTGATCTTAGATGGAAATACCAATATGTTCAACAGCAATTTCGAACAATTGTTGTTGGGTCTTCTAAATCGCTAATTCGTTCGTTTTTTCACTTCCATTCCTTTCAGATTATATCTTAACCTGAAAATTCTCGGCATTAATACCTTTACATTGTTATTTAAGACCGGAAAAATAATTTCATCAATTATCCTTCTGTTTATAAATTGAATAGTCTAATAAAATTTTGAAAGTAACATTTTGAAGGGAAAACATAAAAGCTATTTTAATTTTCCCAGAAACTGATAGATAAAAAATTTGTCAGGAGCAACGTTTAGAATCTTCAAATTCTAAATTGATGTGTTTACTTTTAATGAAATCCAAAACTAATTTCCCCTTTTATGGTCTGCCAAAAATTGTTTTAAACCGCTGTCTGTCAAGGGATGTTTTAAAAGTCCTTCAATGGATGAAAGTGGTCCGGTAATGACATCGGCTCCTATTTTTGCACAGTTAACAATATGCATGGTATGTCTAATAGAGGCTGCCAAAATTTGAGTCTCAAATCCGAAGTTGTCATAGATAAGTCGAATGTCGGCAATTAGTTCCAGCCCATCCGTAGAAATATCATCCAGTCGGCCAATAAATGGAGAAACATACGTTGCTCCTGCCTTTGCCGCCAATAACGCTTGCCCTGCAGAAAATACCAATGTACAATTGGTGCGTATGCCGTGATCGGTAAAGTATTTAATAGCCTTTACACCTTCTTTTATCATCGGAATTTTTACCACAATCTGATCGTGAAGTTCAGCTAGCTCCTCCCCTTCTTTCACCATTCCCTCAAAATCCGTGGCAATAACTTCCGCTGACACATCGCCATCCACAATATTACAAATATCTACGTAGTGCTTTAATATATTATTGCGTCCAGTAATTTTTTCCTTGGCCATTAAGGATGGGTTCGTAGTTACCCCATCAAGAATACCCATATTTTGGGCTTCGCGAATTTGATCAAGATTTGCGGTATCGATAAAAAATTTCATAATTGTTGTTTCAGGTTAAAGGCAACAAAAATACACAAGTAATCTTAGGAGGAACTTCCTTTTTGAAAAAGAATCCTCTTGTCTTTAAAATACAGATATCGTCAATCATAAAAAAAATCCCGAATACCAAAAATTGGAATAACGGGATTAATATGTAAAGGGAATACGGTTAGGAATTCCTATTAGGTTTTTCTAGAAACTGCACTCTTGGTTGTTCCACCTTTCTTTGAGGAAGATGCTTTTTGACCTGCATTTTTTGGAGCCGCAGTTTTTTTGCTTGGCAAAGATTTAGATTCTTTTGCCAAATCGACTGTTTCTTTATTATCCTCTGCTTTCTTTTCAGGCTCGGAGAAATCGGCCATATCGTTTTTTACCAACAGGTTGTACCATTGGATTATCTTTTTGATATCACTTGCATATACACGCTCCTCATCATAATCAGGTAATATCCCAAAGAAATACTCCTCGAGTTCGTCTTTTGAAGCTTTGGGGCTTATGGCTTCTTTTCCTTCTTCCTTGTCGGCTATTTTCTGGAATACCTCTCTAAGCGGAACTTCTGCGGTTAAAGTATAGATAGCAATTTCAGAAAGAAGACTAACGCTATTGCGTCCGCTTACATTCATAGTCTTTCCGTCCAAAAGAGACTCTGCCAAAAAACCGTTTCTAGTTTGGCTTTTTAACAAGAAAAGTCCCGGTTTACCGGAAATGGATAGCACTTTTTCTAAGCTCATAAATTAAATTTAGATTTTGATGGATGCAAATATCTTTGCTTTGGTTTATATATACAAGTGTGTTAACGTTTCTTTTTTGTCAGCGGAAAACGCATACGATAATCAACATCAATTTTACCTTTTGAGATGTTGGCCAATTTCCCTTTTATCAACCTTTTTTTCAACGGTGAAAGTTTATCTGTAAAGAGAATTCCCTCAATATGATCGTATTCGTGCTGCACAATTCGTGCAACGATTCCCGTAAAAGTCTCCTTGTGTTTTTTGAAATTTTCATCCTCATACTCAATAGTAATATGGGGCTGACGAAAAACATCCTCGCGAACATCAGGGATACTCAAACAACCTTCATTGAACGCCCATTCGTCCCCAGATTCCTCTGTAATTTGGGCATTGATAAATATTCTTTTAAAAGTGGAGACAAATTCCCGTTCTTCTTCCGATAGATCTTCGTCGTCCTCAAAAATAGTGGCGTCCACAATAAAAAGCCGAACGGGCACTCCCACCTGAGGGGCCGCCAGTCCGATTCCCCGTGCCTCATACATGGTTTCGAACATATTTTCGATCAACTCATCCAGCTTCGGAAAATCTTTGGTAATCGTTTCGGTCTGTTTCCGTAATACAGGATCACCGTATGCAACAATTGGTAAAACCATTTTATAATGTATATTTTTAATTGTTTCTAGTTTCTAATCTTAAGTTTCTGGTCGCCAGTTTCTAGTTAGTTTTTAATTTGTATAATGCCTACTTATCAATCTAGATGTTTCTTCAATCGTTAAAGATAAATATACGGAAAACTGCCACTGCCAATTTCTAATTATTATACAAAAACTCTTGTAATATAATCGTAGCGCTAATTTCATCAACAAGCGCTTTATTCTGTCGCTGTTTCTTCTTCAATCCGCTATCAATCATAGTTTGAAAAGCCATTTTGCTCGTATACCTTTCATCAACTCGCTTCACTTCTAAGTCGGGAAAAGTACGGGAAAATTTCTTTAAAAATCTCTGAATTTCTTCTTCAACAGTAGAAGGGGATCCGTCCTTTTGTTTTGGTTCACCAACTAATACAAGATCTACTTTTTCTGAAGCGAAATATTTCTCCAAAAATAGCATTAATTCTGGAGTACTTACTGTGGTCAAGCCTGAAGCAATGAGACGCATTTCATCGGTGATGGCAATGCCAGTGCGCTTGCTGCCGTAATCCAGAGCTAAAATTCTTCCCATAACGGATGCAAAAGTAAGAGTTTGAGCATTACTATACTAAAATTGGGCCGTTAATTGAAAGGGAGGCTCTATATTTGCGGAATTGGAGTGCTTTTGCTCTCCAAAGAAATCCAGATCCGATAAAATTCCAATTTTAATGAGAGAACTACAACAAACTATTGAAAAAGCTTGGGAAGATCGTTCCTTGCTTACCGAGACCGAAACTATTGTTGCCATACGCCAGGTAGTAAACCTTTGCGATGAAGGTAAACTTCGCTGCGCAGAACCCACCGCAGATGGCTGGCAGGTAAATGAATGGATCAAGAAAGCTATTGTGCTTTATTTTCCTATTCAAAGAATGCGGACTATGGAGGCAGGGATATTTGAATATCATGATAAAATCCCATTAAAATCAGGTTATGAAGCTAAGCAGATTCGAGTAGTGCCGAACGCAGTGGCACGTCATGGAGCCTATATTTCAAAAGGAGTGATTCTGATGCCCAGTTATGTAAATATTGGGGCTTATGTTGATGAAGGGACGATGGTGGATACCTGGGCTACCGTGGGCAGTTGCGCGCAAATAGGAAAGAATGTACATCTAAGTGGTGGCGTGGGAATAGGCGGAGTTCTGGAGCCCCTCCAAGCTGCTCCCGTAATCATAGAGGATGGCGCTTTTATTGGTTCACGTTGTATTGTAGTTGAAGGCATACGGGTAGGAAAAGAAGCTGTTCTCGGTGCAAACGTTGTATTGACCGCTTCTACAAAGATTATTGATGTAACCGGTGAAAATCCAATAGAAATTAAAGGTTATGTTCCCGAACGCTCGGTGGTGATCCCTGGTAGTTATACCAAAAAATTTCCCGCGGGAGAATATCAAGTTCCCTGTGCGCTGATTATTGGAAAACGAAAGGAAAGTACCAACCTAAAAACGTCTTTAAATGATGCCCTGAGGGAATATGGGGTGGCGGTTTAAATAGTAGCAGTCGCAGTTTCAATAGGCAGTTGTTATTGTTGAGAAAATGGTGTTTAGAAACTTTAAAACTTACGCCTCTTTCGCTTTGAGATCTTTTTGCTGTTGATTTTTAATTGGAACTGTCGGCTGTATTTTGACATCAATCCGTATACATCTTCAAAGCTTTTACTGTAAAGGTGCGCATATTCCTTTGCCATTATCTTTATCATCTTTTTGGACAACCATAACCTTCGGAAGTTGAACATGCGTTTATCAAAATCCATTGGTTCGAATTTCATTCGATTTAAATCGATTAGATAGAATTCATATTGTTGATTGTCCTTTTCAACTATAAGGGTATTTCCGGGAGAATGATCTAAGAAATTTATGTTGTTTTGGTGAAGCTTAAAAGTGAAATTTGTGAATTGCTTTAAAATCTCATCGCGATTTTTAAAAGTTGGATTGTGAATTAAATCGCGAAAATCGAAGTGGTAATCCAAATGCTCACTTATGTAAAAACTTTCCTTCAGTCCAGGGGAAAAACTTTCGATGTAAGCTACCGGATAGGGTGTGTTAATACCGAGATTAATTAACTTTAGGGCATATTCATAAGAACGTTTTGCCTTACTTTTTCTTAGGAATCTGTAAACTACGGATTGGAAACTATTGGGAGTTTTAAATTGTTTTATATTGAAATATGTTTCTCCAATCTTAATCTTTTTTATGGTATTGCGCTGCCCTTCAGTTACGTTCTCTCCTACTTCGGAAAAATTTTGAACCGCTTCTTTTAAAGCCGACTCCAAGTTTGAATAATGTGGATGAACAATAAAATTATCTCGCATTATTTATATTTATAAGGACAAAAGGATTATTTTGCGAAGGTAATCTTTATGAAGAAAATACTCGTAATACAGAATAAAAGAATTGGCGATGTTTTAATCAGCTCGGTCATTGCCAACAATATAAAAAAGATTTTTCCAGAAAGTGAAATCACCTATTTTGTTTATGACTACACCACTGGCGTACTAGAGAACAACCCCAATATCGACCGGATTATCGCGGTAAAGGAAAAAGAATTAAAAAAATTCGGAAAACTCTATAAAACCCTCTTAAAAATAAGAGCTGAAAAGTATGATATCATTTTTGACAGCTATGCCAAATTTCAAAGCCGGTTGATTTGTCTTTTTTCCGGAGCGGAAATTCGAACCGGTTTTAAACGCAGTTACAAAAAATTAAAACTTCCCTTTTATACACATCCTATTGATTTCTTGGATCATAAATCGAAGTTCTGTGGCAAGGCTATTGAAGATCGTTTTAATATGATTACCAATCTCTTCCCTTTAAAAGAACCAGAGTACAGACCAAAGATTTTTCTTACGGATGGGGAAAAAAGTTACCATAAAACCGCCTCATTAAAGAAGCCTATTGTTATGTTCGGAATTATGGGGAGTACAAAAGCAAAGTCTATGCCTCTTGACTATGTGGCCCAATTGGTAGATTTTGTTTTGGAAAATTATAACGTAAGCCTGCTCTTCAATTATGCTCCATATCAATTGGAGGAAGCAAAACACGTTTACAGCTTGTGCACCCATAAAGAGAGGATTTTTATGGACATTTATGAAAGCAGCATTCGTGGCTTTTGTGTGTTGATGAATTCCTGCGATTTACTTATCGCTAACGAGGGTGGAAGCATTCATATAGCAAAAGCTCTAGACAAACCAACCTTTACCATCTATTCTCCCTTTATCGATAAAGGAGATTGGAGTAGTTTTGAAGATGAAATCACTCACCAATCAGTTCATTTATTGGAGGAAAAACCCGAACTTTTTGAAGAATTTACCCGTGATTCACGGAAAGAAATCGAGGCAAATCCGGAATCTTTATATCGCCATCTTACTCCCGAAATTATTTTGAAAAAATTAAAGCCTTTTTTGGACAAACATCTTAAGCCTGCAAAAGTAGATTGATTTTATACCGTTACCTTTTCCTTTTGAATCCCAAATTTGGTCCAGATTCTCTTTTCACGTCGAGTAGTTTCACGAATTGCTCTATTTTTTTCAATCATCTCCGGTTTTGCGTATCCTCTTTCATGGTCCAAGTGTAGCGTAATTGCGGTATATCGCATTTGTTTCGCCTTAATTCCATTATTCATAAGTCGTTCCCCCAATTCTCGGTCCTCCCCGCCGTATTGCATGCGCTCATCAAACCCATTTACTGCCAATATATCTTCCGTCCAGCCAGAGGCGTTATGGCCATTCCAAGAGGCGGTGGTAGGGGTAACGGTATTTAATACCGCCTTTTTTATGGCACCGGAAGTTAGCTTATTGCTTTTAAAATAGGTTTTCAGTCCTTTTTCTTTCAGCCAGTTTAAATCAAAACATCGTTCGGTATAAATATCTTCCTTTGTAATAGCTTTTGATATCGACATGGGAAGTTTGAAGTAACCGCCAGATAAAAAATAACCTTCTTCCCGATACTTGACGTGCTGCTCCACAAAATCCTTACGTGGTATGCAATCGCCGTCGCTCATAACTATATACGGAGTTGTGCTCTGAGTTAATGCTTTATTGAGAATCCGGGTTTTTTGAAAACCATCATCTTCCTGCCAAACGTGAATTATGGGAAAAAATACTTCTTTTTGAAGACGCAAAATGAGGTCCCTAGTTTCTGAAGTAGAGCCGTCATCCGCCACTAATAATTCGAACATTTGATACGTCTGGTTATTGTAGCCGTAGAGCACTTTTTCTAACCAGTCGGGGGAATTATAAGTACTAATTATTATGGAAGTATCTATTTTCATTAACGCAAAGATAAAGTTATTTACTAATTTTACCCCATGCCGACGCTTACCGTAATTATCCCAACTTACAACGAAGAAACCTTTATCGAGGGCGCTATAAAATCGGCTCTGTTTGCCGATGAGATTATATTGATAGATTCATACAGTACTGACGATACTGTAGAAATTGCGAAGCCCTATGTACATAAAATTCTTCATAGAAAGTTTGATGATTTTTCAAATCAAAAAAACTTTGCATTAAAGCATGCTACTTCAGATTGGGTATTATTTCTGGATGCGGATGAACGTATTACCCATTCCCTCCAAAAAGAAATATTGGAAACAATTGCCCGGCCCAAACACAATGGATATAAAATAAACTTCCCTCATTTTTTTATGAATCGGTTTCTTTATCACGAAAGTGATAAGGTTCTAAGGCTTATAAAAAGAGTGGGCGCTACCTTTACCGGCGATGTTCACGAAAGGTTACAAGTGGAAGGCTCTATTGGGAAGCTTAAAAACGACATGCTCCATTATACCTATAGAGGGCTCCTTAATTATATACAGAAAAGAGAATACTACGCTTGGTTTCAAGCAGGACAATTAATGGAAAAAGGTAAAAAGCCTACATTGTTCTTATTGATGTTTAGGCCCGCTTTTCGGTTTTTTAAATCCTATATTCTAAAAGGAGGAATAATGGATGGTATTCCCGGTCTTACAGTGGCCGCCGTGAATGCCTATGGAGTATTTGAAAGATATGTAAAGTTGATGCTGTTGAGAAAAGGAATGCGCTAGGATCTTAGAACAATTTTCCAAACCTAATTTTCTGTCTGAATGTCCATAGGCTCCATTCTCCCCTAACATCAATCCTTTCAATTTGGTACGGTTTTTTAAAAGGGTACTTATTTATTCTATTACCTATTCGCACTCCGTATTTTATTCCGTTCTGGGAAAGTATTTTCTCAAAAATCTTATTTTCCAATTTCTCTCTGGGGAATTTCCCGTAGGGATATGCCAATACCGGTGAAAAATCCAGTTCGTGCTCAGAAACAAATTCCATACATCTACGGGTGTCTGCCTCCGTTTCAGCATTGGAAAGTTCGGTGTATTTTTTATGATAGAAAGAATGGAAACCTAATTCTATAATTTCCGGATCTAAGGATTTTAACTGTTCAATAGTCATAATATTCAGCTGAGACGTATTCCACAAATCCGTTTTGCCCAAAAAATGTAGCGGAGCGAAAAATGTCGCCTTAAGATTATACTTTTTCAATAGTGGAGCAGCATATTTTAAGTGACTTAAGTAAGCGTCATCAAACGTGATTACAATATTTTTTTTAAAAGTGTTTTTATGGATTTGTTCCAATTCCTTAAAATGATAAGTTTGGAAACCTTTCTCCGCCAGATAGGCAAATTGAGCTTCGAGGTTTTTCGCAGAAATAGTCAGGCCTTCGGAATCTTTTAGAGCCACTTCATGGTACATTAAAATAGGAAGTCGGGCCATTTTTGTTTCATTTTTGACTCTTAAATGTAGTACTTTTACGCAAATTACAAAGTCTTTTTGGAAAACCCTATTAAAATTTCCGCCCTTGCCATAACTCTCAATGAGGCCGACAATATCGAAGCTTATATTGACAGTCTGTGGTTTGCGGATGAAATCATCATAGTAGATTCCTTTAGTACCGATGAAACTGTATCCTTAGCGCAAGGAAAGGAAAAGGTGAAAATCTACCAACGTCATTTCCTTAATTTCTCCGATCAAAAAAATTTCGCTATTTCGAAAGCTAGCCATGATTGGATTACTTTCTTCGATCCTGACGAGGAAATCACTAAAGAACTTTCCGAAGAAATTGTGAGTACGGTTAAAAATCCGACGGCAATTGGCTATTTTGTAAAACGCGATTATTTTTTTATGGGTAAACTATTAAAATACAGCGGAATACAAAATGATTATATCATTCGACTATTTAATAAGAATTTCTGCCAATATAACGACAATCTGGTTCACGAACTCCTTATTGCCAACGGAAAAACGCTTCGCTTAAAAAACCATCTTCGCCATCATACCTATAAATCTTTTGATGAATATACGGCAAAAATGCACCATTATAGCCGCTTGCAAGCTGTAATGCTTTATGAACAAGGAAAGAAACCGACATTGTACCATTTCTTTTTTAGACCTTTTTATCGTTTCACCTTTCAATATTTTATCAGATTGGGGTTATTGGATGGAAAAGAAGGCTTTATATTGGCCTATTTAAACGGTTTTTCTGTTTTTAAGCGCTATGTAAATCTTTGGATGTTATACCGGAAAATAGATTGAACTATGAAAGGAAATTATAAAATTGCGATAATTTTTCTGGATGAAATCCACCATATCTACCATTTTATAACTACGGCCATTGAACTTTCAAAAACCAATGAAGTCCATATCCTAACCCATACAGGAGATACGCGTTTTCTCTCTGAAGCCTTGGCAGAACTTAACGGCGATAAGGTTATAGTTGAAAAATTGCCCACCGCTCCCTTTCGCGCTTTTACCGATAAGTTAAAGGGTAGAAAATTACCTCGGAAAGGGTTTTGGATAAAGAAACATCAGGAATATATTCTCGATAATTTTGACGCGATACTATTTACGGATTATTTTCATCATTATTTTTTAAAGGCGAGAAAGCATAGACCTATCAAGTTTATCTATGTAGAGCACGGTACCGCTGGAAGAGCTTATAGTTACCAGAAAGATGTGCTTGATTTCGATCTCCATTTACTATCGGGAGAATCTGAGTACCGTTCATTGAAAAAGATGAATCTTTTAAACACTAATTTTAAAATTACCGGTTACTGCAAATTGGATGCGGTGAGAGATTTGAATACAAAAGCAGTGTTTTCCAATCATAAAACCACGGTACTTTACAATCCACATTTTTCACCGCCATTTTCCTCCTGGCATTTTTTAGGACTTGAAATATTAGAGTTTTTCAGCAATTCTGAAAAATACAATCTCATTTTTGCGCCCCACATCAATCTTTTCAATAAAGTGGGCGGTGATGATATTTCCGTTATACCGAAAATATATTTTAAATCACCTAACATCCACATAGACTTAGGAAGCGAAAAAAGTGTCAATATGGCCTATGTGAAAGAAGCAGATATTTACTTGGGCGATGTCTCCAGCCAGGTATTTGAATTTATCACCACTCCCCGCCCGTGCGTTTTTTTGAACACGGATAACGTTGAATATAAAAATGATATAAATTACCGTTTTTGGAAATGTGGCGATGTTATAAATACAATCGGAGAACTTGACGATGCGCTACGAACTTCGTCTCAAAAATTTCAAGAAAAATACAAAGCAATTCAAGAAGCGATTACAGAGGAGAATTATTATAGAGAAGAAGGTTCCACCGCTTCACAAAGATCCGCTGTGGCAATTATTGAGTATCTGGATAAAAATCTATAGGTATTTATCCACCCCTCGCTCGGCCCACTTACTTTTTTCATTTACCGCTTGCTGCTGAAGACTGTCATTTGTTTCAAATCTGCTCTGGTCACTTACCTTGTGCCAAATATGGTAAACAATCCCTCTATATCTAAGTCGGCGTCCCTGCACCCCATTATTCATCATCCGAATTATCAACTCTGAGTCTTCCCTGCCCCAACCTTCAAAAGCCTCGTTATATCCATTTACGGCAATAAAATCCTTTTTCCAAAAGGAAAGGTTGCACCCTCTCATTTTTGATGAGACCTCCGTATTCTTCTTATAAAGATCTGCAAACATAGGAATTCTCAGATTGCGCGTGCGCTTTTTAATTCCCTTATCTAGAAATCCAAACTTAATTTTTTTCTGAGAGAACAAAGAAGAAAGCTCGGCTTCCTGAATGTTCACTCTGCTCCCAAAAAGATAAGTATTGGGTTCGCACATCTCTAGGTGATCTTTCACAAAATCCTTGTGCATAATGCAGTCACCATCGGTTTGGATAATATATTCCGAAGAACTTCCAGCTATGGCTTTATTTAATATAAGCGATCTTCTAAACCCTTTATCCTCATGCCAAAAATGAATTATGGGAATGCGACTTTTCCGCTGAAAAGCTTCGATTAATTCCTTGGTTTCTTCCTTAGAGCCATCATCTGCGATTAAAACTTCATCGGGTCTAACCGATTGGTTTTCTAAGCTCAACAAAACTAACTCCAACGCTTCAGGCCAATTATAGGTGGAAATTAAGAGGGAAGATTTCATTAAAGAAACAATTTTCTTCAAATATATAGTTTTTGAAACAATAACTTTTCCTTTTGAAAATATTGATGGATTGTAAGGAAAATAATTTTATAAATAGATACAAAATCTATTATTGCTGATATACAAGTTTATACAAAAATGGCACTGTTTTCTTCTCAATTTTGAAGTACTTTGCAGCCTCAAAATGTATTTATATGACACTAAAAGATGAAATTGAAAAAGCCCTCACAATTCTTAAAAGGGGTGGCCTTATTTTATACCCAACCGACACTGTTTGGGGAATAGGGTGTGACGCCACCAATGCGGAAGCTGTTGATAAAATCTTTAAACTGAAAAATAGAAGCGATAAAAAGTCAATGATCTGTTTGGTCCATGATTTTAGGATGCTCAATGAATATGTTGAAGATGTTCCGGAAGTGGCTTATGATATTTTAAAATACGCAGATAAACCAACGACCATAATTTTCGATAATCCAATTCGCATAGCAGAAAACTTAGTTGCTGACGACAACTCTTTGGCAATACGCGTAACCAAGGACGAATTCTGCAAGAAATTGATCCAAAAGCTCCGAAAACCATTGGTTTCTACTTCGGCAAACATAAGTGGAACTCCCACCCCAAAAAGTTATTCTGAAATAGACCCATTAATTTTGGACGGCGTTGACTATATCGTAAATTTGCACCGCGATAAAAAATCAGGAAAACCTTCGACGATAATAAAGTTGAAAAATGATGGAAGTGTGAAAGTAATTCGTCAGTGAGTTGCCACGAATTCACGAATAACTAGGTAATAATCTCCTTTTGATCCATGGCCAATATTACTTATAAAGAAGAAAGCTATGCAATTGTTGGATGTTTGTTCGACGTCTATAATCAATTGGGAAGTGGGTTTGCAGAAATTGTTTATTAGGATGCTATTGAATATGAATTCAAACTAAAGGGAATTTCATTTGAAGAGAGAAACAATATTCTGTTAGGTATAAAGACATAATTTTACCACATAAGTTCTATGCGGATTTTGTGGTGATGGACAAAATAATTCTAGAAATAAAATCTATTGAGATGTTAAACGATAAGCATTTGGCCCAATGAATTAACTATCTTAAAGTCTCTGGGTATAAACTAGCCCTTTTGGTTAATTTTCATAAAGACTTTTTAGATCACCAAAGAATTCTCTTGTAAATAATTTAATATGATTTTCAGTCACAAACATTTCCAATATTATTCGTGAATTCGTGGCAAAAATATAAACATTAGTGGTAAAAATAACCTACATATCTGCTTTAGAAAATCCGATTTTTAGAACGATTTCAAAAGCTTCAAAAAACCTCAATCTTGAAAGTTATGTTATCGGGGGATTTGTCCGGGACCATATTTTAAAACGGGGCGAAGCCAAGGACATTGACATAGTTTCAGTTGGTAGTGGAATTGAACTCGCACAAGAAGTTTCACGACTTTTACCTGGGAAGCCCAAGGTTTCTATTTTTAAAACCTACGGCACTGCAATGTTGAAGAGCGGCGGAATGGAACTTGAATTTGTGGGGGCCAGAAAAGAGTCCTATACCGAAGAGAGCAGAAATCCCGAAGTTGAAACGGGTACTTTGGAGGATGATCAAAACCGTCGGGATTTTACCATAAATGCCCTGGCACTTAGTCTATCAGACGAAAACTTTGGGGAATTATTGGATCCCTTTCACGGAATTGCAGATCTGAAAAAGAAAATCATCCGTACCCCACTTGACCCGGATATTACCTTTACAGATGATCCCTTGCGAATGTTGCGTGCCATTCGTTTTGCTTCCCAGTTAAATTTTGTCATTGAGCAACAAGCGTTAGATGCTATAACTAGAAATGCAGATAGATTAAAAATCATTTCCAAAGAACGGGTTATTGATGAAATAAATAAAATTCTCCTTTCTGAAATTCCATCAAAAGGTTTTGCGCTATTGCACAAAACAGGTCTGCTTCCCCTCATATTGCCGGAATTGGCGGCCTTACAGGGAATTGATGAAAAGGAAGGACAAACACATAAGGATAATTTTTGGCATACTCTTGAGGTTGTGGATAACATTTCGGAAACCACAGATAATTTGTGGTTACGTTGGGCGGCATTGCTCCACGACATAGGAAAAGCTCCTACTAAAAAGTTCGATGAAAAATTAGGATGGACATTTCACGCCCATGAATTTGTCGGTTCCAAAATGGTTTATAAACTTTTTAAACGCTTAAAAATGCCCTTGAACGACAAGATGAAGTTTGTTCAAAAAATGGTATTGATGAGCTCACGGCCTATTGCCCTTGCCGCAGATGTTACAGATAGCGCCGTAAGACGCTTGATTTTTGATGCAGGCGATAACGTGGACGACTTAATGACCCTTTGCGAGGCCGATATTACCACCAAAAATCCAAAAAAATTTAAAAAGTACCATAAGAATTTCCAACTGGTCCGTAACAAAATTGTGGAAGTTGAAGAGCGCGATCACGTCCGTAATTTCCAACCTCCTGTTTCGGGAGAAGAGATAATGAAAACCTTCAACCTAAAACCTTCACGCGAAATTGGAATTATAAAGGATGCCATAAAAGAAGCAATTTTGGAAGGAGAAATCCCGAACGAATATGAGGCAGCAAAAGAGTTTATGTTGAAAAAAGGGGCAGAAATTGGGTTAAAGATTTAGCTGAGTATAAAAAAGAAATGAGAAAAAGGAACTAGATGATGGATACAGAATTTGGCAAGTAGCTTGATAACTTGAACCTTGGAACCCCAAAACTGACACGAGAAACTTGGAACCTAAAACCCCAAACGATAAACATTAAAACATACTAATAATCCGTGGTGAAAAAAGACAACAAAAGAGTAATCTATTGGCTCCTTACGGGATGCTTTTTAATTTTTGTGATGGTGGTGGTTGGTGGTATTACAAGACTTACCCACTCCGGACTTTCCATTTCCAGTTATAAGTTGATTTCTGGGACTATTCCTCCTTTAAACGAGGAACAGTGGATTGCCGAGTTTGAACATTATAAACAGTTCCCAGAATACCAAAAAAAACACTATCACTTTGAACTAGAGGATTTTAAATTTATTTACTTCTGGGAATGGATACACAGGGTTTTGGGTAGATTGCTTGGCGTGGTGTTTATCATCCCTTTTCTCTATTTCCTATTTAAAAAGCAACTGTCAAGACCCACAATCAAAAAATGTTTAATCCTAGTAGCTCTTGGTGGTTTCCAAGGTTTTTTAGGTTGGTATATGGTGAAAAGTGGATTGATCGACAGGCCCAATGTAAGCCATTTCCGTTTGGCCATGCACCTTACAACGGCATTTGTCACTTTCGCTTATACCCTATGGGTGGCACTGGATTTATGGTATCCTGTAAATAAAGCTGTCAACACGCACATTCGAAATATCATCCGTATTGCAATGGGTATTTTATTGGTACAAATTATTTGGGGAGCTTTTGTGGCAGGGTTACACGCTGGTTTAATCCACAATACCTGGCCAATGATGAGCGAAGGAAAGTTAATCCACGAAACGGTCTATTCCGAGTTAAGTCCTGTTTGGTTGAACTTTGTAGAAGGTAAAAGTGGTGTTCAATTTGTGCATCGATATTTAGCTTATGTAGTAGTGGGAATGATATTCTTTATTTGGTACAAAACCAAAAAACTGAACCTTACTCTACCGCAGCGATATGGAATAAACTTACTGGTAATATTGGTTCTTATCCAATTCACCTTGGGGGTTTTTACATTAATAACACACGTGCCCGTCTCTTTAGGAGTTTTGCATCAGGTAGTTGCTTTCTTTCTATTGGCATCTATGACGTTTGTGCTGCACCGATTCTCAAAGTAAAATCCTCGATAAGGGTAAATATAAACAGAAGCACGAATTGCCTTTACATTTTATATAACTTTGCACTTTTAAAATAAAACCCAAATGATTTACCGTTTCAGAATAATCCTCGATACAGACGAAGACGTTTTCCGCGACATCGAAATTGAAGCTTCAAATACTCTTGAAGACTTACATAATGCTATTACCCAAGCTTTTGGCTTTGACGGGCAGGAAATGGCTTCTTTTTATAAAAGCAATGAATTCTGGGAAGAAGGAGACGAAATTTGCCTATTCGACCTTGGGGATGAGCCCGGTCAGGTGCAGATTATGAGCGAAACCTTTATAGATGAAGTTGTCTCACGGGAAGAAACCAAAATGATATATATCTACGACTTTTTGAGTATGTGGACATTTATGGTGGAGCTTGCAGATATTTCGGAAATTGAGGACGGCATAATGTATCCCAATTTGATGTTCGCCCATGGCCAAATTCCATCTGAGGCTCCCGAAAAGGAATTTACTTCGGAAAGAATTGATTCTGATGATGACTTCGATAGCGATTTCAATGAAGAATTCGATCTGGACCCCGAGGATTACGACAGTTTGGGTTTTGATGAAAACTGGAACTGATAGCGGATAGGGGTTAATGGTTTAATAGTTAATAGTTAATTTGTACAGCCCTGAACTCATAATCTCAGAACTCACCACTCACCACTCACCACTCACCACTCATCTCCCATCACTCATAATTCATAATTCATAATTCACAATTAAAAAATGATAAACCTATTCGGTACCCATATAGCTTCTCTTTCAATTCATCGTGTTGGCAATAAAAGCCGGAACGAACCTATTTTTCTTTCTTCGGAACCTTATAAACTGGATGACGAGTTAAATCCCTTATTGAAGGAGTTCTTTTTAAAACCATTTCGAGAGAAAGAGGAAAATTATTTCTCATTTTATCACGATGCTGATTTGGAGTTTCATGAGCTTTATAATATATCCTCGGCTATTTTTGAAAATCCGGGAAAAATCCACGAGCTCTCCAAAAAGATTACCACGCATCTATTTAACCAATCTGAACATCCCCACATTAAAAATGGAGAAGTGTATGTGGCGTATCTCGAAAACGTTCAGTTGGACAACGTGAAAATGGATGCCATCGGAATTTTTAAAAGTGAACTGAAACAGGATTTCCTTCAGTTTTCAGAAAAAGAGAATCAATTGGATGCCATTTTGGAACACGGTGTGAACCTCAATAAACTGGATAAGGGATGTATCATTTTTAATTCGGATAAAGAGGAAGGTTATAAAATCCTTTCCGTTGATAGTAATCGTTATGATACTCGATATTGGCTGGAAAATTTCCTAGGAGTAGAGGCTCTGGCCGATGATAATTTTTATACCAAGAAATATCTGAAATTCTGTCAGGATTTTGCGAAGGATGTAGTACTTCCAGCAGAAGACAAAAAGCAGGAGGTTATGTTTATGAACAGGGCTGTAAACCATTTTGCGAAAAATGACAATTTTGAGGAAAGTGCGTTTATGAACGATGTTATCGATAACCCAGATTTGATTCCAGAATTCCATCACTATAAATCCGAAAAAGCACCTAAGTACAGTATTGAGGATTTAACCACATTTCCGATTGCAAACACTGCCGTAACCGCTGCACGGAAAAAGATAAAAAACGTAATCAATCTGGACACAAACATTCAGATAAAAATGGATTTTATCAATCCTGAAAGCGCTGAAAAATACATTGAAAAAGGTTGGGACGAGGAAAAAGAGATGTACTATTACTTAGTGTATTTCAACAAAGAGCAGAAAAGTTAGGCTTTATATAACTTATAGTAAATAATTGGTAATCAAAAAGGTACTATATTTATTTAGATTAGACTAAAATTTACTTTTTCGCGATTTGCGCATTTAAATGCATATTTTCTCCTAGCCAATACTATAGATAAAAAACCAATCCATTCTTGTATATTGCATTTGTAGAACCAGTGCTAAACTCCTTTATACAATGCAAAAACTTTTATTGATTATCCTATTTATTTCAGCAAACATCTCTGCCCAAGTGGTGGGAAAAGTAACTGATTTAAAGGGTGAACCACTTCCGTATGTCAATATTTATCTTCAAGATAGTTATAGAGGAACAACAACCAACGATGATGGTAATTATTCACTGAACATTTCGGAATATGGTGAATACCGAATAACTTTCCAATTTTTAGGGTATAAGTCCGTAACAGAAACAATTTCTCCTTCCTCCTTCCCTTATATTTTGAATGTTTCTCTTGTTGAGGAATCTACGAGCTTGGAAGAGGTTGTGCTGAATACCAAAGAAGATCCCGCTTACCGCATTATTAGGAACACTATTGCCCAACGAAAAGAAAATGTTGAAAAGTTAAGTGAATTTACCGCCGACTTTTATTCTCGTGGATTATGGCGAGTAAAAGATATTCCAAAAAAGATTTTCGGACAAGAGGTTGGTGATTTTGATGGCGCTCTGGATTCTACTCGTACAGGTATTGTATATCTTTCTGAAACTATTTCAGAAATAGCCTATCAAAAACCGGATAAATTCACCGAAAAAGTTATCGCCAGCAAAGTCAGCGGGAATGATAATGGATTTAGCTTTAACAGTGCCCAAAGCGCGGACCTTTCATTTTATGAGAACACCATGGAAATAAATGCCGCGCTTGTATCCCCCATTGCCAACAACGCATTGAGTTATTACACGTATAGGCTTGACGGAGTTTTTTATGAAGGTTCAAAACTTATAAACAAAATCAAGGTTATCCCCCGCAGGCCAAAGGATAGAGTTTGGAATGGGTTTATTTATATTGTCGAAGACGATTGGCAACTTTATGGAGTGGAGCTATCCACTACCGGTGAAGCGATTCAAGTTCCGTTTGTGGATAATTTGACCGTTAAACAAAATTATAAATACGATTCACAGAATAATTTTTGGGTGAAAATCTCACAGACCATCGATTTTGGTTTTGGGCTTTTGGGAATGAAAGGCGATGGCCAATTTATTGCTGTTTACTCCAATTACGATTTTAAGCCTGAGTTCACCAAAAAATATTTTACGAATGAAGTGCTTTCTTTTAAAGAAGGCGCAAACAAAAAAGATAGTCTTTTTTGGAAAGGAATCCGGCCTGTGCCTTTAACGAATGAGGAATTGAAGGATTATGTGAGAAGGGATAGCCTACAAGTATTACGACGTTCCAAACCATATATGGACTCGGTTGATGCCAAATCGAATAAGGTGGGGATTATGTCGCCCCTTACGGGTTATACCTATAGGAATTCCTTTCAGAAATGGTCGTTTGGTTATGATGGTGTGCTTACTAAAATCAATTTCAATACCGTTCAAGGTTGGAATGCCAACGCGGGATTGACCTATAGAAAATGGTATGATGAAAATCAAACCAATGTATTTGTGGCTTCCGTAAAAGCAGATTATGGTCTTGCTGAAGACAGGTTGCGTTTTGATGGTTATATACTTAGAAACTTTAATTGGAAGGACAAACTTCGCCTGTGGGTTATGGGCGGAAGCAGGGCGGTTCAATTTAATAGTAGCCAACCCATTTCTCCTTTCATCAATTCCATATCCACCTTATTTTTTGAAAGGAATTATATGAAATTGTATGAGTTGAATTATGGGCGTTTGGGTTACAGCCAAGAAATTTTCAACGGTCTTCATCTTACCGCTTCGTCGGGTTACGAAAATAGAAAACCATTATTCAACAATACGGATTACGTCACCATTCCCAATGATGATGTAAATTATACGAGCAACAACCCACTTGCACCAATTGACTTTGAGAACGCGGCAATTACCGAACACAATATGGTAAAGTCCAAACTGAGTGCGCGTATCAATTTTGCCCAGAAATATTATTCCAATCCAGATATGAAACTGAATATGGGTGACAATAAATATCCCACCTTAAATCTTTCAATTGAGAATGGAACTGCTCCCGATAATAGCCATTACGATTATACCCAATTCGAGGCTGGTTTAAGGCAGTCTCTTTTCTTAGGAAATAAGGGAGAATTAAACTATAATCTAAAAGGAGGAACCTTTGCAAACGGCGATGGAATCTCTTTTGTGGACTATAAACATTTCAACGGAAACCAAACAAGAGTGGGTACTGAATCGAATTATACGAACGTTTTCAATTTAATGCCTTACTATCAGTTCAGCACCAACAAGAGCTATTTTGAAGGACATTTGGAGCACGATTTTAAGGGTTGGGTTTTGGGAAAAATCCCAGGAATCAATCAACTTAATTTCAACTTGATCGTTGGTGCACATATTCTGGGAACTGAGGAACAAAAGCCTTATTCAGAATTTTCCGTAGGATTGGATAATGTGGGATTTGGCAATTTTAGATTTCTACGAATCGATTACGTACGTTCCTATTACAACGGCGAGAGTTTGGGTGCTTTTGTTTTTGGGCTGAAGTTTTTAAACATTATAGGAATGTAATCATACACTCTGAATTTCCTTTTCCAAATGATTACTACACTGTAGTAGAAGGTTTTTCAACACAGCGGTAAAAGTCCTAGGGTGATAAGTTGCCACGAGTGCACTAATTTTTTTAAACCATATTAATGTATTCGTACATTGGGGGTATAATCAACGGAATTTAATTTTATTTAATCACTAGCGTTCTACAAAGAAATTCAGGATTTTCCAATATCATTTAAGTTCAAGATTGGCTAAATAGCTTCACTAGAATAAGATTTTAATGAGGTGGACTGAAAACGTCTAATAAATTCTCCAGTGTAAATCTATCAGGCGCAAATAATTGTGTTTTTTCAGCTATTTACTTTCCAGCGACTTTTTTGCGTTTTCTGTAGAAATCAAATGCAAACCAGGCTATAACTAAAATAATAAAGTACATCAAATAAGAAACCGGTTTCCCATGCCCGCTAACGGTTGTAAAAATCCGCTCCCAACGTACCCTCTTGTTAATGCCATCCCAGCTCATCCAGATAAATACTGGTTTTCCTACAACGTGATTAAACGGTACAAACCCCCAAGTTCTGGCGTCCTCACTGTTGTTTCGGTTGTCTCCCATCATCCAATAATAATCCATTTTAAAGGTATATTCAGAGATTGGATTTCCGTTCAATAATATTTCTGTCCCATTTTGGGTGATTTTATTTTCAATTCCCAGCTCACTTCCTTCATATACTTCAATCACCCTTTTATACAACGGTAAAGTTTCGGGTGTAATGGCAACCGTAGCGCCTTTTTGAGGAATATATAGTGGACCGAAGAAATCATTATTCCAAGCATAGGCTTCGTTATTTGGAAAAACACTTCTATCCCATTGACCTTTGTTTCCTTTTAATGGAATCACTTCCAATACACTTGGATTGTTTCTGATTTTATCCAAAGATTCCTCCGAGATAGCTCTAAAATAATATACGCTGTTCTGCTGGTCGTATTCATAACCATCAGTAATATCATACCTATCCACAAGCAGCTGCGGATTGATTTGACCGTTAGTTCTAAGGGCATAACGAAATTGAAGTTTTGCTCGATCCGGCAATTGGTTTTTCTGTCCATTGATAAAAACATAACCGTCGCGAACTTCAAGAGAATCTCCTGGAAGTCCTACGCAACGTTTAACATAGTTGGATTTTTTATCAATTGGTTTGTAATAATATTTTCCATCACCATATTGCTGAAAAGCATTTACGGTATCTACGGGCCAGTTAAATACCACAATCTCATTACGCTCTATATCCTGAAATCCTGGAAACCTGAAATATGGAATCTGGGGCTTGGAAAGATATGATTTTGTGTGTACAATTGGAATGGTATCATGAACCATGGGAAAGGCAATAGGCGTCATAGGTGCACGCGCTCCGTAATGAAATTTGCTCACAAAAAGAAAATCCCCAACCAATAAGGTTTTTTCCAAGGAGGATGTCGGGATAGTAAAGGGCTGCATAAAATACGTATGCACAATGGTTGCAGCTACAACGGCAAAAAGAATGGAACTCACCCATTCTCCAGTAGCAGTACGAGGTTTCAAACTTCTATTTTCTATAAGAGAAACCTTTTGGGTGTAATTGATATAATAAATGTACAACCCTAAAGTAATGAGGACCAAAACTGTGTCCGTTGTTGAATTCCGTCCAAAACTGCGAATGGTTTCCACCCAAACCACTGGAAACATTATTAGATTTACGATAGGCACGAACAGAAGAATCGTCCACCACCATGGCCGATTGATGATTTTCATCAAAACCACGGCATTGTAAACTGGGACAGCAGCTTCCCAAGCTTTTTTTCCCGCAATTTGGTATAGTCTCCACGTTCCCGCAAAATGCACGACCTGAACTATTAAGAAAAATATAAACCAACCTATCCAACTCATCGTCTAAATGTTATTCGTTATTTTGTTATTCTCAAATTCATCACTTCAATCCTTTTACGGCCCTCTGGGTAACGTCGTAATTTCAACATTACATTTTATCTCGTAATTATTAAATCATAAAGCATCATTCGTAAATCGTAAATCATCCATTTACAATCCCAGAACGTCTTTCATTGTAAATATTCCCTTCTTTTCCTTCAGCCATTCTGCGGCCAAAATTGCACCCATTGCGAAACCTTCTCTTGAGTGAGCTTCGTGTTTAAGGGAAATAGTATCGATTTTTGAATCGTAGGAAACAATATGCGTTCCCTTGACATCTTTCTCTCTTTTAGCCGTGATTTTCAATTCACCCTCATCTTTACCGTCCAGCTTCCATTCTTTTTGATTGCTATGCCTTAAAATTTGTTCGGCGATAGTAATTGCTGTGCCACTTGGAGCATCTTTCTTTTCAACATGATGAATTTCCTCTATGGAAGCGGTATATTCTTTCCAAGAAGCAAATAACCCCGCCGCATATTCATTGATATTAAAAAACAGATTTACTCCGATACTGAAGTTTGACGCATAGATAAAGCTTCCGTTACGCTCTTTGCATAAATCCGTAATCTCATCAAAACTATCAAGCCATCCCGTAGTACCCGAGACTATTGGTATTCCTGCATTTATGGCCTTCGAAATATTTGCGACTGCCGCTTCGGGTGAAGAAAAGTCAATAGCTATATCTGCGTTCTCCAATTTTCCGTCAGAAGAATCCTTAGTATTTTTAAAGACAATGGAATGTCCTTTTTCCTCAGCCAATTTTTCAATTGTCCTTCCCATTTTGCCATAACCAAGGAGTGCTATTTTCATTTATCCATTTTTATAAACCTCTCTATTCTCTGTTCTTTGTGCTCTCTTAAGCTTCACTACCCACTGCTCTCTATCCAATTCTCTCCAGTCTCTCCTCTATCCACTACTTAAACCTATAAGTCAACGACAATCCATACTGCGGTTGTGCATTAAGCGGATTTAGTTCTAAATTTGGTTCTAGAGAAAGATCTTCTCTCACTTCATATTGTCGCAAATGAGCATCAACATTGGCATCTATAATATTCAGAATATAGAAGGCCGCGGTAACAATTATACTAACGCTTTTATTTTTTTGTGCCGATTTCTGGGCATTTATCAAACGATCATTGGAAATTATCGGTTCATTTCCATCTCCATAAAACTCATCATCCTTATATCCCGCCAGTCGCCTTTTATAAGCGTCACGAAACCTATTATAGTCCTCGTTCTGTTTTTTATAAAAATATACGCCCGATGCCATTCCGGCGTAAATAATAGGAATTTTCCAGTATTTCTTGTTATAAGCTTGTCCCAATCCAGGAAGTACTGTAGAATAAAAAGCAGCGCGGGATGGTGCTAAAGGATCGTATTCAATCTCTGAAAAAAGAGAATCATTTACAACAATAGCTTTTTTTTCCGTCTTCACTTTAAGGGAATCGGAAACCTGTGCAAACATGGGAGTTGCAAGGATTAAAAAAAAAATATATAGAAATTTATTTCTCACTTTGAATGAGCTTCAGAATACGATCGAAATCTGCTTGGTTCTTAAACGGAACAATTAATTGTCCTTTTCCAGATTTGGAAATTTTTATATCAACCGAGGTTTCAAAAAGATCTGTCAATTCTTTTTTTGCTCGTTTGGCAAAGGGTGGGGCAATTGTTTGTTTGGAAACTTTCTTTTGGTCTGGATTTTTAAAGACTCGAACCAAGGCCTCCGTTTCACGTACAGAAAGATTTTGACCCAGTATTTTCTCGTAAATATCCAATTGATCTCCTAAATCTTCCACATTAATAAGTGCGCGGCCGTGACCCATGCTTATAAAACCATCTCTCATTCCTGTTTGGATAATGGGATCAAGTTTTAGCAATCGCAAATAGTTGGCAATCGTGGATCGGTTCTTCCCTACTCTATCACTAAGTTCCTCTTGGGTAACATTTACCTCCTCAATCAATCTTTGGTAGGAAAGAGCAATCTCAATTGGATCCAAATCCTGTCTCTGGATATTCTCCACCAAAGCCATTTCCAGGGATTCCTGGTCATTTGCGATGCGGATATAAGCAGGAATAGTTGTTAATCCAACCAATTTTGAAGCGCGGAAACGGCGTTCCCCACTTACCAATTGGTATTTATCAAAATCAAGTTTACGTACAGTTATTGGCTGGATTACTCCCAACTCCTTAATAGAAGATGCAAGTTCCCGAAGTGATTCCTCGTTAAAACTGCTCCTTGGCTGAAAAGGGTTAACCTCGATGCTACCCAGATCTAATTCGACTATACTGCCCACAACTTTGTCGGCATTTTTGTCGTTAACAGATTTTATATCGTTGGAAGGATCTTTCAACAACGCCGAGAGACCTCGGCCAAGAGCTTGTTTTTTAGTCGCTTTCGCCATTAACTTTTTTCGTTTTTCTGAATTAGTTCTCGGGCCAAACTTAAATAATTCTCAGCTCCTTTACTAGCCGCATCATAACTGATTATGCTTTCACCATAGCTGGGCGCTTCACTTAAACGAACATTTCGCTGTATAATGGTATCAAAAACCATTTCGTCAAAATGCTTTTTAACCTCATCCACAACTTGGTTTGAAAGTCTAAGGCGTGAATCGTACATAGTCAATAACAGACCTTCGATATCCAGATCCTGGTTATGGATTCTCTGTACGCTTTTTATGGTGTTCAACAATTTCCCAAGACCTTCCAAAGCAAAATATTCACATTGAATGGGAATAATCACCGCGTCGGAAGCTGTTAGCGCATTTAGAGTTAAAAGTCCCAAGGATGGAGCGCAATCTATAATAATATAGTCATACTCCGCTTTTAAACCTTCCAATGCTTTTTTCAACATATATTCCCGGTTTTCTACATCTACCAGCTCTATTTCAATAGCTACAAGATCTATATGTGAAGGTATTAAATCCAAGTTAGGAGAATTGGTAGAAACAATTGCATCCTTGGCGCTTGCACTGTGTTCTAGCAACTGATATGTTCCAAGTTCCACAGACTCCACATCTATCCCCAATCCGGAAGTGGCATTGGCTTGTGGATCTGCATCAATAAGCAAAACTTTTTTCTCAAGAACGCCTAGTGACGCAGCTAAATTGACCGAGGTTGTGGTCTTGCCCACCCCTCCTTTTTGGTTTGCAATTGCAATAATCTTACCCATTAATTTCCTTGGAATTTTAGGGGTTAAAAGTACAATTAATTATGTGGATAGAAAATCATTTTTGTTAACACGGAGTTGTAAACACGGAGTAGAAGCATAAACAGTAAACTCCAAACAACAAACCATAAACTGTTATTTAGACTTTTTAGATCGGATCATGGCCTCCAGCATATCCCACATCTGTTCTGGAATTTCCTCTAAAAGGTTGAATTGTCCCGCGCCTTTTAACCATTCTCCCCCATCGATTACCACAACCTCTCCGTTTATATAAGCAGAGAAATCGGATATAAGATATGCCGCAAGATTGGCAAGTTCCTGATGATCCCCTACACGCTTGAGAGGCACTTTTTGGGCAAGATCAAATTTTTCCCTTAAGTCGCCGGGAAGCAATCTGTCCCAAGCACCTTTGGTTGGAAATGGTCCTGGAGCAATGGCATTAAAACGGATTCCATATTTTGCCCATTCCACGGCAAGTGATCTTGTTAAAGCAAGAACGCCTGCTTTTGCAGTTGCGCTGGGAACAACATATGCAGAGCCTGTAAATGCGTAAGTTGTAACAATATTCAAAACCGCCTTGTTCGTTTCTTTTTGGTCGATCCAACGTTTCCCAAAGGCAAGTGTACAGTTCTTTGTTCCTTTTAAAACGATGTCTATAATAGTATCAAAGGCATTGGCAGAAAGTCTTTCGGTAGGCGAAATAAAATTTCCTGCAGCATTGTTCAATAAAGCATCTACCGTTCCAAACGCTTTTAAAGAGGCTTGAACCATTGCTTCTACTTCATCATAATTTCTAACATCGCATTGTACTGGTAGCACTTTACCGCCAGTTTGTGCTTCCAGCTCTTCTTTTACCGCCTGCAATTTTTCCAGGTTTCGCGAAGTAATTACCACATTGGCACCCAATTCCAGAAAGTAAGTTGTCATCGCTTTGCCCAAACCACTGCCTCCACCAGTTACTACTATTGTTTTTCCCTTTAGCGCGTCATCGCGAAGCATTTTTGCTGAATAGTCCATATTGTAAATTTGATCTGTAAAAATACGAATATTAAGTATCTCTATTGTTCAAAAAGGAAATAGGGTTGTTCCGTAGTATTTTTGCCTTACTAAAATCTCCAAAGCTTCATCTGAAAAGAATATATTAAAAACTTTCCGGTTTTTTGAATCAATAACTTACCTCTCGAGTTTTAAAACTTGGGGATAGATTACATAAAAAATAACACACCGGTTTTGCTGGGGCTTGTATATGGAGTGTTATAAACAACAACGTCCCGGTCCAGGTTTTAACAGCGCATAAATGGTTGTGGCGCCGAACAGAATGAGCCTGTTTGTTTTAAAAAATAGAACTTCCATTTATTTTTCTCCGTACCAAGGAAAATGACTATTTTTGCACGCAAATTTAACACGCTCCCAGCCGAATGCAGGAAGCCTAAAAAATCACAATTATGAGTTTTGATGACGTTTATGAAAAAGAACTGTCCTTTCAAACCGATCGCCGAAAAGCAGCGGTAGAATTTATTAAAATCATTAGCGATCTTTGGTACGATAAGTCCATTGAATTGGTACTTTTCCGCAACCAGCTTATCGATTGCAATGTGAGTGAAATACTTAGTCTCCATGAATATGCTGGCGAGTTTGTGCAAAAACCTATCTCCATTTTTGATTCTGTAGAGATTGCCCAGGCTATTAAAACTTTGGATCTTCCACCTGCGAAACTGGATATCGGGAAGCTGACTTACGAATTCCATTTAGAGGACGATAAATACTCAAATGCAATGGCATTTGTTTCAGACAAATTAAAAAACGCCAAGGAATTTAAGGGTATCGTTCCTAAAGATGTAGTTCTTTACGGTTTCGGTAGAATTGGTAGATTATTAGCGCGTGAGCTTATGACCCGAACAGGTCAAGGAAACCAACTTCGTCTTCGTGCTATTGTGGTGCGTGGAAAAACAGATGAAACAGTACTGGAAAAAAGAGCTTCCTTGCTTCAGCATGATTCAGTTCACGGCGAATTTCTAGGAACTGTTTCTGCAGATGTAGAAAACAATGCACTTATTATCAACGGCACAACCGTTCATATAATTTCAGCGGACAACCCGGATGAAATTGATTATACAAAATACGGAATAGAAGATGCTTTGGTAATTGATAATACAGGCGCTTTCCGCGATGACGAAGCTTTGGGAAGACATATGAAAGCCAAAGGTGTTTCAAAGGTTTTACTTACCGCGCCTGGAAAAGGAGTTCCAAATATTGTATTTGGGGTTAACCATAAAGAGTATGATCCGAATACTGTTGATATTTTTTCTGCGGCCTCTTGTACAACCAATGCCATTACACCCATCCTAAAAGTTGTTGAAGATACTTGGGGAGTTGTTCGCGGACACTTGGAGACTATTCATGCTTATACCAACGACCAGAATTTGGTTGACAATATGCACAAAAAATACCGTCGAGGTAGAGCTGCTGCATTAAATATGGTAATAACCGAAACCGGTGCTGGTAGCGCCGTTGCTAAAGCGCTTCCAAGTCTGGCCGGAAAACTGACCTCCAATGCCATTCGAGTTCCAGTTCCAAACGGTTCGTTGGTGGTTCTAAACCTGGAGGTTTCAAAACCTGCTTCTGTTGAGGAAATAAATTCTACAATGAAAAAATATGCCTTGGAAGGCAATTTGGTAGAGCAAATTAGATATGGCATCAGCAATGAGCTAGTATCAAGCGATATCGTGGGAACTGCCCAACCAGCTATTTTTGACAGCAACGCAACTATCGCAACGGAAGATGGAAAGAATATGGTCCTGTATGTTTGGTATGATAACGAATATGGTTACAGCCATCAGGTAATGCGACTGGCAAAATATATTGCTCAGGTAAGAAGATTTACTTATTATTAGTAAATAAAGTAAATTACCGTAGAATTCGATTAATTGAACAAAAAACCCTAAACAGTATGTGAAGGGTTTTTTTTATTTAGATAATTAGAGCTTAATTATCCTAGGAAATTTTTGTTGGCGACTTTTTTGAAAATGGGATGCTAGATGGACTTTCAAATTGAGAGATTTAACAGCTAATGAAATTTTAAAAATATCCAAGAACCCTTTACTTACAAATCTCAATGTTTTTAAGCTATATAACTGCTCAAACTCATTAGGTCGAAATGATAAAACTTCCTGCTCTTACTACTCCTGAGAGCTTGAGGAATATTAAAGCTACTCGTTATTTATATGTACGCCACACTCAAGCATTGGACAATCTCAATGGACCATCCAATAAAATGGATATACGAAACAACATAGGCTATCCGATTTTTGTGCTTTACAGCAATTGTTCACAACTGTTCCACCTAATGAATACTCTATGGCTGGCAACGCTTATAATCCCAGTATTCAAGATATTGTTGATGATTGTAGACTATAGGTAAAGAAAAAAAAATCCAAGTGAAATCCCAGTTGAAAAGGATCGCGTAATTACTCCCACGAAATTCGATTTACATTTTCGAAAATCCAGTGTTTTTGGCAACGGGATTTTTTATTTACATTTGAAAAATCCAACATTTTTAATATAGATTATGCGAATTTCTTTCAACTATTGCCTCAGCCTCCTTTTATTAATTTCAGTTTTAACTTTAAATTCCTGTTCCAAGGATGACGAAACGGAAACTACTGTTACTACTTCAGATTTTTCTACCATTATGGATGAATATCCACCAAATGGGGAATTAATTGGAACGGTGGAAGGAAGAACAAATCGCGGTTCCGTTACTTTTTCCATACTCGAACAAACCCCGATGGGAGCATTTTCAATCGATGCTATTTCCGGAGAATTGAAAGTTGCTGATGAAACACTTTTCGTTTATGGCATAAATCCAATTATTACTGGGACGGTAAAAGTTGCAAACGGGGATATTTCCAAAAATGCTGCTGTTACTATAACTTTAAATGATTTGACCCATGAAAACATATATAATGGAGATGTTATTCTAAGAACCCAAGGAGAAGTAAATTCCTTTGGATCGGCTCAATATACGAGGATTACAGGGTATTTAACCATTGGTGACCCAGCGGATATTAGTGTTTCTGATATTTCTGATTTATCTCCTTTGGAAACTTTAAACAGAATCGATTTGGATTTAAATATAATGAACAACGCCAATCTGGTTACTACTACCGGTTTGGAAATCGCTGTTCTTGAGGGTTCTCTTTTGGTATTTAATAATCCTGAATTGAAAAAACTGGAAGGATTCAGTGGTTTAACCAGTTTAGGCGACTTGTTTTTTTCCACAAATGATAGCTTGGATGATCTTTCGAGTTTAAGTAATTTATCTGTAATTGAAAGTGACCTTATAATAGTCACCTGTGGTGCGATAACGAATCTTGATTGGCTTAACCACCTAACTTCCGTTGCCAATATGTCGATACGGAATTGTATGTCGTTGGCTCATATTGATGGGCTTAATAATTTAAGGAATCTAAACGGTGAGTACAATTTTTTCGAGATTTCAGATAATTCTTCATTGAAGAACTTAAATGGCCTAATTAATTTGAGAGCTGAATTGTATGAGCTGGAAGTAGGACATAATCCTTCTCTTGAAAGCATACAAGGGTTGGAGAACATAAACGTAACCCACATTCTTGCTATTGAAGATAATCAAGTTTTGGAAAACCTTAATGGATTGGAGTCCACCATTTCAATTGCAGAAAAACTTATTATTAACGATAATTACTCCTTAACCAATCTGCAAGGTTTGGGTGATTTAACTTCGGCTTACGAAATTCATTTATATCGAAATGGAGGTCTGTTGAACCTGGAAGGCCTGAACAACTTAGCAGATACTTGGAAAATGGATATTCAGGGTAATTCCCAGCTTTCTGATTATTGCAGTTTATTGAATTTGTTTAGTACGAATCCTCCTACTGTGTTTTTAACCGGATATAACGCTTACAATCCCACAAGACAGGATTTGATCGATGGCAATTGTAGTTTATAACGGACATCGCTTAAATTTCAATATTTCCTGTACCAATCTCTACTAAGAAGGCTAATTGATTTATGACTTTGTTAACCCTAGATTATCAAGGTTTCAATCAAATTTGTCCCAATGATAAATTGCATTATGTCTGAGGGAAAAAAACCTATAAATTATAGCAAAGCGAAGTGGTTTAAGAGAAAGCGCTATTACATTCCGGCAATAATCCTTCACCTTTTTATTGCCTTCAGACTTTTTTTACCATTTTGGATTGAGAATAAGGTTAATAAAACCCTAGCCGAACTTCCCGGATATCAGGGTCAAGTATCAGACATCGACGTATCTATTTTTAACGGAACATACTCTATTAAGGGTATGACCCTGAAAAAAGATTCTGCAAAAACAGAAATTCCGTATATCAAATTACCTCACATTTTAATTGCATTTGACTGGGAAGCACTTAAGGAAGGAAAGTTAGCCAGCAAAATTCAAATTCAGAATGCGGAACTAACCTATGTTCTTGAAGATTGGAAAGATATCGACAATAAAACGCAAACCAAAGATTGGAAAAACGTTTGGACAAAATTAGTGCCTTTAGACATCAACCAAATTGAAATTCATTCTGGAAAAGTGTTGTTTATACCATCATCATTGCATCCCGAAAAGTTTTTGGGTCTTCAGGATTTAACCTTGTCTGCTACCAACTTACAATCAGTTATAGAAAAAGAGCGTATCCTCCCCTCGCCTATCGAAGTCAACGGCATCTCAAATGGAAATGGCAAGTTTCATCTGGAAGGAAATATGAACCTTCAAAAAGAAATTCCGGAAATGGATCTGTCATTCTCTCTTGAAAACGCAGACATCGAGGCTTTGAATAGTTTTACAAGTACTTATGGAGGTTTTTATTTTGCAAAAGGAAAAATGGATATCATGGGGGAAGCTGATATAAGCAAGGCCAACTTTAAAGGATACATCAAACCCATAATTAATAATTCCGAAGTAATTAAAACTGAGGATGATTTTACCGAAAACCTTTGGCAAGGTTTTGTTCTTCTTTTTAGTGACATTTTAAAACATACTGGCTCCGAACCATTGACAACCAAGATCTCCGTAGAAACTGGGCTTGGTCATTCAGAAATGGGAACTTGGGCCACAATTATAGATTCCTTTAACCAAAGTTGGATCCAAGTCTTTAACGAGAAAATAATTGCGGAGAATACCGTTAAAAAAACTCCCCTTAGTAGGAAAGAACTACAAAAACAACTCCAGGAGCAGAAAGCCAAACGAAAAAAAGAACTCCGCCCAAAAAAGGGATGATTGGTGCTTAATCCGTATTTTTGAAAGCGTCGGATTTCATTTTGAGATTTATTGTATAATTAACCTTTTTCAAAGATTGGATAATGCGAATAGATATAATTACCGTTCTTCCCGAACTCCTTCAAAGCCCTTTTGAGGCGTCCATTTTAAAACGTGCCATTGAAAAAGGACTAGTGGAAGTGCACACTCATAACCTACGTGATTATTCCACAAATGCCTACAAGCAAATAGACGATTACCAATTTGGCGGAGGCGCTGGCATGGTTATGATGATTGAGCCTATTGATAAATGTATTAGCGATCTTAAAAGCCAAAGGGATTATGACGAGGTTATTTATATGACGCCCGATGGAAAAACCTTCAATCAAAAGACCGCCAATGAACTTTCCTTAAAGGAAAATATAATCATTCTTTGCGGCCATTACAAAGGTGTGGACCAACGGGTCCGCGATCATTTTATTACTCGTGAAATCTCTGTGGGTGATTTTGTTTTAAGCGGTGGCGAATTAGCAGCAGCTCTGGTCTGCGATGCTATAATTCGTTTAATTCCAGGAGTTTTGGGCGATGAAACCAGCGCCTTGACCGATTCCTTTCAGGACAATTTATTGGCACCTCCTATTTATACCCGTCCTGCGGAATACAAAGGATGGACCGTTCCAGAAATTTTGACCAGTGGCAATACTCCTAAAATTGAAGAATGGCGTGAAGATCAAGCTTATAAGCGTACGGAAGAAAGACGCCCCGATTTATTAGAATAAATTTCGTTCTATTTTATAACCATCCTCACAACAATCAAAACCAAATTTTACATGAAGAGTTTACACATTTTATTAATGTTTTGTGCCGTTACAATCTTTTCGGCTTGTAAAAATGAAAACAAAGAAAAAGAGAATCCCAAAACCAACATCGCAATGAACGCCGATTTCAACCGAACTTTGGAAAATTACTATGAAAAAGGATTGGAATTAAATCCAATCAACGCCACGTTTGCAGGCGACGCCCGCTATAATAATCGGTTTCCAAATTTCCTGTCCGATGAATATATCGCGGAGCAGAAAAGTTTTTATAAAAATTTTAGAGAAGAAGCGTTAAAATATGAGGATTCCACTTTAAGTGGGACAGAAAAGATGAGCAGAGAGGTTTTGATTTGGGAATGTAATATCAATTTGGAGGCTCTTGAATTTAAAAACCATTTATATTTTCCTATCGACCAAATGTGGTCAATAAACCTGTTAATGGGCCAATTGGCAAGTGGCAAAAGCGCACAACCCTTTAAAACCTTTGAGGATTATAGAAATTGGCTAGAGCGTTTGGACGGTTTTGTGGTATGGCTTAAAAGTGCCGAAAAAAGAATGAAAGAAGGAATGGCCGAAGGTTATGTATTGCCAAAATCATTGATTGTAAAAATTGTGCCCCAACTAAAGCCAATGACAGAAACTGATCTGGATAGGAATTTATTCTTCTCTCCGATTAAGAATCTTCCGGATAATTTATCGGAAGAAGACAAGCAAAAGATCACACAGGAATATTCTGAAATGGTTTCAGAAAAAATAATTCCTACGTATGAAAGTTTATACACATTTATGTCGGGGGATTATATGAAGGCGGGAAGAACCACGTCAGGTATTGAGGACACCCCACAAGGTGATGATTATTATAAACACCAAATAAAGCTCTACACAACTACAGAGATGACCCCAGATGAAATTCATAAACTGGGTTTGAGTGAGGTGGCCCGAATTTCATCAGAAATGGAAAAAGTCAAGAATCAAATTGGTTTTAAAGGGGATTTAAAGGAATTTTTCGAATTTGTACGCACAAATAAAGAATTGATGCCCTATAATGAACCGCAGCAGATCCTGGACCATTTTGCTCAAATTCATGAAACAATGAAACCCCAATTGAAAGTTCTTTTCGACCATATGCCCAAAACCCCGTTTGAGGTAAGACAAACAGAGAAATTCCGTGAAAAATCCGCTAGCGCCGAATATAATCCTGGAAGTTTGGATGGCACAAGACCGGGGATATTTTATGTTCCGATCCCAGATGCTAACGAATACAATAATTATAGTGACGAATCCCTGTTTTTACATGAAGCAATTCCGGGGCATCATTATCAAATCTCCCTAACACAGGAAAATGATGAGCTCCCAATGTTCCGCAAAACTTTATTTTACAGCGGTTATGGAGAAGGTTGGGCACTTTATTGCGAATCTCTCGGAAAAGAACTCGGACTCTACACAGATCCCTATCAATACTTCGGAATGTTGGGTGCGGAAATGCACCGTGCCGTCCGGCTTGTTGTGGATACAGGAATCCACTCTAAGGGATGGACTCGAGAGGATGCTATTCAATATTGTTTGGAAAACGAATCAGAGCCAGAAGCAGGAATCATTTCTGAAATAGAACGATATATGGCCAACCCAGGTCAAGCTTTGTCGTATAAAATAGGTCAGTTAAAAATCTTGGAACTCCGCCATAAAGCCGAAAAGGTGCTTGGCGACAAATTTAAAATAGCGGAATTCCACAATCAAATTTTGGAAACTGGCTGCATTCCTCTGCAATTACTAGAAAAAAAAATCGACTCTTGGATCGCTTCGCAAAAATAATTATCGCTTAATAAATAACCTCGTCAGCAACTTTTAAATAAAAAAAGTTGCTGATCCAATTTATATTTAGATATTTGTCTAAATACCTAAACAAGCGATGAAAGATATTTTCAAAGCATTAAATGATGAAACTCGTCGGGAGATTTTGGAACTATTGAAAAAAAGGGATATGACCGCCGGTGAAATTGCGGACAACTTTATTATTTCAAAGCCCAGCATTTCCCACCATTTGGATATTTTGCAGCGTGCAGATCTAATTGTAGGAGAAAAAAATGGACAATTCATAAATTATTCAATCAACACCACCATTTTAGACGAAGTTTTTTCTTGGCTACTAACCCTCAAAAAACAATAATTATGAATTTCAATCTTAAAAAAGAACTGCCCCTACTCCTACTTTCAGTTTTGCCCATTTCTTTTATGGGTTACATTTGGAAAGCTCTACCCAACGAAGTTCCGCTACATTGGAATCTTCAAGGAGAAATAGACCGATATGGTAGCAAAGGGGAATTATTTATAATTGGCCTGTTGCCCATTTTTTTATATGCTCTCTTTTTATTTATTCCTTTAATAGATCCCAAAAAACGGATGGAGGCGATGGGGAATAAGTTCTATGCTATTAGATTGATCACGGGACTGTTCATTGCGGTGCTTTTCACTTTTATTCTTTATTCAGTCAAAGAGCAATCTTTAGGAAATCCAAACTATTTATTTATGATTATAGGCGCTTTTTTCGTCTTGCTCGGTAATTACTTCCGGACTATAAAACCAAATTATTTTGTGGGAATCCGTACACCTTGGACCTTGGAAAATGAAGATGTATGGAAGAGTACACATAGACTCGCAGGCAAATTATGGGTCGGTGGCGGTCTGGTGATAATCATCTCTTGTTTTATTTTTGACCAAGAAACAGCTCTTACCATTTTCTATATTTTTACGGGAATTATCGTTTTGGTTCCCGTAGTATATTCCTATATAAAATTCAAGAAATCGGTTGCTCTAATTATTTTGATAACGCTGTCCACTGGAATTTACTCCCAAAATAACCGTCCACAAACCCCAGAACCGCCATTTAATTATAAAGTAGAAAATGTTTCCTTTTTCAATATAAAGGACAGCGTAACTTTAGCGGGAACCTTTACATATCCTGAATCTGGGAGTAATTTTCCCGCCGTAATCCTAATTACCGGAAGTGGCCCCCAAGATAGAAATGAAGAAATTTTTAATCACAAACCATTTTGGGTCATTGCTGATTATCTATCGAATAAAGGAATTGCCGTTCTTCGTTATGACGATAGAGGAGTTGGCGGATCAACAGGGGATTTCGCAACCAGCACCACCTTTGATTTTGGTCAGGACGTTGTCGCGGCAATAGATTATCTAAAAACAAGAAAGGAAATTAACCTCGAAAAAATCGGATTGATCGGCCATAGCGAAGGTGGGATCATTGCTCCTATTATAGCTGCTAAAAATAGCGACGTGGCATTTGTAGTTTCTCTAGCCGGAGTAATGATTCCCATGGGTGATTTGTTAATACTTCAAAAAGAGATGCAGTTACGGACAATGGGATCTTCCGAAGAATATATAGTCAAGGAAATTGATTTTGACACGGGAATAATGGCTACCATCCAAAAGTCTACAGCAGGTTCCCTAAAGGAAGATTTAGAAAAATACACAATCCAATATTTTCTTGATAATCCAAAATTCGTTTCTGAGCACGGATTATCTGAGGCTTACTACAAACAATTAATTGTAAATTCTTATTCGAGCCCTTGGTTAAGTAGCCTTATTAGGTATAATCCTACAGCTGCTCTTGAAAACTTGGACGTTCCCCTACTGGCATTAAATGGAGAAAAGGATTTACAGGTGCCAGCCAAGGAAAATTTTGAAGCTTTAAGAGATATTGCCCAGAAATTTCCATCCAAAAGATTCACCTTAAATTCCTATCCAAACCTAAACCATCTTTTCCAGGAGTGCGAAAAAGGAACCGTTCAAGAATATGGCCAAATAGAACAAACCTTTTCCCCCGCGGTACTACATGATATTTCAGAATGGATCAATAAAATTTAGTCTTGTTTTGTGGTTCTTCTACTCATTTTATAGATTTACCGGATAATGCTTTCTAGCTTAAGTTCCCGATTTCAGGTATCTCGCTGCAGGTTTCAAGTTTCCTGTTCTCTCTTCTCTGTTCTTGCTCTTGGTTCTTGTCTCTTGGCTCCTGATTATTGTAGTCTGGTTCCTTTAAAATCTATAGAATATTTCCCATACAACAATTCAAACTTTTTCTTGTTCAATAACATAAATTACTTACTTTTGCACCCACTTAATCCAACCTCTGGCGAAAACCGTGAATGTTGTTTTAATTTAAACCTTATCAACTCAATAAAATGGAAGAGTTAGTAAAATTTGTTGAAAACGAATTTGTCACCAAAAAAGATTTCCCTGAATTTGGTGCAGGAGACACAATTACCGTGTATTATGAAATCCGCGAAGGCGAAAAAACCCGTACACAGTTTTTCCGTGGCGTGGTCATCCAAGTAAAAGGAACTGGGCTTACCAAAACCTTTACAATAAGAAAAATGAGCGGTACTATTGGAGTGGAACGTATTTTTCCACTTAATATGCCAGCGCTTCAAAAAGTTGAAGTTAATAAAAGAGGTAGCGTTCGTAGAGCACGTATTTATTACTTTAGAGGTCTTACTGGAAGAAAAGCCAGAATCAAAGAAAAGCGTAACTAGTTTATGCTTTGTTGAAAACTCTGAAAAGCCCTGTAATCGCAGGGCTTTTTTTATTAACAATTGTTGATAAGCTATGTTGGCAAACCGTTGATTTTTACTTGGCTAGAAACCCTTGCGCATTTGAAAATCCGTCTTATATTAGCAGTATCAAAACGGTTGAAAAACCAATTTGATTAAAAAAAGGGACGTTCTTTTACATTATTTTTTTAAATTGTCTATGATACTAACGCTCGAATGATTGTTAGCTTCCAGATTTAAAAAGATAAAAAGAAATCACTTTTCAAACTTTTTTAATCGTTTGAGATAAAAGATCTTCTGATCTATTTTATCGAGATTAAAAAGTTTTGGGTAAGTTTTAAACGAAGCATAAACTTCATTGTTGATGCCGAATTTAAAAACGAAACCCGTGTAAGTGAAATCACAACCGCAAGAAAATTAATCTACTTGCCTTGATCCCGATTCTTTCGAGATGGTTGGTAACGATTTACACTACAAGGAGCCATATCACAATGTATCTAATACAGTGATATGGCTTTTCTTGTTTTTGGACTTTTGTTTTCATCAAAGCTTAACCCCTCCGCAATCCCCCTATTTAAGGACTAGCTTCTCTTTTAAATACCCTTTCAAATCATTATCTTTGCAGTCCTTTAAAACTACATTAATACAAACTGAATATCTTACCTAAAAAAATAGATTTTATGGCAAATTCTTCAAAAATTATATACACCAAAACAGACGAATCTCCTGCTTTGGCCACTCATTCATTTTTACCAATTATAAAAGCTTTTACCGCTCCAGCCAATGTTAAGGTCGAAAGCCGTGACATTTCTTTGTCAGCAAGAATATTGGCGTTGTTTCCAGAATATCTTTCCGAAGACCAACGCGTAAGCGATGATTTAGCCGAACTCGGGCAACTTGCCAAAACTCCAGAGGCCAACATCATAAAATTGCCGAATATCAGTGCGTCCCTTCCACAGTTGAACTCCGCTATTGCCGAGCTTCAAAAAAAGGGTTATAAGCTCCCAGATTATCCGGTCGATCCTGAAAATGATGAGGAGAAAGAGATTCAATTAAGATATGACAAAATAAAAGGAAGTGCCGTAAACCCGGTTCTTCGTGAGGGAAACAGCGATAGACGCGCTCCAAAGGCTGTAAAAAATTACGCTAAAAAACATCCGCATAGAATGGGCGAATGGAAATCTGATAGCAAATCACACGTTTCCACAATGGATCACGGAGACTTCTTTCACAATGAAAAATCCCTTACAATGGATTCCGATGATACCTTAAGCATTGTTCTGGTTGAAAATAGCGGAAATAAAATAGTTTTAAAGGAAGGATTAAAAGTTTTAAAGGGCGAAATCATTGATGCCACCGTGTTGAGCAAAAAAGCTTTGGTTTCATTTTTAGAGGAGCAAGTTAAGGATGCAAAGGATAAAAAAGTTTTGTTCTCCATACACCTAAAAGCCACTATGATGAAGGTGAGTGATCCAATTATTTTTGGATACGCAGTAAAGGTTTATTTTGCCGACCTATTTGAAAAATACGCCGATACTTTTAAAGAATTAGGAATAAATGCCAACAATGGTTTGGCCGTATTAGAAAAGAAATTAACTGAACTATCAGATGATAAAAGAAATGCAATCCTTTCGGATATTGCAAAGATAATGGATGAGAATCCAGACTTGGCAATGGTCGATAGTGATAAAGGTATTACCAACCTTCACGTTCCAAGCGACGTGATCGTAGATGCATCAATGCCAGCGATGATTCGGAATTCGGGACAGATGTGGGGAGCTGATGGCAAATCCCACGACACAAAAGCAGTAATTCCAGATAGTAGTTACGCCGGAGTTTATGAAAAAACTATCGAGTTCTGTAAGAAACACGGTGCTTTTGATCCCGCAACAATGGGAACTACGCCCAACGTTGGACTTATGGCCCAAAAAGCAGAGGAATACGGCAGTCACGATAAAACATTTGAAATTCCTGCAGATGGCAAAGTTGAAGTTTTAAATGCCTCTGGAAAAACGATTATAGAGCACAAGGTTGAAAAGGGCGATATATGGAGAATGTGCCAGGCAAAAGATCTGCCCATCCAAGATTGGATAAAACTCGCTGTAGAACGTGCCCGTGCAACTGGAGATCCTGCGGTTTTTTGGTTAGATAAAAACAGGGCCCACGATGCCGAACTCATAAAAAAAGTAAACAAATATCTTCCTGAGCACAATACAGAAGGTTTGGATATAAAAATCCTTTCTCCGGAAGATGCTACTGAATATACTTTGGAGCGTGTTAAAGCAGGAAAGGATACTATCTCGGTTACCGGAAACGTACTTAGGGATTATTTGACGGACCTCTTCCCTATCCTAGAATTGGGAACCAGTGCAAAAATGCTTTCCATCGTTCCGTTGATGGATGGTGGCGGAATGTTTGAAACCGGAGCGGGAGGTTCCGCCCCAAAACATATGGAGCAGTTCATGGAAGAGAACCACTTGCGTTGGGATTCTTTGGGTGAGTTCTTGGCACTTGGAGTTTCATTAGAACATTTAGGAACTAAGTATAACAATCCAAAAGCTCTTGTATTGGCTGATGCGCTGGATAAAGCAACCGAGAAATATTTAGACAACAGCAAATCTCCATCAAGAAACGCAAAAGAAATCGACAACCGTGGAAGCCATTTCTACCTCGCAATGTATTGGGCAGAAGCTTTAGCAAATCAGGATAAAGATCAAGAATTGAAAAAGACCTTCACTCCCATTGCAAAAGAATTGAGAGAAAAAGAAGATCAAATCAATAAAGAGCTTATAGATGCCCAAGGCCATTCTGTGGATATTGGAGGTTATTATGCACCTACCGAAAAATTGGTTTATGAAATAATGCGTCCGAGCAAAACCCTAAATAAGATTCTTACGGAACTTAATCCAGCAGTAGCATTAAAATAGATTATAAAATTCCCATTTAAATAAAGCCTTCAGTTCTTTAACTGGAGGTTTTTTGTTTTAAGGATTTCCCACCAAAATGGTGTTAACTAATAGTCACTACCCTTTGTATTTAAAATGTCAAAGACCGTTGCCAATGGCAACGGTCTTTGAAAAATTATAATAGGAAATAACCAATTGATTACATGGCTCCCCACTCTTTCAATGATTTTGTATTTAATGCTACGTAATCATCATTGCCTTTTTCTTTTGCTAGTTTCAGTGATTCCTTGGCCGCAGCAATTGCACCTTTCTTATCACCTGCCTTAGCGTAAATCAAGGACTTTTGACGCAATTGATAGAATGCTGGCTCCTTGGTCATCTCCATAGCTTTATCGATCCATTCCTTTGATTGCTTCATATCTTTATCGGCTTCAAAATAATAAACGGCTGCAGCGTAATAATCACCTGCCGTTGGGCCGTTCATTGCACGATTTATACTCGCAGAAACAATTTTATCGGTATTAAATTTAATTGGAACCCCGACATAGGTTTTATCCCAATGGATACCCAAGGTTGCTGAGTCGTTTTTTAAATCATCAATAGTTATAGTGAAAGTCTCTACGGGAACAGTAATTAACGCTGTAGGAACGTTCACTTTTGCAGCAACTTTTGAATCGTCCCATTTTTCTGGCGCTCCCCAATTATTGGTATCCGTATAGAAATACACATCCCAATTTGAAGCTCCAGGTTTGGTGAATATGGCATAAGTTCCCGCCTTTACTGCTGTGTTACCTATTTCTACATCGTCACTAAAGGTTACTTTGGTATTGGCATTTGCCCCTGTTCGCCATATTTTGTCAAAAGGAACGAGGTTTCCATATATCGATCTTCCCTTCATTGATGGACGGGAATATTCCAGGCTTACGTCCGTAAGTCCAACCTTTTGTTCGATCTTTTGCGATGGGCTTGCCTGTGGGGTTTGAATTTGAGCCTGTAGACCGAAAGTCAAACTTAGGGCCGAGAAAAACATAATAATTCTTTTCATTGTTAGGGTTTTAGATTTTTTACGAAATTACTATTTGGCACGGTCCAAATGGTTAATGAAATATTAAATATGAATGACCCGTGACTTTTGCAAGTTGGATGTAAATATAATGAATCAAATTTACACCTAAAATCGTTAATAATTTGTTTATATTAATATAGATATGATTAAACAAACTATCTTTAAATAAAAACTTTTGTTATGATTAAGGCAATTCAAAAATTATTCGCTTCCGCTACCCAAAAACGGGCTAAGGAGATTCGTACCTACAGGCTTCTTCAAATGAACAGAAAACTTTCTTTTCGCAGTAAGTAGTTCGCTGTATGAAAACATATAATCTTGGGCTAAACAGAAATTATCTATTTCGCTGGAGGATGCTTGGTCTTTTTTTTATAATCAAGCACTCTTAAGATTATTACCCCGATTATATAGGTTTGATTTTCATGGAGGCGATCGTCTGATGTTCGAGGGTCAAATTACCGAATACATCGTAACCCCTCTTATGGGATTTAAGACCAAATGGGTCACCGAAATTAACCATTGTATGCATCATCAATATTTCGTTGATGAGCAGCGATTTGGGCCCTATTCTTTTTGGCACCATAAACATTTCATCAGGGAAATTGAAGGTGGAGTCTAAATTGAAGACCTATTACATTACAAATTTTCATTTGGGATGCTCGGAAATTGTTTTGTCCTTTTTCGATTGACCAATACCTGATCAAATTTTTGAATATTGTAAAAACAAGTTAATTGAAACTTTTTATATTCTCTAAAATCCTAGCAATTTGAAAGAAAAAACCAATGTCTTTTGGTTCCGGAGGGATCTGCGTTTAGAAGACAACGTAGGATTTCATAAAGCGCTTCAAGGAAAACTTCCCCTACTACCCATTTTTATTTTTGATTCTGAAATACTGGACGAACTTCCAAAAACCGATGCTAGGGTAAGTTTTATTTATCAGACTATTCAAAAGATAAATCATGAACTATCAAATTACGGTAGTGGCGTGGCTCTTTTTTACGGGAGGCCAGAAGATGTAATAAAAGAGATTGTTTCTCATTATAATGTACAGCACGTTATCTGTAACCGAGATTATGAGCCTTACGCGAGAAAAAGAGATAACCAAATTGAAAAACTTCTCTCCACCAAGAATATAGGCTTTACTACTTATAAGGACCAAGTGATTTTTGAAAAAGAAGAAATTGTCAAAAACGACGGCGATCCCTATATAGTCTATACACCTTATATGAAACTTTGGAAACAAAATTTCGCCATGCTTAAAGGGTTTAAAAAATATAATTCGAAACCCTTTTTAGGCAATCTTTTTAAAAAACAAAAACTCCCTAATCTTTCACTAGAGCAAATGGGATTTCAGGAATCTGAAATTAAAGTTCCGCCGTTTGATATTAGCGAGAATCTTATTTCGGAATATAATAATAAACGGGACTATCCAGCAAAAGACGCCACTTCGCATTTAGGTCCTCATCTTCGTTTCGGCACCGTTGGTATCCGCCAAGTTATGCAAAAGGCTATTTCGGCGTACAATGAAGTGTTTTGGCAGGAACTTATATGGCGCGAATTTTTTATGCAGATTTTGTGGCATTTTCCCCATACAGGGCAAGAAGCTTTCAAAAAACAATACGACAGGATTGAATGGCGAAATAACGAAAGCGATTTTGAAAAATGGAGGCAGGGCAAAACCGGTTATCCATTGATTGATGCCGGAATGCGCCAATTAAATACCACGGGTTATATGCACAATCGTGTACGGATGGTAGCGGCAAGTTTTCTTTGCAAACATCTTTTAATTGATTGGCGCTGGGGCGAAGCCTATTTTGCTGAAAAATTATTGGATTATGAAATGTCCAGCAATGTTGGAAATTGGCAATGGGCAGCTGGAAGTGGTGTGGATGCAGCTCCCTATTTCCGAATCTTTAATCCAACAACGCAAATTGTAAAATTTGATAAGGACCACCAATATATCAAAGAATGGATCCCTGAATTGGGTACAGAAAAATATCCTGAAAAAATGGTTGAGCACAAGGAAGCGCGAGAGCGATGTCTTAAAGTTTATAAGGCTGCACTTGCTTAGTATCTCCCCTTGAAACATTTGGGCAGTGTTAAAAAAATTCTAAAGAAGATATAAATTTATGCCACCCTGCACAATTTTGCTACTCTTGCACAGTTTAATGACATCAAACAGATACTATGAAGAAGATTTTGACTTTTGTCCTACCACTCTTTTTATTTTCCCTGACTTTGACGGCCCAGGATTCCATCCAAGTACATAAAAACACCTTAAATAATCAAATGATCGATGCTTTTGACAAAAGCAATAGTTATCAAGAATATAAGGTTATAAAGAAAACCCAACTCGCTACACTGAAAAGAAATATTCTCGATTCAGTTTCAAATCTGGATAAAAGAATTGCCTCCCAACAAAGTGATCTGAAACTTCAAAGGCAAGAAATAGATTCCTTAAGCAAATCTTTAAAGGATACCCAAGAAAAACTTGCCGATTCAAAAGAGAAGGAAGATGGAATCCAGATGTTTGGCATCCTTACCTCCAAATCAACTTACAATGCTATTATGTGGTCTATAATCTTACTCTTGTTAATTATAGGCGGGATATTGTTTTATAGATTTTTAAACAGTCACAAGGTCACGAATGCCGCGCAGTTGAAAATGGCAGAAATGGAAATAGAACTTGAGGACCACCGTCGAAATAGTTTGGAACGCGAACAAAAACTTCGGAGAAAGCTACAGGACGAAATCAATAAAAACAGGAAGGTTTAAATAAGCTTACGGCTCGGTTCTAGTAATCTTGGCTCCAATGGCCTGAAGTCTTTCCACAATATTTTCATATCCCCGATCAATCTGCTCAATATTATGGATAGTACTATGTCCTTCCGCAGATAGTGCCGCGATTAACAATGAGATTCCCGCTCTGATATCTGGAGAGACCATAGTGGTCGCCCTTAAATTGGATTGGAAGTTGTGCCCGATTACCGTAGCTCTATGTGGATCGCAAAGAATAATCTTCGCTCCCATATCGATCAACTTATCCACAAAGAACAACCGACTCTCAAACATTTTTTGATGTATTAGAACACTTCCCTTTGCTTGGGTGCACATTACCAAAACAATACTCAAAAGATCTGGAGTAAAACCAGGCCAAGGAGCATCTGCAATGGTTAAGATAGAACCATCTATATAGCCCTGAATTTCATATTCTTGGTGAGCAGGGATATGGATATCATCTCCTTTTTTATTGAGTGTAATTCCGAGTTTTCGGAAAGTTTCAGGAATAAGCCCCAGGTTTTCCCAACTAACATCCTTAATAGTTATTTCGCTTTGGGTCATGGCGGCGAGACCGATCCAACTTCCTATCTCGATCATATCGGGCAAAATGCGATGGGAACAACCATGAAGTTCTTTTACACCTTCAATTACCAATAGGTTTGATCCTACTCCGGTAATATTGGCACCCATAGAATTGAGCATTTTACAAAGTTGCTGAATGTACGGTTCGCAGGCAGCATTATATATTGTCGTGATTCCCTTAGCAAGAACAGCCGCCATAATTATATTGGCGGTTCCCGTTACCGATGCTTGATCCAAAAGCATGTATGCTCCGTGCAATCCATCGGGTGCTTCAACTCCGTAAAAACGTTCTTTCTTGTTGTAGCGAAATTGGGCCCCAAGATTAATAAATCCCTGAAAGTGGGTATCCAACCTTCTCCTACCAATCTTATCACCACCAGGACGCGGAATATACCCTTTGCCGAATCTTGCCAGCAGAGGACCTACAATCATAATCGATCCCCTTAGCGAACTTCCGTCCACTTTAAAAGCTTCAGATTCCATATAGTCCAGATTGATATCGTCTGCGATAAATGCAAACTTTCCCTTTCCAAGCTTTTGGATTTTTACTCCAAGATTCTCGAGTATGGAAATTAATTTATTTACGTCGAGAATATCTGGAATATTCTCAATAACAACTCTTTCAGAAGTTAATAATACCGCACAGAGTATCTGAAGAGCCTCATTTTTAGCTCCTTGGGGTATAATTTCCCCTTTAAGGCTGTGTCCACCCTCAATTTGAAAAGTTCCCATAAATATTTTTTGAAATCTTAGTGACGTTTACGTCCTCGGTTACTGCTACTGGACTTATGCCCTTTTTTACTGGTATTGGTGGCAAAACGCTTTTTGGTCTTCATTAAATCCGTAGCATCGCTCAAATCCTCGTCGGCATTCATCAAGTTTATTTTTCCTCCAGAGAGCTCGTGAAGGTGTTTAAAAATAACATCATCCTCTACGGTATCTTTATTCCAGTTTAGGAAACACTTTTTCATATGGTTTGCAATGGTAAGAATCAAACCATCCTTCTTATCACCATCCTCCCAACTGTTTGCCACGTCTATCATGCGCTTTATATTATTGCCATAAAAGCGATATTTCGGAAAGTTCTGTGGATACCCTAAAGGATCAGGTCTTCCCGCAAGTTCCTCCTTTGAGGGAATAGGAAATGGAGAGTCCACGTCTAGTTTAAAATCGGATATAATAAAAAGCTGGTCCCAGAGCATATGTTGAAAATCGGGCACATCGCGCAAATGCGGGTTTAGATTTCCCATAACCGCTATAATACCCTTAACTGTTTTGTTCCGCTCCTCACGATCTTCCAAGGCCACGGCATAATCTACCATTTTCTGTATATGACGTCCGTACTCGGGAATGTTTAAATGGGGCCGTTCAGTATTGTATTCTAGGTTATAATTCAATTGTCCTACTTCGTGTGTCAAAATTTTATAGTTATTGGAGTTGGAGAAGTTATATTAAATAAGGAAGAAGAAAAGTTCCTTAACTGCTGCAAAATAATAAAATTATAAAGAAATCACGCCCTCGACGCTGGAAACTTCAATATATTTTTTTACAATCTGTTCGGGAGAGTCCATAACCACCATTATAGAAACACTCGTATAATTTCCTTTAGCGGAATCCCGTGTATTTATTTCAGCGTTAAGACCATCGAATATAGATTGAATTTCTGCAATCTTTTCAAGTTCTGCCGGAACAATAAATTTGAAGAGATAAGGAGATGGCCAAGTGGTATCCTCCGCTAACTGTTTTTTGAGTCGTTCATAGAACTCTTTTGTTTTCTCGTCTTGTTCCATTAAAAGTTTTGGCTTTGTGGATACAAATATACACTTTCAGCATCGATTTTAATTTACTTACTTTGTATAAATTTCTATTTTGACCATTTTTTTGGATATTTTTAAGGAAGTGTCCTTGGCATATATTCTTTTATTATTAAAAACCGTTTACATTTTTCGATTCAATACTTTTTCTTGTTCTGAAGAAGCGAAAATATATCGCATTTCGGAACGTCCGGCGTAAATGAAACTTCGGAATTCCCTTATAGAGTTATTTTGAATCGATCTATATATAATTTTATTTCCCGTTCCAAGATTTTGGGATATGATCATTATTTTATTTTTTTGCTTCAAATTCTTAAACAGTTAACTTTTGGATACAAAACGAATCGTAATTACCGGCGGACCGGGTTCCGGGAAAACATCATTGATTAAGTTTTTGGAGCAAAAGAAGCATTTTGTTCTTCACGAAGTTTCCCGTGAGGTTACTTTGGAAGCTCAAAGACTAGGAATAGACCAATTGTTTTTGACGAATCCAATTCTTTTTAGTAAAAAACTGTTGGAAGAAAGATTGAAGCAATTTCATGAAGCTGAAAACTTTACCGCACCTATCCTTTTTTACGATCGTGGAATGCCTGATGTTACGGCCTATATGGATTTTTTAAATATCCATTATCCCGTAAATTTTTCCAATACCTGTGAGAAATATAGATACGATAGCATATTCATCCTTCCTCCGTGGGAAAAAATATATGAGCAGGATAATGAACGTTACGAGTCTTTTGAACAGGCTGAAAAGATTTTTCATTTCCTTGGGGAGAGTTATAAGGGCTATGGTTACAAGGTTCACAATGTACCCTTTGGCACATTGAAGGAAAGAGCCGATTTTATACTCGATTTTCTTAAACATACGCCTTGAAACCTATTAGAGACATCCTGCTTGAATATTGGGGATATCCTTCTTTCAAGCCTATGCAGGAAAGAATAATAACCTCCGTTCTGAACGGTAAGGACACCGTGGCCCTACTTCCCACGGGTGGTGGCAAGTCTCTGTGTTTCCAAGTTCCGGCAATGACTATGGAAGGCATTTGCATCGTAATTTCACCCCTTGTAGCATTAATGGGAGATCAGGTTAATGCTCTAAAGGAAAGGGGAATTAAGGCTTTAAAAATTACCGGAGGAATTTCCTTTGACGAATTAAATACTAGCTTGGACAACGCCCTTTATGGCAATTATAAGTTCCTTTACCTGTCACCTGAAAGGCTGCAGCAGGAAATAGTCCAAAATTACATACGGCAGATGAAAGTCAATCTTATTGCTGTGGACGAAGCCCACTGCATTTCGCAATGGGGAAATGATTTTAGGCCGGCATATAAAAACATTTCACTATTAAGAAAAATCCATCCCTTGGTGCCCATTATTGCACTCACGGCCACGGCAACTTTAGAGGTTTTAGAGGACACCATTGCAGAACTAAACCTGGAACTTCCAGCTATTTTCAAAAACTCTTTTGTTAGAGAAAATCTCTCCTATCAGGTTTATAAGGCGGAGGACAAATTGTATCGGGCGGAAAAACTTTTGAAAAACAATTCCGGATCGGCCATTGTTTACGTAAGAAGTAGGAAAAGTTCTGTAGAAGTAAGTGACCAGCTGAATACTTTGGGAATTTCTGCAACACATTATCACGGCGGATTATCGACCAAGGAAAAAGCCGAAAAACTGAAATCGTGGCGTGGCGGCCAAGTTTCCACAATGGTGGCAACAAATGCCTTTGGAATGGGCATAGACCATCCCAATGTACGGTTTGTAGTCCATCTGCAAATACCAGAAAGCACGGAAAGCTATTTTCAAGAGTCGGGGCGCGCAGGTCGTGACGGTGAGTATGCCACCGCAGTTTTACTATTCAATGAATATGATAAAATATATGTAAAGAAGCAGTTTATAGAATCCTTACCAAACACCAATGATCTTAAAAAGATATACCGTCATCTCAACAATTATTTTCAAATACCTTATGGTGAAGGGGAATTCACCAAGCACAATTTTAGCTTTTCTGAATTCTGTAGGATGTATGGCCTTAATTCTATTTTAGCCTATAATGCCTTAAACAGTTTTGACCGTTTGGGAATTATTCAGTTATCCCAGGAATTTGGGAGAAAATCGACCATGCAATTTCTAGTTTCCTCTGAAAAATTATTATATTATTTTGAAAAAGATATGGCAACCTCAATAATTGGAAAGACAATTCTCCGAATATATGGGGGAATATTTGAGATGCCAACCTCGATAAATCTGGATTTGATTGCTTCAAAAACCGGACAATCTATTGAAAGGGTTATTTCCGCCCTTAAAAAGATGGAAAGGGATCACGTTTTGGAAATGATGCTCCAGACCACTGATGCACTCCTAACTTTTCTATTGCCTCGGGAAGACGATAAAACAATTAACGTAGTGTCACGCGAGGTGGAAGCTTTAAACCGAAAAAAAGTCCTTCAGGTGAATTCCATGTTGCGGTACATTGAGAACAATGATATTTGTCGAAGCATACAATTGGTCTCTTATTTCGGTGAAACTACGGCAACCAAATGTGGGATATGCTCAGTATGCATTGGCGGCACTTCCAAGTTGTCAAGAAACGAAACCAGAGAAATTGCAAATCATATACTAGCATTATTGGAAGGCCGCGATTTATCATCAAGGGAAATCTCAGAAAGACTTAATTTTGCCGAAGAGCATACCCTAAAAGTAATTCGATTGTTGATGGATGCCGAAAGAATTGGTATGACTCCTAAGAATCAATTTTATTTAATTTAAAAAGAATGTCCAAAGATTTAAGAATTGTATTTATGGGAACTCCCGACTTTGCCGTGGGAGTACTAGAGAAAATGGTAAATACGGGATCACAAATTGTTGGAGTGATCACGGCTCCCGACAAGCCTGCAGGCCGTGGAAGAAAAGTAATGACGTCCGCTGTAAAGGAGTTTGCCCTTTCCCATAACTTAAAAGTCTTACAGCCAACCAATTTAAAGGATGGCGCTTTTCTAAAAGAATTGGAGGAATTAGAAGCCAATCTCCAAGTAGTAGTTGCCTTCAGAATGCTTCCAAAGGAAGTATGGCAAATGCCAAAATATGGAACTTTTAATCTTCACGCTTCACTCCTACCTCAATATAGAGGTGCGGCACCCATAAATTGGGCTATTATTAATGGTGAGGAAAAAACTGGGGTTACCACCTTCTTTATCGATGAAAAAATTGATACAGGTGCAATTATAATGAATAAGGAAGTTGCAATCGAAATCCATGAAACTGCCGGAAGCCTCCATAATAAACTTATGGTAGCGGGAGCGGATTTAGTTGTTGAAACCTTAAAATTGATAGAGAGTGGTTCGGTAGTACCCAAAAAGCAGCCTAGGGATGCCGATAATAAGGAAGCACCCAAACTCACTCCAGAAAATACTAGAATTGATTGGAATAAGACCGTAGATGAAATAGATTCCTTTATAAGGGGCCTAACTCCCTATCCAGTAGCTTGGACCATTCTTAAAAATAATGGAGAGGACCTCAAGACTAAAATCTATGCTGCACATTTTACGAAAGAAGATCATAAACTGAAGCCCGGAATTGTGCAGTCTTCAAAAAAAGAGCTTAAGGTGGCATGTTCAGATGGATATATTTTAATTGATGAAATTCAATTGCCCGGAAAACGCAGAATGGACATTTTTTCACTTTTGAACGGTTATTCATTCGGTGAGGATGCGAAACTTGTCTAAACCCTTGTCAGCATTGATTTCGGTAAATTCCGCCCTAACGGAGTTAGGTTTATTAACAAATGCTCGAAGTTATTAACAAAATCCTCTATTTAATGCGCCGTTTCTTGCTTGAACCGATAATCCTTATAAATTTGTAGAGCAATTAATCGAAGTTTAACCAACAATTTAATTTAGAAGAATTATGAACAAATCAGATTTAATCGATGCAATGGCAGCAGATGCCGGAATTACTAAAGCTGCTGCTAAGAAAGCACTAGAGTCTTTCTTGGGCAACGTTGAAAAATCCCTAAAGAGTGGAAATAGAGTATCTCTCGTAGGATTTGGATCTTGGTCAGTATCAAAAAGAGCATCTCGTGATGGTAGAAACCCACAAACTGGGGAAACCATTAAAATAGCCGCAAAAAATGTGGTTAAATTTAAAGCTGGATCAGAATTACAAAACAGTGTAAACTAAATATTATCAATATTTTATCACTGTAAAAATCCTTCTTTTTCAAGAAGGATTTTTTGTTTTTACAAAATATTTGAGGAAGCGGCCTTTGTTTTTAGATTTTTATTTCATTAAAAGTAATTTTAATTTCATTTGTATAAATTTTTGGCATTTTAAAATTTAATCCTTAGTTTTAATTTATCAAAAAGAAATTATGACCATATTAAACCCTGCAAAAGGACTTTTACTGGTCGCCGAACCCTCTATTATCGGTGATGTATCCTTTAATCGTTCCGTAGTACTATTAGCGGAATACAATGAGACGGGCTCAGTGGGTTTTATTCTGAACAAACCCCTCCCCTATAAATTGAAAGATTATGTTCCTGAGATTAATTCTAACCTGCCCGTTTACAATGGTGGTCCGGTAGAACAGGATAACTTATATTTTATTCACTGTATCCCACATATAATACCAAATAGTATCGAAATTTCAAACGGAATCTATTGGGGCGGGGATTTCAACGCTATTTTGGATTTACTCAAGGAGAACAAGCTTAAAAAGAACCAAATCCGTTTCTTTCTAGGATATTCAGGTTGGGAAAGCAACCAGTTGGAGCGCGAACTCGAAATAAATAGCTGGGTAGTAGCACCAAACAACTACAACGACACTATAATTGGTAAAACAGATGTCAATTTCTGGAAAGAAAAGATGATGGAATTTGGAGGAGATTATCTCTTATGGTCCAACGCTCCCGAAAATCCCGCACTCAACTAATTCATTCCCGCCCGCAAATTTATTTTCGGAAGTAAGATTTTTCCTAAATCATTGCCATATTCCTTCTTACGATATTTTGTTATTGGTACAATTCCCGAAATAACATTGGTTATATAAATCTCGTCTGCTTTTTGTAATTCAAAAGGTGATATAGATTCTTCTACCATCACAAATTCTGGCAAGGTATTCATAATCGCAATCAGTTGTTTTCTCATAATCCCATTCAAACAACCGTCGGAAAGAGGCGGGGTTTTTACCGTATTTCCAGAGACTAAAAACACATTACCATTTAGCGCTTCTACTATTTGTTTGTGTTCATTTAGCAAAAAGCAATTGTCGTACGCATTCTCTTCAGCATAAATGCTGCCCAGGATGTTTATAAGTCTATTGTTGGATTTTATAGTGGAAAGCAGACCGGAAGAAATAAAATAATCTTTAAACAGTTCCACTTCACAAGCTGAATCTTTTAAGATATAAAATGGATGATCCAGTTTTTCTAATGAAATGGCGTATTCAATTTCCCGGGAAGCAGGGGTATATTTACCTCCCTCTTTTCGCCAAACAAGAATTTTGACTCGAAATGAGCTGTTTTTTTCCACCGAAGTTTCCAATGTCCTGAGAATTTCAGATTCCAAAAATTCCATAGTAAAGTTCATAGGAATTTCCATTCTTAGAATCCGCATCGAGGACATCATTCGGAAATAATGATCTTCCCAAAAGAAGATTTTACCATTTAAGGTACGTATAGTTTCAAATACTGCATCGCCGTAATTTAGACCACGATTGTTTAATGCAAGAGTTAGGGCAGATTCCGGAAATAGATTTCCATTGATATTAACCATAAAAAAACCGTCCTTTAATGGGACGGCGCGAAGTTACCATATTTTAGGGTTATTCTAGGTAGAACCGAGAACCTGTTTTAGGTTGGAAATCATATTTTCCCAAAGCATTTTTCCTTCATCAACCTCATCTTCTTCGGCAAAATCTGTTACGATAAGAGACACGTCTTTTGTAATCTCATCTACCTGAATACGGAGTTCAAAATAGGAATCCTTTTCTTCGTCCTCAATCCAGCGGAACTTGATGCGTTCAGGACTTTTTCTACTTAGGAGACGAGCTTTCTCCTCGCTTCCTTCCCAGATGAATGAAAAATACTCATCTCGTGAATTCACATTATCTGCATACCATTCCGATAGTCCGGAAGGAGTGGAAATGTATTGGTATAATAATGAAGGGGAAACCTGAATAGGAAATTCCATTTCGTATTTAATCTTTTCTTCCATAGTAATCTCTTAGATAGTGCCCAATATATAGATATTAATTTTAACTCCAAATGGAATATTTCAAATAATTTCAAAATACGGGAAAAACCCTATATTTAAAGAGTTTTTTGCCAATAAATTCCCAACAAAATGCTTGGAATTGGTAAAATGGTAGCTTGAGAAGATGATTCAAAATAAGTGCCTCATATAATTTACCGGGATATTATGAACTAAAACTATAGTCTCCAATCTCTACATTAAGTCTCGGTGAAAATAGCCTGAATACGAAGTCCACAGCTGCTGTTCGGAATAATAATGTAGCATCGCCAAGGCAGCGCACTTGGGGATTTTGATTCATATAAAATGGATACTATCCGAAAATGATAGAAACATTTATTTATAATTAGTGTTCAATTTCAAATCTGAAGTTATATAGTTGGAGCTAAACTTATTCCTCTTCAGTTTCGATGGTGGCAAGATAACGCTCGGCATCCAAAGCCGCCATACATCCGGTTCCAGCTGCGGTTACCGCCTGACGATATTCACTATCCTGAACATCTCCGCTAGCAAATACACCAGGTTTATTGGTTTTTGTGGATTTGCCTTTTGTTATTAAATAACCCGTTTCATCCATATCCAACTGACCTTTAAAAATCTCGGTGTTCGGTTTATGCCCAATCGCTATAAAGAGTCCGGTAACTTCAATCTCCTTTTTTTCTCCAGTTTGGTTGTTTACCATCCTAATTCCTTCAACAACCTGATCTCCCAAAACCTCATCCACCTCGGTGTTGTAATGGACTTCCAAATTTTTGGTATTGTTAACTCGGTGCTGCATGGCTTTTGAGGCTCTCATATAGTCCTTACGCACTAGCATAGTTACCTTGCTGCATAAATTTGCGAGATAGGTCGCTTCTTCCGCTGCGGTATCTCCTGCCCCTACTATAGCTACTTCCTGATTTTTGTAGAAAAATCCGTCGCAAACGGCACAAGCAGAAACTCCGCCACCACGCAGTCTTTGCTCACTCGGCAAACCTAAATATTTCGCTGTAGCTCCTGTTGAGATAATAATTGTTTCGGCTTCTAGTTTGGTGGTATTGTCAACCGTTACCTTATGGATTCCACCAACCTTATCGCTCAATTCCACTTCGGTAACCATACCGATTCGCACTTGGGTTCCAAAACGTTCCGCTTGTTGTTGAAGTTGAACCATCATCGTTGGTCCATCGATTCCCTCCGGATATCCCGGAAAGTTGTCAACTTCCGTAGTTGTTGTCAGTTGGCCGCCAGGTTCCATTCCAGTATAAAGAACGGGTTTCAGATCCGCACGTGCCGCGTAAATAGCCGCTGTATAGCCCGCAGGACCCGAACCGATAATCAAACATTTTATTCTCTCGATTGATTCACTCATGATATTCTCTTCAATATTTTTAGAAACGGCAAAAATACTAACTTTTAAAGAAATGGGGATTCAATTGTTTAGAAGTATTTTAAGCAGTTATGGGTATTTAACGAAGTAAACTTTGAGTTGATGTTTCATCCATCGAAGTGCGAGAGAAGTATGGTGCATTGATTTCCAGAATTTGGGAGCATTTAGATCTAAGTTCTTCAAATTTCGCAAGGTTGCTTTCCAATTCCTTATTCCAAAATGGAACCATTTCCGAGAGTTTTTCTTCCCATTCTTTTGAATGTGCTTCGTTAGGAAAGGCTATCTGCAGAACTTTTATCATTATATCCACAGCAACCGACGCTCCCGGGGAAGCGCCTAAAAGGGCAGTGATTTTACCATCCTTGGAGTGGACAACCTCGGTCCCGAATTCAAGGATGCCGCCCTCTTTTTTGTCACGTTTGATAATCTGAACACGCTGTCCCGCAACTTTCAGTTCCCAGTCTTCACTTTTGGCATTCCTTACAAACTTTCGGAGTTCCTGCATTCTATCCTCATGGTCCATTCTTACCTGTTCTATCAAATACTTGGTAAGCGGAATATTGTGCCAGAAAACACCCCACATGGAAGGAAGATTATCAAATTTGATGCTTTTAAATAGGTCAAGATAGGATCCTTCTTTTAAGAACTTGGTACTAAACCCAGCGAAAGGTCCAAAAAGAAGCTCTTGTTTTCCATCGATATGGCGCGTGTCCAGATGGGGCATCGACATTGGGGGAGCACCAACCTCCGCTTTTCCATAAACCTTGGCGTGATGCTCCTTAATAACTTCAGGATTCTTGCAAATTAACCACTCGCCACTGACGGGAAATCCACCATAACCATCCTTTTCATCAATCTCTACTTTTTGAAGCAAGGGCAGCGCTCCCCCACCCGCACCAATAAATACGTGTTCGGAGTCACAATAGAACTTTTCCTTAGTTTTCCGATTTTTTATTTTAACCAACCATTCGTCATTCTTGCCAGGATCTACGTCCTTTACGATGTGTTCGGTATAAACGGGAGTTTCAAATTGCTCCTCTAATACTTTGTAGTAAGTCCTTGTCAGTGTTCCAAAGTTGACTTCTGTTCCGAATTCCATTCTGGTGGCAGCCGCTTTTTCCGCTCTGTCTCTTCCTTCAATCATTAAGGGAATCCATTGAGCCAATTCGGAAAAATCTTCTGAAAATTTCATACCCGCGAACATGGGATGCTTGGTCATTTCAGCCACCCTCCTTTTCAGAAATTCAATGTTTTCTTTTCCCGTTACCCAACTATGGTGTGGGACTGGATGGATAAACTTTTTAGGATTATCCAAATAATTATTCTCTATCAAAAAAGACCAAAACTGTCTGGATTTTTCAAACTGTGTACAAACTGCAACAGCTTTTGATATATCAATTGATCCATCTTCTCTTTCCGGAGTATAATTCATTTCACAAAAGGCTGAATGACCGGTTCCTGCATTGTTCCAGGCCGCGGAACTTTCCAAGGCAACTTTATCCAGCTTTTCTAAAATTAAAATTTTCTTGTTCTTATCAATAAGTTTTAGCATCAATGCGAGAGTGGCACTCATTATACCGCCTCCTACACAAATTAAATCATAATGTTCTTTTATTTTCTTTTTGCTCATTATGCTGCTTTTCTTCAAAATTAACCAATGAGATGGCGTATTGTACTTAAAGAAATATTAATACTTGGAATTTTGAAGCAATTGATAAACCGAATTTATTCATCATGCAATTTGCCCAAGTTTATAATTTGAGTATTTTTGCCAAGAATTAAATTCGGGATGTAGCACTTTACTTCGGCTTCGCTCAGTACAAGCTAGCTCAGTGTAAACCGCGCTACTTGAAGATTCCGATAGAAACAACCAGAGGTTTTGTTTAAAAAGCCTTGTATAAAACATCATTCGGGATGTAGCACTTCGGCAAGCTCAGTGTAAACCGCGCTACTTGAAGTGACCGAAAATAAATCACCAGTCTTTCTTATTTAATTAAGAAGGAATTTAAAACATCAATCGGGATGTAGCATTTCGGCAGGCTCAGTGTAAACCGCGCTACTTGAAGATCTCGATTTTAAAATACCAGTCGTGCTCATTTTAGCAGCACGTAATCAAACATCAATCGGGATGTAGCGCAGCCTGGTAGCGTACACGTCTGGGGGGCGTGGGGTCGCAAGTTCAAATCTTGTCATCCCGACAAAGTGGAAAATGATCCGGCAGGGCCGGGTCATTTTTTATTTGAGAAAACGTCAAAAGCAGAACTTTTGTAGGATTTTGCGAATAAAAAATGAGAACGCGATGAGTTTTCATTTTCCATTTGCAAGGAGGATTTATTAAGATCCTGTAAATCTTATAACGTTAAATGCATTGCTTTTGTAAGTAAATGGATATAAAAAATGAGAACGCGATGAGCTTTCATTTTCCATTTGCAAGGAGGATTTATTAAGATTCTGTAAATTTTGTAAACCTAATCAAGGCAAACACCATTTCACACCTAAGCCCTAAATCATACTGATATACAGGGTTTTCTTTCTGATGCATAGCAAAAAACCATTATATTTGGTCTAAAAATATCCTCTGGTCCTGGTTCCTCGCCAACGAAAAAAACTACGAACCATTCACACCCTTCCGAAAAGTGAAGGCAACCAATTATTATACTGGTTTCACCAGCATCTCCGTTACTACAGTCCTAAAATAGGATTTCAGTTAATTATCGCTATCAGTTCCAAAAAACCATCAACGCTTTCCTTTTCAACTTGTGGTGATTACGAAGTGCGGCAACTCATTTTAAACCTAATAGAATCAGCCCCGAAATTTCCCAACTGGATTATCTCAGCCACCATATCAACCCTATCTGAAGAAGACTCAGAATATTTTGAAAATGAATTCCGAATAAACAAAATTAACTTCAACGCATCCACCATTGAGATTTGGCCGCAACATATTGATCCAATCACAAATAAAGCAACTCTAGGAATTGTTCTCAATTTCCCAACCCCTCAAATTGACCCTAAAATAGTACATCAAACAGTAGTAGAAATATTAAAAGATACCCTTAGAGAAAAACACTATGAACGGTATATAGCAGACATCATTATCCACTCAGACATCCCGAAAGACGAGGCCCTCTTTGAACTATCTGAGCTAAAACAATATTTAGAAGACCTCTAATTGCGAGCGCCGCGAAGAAATCTGCAAAATGTTAATCTCGAATATGAATTGCTGCCGTCTGCTATTGGCTACTCCTAATGCCACAGACCACACCAGGGTGCCTGAGTGGTTTCCCAGGGTCGACAGAGTATGAGAAAATGTACCGAAGGCCATTATAAACCAAACTCCAATTTCTTTACACATAAAAATAACGTGTAAAGAATAACGAATTTTCTTTACATCTCGAATACTAAAACATCATTAGCAAGAAGCTATTTATGTTGTCCATAGTGATTAGGTGATAAGAAACCCTAATTCATTAAATAAAGTTGACGTTTATATCCTATTTGGATTTTATCAACGACCTCCAATAAATCGGAAACGGCTGTGCTCTATAATGACGACTTGCTAGATGACCCATAATATCAAATCCTTCTGTGAAGATGCTAAACTTATTTTCAGGACCAAACAATTCAATTTCTTCAATTAACTCAGAATGATAGTCTTCCATTTTCTCATAGACCTCTATTGAATGCTTAACAGTACCAGTATCTCTATCATAGTTTTTCCTACAAAAAAGGTATTCCGTTTCCTCGGTTGCAAACCAAATTTGAAGATTCAAATTGGGAAATTGATCTTTAATAATTTCTCTTAAAGCATTATACAGGGGTGCTTCATTTAAAACGACGGAATATTCAATTAAAATAGTCAACAGCATAGAGGAATCAATATCACAGACATCATCTCCGTTTTCTACATCAACAAGCTTATCAAAATTCGTGAGAAAAAGAGGAAAAAACCCGTTCAATACAAAATTATCATGGATGCCGACACCTAGATTGTTAATCCAAGTCTTTGCCACATCCGTATTACCCATTTTTATCAGAAAATTTAGAGCTAAGGCAACCTCGATATTAAATTCATCATAAACGGGATAACTGGAGGGTGGATTTTGCAGTATTAAAGCACTCAGAGCATTAGCAATTGAATATGCTCCTCTAAGATAAGTTTTTGCGTGCTCCTTATTCCCTTCCCTGTGATGAATTTGAAACTCTTGAATTTCCGTTAAGCCTATAGTAGAAAGGAATCCTATTTCTTCCCATACAGAAAAAGTATATTCCAAGTTGTTTTTGGAGTATTTATAGAGACTATGTGGTGTGGTATAATGGGTGTTTACTTTATTAAAATAATTAATCCCAATAGTTCTTTTTAAAGAATGTAGTTTATAGAATTCACTACGTGCGAACTTTTTATCGAGGTGCTTTCCTTTCTGAAGCCAATCCCAGGACAACAACATACACCTTTCGCTAGCCAATAGTGCAGGCTTTAAGTTATCTATTTCTTCAGACCATTTATATATAATATTCAAGCATAATCGAACCAGTCGTTGTTGTCGAAGAATTTTTTGTTTTTGCTTTTCTTCCTTTTGTAGAATCTTTCCAATCAACTCGTAAAAATGGGACAAATCATAATCAGGTAAATCTAAAAAAGCCAATGTCTTTCTCAAGTTAGATTGATATTCCAAAGGGAATAATTTTTCATTATCAAGATACACATCGAGCATTTCAGAGATCTTACCGATGCCCCAAAAAGTATATTCTAAATTATCCTCACTATTTTCGTTAATGTAGCTGCTCCAATTTATTTGTACGTTTTGCACAATTTCTCCATTAGTGCACACTACAATTTTTTTCGGCAGTTCTTTTAACTTTTTATCTAGAATGACATTTAGATAGGTATCCTTGATTTCGTTTAGCGTGGGCCTAACGGAATTCACTCCGCTATCCCAATTCGATCGGGTCAAATTCCCCTGTTTAACAGCAATCAGAAATACCTTTTTGATATTATCAGCGGGGTCAATTCCAACGGCAGCTATATCCACCCCATGCTGCCTACCCTTTTCAGGCTTGGACAATGGAGTTATTTTCATCCCTACCAAAAGATCGGTAATCAGGGTATCTAGTTCCCCATCTTCCTTTAAAAGACTTATATATTCGCTTAATAAAAATCTCATATTTGTCTCCTATGGTTCTGCCAAGTCAATCGCAATTTCTTTTGACCGATTGGATCAATAAACTCCCCTCTTGGTAACTCAGCACTTGAGGATACATTAGCTAGCTCCATCTGTTTAGAATATTGGTCCATATATTTACTAAAAGAAGATTTACCTGCTTTTAATTGAATGTTTTTAAGATACTTGAGAAAAGAATCATCATTTTTCTCGATCTCTTTAAAGGATTTATTGAATTTCTTATTTTGAATCTTATGTATGTATCTTAGTCTCATTTCCGATGGGAAAAATTCTTTCAAGGATTCCAGTTCAGAGTATGCAGTGTAATGTTTCTCCCCTTCTATAATTATAGCATCAATTATTCCTTTCAAATGAGGAACTGCATTTTTCCTTTTATTACGTAAATATTCGATCGTTCCATAATAATTGAAAATGATATATGCCACGAAAACCTGCTTCAAAAAGTTTACTGTAGTCTCGTCATTTAATTTGCTTTCAAGAATTGAATATACCATTGAAGTTGAGGTGTTTTTATCATATATATAACCTAGAATTTTATATGTAATATACTCCACATCAAAAACCGTCATCTCCTCGAGTAATTTATTTGAAATCTTCATCTCTGGAATATTCCTTATATGCTTGGCGCGCATTATTTCAAATACGGCAATATGAAAATTAGGATTGTCGTGATTCAGCCAGTTGGTAATAAGTTCTTCATATGTCTCTAAATCGTAACTGATAATAGAATTTACCAGATACTCAAATAGGTGTATATTCTTAGCGTTTGCTTTGTCATATGCAACCCATTTATTTAAAAAATTGATTACTATCTGAGGATGGCTTTTTGTTTTATCGCCAAGGGTATACGAAAGAATATTACAAGCGCCATTATATTCGATATTTAGAGAAGCTAATTTATCTAGTACTTCTATGAAAAATTGTTCTTCTTTATTAATATCCAGATTATATGATAAAAGATAAATCAATTCTATTTGGATCGCTATATCGGGTTCACTCCAAATTCTTCTTATTAAACCGTCAGCATTACTTATTACATCCCATTTATTTCTACATACAAACAAAATCGAAGGCCATATATTCTTGAACTCCTGATTTTGAAGGAATCTTTCGCATTCATCTTCGATAAATTCCAAAAATTCTTTATCGCGTTTTAATGATTCCGATTCAAATTGAGCTATAGATTGAAGGCCAATAATCATATTGGAGCTGTCACCAGTATGTATTAGCTCTTTAATCTTTAAAACAGTTTCTTCCCTTTCAGCTTTATATAATCCAGACAAAACTTTAGTTAGCAACCCTAATATTTTAGGATCATCTTGATTTAATATCTTAATATATAGATCATTTCCAAAATCAGAACTGGTAAATGAGGCTTTTTCAATACCAGTTAAAAATTCAATAAAGGTTCCATCGTTTTCTACTCTTTCCACAAGTGGAGTAAGGAAATTAAAAAGAATGTCCACATCCAAAGTCTCAAGATCTTTACAAAAATCATAATACTCTTGCCAAAAATCCCTTCTACTTTCTTTAGCATTGAGTCGGAATAAAAAATCTTCTTTTTTGTTCATACTATTTTATAAACCAAAGCCTTTTCCTCATAAACCCTATTCCTAAACATCTCTTGCGAAAACGCCTATTCTAAATTTATCTGTGGCTATTGTTATTCCTTAATTGTCTTTTCCTCCTAATCAAATCGGCAGCATACAAACTCACCAAAACTTTAGTTTTTTCGGGTGTCTTCTTAAGTATCCTGAGAGCTATCTTACTCCTCATAATTGTACATTTTTTAATTAACCGTCATGCCATCATCCTCTCCAACTTCTCCTTCCACTTCTCCCACCCAGGCATCTTCTCCCCTAACAATTTGTAAAACTCCTTGTTGTGGGCAGGAATAACCAAATGGCACAACTCATGGGTTATTACGTATTCAATACATCTGGCATTGGCTTTAATCAGCTCCGGATTCAAAATAATCTTCCCTTCCGCAGTACAGCTCCCCCATCGTTTCTTCATTCGTTTTATTTCAAAAGAACGTTTTTCGATCTCTTCCCGCTTAAACTTCTCTACAGCCAATTCCATAACCTGTTCAAATTTCCGTTTGGCAAGCCTATAATACCAAGCAGCCAACATCCGTTTCACCTTATCTTGACTAGGTGAAATAAGGGTAACCAACAGTTTACCCCCTGTAAGCTTGACGCTATCTTTATCACCCTGTTCAACCTTGAGCAAATAACGTTTTCCAAGATAAAAATGTGTTTCTCCTGAAACGTATTCCCGCGCAGGAGTTAGCGGTAAAAACGTCTCAAAATAGGCCTGTTGATTAACAATCCATCTGCCCCTATTCGCCACCTTCTTTTTTATATCCGCCATTGATGATTCCACGGGAGCAATCAAATGTACGCTGCTGTCTGGATGCACCTCAATAGCTAGGGTCTTTCGGGACGCTCTTTTTACCTTAAAATCAATGGTTTTAGAACCGTAAATTACGCTGTCCATCAATAGTTGTTTTTGGCCACCTTTAAACATTTGGCGAGTATGATATCTATTTCATCAAAATTTATTGACACCCCCAAGTCCTTTCGGTGCTCCATGAGATAATCCTCAATTTCATTTTCCATCTTGTTCTGAACATCCAAATTCTTCTTCCAATCCCGAATAGTCAGCTTTTCTATGATTTTTGTGATGTCAATTCCTGCAATGGCCAATTTATCCTGAATTCCTGCGGTTATTTTTTCCCCGTGCTTTTCGTTGATCACTTGGGCAATTGCACCAAATACAGCACGGGCTTCAGGACGGTCTTTCACTAAATCTGGGATTCCTTCTTGATATCCCTTATCAAAATCATTGCGCACCTTATTGATGCTTTCCAAGTATTCCTTTTCACTCATTCGCCCTTCGTGAAAATCGTTGATGGTCTGCTCAATCAGGTCGGAGAATTTCTTGTAATACGCCTCGTCCTTCTCCATATTTTCGGTAATCACCTTTTTCATTCGGTGTGCAATAAAATCCGCTTTTGATGCTGGGGTTTTGCCATAAGTTTCCAAAGCCTCTTCCACCATGTCCTTATCAAAAATGTTCACATCCTTGATAATTTCCATCACTTCATAAGCATTCACATAGGTATCCAATAGCTTTTTTACCCTGGGCTCGTATTCCTTATACGAAACAGCTTCCGCATACCGATACATAACCGAAACTCGAAGATTTTGCAATTTCTTTAGCTCATTTTTGTAAAAACCTATTTGCGAAGTGGTGAATTCCTCATAAAAAGTGTCCGATGCCATAGCCACTTGTAGCGTTCGTGCAAACTGCGACAATCGCTCATAAAATTCATCACGCACATCCTTTTGGGCTATACAGCGTTCCAAGGCCTCTATATCGTCCTTGTTCTTTACGCTTTTAAATATATCCCAAACCTCGGCATGGTGAATGGGCACTTTCCGCACCTCCTCGCTCATATCTGCCACCGCATTCAACAAATCATCTTCCTCAAAATCTTCCAAGGCACTGTATTCCGTCAAGGCCTCATCCAGTTTCCCCAAGACCCCCACATAGTCAATAATATAACCGTATTCCTTTCCTTTAAAAAGTCGGTTCACCCTCGCTATAGCTTGTAGCAGGTTGTGGCCTTTTAAGGGTTTTGCCAAATAAAGCAAAGTATTCACCGGCGCATCAAAACCAGTCAATAGCTTACTAACCACAATAAGCATCTCCACCTCGGTATCTTCTGGGTCAATAAACTTATCCACCACATAATTCTCGTAGGTATCTTGATCGCGGAACTGTTTCATCAAGCCTTCCCAATAGTTCCGGGAATCGGAACTCGATTCCTGCCAGACATCCTCATTGTCCTTCCGGCTATCGGGCGGGGTAAAAACCACTCGGGTGTTTATCTTTAATGCGGGATCTGTCTGCGTTTCAAAATACTTCTGGTATTTTATGGCTACATCAATCTTGGGCACGGCCAATTGTGCTTTTGCCCGGGTTCCCTGCCAGTTGGCGGTATAGTGTTTTGATATATCGTAGGCTATTTCCTCTACCACGCTATCGGATTCATATATTTTTGAAATTGAGGAAAATTTCTTCTTCAAATCCTTTTGTGCTTCCTCTGCTAGTGGTTTGGCCAAACGCTCAAATCCCTTGTCTATTTGCTCTTTGTTAATCTTTAACTTGGCGGAGCGGCCTTCGTATAGCAATGGTAAAACCGCACCATCCTTTACCGCCTGGTCTATGGTGTATTTATGGATAAAGCTCCCAAACTTACGGGCAGTGCTTTTTTCGGTTTTCATCAATGGCGTACCTGTAAAACCAATATAAGAAGCATTGGGCAAAATCTTTTTCATACTAGCGTGGGCAGTTCCGTAATTGCTACGGTGGCTTTCATCCACCAATACAAATATGTTTTGTGAGTCTTTTATTTTTACTCTGTTAGACGCCACTTGAAACTTATCTATAATGGTGGTGATAATTTCATTGCCTTTGTCCTTTAGTAATTCGGTTAGATGGCTCCCACTTTGTGCTTTCTCTACTCGCTTGCCACAATTTTGAAAGGTTTTATAAATTTGTTTGTCCAGGCTTATTCTATCGGTAACTATTACAACCCGCGGATTCGGAATTTCAGGATCCAACGCCAAGGCTTTTGAAAGCATAACCATCGTCAGCGACTTCCCACTTCCGGTAGTATGCCAGATAACGCCACCGTATCTATTGCCATCCCCATCCTTCTGTTTCACCCGGGCCATGGTGTCCTGTACCGCGAAATACTGCTGGTACCGCCCTATTTTTTTGATGGGGCCGTCAAAAACAATGTATTTGTAAGCAAGCTCCATCACCCGCTGCGGACTACAAAGCGATACCAAACTTTTATCTTGTGTGGTAGGTAGCCTATCTTCAGATAAAGCACTCCCCTTCGCTGTTTTTAATAACTTCTGAACCTGCTTTTCGTTCTCTTCTTTCCAAACACTCCAAAACTTGGCAGGAGTTCCTGTGGTTCCGTATTTCACTTCATTGGGATGCACAGCCACCAACAATTGCGCAAAATAAAACAAGCGGGGAATACCACCTTCCTTCCGCTGATTGCGCAACATTTGCGAAATAGCCTCGTCAATAGATTCGTTTTTGTCCCTTCGTTTGTTCTCTATCACTACAAACGGAATCCCATTGACAAACAACACCAAATCTGGACGGCGTTTCCCGTTAATGCCCTCTACCTCAAACTCCTCAGTGACATGAAAACTGTTGTTTTCTATATTTTCCCAATCAATATATCTTAAAGTAAACCCTTTGCTATCGCCCTGAATAGTCTCAGTAAAACTTTTGCCCAAGGTCAGCAGGTCGTACACTTTTTCGTTGGTGCGGGAAAGGCCTTCATCTGGTACCGACTTTAAGGCATTGATGGCCGCTTGTATGCTGCCTGTGGAAAATTTATAATCCTCCCCCTTATACTCAAAACTGTTTATCTTGCTTAGCTGTTTAGTCAAAATGTCCTCCAGCAAAACACTTGTAAATAAACCATCTCGCTCCTGTACCGCTTTTTCAGGAGTTATATAGTCCCAGCCTAACTTCTGAAGCAGATTCAGGGCGGGAGTTTGGGAATCTTGAGATTCGGTGTAGTTTGATACGGCCATTTATTCTATATTATTTCTCCCTTTGGGGAATTTCTATTTTACTGTTAAAAACATTGTTTTTACTGTTGATTAATACTAAATTTGTCATAGTAAAAAGGATTGGGCTTTTCCCGGTCGACAAGAAACCTAGGTTATATGCTTAGGTTTTTTGTTTTTAGGGGAACACCTTTATTCTTTTTATTTTTGATTCTAATATGTCGTACGCTCTGTTATTCTGATTAGGTCGCAAATATTGTAATCCTATCGGTCTAGCAGTCAAATCAGCCAGCTGTAAACCAGTTGAATTTGATCTTTTATCAGCAAAAACGGGTTCAAAACTTATTTTGTCGAAATTAAAGTTTTTCCAGCCCACTCGTTGCCCTCCGCTACAAATCCTTCGAAATTCCAACTCCAAAGCATCATCTTCTTTTTTACCTCTTTTTTCAAAAACAAAACATATATTGTCACCAGCATCATTATTAAAAACCAATTGTTTATAAATTATTTCCAGTCCAAACTGCATCCCTAGGTTATAGGGATTATTGGGAGATAAATATTTTTCAGTCAGCTTTTGTTTGTCAATAACAATGGCATAAATTTCAAAATTGATATTGACTATAAGTTCATTTAAATCATTAAGAAAGTTTTCTCTTAGCGCTTGATCAGTTCTTAAAAAACTGAAATCTCCTTTTTGTTTCCGTATATGGTGTTCGTGGAGGATTACTTGGTCGTGATTATAATATTTGATTTTAAAATCCTGAATTTTTGACACGCTATTGTGGATATATTCTTCAACCTTAAAGCAACAAAAAGATAAGACGAAAATGGGGTAGCCCGCATCAATATTTTGTGTGCCGTGGTCACCAAATTCGTCAACATAGATAATATAGTTCCCTTTTTTTATCATACCACTTTTTCAGGAGTTATATAGTCCCAACCTAGCTTCTGAAACAGATTCAGAGCGGAATTTGTGAGTCTTGGGATTCGGTGTAGTTTATTTTCATAATTCCTTTTTTAATAAAATCTATCTATGGTATCTGCTTTTTGGTCTAAAGGGTTTTCTGATAATAACATCCGCCCTACTTTTTGCAATACAAACATCATTCGAGATTAAATAACCCAGAGCATAATGACCACCAAAATATTTAGTATCTTCGTGATGCTCGTCTTGATAATCTTTGCTTATATCTCCTCTTACTTCTTCACAATTTTGGTCATTTTTTATTTTCCATAAGTAATTATAGAAAGACGAATTATTTGCTGCAACAAAAAACTTGATACTATTTTCTCTTTCAATATGCCAAAGATTTTTAGAAAGTGTTAAAATATATTCTCCGGCTCGCGAATTTTTTATTAATCCATCAATAGTGAATATGATAGAATCATCAATTAGAACAGGAATTTTTCTATCGAATAAAAACTCTTCCTGTTCTCCTCGGGCATAGTAATGTGCATTCATTAATGAATTCACATCTCCGTCAAACTCTTCAAAAGACTTTAAAATTGAATCTATTCCCTGATAAATAGTCGCAATTTCAACATCTGTTAATTCAGCAACATATTGGTCTATGAATTTTGAATGGTCTGCGCGATCCCGTATGCACGGAGCTTTTAAGTTTTCTTTTAATTCCGTTAGTAATTGAAATATGGTGTCAAAAATTGTTTGATCTTCATTTTCCAATAATTGAATCGTTATGAGTTGTTCTAAATGAAATGATTTTAATCTGAAATTTTCATTTTTTTCCTTGCAGGTATTTTTCCATCCTTTTATGAATTTCACACTCTTTCTGAAATCATCATTAATTTTATTAATTTCTGAAGCAACTGCTATATACCCTAATGGATCGGTTTTTATCCATTTCATTTGTTGATGGGAAGCTTGAAGCTTATAATAGAATTCTTGTTTTTTCCGGTGAGATCGATATTGAACAATTTCAGGCACCAAGAATGTATCATCATTAAATTCATTTTTTCCCCAAACTTTTGCCGGAACAATATCTACCGCAAAAACCTCATCCTCTCCATTCATAAAAAGAAATGAAATACTATGAGTTTGAACAGTCGTTTGAATTTCGTACGACGTTGGATTTACATATTTCCTTTCAAGTTGCTCCAACAATTCTTTAAGGAAACTTTCAGAATTTTGAGTATCAAAGTTTTCATCACTAATTTTATATAAAACATCGAGGTCGTGTAAAGGACGTATGGCGGTATATCTGGGTAATGACCCAATTTGCCTACAATTACCCTGACCTAAGACATCTGTAAAAGATTTGTACACTTCAGAAACAAAAGAAATATCTTCTTGTTTAGGCGAAATATTCTCCTTTACAAAAGTACGCAGAAAGGATTCTATCTTATTTTTTGCCATAATTCGTTGTAATCATAGAAATTAGAATATCATTTAATAATCGTCCTCTAAAGTTGACAATAATGGAGTTTCGTTTAGAATTAATCGCATTTAAAACATCATCTTCTATTCTTCCACCATAACTCGGTGCATAGACAATAAGAGAATCACTGTCATTTTTGAGAGCGATAATTTCTAATATACAGTCTTTAAATTCAGGATAATAAACAATCATCATAGAGTGGTCACGCCCTTTATCTAGTTCTTTTTTACCAATTATATCTATGTTTTTGTCTTTAAATAATTTGGAATCAACCAATGCCAATTTTAATGAAGTAGCTTCATTTCCCACATAAAGAGCTATTTTTCTATTGTACAAGCTTTTCCCTAATCTCCATAGGACAGGGATGATTCCTCTTACAGCTCCGACAAATAACATTATCGTTGTGAAGCCACCTATGGCAAAAACCAACCATTTAAAAAATATAAGTCCGTATTCAAGTATTTCTTTCTCCATAATATTTTAATTTTTAACTCTTACCTCCCCCGTCAACAACCGCTGCATCAACCCCCGCTTCTGCACCTGAAGCCTAGCAAGTTCGCTTTGCAATAATCCAATCTCTTTATCCGCAGCACTTAAAACGGAAGATATTCTTTGTTGCTCTTTTATCAAAGGAATTTTAAATTTCAAATTTTCGAGAGATTTCTTAGTGAATCCTTTGATAGAAGTGCCCTGATTATGTGAAATCAAACTTCCGATTATGGATTGAATCTTATATCCTAGAAAAATCAAGTCTCCTCTATTTGGGATCAAACTTGTAAAATCTTGACTAGTACATATATCTTGATTGTTTATTGCTACCTTGCCAACACCAACTCTTGAAACAATAAGAATACTATGTGCTGGAATTAATTTAGTTGCAGATTTTTCAATTGCTTCTTGAGAAATAAAACGAGAAATATCCAAATCAAACAAATTATTTTGTCCCAAATCGGAACTAGAAATCCAAGGTATTTCTCCATTCCAAAAATCAGGGTCTTTTGTGGATGGGGTGCCACCGCCAACGAGTTCTCCTAAGTCTCCAAGCTTAATCCTTTCCCACTCCCCCTCAAACCCCTCAAAGCGTTTTTTCCCCGACAACAACAATTGCATCAACCCCTTTTTAAACTCCTGCTTTGCGGCAATAAGCTGTTCTTGTTTTGCAATGGCGCTATCCCAAGTGGAGAGAATGGTGGCGATTTTTTGTTGCTCTGGAAGAGTAGGTAATACTATTTTAAATTTTTGGAGATTCCCTTTTGAAATTCCATATACCTTGCTTCCCGTTGCAATTGTTTTTAGCGCTTTCTTTACTAGAGGGTTTCTAAAAATATAGACTCTAAAACCTTCTGCTGTTTTATTAGCTTTATCTCTAAAAGCGAAAGTGTGTAAGCCACTTATCACTTCTCTATCATTGACGTTTTTAAGTTCAATAGCCTCTCCTACGCCCTCATAATCTTCTGAAGCATCGGCAATAACCAAATCCCCATCCTTTAAATAGTCAGCATTATTTGATATAGCAATTTCCTTGTTTATTTTCGGAACTCGGTTTTCAATTTCGAAATCTAAAATGGGGCGTTTATAAGTCGCATGAATATCCCCATAGTGAATATTATAAACCCCTTTTTCCTCTTCATAATTCAATTGATTTCTTGAAAGTGAATTGGTACTTAAAAAATCAAACACCTCATCGATTCTTGGCGTTTCCCAATCCTGCGGTATCCATCCAAGCTTGGTTTTTTTATATCCTTCCTTTGCTAAACCTGCCCGTCCGGCAGGCGGGGCTACGGAAGACACGCCCTCCCTTGTCAAAGCAGAATTCTCCCTTAATTTAACGGGGTCGCAGGTTTGAATACTGCCGCGGTCACTTCTTGAATTAGCTATGTTTTTTTCTTCCATTATAAATCAATCGTTTTTTTGGGGTCAAAGCCCAAGTGCTCGTTATATGCCACATATCCCAATTGGTTGGTGCATAGTTCCGTTTTCCCTATTTTGAAATTAGGTATGTTGCGATGGTGGTGCCCAAAGACCCAATATGCTGGCTGTGTTTTTTCAATGAGACTTTCAAGCTCAGTCGCAAAAGCTTCATTTAAAGGGCTGTTTAAGTATTCCAAAGGATAGTTTCTAAACGTAGGCACGTGATGGGTAACAACAACTTTTTTAGGGTGTTTGCTCAGGGATAATTCCCGCTCTAAAAAGTGAAGACTTTCTTTGTGGTAGTCATTGTAATCTGCAATCTTTAAGGGGCAATTTTTATAATTTATCAGTTTAAAATCATTAAGTTGGCTTTGTATATTTTCAGCATTTTCTGCGCTTATTTTCGACCAAAGTGATGAAAATATAAACTTGATGTCTTCTATAATTAAGGATTGATTGTTTACCAAAAACAGATTGTGCCGGATGGCTTCGTTAAAAGTGCCGCATTTATCTGCCAAATCAGATCGATAATACTCGTGATTGCCAGGCACCCAATAAGTTTTTTCAAAATGATCAGACAAATAATCAAAAAAGTTATTGTGCCTATCTATTTCGCGAAAGGGCACTATGTCTCCTGCCAACAGCAATACATCGGCCACTGGCTCAATGGGTCGAGCTTTTAGGTATGCCCTGTTTTCGGGAAACTCTAGATGCAAATCAGATGCGTATTGGAAGGTCATAAATTCTATTTTATCTCTAAATTGATAGTTGCTCCTTTTGCTTTGTGATCAATCGGCACTTCTCTTTATTTTTTGTTTTTCAAATCTTTTACCGTTTTATCAAAATCTGACACATATTTCGGAACGGGTAATAGGTGCCCTCGGATCATAATCAATACTGGCTTCGGCATAGATATCGGTAATCTTTTGATAAAACCTCCGCTCCGAAGCTCTTATGGAACGTATGCGCTCCAATAATTCATCAAAATAATCCTGACCGAAATTTTTAGCTTGTTTTAATCTGTCATCATCCAGAACAAAACCTTTGATGATAAATTCTTTTAAAGTTTTAGTTGCCCAAATTCTAAACTGGGTGGCATTAAAACTGTTTACGCGATAGCCTACGGAGATAATTGCGTCGAGATTATAAAACTCTATTTCACGGGCAACCTGGCGTTGCCCTTCCTTTTGAACTATCCGGAATTTCCGGATAGTTGGTTCCTGATCCAATTCCCCAGATTCGAATATGTTTTTTAGATGCTCGTTAATGGTTCGCACGTCAACATCAAAAAGCTCGGCCATCTTCTTCTGGGACAGCCAAAATGTTTCATCCTCAAAGCGAATATCCAACTTCACTTCACCGTTGGGTGTCGTGTAAAGGATAATTTCAGATTCTTTCATATCAATGCTTCATTTTTAATTCCCTCGAATTCGGGGGAATTGAAATCCGTGTTGTTCAATTGCTCCCAAAACTCTAAAAACTACATTTCCAACACTTCACGTTCTTAGCCTGCTTGCCTACCTGTCTTTTCTGGCAAGTCTTGGCTCTTGATTCTAGTAGTCCCGAAATATCGGGACGGTCTTGTTTCTTTTACCGCACAACAATGATTCTCAATTATAAACCCAATTCCCTTAAATACCCTTCCATCTCCGCCTTCACTTCTACTAACTCTTTTTCCAACTGCACGATCTCCTGTTTTGTTGCTTCCATATCAACAGGTTCTTCCTCCTCAAAAGTGTCCACATATCGCGGAATGTTGAGGTTGAAATCATTCTCCTTTATCTCATCCAAAGGAGCCAAATGACTGTACTTTGGAATTTCAGCAAAACCCTGGTACGCATCCACTATTTTCTTAATATCCTTTTTCCGCAATCGGTTCTGCTTCTTGCCATCATCAAACTCCTTACTGGCATCGATAAACAAAGTATCGGTATTCGTTTTGGCCTTGTTGAAAATAAGGATAGCTGCAGGAATCCCCGTTCCAAAGAAAAGGTTTGGAGGCAATCCAACCACAGCTTCCAATAAGTTCTCCTCTATGAGTGCCTGGCGAATTTTTCCTTCGCTGCCACCTCTAAATAAAACTCCGTGCGGCACAATCACTCCTACCCGACCGTTTGGCAAGGTGGTCTCTATCATATGAAGTATAAAAGCGTAATCTCCCTTGGATTTAGGTGGAATCCCTCTCAGATACCTTCTATGCCTATCGGCCTCCGCATTTTCATGTCCCCATTTGTCAAGTGAGAATGGCGGATTAGCTACCACCACATCAAACTTCATCAACCCGTTGCCTTCCAATAATTGCGGATTGTTCAAGGTATCACACCATTCTATCCGCGCAGCATCCATTCCGTGGATAAAACAATTCATCTTGCTCAACGCCCAAGTATCTCCATTGCTCTCCTGCCCGTAAATAGCGAAGTCCCTCGATGGGTTGCCGTCTTTATCTTTTACTTCCTCTGCAACTTGTACTAAAAGTGATGCGGAACCTGCAGTTGGGTCGAAGATTCGATCTCCCGCTTTTGGTGCTACAAGCTTGGCTAAAAGTTGCGACACTTCTTTTGGTGTGAAAAATTCTCCACCTTTCTTACCAGCTCCCGAAGCAAATTTCTCCAAGAGATACATATACGCCTCTCCCAAAACATCCTGCTTCCCATCCCATAACGACGGACGGAAATCCAGCTCTGGTTTGGAAAAATCGTTGATAAGGTTTAGCAACCTGCGGTTCCTATCTTTGGTTTGCCCCAATTTCTCCGAATTGAAACTTATATTTCTAAAGACACCATCCAATTTCTCAATATTCTTTTCCTCGATCTGGGAGAGAATCTTGTCTATTTTTTCCCCAATATCCGCATCATTTCTATGATCGTAGATATAATCATAAGTACAATTATCGGGCAGCACAAAACGCTCTCGGTTCAGCTTGCGCTTAATCAATTCTTCATCATCTCCGTACTGTTCTTTATATTCGTTGTAATGATCTTTCCATACATCGCTCAAATATTTCACGAACATAAAAACTAAAATGTAATTTTTATATTCCGATGAATCAAACGCACCTCGGAAGGTATCACACGCATTCCAAAGCATCTTGTTTATCTGATCTTGACTGGGTCTTTCTTTAATATTCATAAGTTTTAATTGATAACTTTAAGTAGTTGAGTTTCTATTAATTGATTTCTTTTTTCCTTGAGCGCAGTGTAAATATATTGTTCTTTTTGGGCAAGCTCGGCGACTTTCGCAATCTTTCGCTGAATATCCAGTGGAGGCAGCATCAGTGGTATATCCTCAACCACCTCTTTGTTTATACTCAACGAATAAGTACCAGAAGCGTGGGTTGTGAAATATTGCTGCACTCTCTTTTTATTTATATACCAAGCAACATAATAAGGATTAGCCTGAGCAGTATCCACCTTAATCACATAAAAAACGGAACTAGCCACTGTGGCTACTCCGTCCTTTAAATCATAAACAGTCGCAAAATTATTCGCCCCTTTCGAAATGAATAAAATATCACCCACTTCTAAATAATACTTCTCCTTGATATCACTTCCGTCAATATAAGTACAATCATTCCCAATATCGGAATAATCATTTTCCATATCCTTTAATTGCACTACGCGCAAATCTCCATTTAAAGAGCCTTTGATTTTCCCTCTAAATGAGTATCCAGAAACGATTCCATCTGAGATGACAATACGCTTTAAAACTGTTTTTTTGATCCTCATAAACAAATGACATAATTGCTATGATGCAAATATAATATATTTTAATTTATAAAACGTCATTAATATTACATAATTGCTATGATGCAGATACCCTCGCTTAATCTCGGGTAGACACACATTGATTTCACATGGATTTAATTCACACAAAAACAGCCCATCAGAAGAGAATCGTGGACTAGAATTATCGCCTGTGCTCCGATTATTAACTATATTGATTGTTCTGGATTATTACTACAAGAGATAACCATAAAAAAATGAAACTAATAATGTGATACATTAGTAGAAAAATTTTTATGAATAGTCACAGCCCAGCTTTGTCCAACTCTATCCAGAATTGCACTTTCAAGATGAGTTATTTCTTTGCTGATTACACTATGGTAAAATTCTTAGTTGGCGTACCCCTCTGAATTATGTTTATTATGACGGCTATATTTGAAGATTACTGAATTTCATTTTGTTCAAATATACTTTTGCTTTCCAATGTGAAATATGAACGTCATTAGCAGGCTAATCTTTCATAAAAGTCATTTATTTTGAAGCCTTTTATATCCCGTTTTAATTTTTCTATTAGAGCCTCATAAAAATGTGAATTAACCAAATAATCAAAATTATCCTTAATTACCATATTATATAGATCCTCATCAGAAAATTCGTTTTTTGAATTAGATATATCATAATGCCTCTTAATCTCCTCCAACTCATTATTAATCCAGGCTTCTGTTTGTATTTCGTGATACATTTCCATAGTACGAAAAAGTGTCTCCTCCATTTGATCATGGAATATATCGGGAATCTCAAACGGTAATTCCTCAAAATTCAAGTTAAAACTATATATATCATTATGCTCTGTTACCCCGCTAGTGCGCGATTGCATCGCCTTCACTTCCCAACTTTATAGTAATTCCATTCTATTGAACATATTTCGAGCAACTTACAAAAACAAAAAGTCATTCAATTGCGGGATTCCTCAATTATCTTAAATTTTATTTCGCCATTTTTGAGTATTGTTAATTTTTGCCTTGACTTAACGAATCTGGGCATAAGTGTTTTATTGAAGAAGGAAAACCTTTAATTTTTGATTTATGGAGAGCGGGAAGAATTAAACTGTATCGATAAAGCAAACCCGAAATCCATAAATTAACCTTACATCAAAACGATAAATTATGAAGAAATTGTTTGAGTTCCTGCAACCTAACATACATTCCAACTCAAAACTTGTTGAAAAGGAAAGTACCTATGACACTCTTTCGCCTACGATACTTAAGGTTGAAGAAATCAAAACGTATATCTCGGCAATTAATGAAGCACTTGGAGATTCAAGGAATAAGAATATTGCCATAACAGGAGCTTATGGTTCTGGTAAGAGTAGCATACTACAAACTTACCAATCTATCAACCCACAGGAGAAGTTCCTAAATATATCTCTAGCAAATTTTAAGGTAGATAAATTGGATCCCGAGGATTCTAAACAAACGAGTCCAGAAGAGGACAGTCTCAATCGTTTACTTGAGCTAAGTATCCTACAACAGATTTTTTACCACGTAAAAAAAAGTGAAATTCCCGATTCTCGTTTCAAAAGAATTAATTCTCTATCAAGAAATAGCATCATAAATTTTGTTCTTATCGTTTTGGTTTGGTTAATTAGTTATACGGTATTATTTCATTTCCCATTGATTGAAGGATGGTTCCCTGAAATCATTTATAGTAAGCCTCTAAAAATTACTGCGGCTATTATATTTCTAACTGGGATTGGATTAGGACTAGGTAACCTTAGAAGAGTTTTTAACAATTCTAAAATAAATAAATTTAATATCCAAAGTGGCGATTTCGAAATTGATAAGGATATTGATCAGTCAATAATAAACAAACATCTCGATGAAATAATATATTTCTTCCACGTAACCGACTATCGAATAGTAATTATCGAAGATTTAGACAGGTTCAACAACACGGAGATTTTCAGTAAGTTAAGGGAAATAAACTTACTATTAAACAACTCAGAACAAATTGATAAATCGAAAAAGCCAATCGTATTCATCTATGCAATAAGGGATGATATGTTTGTGGATAGAGATAGGGTTAAATTCTTTGATTTTATTATCCCTATTATTCCGATTATAAATCCATCAAATTCGGGTGATATTCTGCTCAAAAAACTAGCTACGTTAGACTTTGTCAGAAGACCTAGCGAAGAATTGGTGCAAGGAATTTCATATTTCATTGATGATATGAGATTACTGAAAAATATTTGGAATGAGTATTTAACATATAGAAACATACTAAAGGAATCTTTATCCCAGGATAAACTATTCGCAATCATCACCTATAAAAACTTCTATCCAGACGACTTTGTCGCCCTACATAATAACAAAAGTGATATTTCAAAAATATTTGAAAGAAGAAAGTCCTTCGAAGAAAATTTAATGGAACAACTCGATAATGAAATAACTAATTCCCGAAATGAACTAAAAGAGGTAGATAGACAGAAAATCAATGACATAGATGAACTAAAAAAAATCTATATAGCCACATTATTTGAAATGAATCCTGGAAGCATTGCATTCGGTATATCTGGAGCTGTCTTCACATTCAACCAATTGAATGAGGATGAAAATTTCGATAAACTAATATCAACAAAATCAATTTTAAAAATATCCAGCCCCTCGATTCAATTTGATCGAAATTACCGAAGCTATAGAGGTGATATGTCAAATCAGAATGAAGATTTTAATTTTTCAAACTTGGAAAAGAAAGTAAATGAAAAATTATCGTACGAAAATAGAAGAAAACTTGTCAATAAAGATTACTCCTACCGAGAAACCCTTATTTCCAAAATCGCAGCGCTTCAAGAGAAAAAGAAAGTTATTAAAAACTATGACCTAAGGCAGCTGTTAATTGAACTTGATGCCAAAGAAATCCTCAAAGAGTACAACTCCAACAAGCTCCTAATTTATATAATAACAAATGGCTATGTTGATAAATATTACTCTGAATATATCTCATATTTTCACGAAGTGAGCCTCACCAGTATGGATTTCGACTTTTTACTTGCATTAAGAAGTGGAGTGGCCTTCGCCTTTGATTTTGAGTTAAAAAACATAAGCAACCTGGCGGAAAAAATAGAATCAAAATATTTTCACACAAGACCAATTCTAAATTACCAACTTTTTGATTTTTGGTTCGCAAACGATAAATACGCAATTCAACAGCAATCTATAATTTCCTTATTGGCTACGGATTTTAAAGAAAGAACAGATTTTATTAACGGAATTATAGAACACTCCACGGAGGTTAATAATTTCTCCAAAGCTTGTATTGCTCAATGGAATGGCTTTTGGAAACATTTAGAAGAGAATTCCGCATACACGGAAGATCTAGTGGAAATATATTTTAAGAACATCCTAATTCAAGGAGAAATAAAGGATATTCTACAACAATCCGATAATTCTTCACTTAAAGATTACATTCAAAACAAAGATGGCTTTTTGACACTTTTCCCAGAAGCCAAAAACTTTATAAAGATTGAAGAGGTAATAGATGAACTGCAAATCAAATTTGAGAATCTTTCTTTGGCGAGAAATGACCTGATGGACTTCATTTATGAGACGAATAAATACAAGATAAATGAGCACAATCTAAAGACTATGATGGCTTACAAAAACGAAAAAGAATCGTTAAGCTACTTTGACATTTCGAAATCTCCTTTAAAAACTCTTAAAGAAAATATTGAAGTAGAAATCGATGAATATGTCCAGAATGTATTATTAGATGCCAATGAATTGGTTACTGAGCCTGATAAAGGCTTTATTAATTTGATTAATCACTTAAAACTATCCAAAGATCTAAAGGTGTCTATAATTGAAAAATTTGAAAGAACTATCATAGAGTTAGATCAAATTAAGGAGATCGAGATTATGGACTCCCTAATAGAGAACAATAAGGTTTCTCCAACTTGGCCAAATGTCTTATTGTATTTTAATAAATACGAAGGTGTAATCAACGCAAGCTTCACGAAGTTTTTAGGAAGAAAAGAAGTTTATACAGTTTTAAACAAATTAAAACTTCGAGACACAATTTCAGATAAATCCCACAGATTAGATTTGGTAAAAAACCTATTAATTAATGATGATTTAAGTTTCGAGGCCTATACGAGTCTTTTGAGCCCTACTCATTTTATATTTTCAGAAATCAACCTTGACGACCTATCCGAAAATAAAGTTCACTGGGTTATTCAAAACAAATATGCGAAGGCGACAAAAAACAATTTTGACTACTTAAAAACAAATTTTCCTGACGAACATATTCATCTTGCCGAAGTTCAGTCTTCAGATTTTCTTAGAGAGATTGAAGCTTATGCCCTTGACGACAATGACATCTTGGCTCTCCTTAAATCTCAGAGCTTAAATCTAAAGGAAAAAATAATTGTATTTCAAAAGCAGGTAGATTCTTCGCTTATAGAACGGACAACTGGAATGGCAGAAGTCGTTTCACAAATATTGGTCGATGCAAAACTAAAAACAAACGTTGAAATTTTGACCAATTTGTTCGCAACCACAAAAAGCGTAGAATCAAGAGTAAAACTTATAAATATTAATTTTATAGAACTGAGTAATTCAGAAATTTATGATCTCATTCGTCAACTGCCAGAACCCTACAAAAAAATACCAGTTAATTACAAAAGGCCTTTACTTCTCAAAAATGATTATAACCGTGTTCTTGCCGAGAATTTAGAAAGGTCCGATCTTATTTCTTCATATAGTGAAGATAAAAACGGAATTAGAATAATTGCCAATTATTCTAATTAATTAATTTCTAGAAAGCCTCTTTCAGAAGGTCTTTCAAGATGTTGGCCAATATTTAGTTACATTGTTAGTCAATTCAAAACCAAAGAACATTATGCAAGACATCCGAGAAGTTATTCGACTAGCAACTATTATCATTAATAACCAACAAATAACAGGTAAAAAATTTCAGGAACTTGATGCTGAAGTAAAGCAAAATCGTAATTTACTGAATACAATAATTAATAATCAAGACACGATTAACAAGAATGTGCTCTACCTGATGGATCAAGTAAGCCAGCTTAAAATGGATAAGTGATTTTTCATCGAAAAATTTCAGGCTTTTAATAAGAACTTTTACCGAATTAAAAATTCGGTATGCTGCAAGACTCTCCCGAAATAACCATATTTAATCCTCTACAAAGTTAATTGTGGAAACTCCAAAATGGCATTTAGATAAATTTTTGCTGCTTTCATTAGAAGTGGGAAAGATTCATCGGGATGATCCTTCACAACACGTGTGCAAGCCTCCCTTAATTTCACCTTTTGTTCTGGATTAAGAGAATATCCATCTTGTACTTCTTCAAACAATTTAATTTCAAGCTCATTCATAACGCACAATTATTGGTAAATAAAAATACTGAAAATAATAAGTATAAATTTTAAAATTAATAATTCCCTTTTAGCCAAGATAAAAGCTAGGGAACCTAAGTCTTCAACTCAGATATTAAAAATATTATGGGATTGTGTTACGATTAAAAATATTTGAATCTGGCTCTATTTTCGTCATTGTCCATTCAAAATCTAAATATTTTGGATGACTGGAATATTCTATCTCGTAAAATTTCAAACGTTCCGGAGGAGTTGGCTTTAATATTTTAAAATTAATGAATTGTAGTTTTTCAAATCTTTCCCTTTTTGAAAGAGTCGGAATTATTTCACGCAATTCATTTAAAATATGAGAAGCCTCTCTTCCATTTTCGGTTTCTAAATCCTCTTCCTTGACTCCAATGGCTTCGACCAAAATTGGCATTTGTTCATAATCTAAGTATTTCTCAATGCCAAACAAGTTCAAATCTGCCGGAAGCCTAAAATCTTTACATTCAATTTTCAAAAGCTTATACAGCTTTATGCAATAATCTAGTATTTCGCTACCATACCTGTTTGCACAAGCATATATTGCAGCTCTCTCACGCGTAAATGCTACATAAATTCCATCGTGACGATAATTAAAAAAGATATTATTACCATTGGGGATATCAATCTCCAAATCGGTTTGTCGTGCCATTGCCAAAATGGGTTCTCTTGATTTTAAATACTCAATATTAGTAGTCAAATGAATCTCACCTTGGTCACTTAAATATTTAAGCAACTCTAAATTCTTATATTTTAAATTAGGATTAATTCCACCTAATCCGAATTCTGCTATTGAAGCTAAAAATATTGAAGAAGTTCCGTGATAGTATTTGTAGTTCATTAGTTTCTAAATTGTTGTGAATAGCATAATAAATATACCCATTCGAACCCACGAGAAAACAAAAATATACCTCAAGTTAATAAAACTACGAATCAAAGGCTCCTGAGCCTGTCCGCCGAAGGAGGATATTTCCAATCGTTTGGCAGTGCGAGTGGAAATGTATAGAAGGATATAAACAAAATAAAACCCATCCAATACGGATAACCATAAGGGAAGGCATCAATTAATTCTGAAAATCCTATAAACTATTTTTTCTTTTTTGCCGTCTTTTTTTTGTCTGGCGTCTGTGTCAAAGCAGAAGCTGCAACAGATTTGACATTTTTAGATGTTTTTGGATCTTTTAATAACTTGGAAGCTTTGCTAGCCACAGATTTCGATGTTTTTTCATTTTTGGCCATTTCATTTGAATTTTAAATTAATATTCGGTTTTCTCCAATCTTTGGTATACCTGTATATTCCAGCTAAGATTTTTTTTGAATAAGCGGAAGTAGATTTAATTTCATGTTCTATCACATCAATTGAATGGCTCTCCACATACCAAAAAAAACAACCATATTTTATTTTAATATCGCCAGAAGAAATTTACATATCCTGAGATGAAAAAACCAAATCGTCATTAATCAATGCATCCACATTTACGGTTGGTAATACAAACTCATTGTAAACTGTCCCCTCAGTTTTAGCGTGAAGTATTCCTCTAGTTGCGCCTATAGTTAAAACTGTAAGATGAACCATTAGTTTTTTTGGAAGCAAAAACTCTTTCTTTTCTGGAAAAAAAAATGTTTTCAAGGTGTTTTTTTCAATTTCAAAATAACCCTGTACTTTTATTTTAATGAAAGGGATTTCTTTTTTGTAAAAGTTAAATTCCACCTCTACAATCAAAGTGCTCTCAACTTCATTAAAACCAAAGGAGCAACTTGTTTGAATACTCAAGGGCCCGCTTTTGCGAAAAGCCTCTTCAATAATTGCAAACTCTACTGTTTTAAGGCCAGTAAAAGCGAATCCCAATGAATTATGATCTGCCATAGCGAATTTTTAGCCGGTTGGTCTTAAATTGTAATCTGCCACTTCAGAACTATTGAACTGCTTTAAGGGCACTTGCCTTTTGTCAGTACTGTAAACCTGTTGCAGTGAATTTAAACTAATTGATGTAACAGGAGTTTTGGTTTTAACAGCTTTATGCTTAAGCTCCTTGTCAATCCATTGCTTAACAAATTCAAATGTACGGGCTTCCCTATCCCTATCTATCAAATTGATTTCAAACAATTTATTACCTAAAGCAGCCTCTAATTTTGCAATACTTTCCAGGGTAAAATTCACCCTTCCTTTAACTATATTGCTTATGTGTTGGGCACTGACTTTTAGTTCCGTCGCAAGACGCGCCTGCGACCAGTTCTTTTCCTCCAAAAGTGTAAGCACGTTTAAGGCTATAATCGCACTTTTTTGCTTCCAAGACTGTTCTGCTCGTCTTTTTTGATGATTAACTCCCCAGGAGGAAGCGGTTTTTCCTACCACTTCTTCAAATTTTTCTTTGTTGAAATTGTTGCTCATATAGTGTTGTCTGATACGATATCATCGACGTCTAAAATATTGTGGTCGATTAAGAATTGTTGAACGTTTTTTAATACGGTTAACTCATTGTTTAAAAGAATGGATTCTTGCATTGTTCTTACAAGTTTTATGCCGCCTCCCGTAATAATAAAAGAATTGGCGCTAAGTCTAATGGCATACAGACGAAGCCAGCCATCTGCTATCTCAAGGCCATAAGCCTTACATTGTTGATGCTGCACCAATAATGCTGCATCACTCTTGTGCAGTGGCACAAAGAATTGGGAAAGATTTTCTTGTGGATCTTCAAAACCTGCTTCTGCAATATCATACAATTGATTAAAGAGAATCTGCGCATCTTTTATGGTTTTAAGTACAGCTTCGCGAACGGTGTAGTGCGAATATATGCTGTTTGAAAGTAAGGTTTCGTTTGCTTTGAAAAATTGTAATAAAAATTCTGGATCTGCCCACTGCTCCTCAAGCATATCTAGTTGACACTGATCGTATCCGCTCTTTTGAAGACTACAAATGCCCTGATTTTGCTCGGTAAATATAGGTAATATTTTCAAATTATCAACCTGTAGGTTTATTATTGCCCGGTTTTAACAATATTATAATATTTCATATTAAAAAGCTACTAAGGTTTTTAAACTTTACTTTACCCATTCACTTATTTCTCAAGGGCATTCTTATTACAATGAATGCTAAAATGGTTTTGCAACAAACTCAAAAAAAACCATTAGGCGTAACCTAAAGTCGTCAAATTAATAAGCTCTCCATCGCGATACGCTATTAAGACAAGAGCCCACCTTCGTTCCTGGCTTCTGTGGCCTAAAAAGAGCTTATCAAATATAATTATTTCCTGGTCATAATCCCATCACTCTTTAAACTGTAAACCTATTTTAAAATAAGTACAAAATAGGTACACTTTATTGGGACGAGACAAATATAACAATCAAAAAAGCCCACTGATTTATTTCACAGCGGGCTTCATTAAAAAAAATATATTAACTAATCTATAGGTATCAAAAACTCAGATCAAAAATCCCATTGGTCAATTCAATCTGGCCATTATCATTGTTTATAACAACTCCGGAGAAGGAACCCGTAAGAACGCCACCAGAATTTGTTGTCACAGAATTATTAAAATTTGAAGCCATTGGATAATAGGATGATATTAGGTTGATTTTAAAATTCTGAAAAAGATCATTTCCAACCATGTTTTCTTCAACTTCAAAATAAATATTGTAGTTATTGGCCGCAGAAGTTTCACCTAGTATTTTTAAAAGTCCTCCCTCCCGGTCAATTCTTATTTCATCAAAAACGATGCTCAGCGTTCCTGCTTTCACACTTATTTGACCTTCAACCTCATTACCCGCTGATACGGAACAGTCACCAAGACCGTCGATTATAGCTTGTAAACTTCCATCACTATCGCCACATTCCTGCTGTTGTTTTTCTAAAGCTACTCGGTAGGCAATGCAGAGTTGCGTATAATTTTCTACCGTTGCCGCCTCATAGTTTTGTTTAGCCCCTACTGCTGCTTCAATCGCAATCTCGCACTGGCTCGGAGTGTTATCATTATCGTCATTACTACTACAGGAAAATAATGCAAGCATCACAAAGATGCTTAAAATCAATTTTTTTATGGTCATCATTTTTAAATTAAAAATTATTATTGAGGGTATAGAACGGGTTCTAAGGTTTTATATTTCAATCGAGTCTATTTAATTCTGTACCCTTAATTGCTCCCTTTACCTACAACCTGTATTAAATCAATAGTTTTATTCTCTTCCTTTAAACCAATTGAACCCTCCTCAAAATCATTTCCATAAATCCCAATTCGATTTGAACTATCAGTTTTAAAAATTAACCTTAAGCTCTGGTCTTTTAAAAAAACATATTCCCAATGCGTAATCAAATCAATATGTAATTTTAAATCTGGATACCTCTTTAAAATTTCATTAATCGTCCAGGAGGTATTAATTCCGTGAATATCTATTTCTGGGCTCATTACAAAGACCGAAACAATTTCCTTCTCTTTTACTACTAGAAAATATTGACGTAAATCATTATTAATAATTTCATATCCCATTTCTTCAGAATCATAACCATATGCAAAAAGAGGTATTTCCTGCACTTCTTTATCGTTGGTTCTTAAAAATTCGTCAATTGACATTCCTAAACAAAAGGAGTCTATCCATTCAATGTCGTTCATACTCAAATTCCTTTCTGAATATGATTTTACCTTTCTCAATATATCTCCTTTGATTACATAAATTCCCGTCGAAATACATTCTTCACATTCATTCCGGAAATTGTCGTTTTCATAGCATAATGTATGCACCGTAAGAAAATCATCCTCGATATTCATTAAAGATTTACATGCACTATTATAAACAATCATATTTTCTTCATCATCAAATTCCCAGCTTTGTACCGAGTTATAAGTAAACAGTCCAATGTAGGACAAATTGTTTAAGTCGATTATAATCTGTTCCTTCGAGGTACCCCTAATTTGTCTCGCGCTACTACGATATTCAACCTTTTTTAAAAGATAATTTTCGTTTTTAGAAAATACTATTTCGGTGCTGTTTTGAAAAGGTAGCTTATAAATGATAAAACCAGCTTTATTCTTTTTAAATAGGAAAGAATTGTCTAAAAGTCGGTTTATCAACGTTCCGTCATAAATAAAAAAATCGTCATTCTTGAATTGACTTTTTGACTGGTAGTAAGCTATCACTTTACTGTCAGTAAGAGTATCCGCAGTTTCAAGTTTTTCAAAATGTCTTTCAAAATCATCCTGGCCAAAACTATATATTGAACTTAAAACAAGTAATATTTTCAGTAGTATTCTCATTCCTTTTCCTAGTGGCTAGGTTTGTTAGCTAGCCCCAACTGTGTTATTAATTATTCTCCCATTCAAGAAACTGACTGAACACTTTATTGAACTCGTATCCATTTTTCCTCCAACTGTTTTTTAAATGTGTAATTACGCCCTGTTCATTTATTTCCAACAGGTCATATCTGCTGTCCTTTTCTAAAGGTAAAGGATAAACATACCAAGTACTTCCTCCATCAAAAGATAATAATGTGCCAATTCCTAAACCAATTAAATAGATTTGATTTCCCCTTTCAAAAATTAATTCCTTTTTATGTAGTTCAGATAAATCGGTCGAAAAATCTAAACTTCCATTTTCGTTGTTTAGAAAAAGTAAATTATTTAGGATTTTAAAATTTCTGAAATTAATCACGCTCAGGTCAGTCTTGGGCTGAATTCGCGAATAAGTTTTTTCAATCACTTGGAACTTCCATTGATTACCAACTTTTGTCAAAATCGGCTGAAAATATTTTGTTTTGCCAATAGTGTAATGCGGATCGTAAGTCCAACTCCCAAGAAGAATAGTGTCATTTTTTATGCTATACTGGTAACGATTATAATTGTCGTTGTAATGTAAATCCTTTGGGGTTTTTAGCGAATCTATAATGCGAAAATCTTTTAACAAATAGTAGGTTCCTTGCTGTATGTCGTATTTTTTATTTTCTGGTCTAATTTTATCCAGTTTGAAAATCAATGCGTGATTTTTGTCTAAAAATTCAAGTTTTCTAAATTCCTGCTTTTGGTATAATTGTGTTAGCTTTTTATCTTCTTTCCACATTTTTCCTTCATCTGTGGAACGGTAAAATTTGTTTACAAAATCACATTTGTAAATCAGTTCTTTACAGTTAGAATCTCGTATGATACTTCTATTGTAATAAACATCATTAAAAGTGTCTTTGTACAAAAGTGCAGTGGAGGAATACATTAATTTTTCGGTAGGTGACCAAATTTTCATTTGGTTCTTTTTTCTGTCAAACCTTACAATCATTCCCCTTCCGCCAGACCAATTTAATGTGTCGTATGAAAAATCAACAATCCCTAAATATTCATTTTTATCTTTCGTTGAGAAATATGAATTTCCCCAAGAACTCCAACGAGGTTTATTAAAAGGTTGGACGGATCTATCGAATGTCGTGGGTTGTATGCCGCGCTCAAGGGAAAAATAACCTTTCATAAAATTTTTTACTACCAAGTTTTCGGCTTCTTCCTTATGCTTCTGTTCCATGTCATATTTTCTACTGAAATAGAAAACAGAGTCATAAACCTTTTTGGGTATTATGAAATGACGTTGGTCTATGTTTTTTATTTTCACATTCCCCTTGGTTTGAGGTATGTTGTCTAAAAGATTTTTTGTCCAGCTTGGAAAGAAATAGTGACCTCCTATAAATCGAAATGTAAAATCAGGGCTTGGTTCTGTTGGCTTACCTTGAAAATCCTTGATCCAAAAACTTCCTGTCCCCGAAGACTGATAAATATACATGGTGTCTTTCTTATGAATAATTTTGATTTCCAATTGCTTTTGGGTTTCATAATTGGAATTGATTGAAATTACAAGAGAAAAGTCATTAATCCTAATTTGATTTTCAAACGCGAAACTATTTTGTGTGGCAGGTTTTAAAGAGTCTTGTGGGACATTGGGTGATCTATACAACTCACTGTCAACCATAATACTATAATCCTTATTCCCCTTAAACGAAATTGCCTTACCGTTTTTATCAAGTATAGTGTAAGAATAACGTTGCGTAAAATCTTGCCACCCAGGTTGTGCTTTAATTGGAAGAGTACAAAAAAGAGTAATTACTACGATGCTTAAGAGCGTCAACCGACCTTTATATTTAAATATTTTACTCATTGTTTTACTTTCAGCCTTCCATATTACACTTAAATTTAGGTAGAAAAAAGAGCTCTGTGCTTCTCCGCTCCTACCCGTTTTCCAAATGCGAGTTTCAGTCTTTCGGTACTTTTAAAACACTCAACGCGCTTTGAAAATGATGGATGGACCTTTTAGCTAATTTGTATTCAAAAAAGATTTGAACATATTTGCCTTTTCCAGTCACACATCAGGTCATTTATAAAGCTTTTTAGGCTCTTTATGATTTGTAGTAGGTAAAAGTAATTGATTTATAGAAAAAGTGTCACCTTGAGCGCAGTCGAAAGGTCTCGTGGTCTAGAATGCGCTGGACCGAAAACGATATATAAATATTCATTACCCACTATATTCAACATAGCACTGCCTTTAAATTGCAGTCGGCTTCATTCCCTTTTTCTAATTAATTCTAACACCATTCTGCTTCCGTCAATATTTGTATAATCTAATTTTTTAAATCCATCTGTCCTATCAAAATCGGCCGTCAAATGAGTAATTCCTAATTCAGATTTGGCGATAGCTGTCACTTTTCCATTCTCTCCATTATAACTATATTCAGAGGCAATTTCAATATTGCCTTTCCAAGTTTTCCATCTTTTATTTCCCCAATGGTCGCCAACTTCAAGTTTGGTACTCCATTTTTCCTTATCAAACCGAATTTCTGGAAAAGGATTTAGTTCCAATATTTTAAAATACCTTCCTCTTGGGGGATGCAACCAAATAGTAGAGTCATTTTCTATCAAACCAGTTGCCTCCATTCCTATTTTCTCGAATTCTGCGTTATAGTAGTTAAACTGATATGGTTTTTGATCTCCATTTATTTTGCCCTCCATTATCTCCATTCCTAAATAGACAACTGTATTCTTATCTATTATAAGGTCTTCTGACAATTCCCAAGCATTATCAAATTCTTCACCATTCTCTCCAGTATGTTGAAAAGGAAAGAATCTCAAACCCATTTCATTTTCATTCTTATAAATCTTGACTGAAAAAATAAATTCTCCTTTGTCGTAAATTTCTTTAATTGGTTGTGGACCAATTAAGAATAACAATAATAGAGCAAAGAGAGTTTTCATATTTCGTTAGCTTTTTGGCTCTTATTAGGCAATGTTTTTTATTCCGGTTTCGAAAGTTTTACATCATACGGTTCAAGTAGATATATATTTTTTTTAACTTTTAATAAATTATATTTTCCAGTTAATAAATATTCTCCCATAACTTTATCATTACGATACCAAGTCCCAAATATAAATTCCCCATTTTTATTTATGTCCACTCCATAATAATTCCTTGGATATAAGCTATCAGGTATTTTATAATTCGTTTCTATGGTGTTAACGAAATTAGTTTCAAAATTATCAATATCAAGTGCGTATAGGTTACCTAAGGAATGTCCATAAGTATGAGTTGAATGAATAAATATAAATGGATGATTGTCAAAATATCGTAAAGAAATTTCATCTAGATAGTCTCCTCCAAAACCATTATACCTCAACAGTTCCGTTCTAATGCTATCTTTTTTTGCGTAAATTGTTATTGCATCGGTACTGGATGTTCTACAATTAGTACAATCATAAACCAATTCATAACCACTAATTTTACCAAATAGTGTATTACGAGTAATTGTTGTGTTTTCCTGTTCCTTATCTCTAATTGCTTGTTTTTTTAATTCAATTGGTTGAGCAAAGAGTTTATACTTACCTGAATCAGTTTTAATGAATTTCAAAGAGCAAGCTGTAGAGTATATTGTGTCGTTATAAATTAAATCACTATAAATTCTAAACCCACTGTTAGTAGAATCCCTTGTACAATAAAGCCCGTTATACATTCCTTTACCCGTTTTGTTGCAATAAAATTGATTGAAAATGTCACCATCTATAGGCTCCACTTCCAATAAAGATTTGTTTATAGTGTCTATCTGGAAAAATTTACTATAAATATCAGTTTGTGTTAGTCTATAATTTCCATTTTTAGAATTTGCGAGAACTATGAAAAAATTCGAAGTCTCTTTAACGATAGTGCTATTTATGAGTATTCTTTTGTCACCAAAATACTTGAATATTGTATCGTCTTTTTTATTCAAAACCACAAGTAATCCGTGCCCGGGAAAGAAGTCGTTTTTTTTAAAATATACTTTGGATGAATAATTTAGAGTGTCTATTGATAATTCATTGGATACTTCAAAGAGAGAATAGTCATTCTGTAAACTTTTAAAATTAATACTATCACATTTACTTTCTTTTTTACAAGAAACTAAAGCCAATGTTAATATAAGGAATATTAGTTTTTTAATCATTTGACAAGTTCATAAAACAATTACGCATGTGGAGATTAATTTTATATTTTTTTTCATTGTTGTCCGATAAAAATCTAAAGTAGCAAAAATAGCATTGTCGTTGCCATATTTTACTGGATTGTGTTCCGATTTTCAAAACAGAACCCCCTAAGGATCGAAAAAGCTCAATTGGCCAATGTTTTTTGTGGTGATTTCTTCCCATTTGGAGTCTGGGTTTTTCAGGAACTTGAACAGATCGATGTAGGTCATCAAATGGTAGCGTATTACAGACACCATATTTGAATATGCCCAACTTCTCTGCGCCTTTCTTTGTATTACCAGCATTATGAGTTGAATGATCAGACTGACCCAGATCTGTATCTCTATTGCATTTTGGTTGTCGCCCAGAAAGTATTTGAGGGGAAAGTTCTGTTTTAGGCGTTTGAACATGGTCTCTATCTGCCAGCGATTTTTGTAGATATCAGTGATCCTGTCGGCCTCCACTTCATAGTTGTTGGTGATGAACTCATATACCTTGCCCTTCTCCTGGTGCCAAAAGGCTATCCGCCGTAGGTGGAATTCGTTGCCTTCCTTATCGGCAAGCGTTATTTTTTCATCCTTTAGGACAGCATCGTCCACGTTGTCCGGAATATCAAACTCTTCAAGGCTCGTATAGCGTGCATTGCTCTTTTGCCTGGTCACAAAGTAGATGCCATCCAACGTCCATTGCTCGTATTGCTGATAATCTACGTATCCTTTGTCAAAGACAACATAGGAACCCTTCTTTAGATCGAGTTCTTTCAAAAACGTATGATCGTGCGTCGCGGCATCTGAAAATTTTATCAGACAAGGAACATCCTCCATGGCGTTGATCATCGTGTGCATTTTTATCCCGCCCTTCTTCTTGCCGTTGAGCGGGTTCCGGCCAACACCCCTCAATATGTCGCTAAAGAGCGCTATTGTCGAGGAATCGACTATTTTGAGGCCTTTTATGGCGGGCTCCCTGGTTCTGCTGTCCGATAAAAACCGGTGGTAACGTTTATAGAGACCAGAGTAAATATCAGCAAAGACCTCTGCACTTCTTCTTTTGTTGGCATCGGACAACGTACTGCGTTTTGGAAAGTCCCGTAGCCCTAAATGGTTGATCTTGCCCTCGCACGCCAGCATTATGCTTGTTACTTCGCGAAGTGAGTTGCAGCCACTGATAACGGCGAATATCATCGTAACCAAGTGATCATAGGTCGTGAACTTTTTGGTGTACCTGTCGCTGTTGTGCTTCTTTGCTGTCCGATAAATATCTTTGGCGTCAAGGAAGTTTAAAACCTGTTTGATAATAGGTTGTCCACTGAAATTTTTACTTTTGTTCATATCTCGAGTTTTGTGGTAAAAACTAAGATATAAATAAAGCGGGAAATCCTTCTTGGAAATCCCGCTTTTAAAAATGTTTATCGGACACTACTGATTTTTTTTATATAACATTCTCTTTCTGAAATAGATTCCTTAAAAAATCCTGTGCTTATGATTCCTTTAGATTCCGAAATACACTTGACTATGAAGATTGGCACCAATTCAAATTGATATTTTGATGAGGTTGGCCTTCTTAGGAAACCTAAATCCAAGCCCATAACTACCTGCCTAAAGCCAATTTAATGAAATTCCCTAATAAGAGTCAACAGGTTTTTAATTAATTCATAATATCTGAAAATAGCAATTAATCCTTATTCATTTTAGCACCACTGAGCACTGATTACTGAACACTGACCACTGAACACTACTGCCAAATGCTACTGAACACTGCCACTGAACATCATCATCACCCGTCATCCAGCATCCCACACCTCCCCCCATCACTCCAAAACAACCTCCAATGCTTTTTCTAAAAACTCGTCTTTTCCTGATTTGAGCCCATCAATTGATTTATTGACATATATATCTGGCAATATTCCTATACCATGATGTTGAGACCCATCGTGTTTTACTACTTTCATTCCAGTCCAACTAATATTGAAATTTCTTAAAAGGGTAAACGGATTTATATTGCCATTGGTACCGGCCGTTGGTTGCCCTACTATGGTAGCCAATTTATATCCTTCAATAAAACTCATAAAACTTTCGGCATAACTTATAGACCTTCCATCAATAATGAATACAACTTTTTTATCTCCTAAATAAGGCTTCTTTGGCTGAATTTCCCAACCATCCTTCTCATACCCAATGATTTTTTCGTGATCTGGATATATTATTTTAGGAATCCTCATCCAAGCGGTAGAAGTATCCTTTTTCTTTAAGAGATGGGAGATAAAATCGTGGTTTCCGTTAGGATAACCCCTTAAATCACAAATAATACCTTTTGACTGTTCCAATTGCGGTAATAGCGCATTGATGGTATCCATCTCAATCTTATCAAGATTGAGATAATATATATTTCCATCCAAGAGTTTATAGGTGTTTTCTTGAATCGCTATATCATTATCCCTATAATCATACTTTTTATCCTTATTCAGAACTATATTTTTACTATTTACTTCTATAATTAGTTCTTCGTCCTTTTCACCAAAAAGACTGGTACTTTGCGCCCTGTAGTTTAACCATCCCTCAGTGCCTGCCGAAATTCTGGAATTAATCTCTTTAAAATAATCCTCGGATAATTGGTTGTTTACCTTGGTTACTATATCGCCGATTTGTATTCCTAAACCTTCTTCATTCACTTGGGTTATTACCAACTTTCCTTCAATCCACTCCCATTTAATAGGAGGCACATAATAATCCATTTTAGGACCGCTAACATGGATGTGTCCATCCCTTAATGGTGCAGTAAATTTTTGCAAGGTTATCAGATAATCACTGTCATTCTTGTCATTTAAACTTCTTTCTAAAGCCGTTTCCAGAACCTTATTCCAATCTACATCCACTTCATTAAAATATGGGTAAAAATGTTGAAATACATTGTAGGTATTTATAACATTTCCTAGGTAAATGGAAGTATAATCCAGGCTTTCGCTAGCGTTCTTTACATGCTTTTGCAAGGATGATAAAGTTTTACTTTTAGGGTAAGTATTTTCGTTATTGCCGTATAGATTTAAAGGGATTTGACAGAAAATACCCACTCCAATTTCTTTTTCTATAAGCTCACCAAATTTGGGAAATGAGTCAAAAAGAGCCTTCCCCTTTACTTTGTTACCCTTCCCTTCATAAGTTATAACTGCACAATTCTTCCCCTCTTTGCTTTCAGTATTGGAAACAGTATATGAATACCCCTTGCTACTCCCTGTCCATGATGTCTCTTCATTTTTTACCCCAATAGAATTAGCTTCAAAGTCACTGTTTTTAATTGGTATTTCTATCCATTCATTGTTTTCCTTGTAATAGAGATGCACATCATCTAAAAACAAACCTCCTTTGCCTTTTATAAAAGCTCCTAGATACAGTCCCGATGCGGCTTCATCTACTTTTCCAACAATTTCGTATTGCTTCCATTCATTGCTTTTAATCGGATTGTTATCCATATTCTCAAAAAAGCCTAAGGTTTTATCAGTCTTATCAACTCTTAACCATAAATGGCCCGTACCCTTGGAATCCTCCTTAAGTTTTACCCACCCAGTATATTTTATCTCCTTTCCTTTATATTGCTCTGGATCTATCGCTAACGCTAGGTTACCGAAAACCCCCGTCTCATCAATTTCATTAAACCGATTAACCCTAACACTACTATAAACACCATCCTGATAATTCATATCTTTGGAAACCCCCTTATGTTGCCAATAAGCCGGTTTATAAACTTTTGTATTGCTGGGTGTAATGGCGCTAATATCATATTGCTGCTTGGTATTAGAAAACACAACACTGGGTGCAATAGGTTTAAATAGGTTGTTTAGGGTAGCTATGACTTCAGTTGTAGAATTACATTTTAAAATCTCGTTAGCCCCAAAGGCAGCAAAACTATTCCAATCTATTTCGGAAGCTTCATCACTTGGATGAAAGTATTTTACGTAACCATAGGCTTTAGCAAAGGTTTTTAAATTTTGAACCTTATCCTGTTGTTGTGCCTGACATGCGCCCACAAACATTGCAGCAAATAATACTAAAATATATTTTTTCATAATTTTACATTTCTGACTCATATCCCTGTATTTGCTACTTCATCATTGAACCGCAATTCTAAAACCTTTATGAATCGCAGCGAATTTATCAATCTGTTCTTTAATTCTCTTAACAAAGCCGAATTTTTGATTAAGATTTCCTTTCCTTGCTGAAATTGATCCTGTGGTAAAAATCTATAATCGGTAGCCACTTCTTTATTTATTTCCTTTCTTGTGATACCATCGCGATTTACTCCTATCTCTCTATTAATCATTCTTTTATAAAAAAAACTATTATAAGATCTTCTTGTATCGTTATTTCCACTTGTGTTATTCCGAGGCGCTTAAAATGATCCGTTAAATCATTTACACTTATTTTAATGGTAGATTTATCAGTAACAAGTGCTAGTTTGTCCCCCTTTTTATTGTCAGGTTGACTTTTTATTTCAAATGCACCTGCAATTAGCTGATTGTTTATAATAAGGTCTTTCCCTTTTACCCTTAAATTATGACCTTTGATTGGAATTTGAAGATTGGCATTCGGCACCAACAAACCAGTAAAATTTGTCAAGTAGGTCTCCTCCATTTGACCGTTTTTGTAAACATGGACACGCTCATTTTCTGCAATCCTTTTTAGCAGAGGATTGTTTTTAATACTCGAATGTATTTGACCGTAATTATAATCCATAATTTTAGGTGGAAAAACCAATTGGGCCTTATCAAATTCTAATAAAATACCAGTTCCAGAAATTTCTGCAGTCGAAGAGCACAAACTATCAATGACCATTTTGTCCGATCTAAAATTGGAAAAATAAAAGGCATCGGAATAGACCAGAATATCCGCAGAAACATTATTTCCGGTAGAATCTGTTTCAGATTTATTGGTAACAGAATCTGCTTTTCTTAGGATGTCCGTACTAATTTCAACAGAAGCAATAAACTTTCCTGTATTGCCCGATAGATGCCCGTTGTACAATTGGTTTTTTAACTTGAAGTCTATCTTTTCAAAAAGTAAATTTTCTCGGTTTTTAGTTATAGCTCTTAGCCGGTTTTTTTCCTCTTCATTTATTCTATGGTTGGTGTTCTCTGTTAACACAAATTCTTCTACAATAAGTTTTGCAATATCAATTTGTGCTTCTTCAAGGTTTTGTGTAATTGTTGCTATTGTGCTTGTTCCATCTTCTAAATAAAGAGCATTATACTCCTGTATAGCGATATTGTAGTTCGTATTGATCTTATTGATAAATTGTTTGTAATCATTAGATATTTCAGCATCATCCCGGTAAAAGAATTGCTCTTCAATAATCTCTTTCAACATTATTTGAAGATCTCGAGGTCCGAACATATATGTGCCCCCAGTCAAATAATCAAAATATGCAAAAGCTGAATAATCAAAATCCTCCGTAGAATAACTTATTTCGTCCCTTTCAATATTAATCCCAAAATAGGGTATAACATAAAATTTGTCACTATAGTCGCAAGGGGTCAGATTTAAAGTCAGTGCTTTATCCTTTGTCGATATTATAATGGGTTCTGTAGCAAGTAGCTTCATGCTCAAACCGCTTCCCAGATTCGTGAAATAAATATTTTCATATAAGTTATCTAAAGTCCAATTAGAAACTCTATTGAATTCAGCCTTGTCCAGCATTAAGCTCACGGGCGGTCTATATCTGCCAATATTTCTAAGTACGACATCGCTAGTGCATTCACAAACCTTTTTAATTTCTTGATGGGTATGCTTATTATTTATTTCCTTTGTGACAGTCCTATTGCTGCTACACGAAAAGATGAATAGTAAACAAACTAAAAAAGTGAAAGCTTGTTGTTTGGTTTTGTCCATTATGTATTATGTCTTATGCAATTAATGCTATCTTTTTTGTTCTTGACCATTGAGTCTAAAATCCATGTGACATTTAAAATCCTATTCGGTATATCACTTATCTCGTAAATATACAATCACTTTTTAATATCCCTAGACCTAGTATTTCTTGTGTCCTTTAATTAACATAAATTTTCTATTCCCCGCTTGGACATCTTATTTTATTTATTTCCGCACTGATAATGAAATATGCTCTACTACATATCCTCTTTCTCGAAGTTGGACTATTAATCCACATTGTCCATAAAGATGGAGTAAACCAACAGCGATAAAACAATTTTTTTCAGTAGAATCTTTGCGAGTTGTGGAATCCAACTTTCATTACGAGTTCTAAGTTCTTTATTCCCACAAGTCTCCTGAAATTGGTAATCAAACTGCATATTCATATACTCTTGCGCGGACTGGCAATTTCTATTAATATTCCGATGTTTTTTGATGTCAATGATAATAGTGTGGATTGGTTTCTCTACGTCTTTCCAAGTCATTTTTGTTTTAGAAAGAGAGTTGATCAGCTCAATCTGTAAACTGTCTGTTTCCAAACCATATAATTTGATGGAGTTCTCCGTCGCAAGATTCTTTAAATATTGTTCAAAATGTTTCCATTTGTCAGAAGGTTTAACTGTGCCACATTGGGTTTCAACGTATGTCTGTTGAAGTTTAATCAATAATTCCATTGGCGATAACTTTGAAACAGGTACTTTCCAATCGGAAGAAATTTCATCTAAATAGGCCAAATCAGATTGCTTCAAATTATTTTTATAATCATTATTCCCTTTGCGCAGATTCATTAATTCTGAAACTGCATTTCCGGCATTCGTTGTTTCAAAAATTGCCAATTCTGATGATTTTAAGGCTTTTTTAATTTGTGGTATTGAATCTACGAAGCTGTTTCCTATTTGGTGGAGAGTACCTAATAAATAAGATGTTTTGTTAGTTGAAGGGTCTTTAACTGACCACAATATGGTGTTTTGTCCAAATGAAATAATGGATATCTGGAATAATAAAAATATGAGTATTGCTTTTTTTTTTCATCATAATGAAGTTTATTTAACTTGTGCTATTATTCACAGGAGTGTGATTGATGTATCATCTTTTCAGCCTTTAATGCGCCTAAATTTATAAAATCCCTTACCATTATTGGACTTATCCCCTATTGTGTTTATACCACTTCGCCAAAGTTATTTCAATGCCTCCGCTTTTAGTTGGTTTCTCAAATATTGGTTTAGATTGCTTCTTTTTATTCCAAGGTATTTCTCAATTGCGCTATAATAATCATTATCCGATTTTCCGCTATTCATAAATTCCTTTATCATCGCCCAACCTCCCCTTTCATAAATCCGTTTGGCAATTAAACCTCCTAAGGAATAATGATAACTCGTATATTCATCCAAATTAACCAAATCGAGTAAGTTGTTCAGGTTAATTTCTGGATGTTTTTGCAGATAGTCATAGGTTCTCTTTAAATGCCAATGTAAGTCCTTCCCTCGGCTACCGCCCAAAAAGGTTGCCATACCTTCTGAAACCCAATAATGCTTATTTGGATAATGATCATCGATTTCTACGTGGAAAACTTCGTGGGGATAATATTCTCCTAATCCGCCACAAAAAACCTTGTCGTCTGAAGCTTTTCCTGACGGTTTCGTTTCTCCACCCATTCCGATATAACAATCAAACCCTTTTAGAGCCTGAATTTCATCAAAATCATCGGCTAAATAATATTCAATTGGCTTGGGTTTAACGTCAAAATCATTACAAATATCTTTAATAAAATTATTCAGTTTTTCGGCCTTTTCGTAGTTGAATTCGTGATATTTTGGATAATAGAAATCTACAAAGCCAACCTTCGTAGAAAGCCACTCTTTTTTGTTAAAAGTTAGAGCGTTGTATAATTTATAGCTTCCATTTTCTTTTTTTACAAAATAATTGGCTATCGCTAAAACATAAGGCTCTCCATTTTCTTGACATAATCCAAATTGAGCTTTTATCTGATAAACTCCATTTTTTGATTTTATACTCAATACGTGGACGGGAAAGCCCATATATAATGAGGGTTGAAATTCACTTTCTAAAAAGTCATATTTTATATGTTCTTTTTGTTCTTGTAAATTCCAAAATGAATTTTTTTCGCGATTTTGTCGATTCGATTCTAAATAGTCCTCGAAAAGCTTCATCACTTTTTTAATTTCTAAATTTGTTGAATCTAAAATGTGGTTGTAGGTTACATTTTGAGCATTTGTTATAAAGCTCAATGTAAAAATTGAAAGAAATATTTTGAATTTTAAAGGTTTCATTTTAATTATTCAACATTTACGTATATCGGAGGCGAGTTTCCGTCCATACTTTACCAAAATTGTCTGCAAGGCCGGTATATACTCACATTCTAGTTCGGGTGTTCCGAAGTTTCAGCGTATCAAATGAGACCTGTCAACTTCATAGCTCCTTTATTGGCACGGTTAGTTATCCAAAAACTCATTTCCTAACCTATCTAACCATCCTTTTTGACCATTTGGTAATTCAAATCTTGAAAAATATTCTGCAACTTCAATGTTTTTGTATTTTGGCTTTTCATTCAGACCATACAAACCCAATAATCCGTTTTTAGAAAATAAAATATGTGATGTACCCATTTTAAGCTTAATGAAATCGAACTCTGCTGGCAATAATTCTTTCAATTCTATTATTGGATACTTTTTTGAATTGTCATTATAGTCTATTGCTATTGCTTTGAGAGAAAACAGGCCAAATTTCTCACCATGCTCTACTACAATTAATTCAGTAAAACCAAACGCCTTAAAAAATCGGTGAAAATCAATAGATTTGGATGTTTGCTTATTTTGTAGCATCGTATAATCTAAAAAATTGACTGAGTCGTATTTATCTTTATCAAAAAGATTTTCTATAAAACTTAAATCTACTTCTTCTTCATCATAATCAACATAGTGATGTTGTATGTCCAAATAATAATTTGTACTATCTTTTTTTATTGACAAATAACTTGAGCCCATTGAACTATTAAAGCCACATATTATTAAAGGTTCTTTTTCTGGGAGTTGCGCAAGTATACTTCCATTCTTTGTAATGTACTTTATTTTATCGTTGATTAATGCTATTGAATAGCCTTTATCAGAGAGCAAAGGAAAAGCAGATTGAATGCCTTTAGGTGTTATATCCTTAAGTTTAAAATTATAAACATTTATCAATTCATCTTCTTTACCGACAATGAAACCATTGTTTACGATTATTGTGTCAAATTTTTTATTAATTAATTTTTGTCCAAAAACAGCATCTGTTAAGAAATTGTTTTCGAACTTGAATTGGCGACTCCAGCTAAATGATTTATCATCATAACTTTCGAGGTTATTTAAAAATTCTAACTCTGGTTGTAAATTAAAATCCTTCGATTCAAATTTGGTAATAATTTGTTTTTTCGTTGGAATAATATACCCGTAAAAATCAATGAGATATTTCCTGTCAGAATGCCAAGTATTATCATACGAAGCATTATATCCGATTTTATTGAATATAATAATACGTCTGTTTTTGGTAATGTTTATAACTTCAAAATTCATAAAATCTTGTTCATTGCATCCCCATTCAGGTTCCGTGTTTTTATTAAATTTTTCAAAGTAACATTCTGTGGCAATAAAAGTGGAATTATTGTATAATGACAAAACTCTAATTTCTTCTTCTGAATTTTTATGATAAAACGGTTTGGTTAAAATGTTCTGCTTAAATTGTTTGGGATTTTGTTTGACAATATCCTTTACATCAACAACAAAGGAGTATTGATTACCATTCAAGGAAAAATTGTTAAATCGTTCAATATCAAAATCACTAACAGGAACTGTACGTAATTCAATTCTTTTCCCACGATTTTCATCTGTTGGATAAAATCTAATTTCAGTTTTTAAATTAATTTTTCCATTTTCTTTTTTCAAAAAAACTAATTCGTTTTTATCGACTAATATAAAATCCGCATCTATATCAATATTGGTCTGCGCCAGAATTAATTTTGATGAAAGTAATAATAATATTAAGCAGATTTTATTCATAATTGTTGCCCTTGGTTTGCTTTCGCTAACAGGTAGTAGAATTAAAAATTATATAACTAATCATTGTTGTCCGATAAAAATCTAAAGTAGCAAAAATAGCATTGTCGTTGCCATATTTTACTGGATTGTGTTCCGATTTTCAAAACAGAACCCCCTAAGGATCGAAAAAGCTCAATTGGCCAATGTTTTTTGTGGTGATTTCTTCCCATTTGGAGTCTGGGTTTTTCAGGAACTTGAACAGATCGATGTAGGTCATCAAATGGTAGCGTATTACAGACACCATATTTGAATATGCCCAACTTCTCTGCGCCTTTCTTTGTATTACCAGCATTATGAGTTGAATGATCAGACTGACCCAGATCTGTATCTCTATTGCATTTTGGTTGTCGCCCAGAAAGTATTTGAGGGGAAAGTTCTGTTTTAGGCGTTTGAACATGGTCTCTATCTGCCAGCGATTTTTGTAGATATCAGTGATCCTGTCGGCCTCCACTTCATAGTTGTTGGTGATGAACTCATATACCTTGCCCTTCTCCTGGTGCCAAAAGGCTATCCGCCGTAGGTGGAATTCGTTGCCTTCCTTATCGGCAAGCGTTATTTTTTCATCCTTTAGGACAGCATCGTCCACGTTGTCCGGAATATCAAACTCTTCAAGGCTCGTATAGCGTGCATTGCTCTTTTGCCTGGTCACAAAGTAGATGCCATCCAACGTCCATTGCTCGTATTGCTGATAATCTACGTATCCTTTGTCAAAGACAACATAGGAACCCTTCTTTAGATCGAGTTCTTTCAAAAACGTATGATCGTGCGTCGCGGCATCTGAAAATTTTATCAGACAAGGAACATCCTCCATGGCGTTGATCATCGTGTGCATTTTTATCCCGCCCTTCTTCTTGCCGTTGAGCGGGTTCCGGCCAACACCCCTCAATATGTCGCTAAAGAGCGCTATTGTCGAGGAATCGACTATTTTGAGGCCTTTTATGGCGGGCTCCCTGGTTCTGCTGTCCGATAAAAACCGGTGGTAACGTTTATAGAGACCAGAGTAAATATCAGCAAAGACCTCTGCACTTCTTCTTTTGTTGGCATCGGACAACGTACTGCGTTTTGGAAAGTCCCGTAGCCCTAAATGGTTGATCTTGCCCTCGCACGCCAGCATTATGCTTGTTACTTCGCGAAGTGAGTTGCAGCCACTGATAACGGCGAATATCATCGTAACCAAGTGATCATAGGTCGTGAACTTTTTGGTGTACCTGTCGCTGTTGTGCTTCTTTGCTGTCCGATAAATATCTTTGGCGTCAAGGAAGTTTAAAACCTGTTTGATAATAGGTTGTCCACTGAAATTTTTACTTTTGTTCATATCTCGAGTTTTGTGGTAAAAACTAAGATATAAATAAAGCGGGAAATCCTTCTTGGAAATCCCGCTTTTAAAAATGTTTATCGGACACTACTGATAACTAATAGTAAAATGTTTGTGTAGGTTACTACTTTTTAATCGTTCAACAATACCAGAATTCCTTTGGAGAAAATTATTGGAGAAAATGTTTGGTTTTTACCTCAGTTCTTTGTTGAACTAAACCTAAAGGTAGCTTCACGGGACAGTTATGTCACGATTCACTACCTTTAGGAATTAAGGTTTAATCTAATACTCAATATTATGAAAAAAAAATGACACCCTTATCCAAAGGGCAATTATTTCCGTTCCAGAGTTTGCAACACTCTACCACAAACTCAAACGATCTGTTGAGCTCGCTGGCAAAAGCCAGAGCACCCTTACCAACTATGCCCGCTGTTTGGCACACATCGCACTCCATTTTAACTGTAGCCCACTTGAGCTCGATGAGGAACAGATCTTGGACTATCTGCACGTTTTAAAGTCACAGCACAAGACCCCTTCGGACAGTTTTTTCAAGCACACCGTTTATGGTCTTCGCTATGCCTACCGCATCTTCGGGATGAAAGAGATGCACGTGGTGCTCCCGAGCATCGAACGTCCCAAGAAACTCCCCGTTGTGTTGAACCAAAGGGAGATAAAACAACTGCTGAAGACCCCTAAACTGCTCAAGCACCGATTGATACTTGCGATGCTCTATGGTTGTGGGCTCCGCAATTTTGAACTCCGCAACCTACAGTGCAGGGACCTGGACTTTGACCGAAAGATGGTGCACGTGCGCCAGGGCAAAGGACGCAAGGACCGGTATGTTCCCCTGTCCGAGATGCAGATCCGTGGTCTAAAGAAGTACTTCTTGGCGGAAAACCCCACTACCTGGTGCTTTACCGGCAATGATAAAACAGGCAGTCCTGCACAGCTTTCCTCACAGGGAATACAATGGATCGTACGTGAGGCCCGCAAGCAAAGCGGGATCCCAAAGGAGATCACCGCCCATATTCTGCGCCACACTTATGCCACCCATCTCTTGGAAATGGGCCTGGACATTATGAGCGTGAAGGATCTCTTGGGGCATGCGGATATCCAGACTACGCTTATCTACCTTCATGTGGCACAATCGGGTAGGCAAAAGCCATTCAGTCCGCTGGATAGGCTTTATGGCAATAGGGATGTCCTGTCCCGATCATGAAGTAGCGCACGTATTGGAGCGCAACAGGGAGAGCCTTGCCGATCTTTGTGCCAACAGCTGGCAAGCACGCACCCTGCACGCCCTTCGCAAGTGCCGCACCGCGGCCCTGGGCGGCCACATAGACGGTTGCGACAATCCTACCTGCCATAAGCTCCATCTCAGTTACAACAGCTGCCGCAACCGTCATTGCCCCAAGTGCCAGGGACACAAAAAGGAGGAATGGATCCGGGCAAGGGAGGCAGATCTATTGAACGTTTCTTACTTCCACGTGGTCTTTACCCTGCCCTGTGAACTGAACCAATTATGTCTGTACGAGCCAAAATTGGTGTACGACCTTTTGTTCAAAACGGCCTGGGGCATCATTGGGGATTTTGGTGCCAACCCCAAGCTCTTGGGCGCCAAGATGGGCATGGTCGCCATCCTGCACACCTGGGGCCAGAACCTCTCGTTGCACCCACACCTGCACTGCATCGTTCCCGGGGGCGGGATCACCCAATCCGGCAAATGGAAACATGCCAAAAGCAAGGGAAAGCTTGGCTGCCGAACGGCACGCTACCTGTTCCCTGTAAAGGCAATGGGCAAGGTCTTTAGGGCCCGTTTTGTAGCTGGCCTGCGCAAGGAACTGGGGAAATCAAAGCCCCCTTCATTTTACGAAAGCCTGTTCAGGCACAACTGGGTGGTCTATTGCAAACGTCCATTCTTTAGGCCCTCGCAGGTAGTGGAATACCTGGGGCGCTATACCCATAAGATCGCCATAAGCAACCATCGGATAAAAAGCCTGGAAGATGGAAAAGTAACGTTTATGGTAAAGGATTATCGGCAAGGGGGCAAAAAGTCGATACTCGGCCTGCCCGATGCCGAGTTTATCAGGCGGTTTTCATTGCATATCCTGCCCAAGGGGTTTACCCGTATCAGGCATTACGGCATCTTGAGCAGTTATTATAAGCGAACTATTATCCCAGAATTACAAGAAGTGGTTGGCAAACCAGAGCTTGCGGAAACAGAGCCTTTGATGCACCGCAAGTGTCCGGCCTGCAAGAAAGGCAACCTGGTCACCATCGCGACCTTCCCCGCCCGGGGACCACCGCAACACTGGCAAGAACAAATCAAAAAACAGTTAAACAGGCCCATTTAAAAAAACGTGAATCCCGACGTAACGGGACTCCTATGGCCACCCCGAAACTTCGGGGGAAGAAAACGGCCTGACAGACCTGAAAAGCAGAGAAGAGAAACTACAAATGAACAGTACACATTGATTCCTTAGCAAAAAAAGAGGTCAACGATCCCAAATCAGGAAAGACCGACTCCTAAAGATCCATCCCAAACTAGACCAATCCCCATAGGGCAAACCGACAAAAACCGGTTCAGTCAACACTGCATTCATGTTGGGTCGTTCCGACCACACGAATGCTTAGTTATTGTAAAACGTTTTTATCTATTAGTGTCTTTATAATTTTCCCTAAGATAAGATTTGCTTTTTTTTATAAAATCAAAGTAATATTTATTAGCTATATCGATGATTGTTTTAAATTCTTTTATTATTTCTGAAGGTAATTTTGGATTTGGTTCGAATGCAATTAAATATTCATCTAACCTATTTCTAAAAGAATCTTGAATATTGCCAATACAATGATGAAAATCCATTTCTGTATATTTATCAGTTTGCAATGCCATTAATTCCTTCCAATAACTTTTAAATAATTTGTCACAAGAATTATCAAATTCTCGTACTGACGTATTTTTAATTTTTTGATTATCCATTTTTAGAGGAGATTATTAATTAAGGGAATATTAAGTTTCTTTTTTCGTATAGTTTTAAATTCCAAACCCCATAAATCATTATTATTATCTTTCAATAAGGTTACGATGTAATATTGGTCATCAGAAATATCACGATTTATCATAATATCACTACCTTTTTTCATACTCGATTCTTTTTTTAGATAACCAATCTCTTTAAAGCTTTCAAATGAATTGATTAAATATTCATTATAATATTTGTCAAATGAATTGTTAACTAATGTTCCGTTATTTTGATTTGCATTTGGATAATTTCTTTTATACCAGTAATAAATATCATCAGGTCTTAAGATAATTCTGAAAGGATAACCTTGGCCTTCATAAAACTGTCCAATTAATCTTATTCCATTTTTTGGATAGGCTAAATATTTTACATAATCTTCATCGCTAATATTAGCTTTGTCCCAATAGTAAAGTGTAAATTCATCTCTAAACTTTTCCTCTTTATTTTGAGTTATTAAAAATTCATTGCTTGACTCGGAAAATGCGGTAAACATTTTTAAGTTTGAAACGACATAAGGAGATTTTTCCCATTGTTCACGGTTATCAAATGCCCGAATATCAAATATTCCATTTTCAAATTCTTCTATATTGTCGGGCGTAATTTCATCAAATTTTATCTGGTTATAAGAACTGAAATAATAAAAAAGAAAAAGTCCAAAAATTAACATTAAGGCGATAAATATTTTAATGAGTTTCATAGTTTTTAAATTCTGACTAACGTCAAATTAAGTTGCTGATATTCAGGTTGTTTTTAAACCCTAGGTCCTCTGGTTTCAATTCAAATTTATCCATTTGTTTTTTAATGCGGTTCACTAGTCCGAGTTTTCTTTTTTGGTCCAGGAACAAGTATTGTTTCGGAGGCTGATATTGGATTTTTTTTGTGATCATGTTCCATATAATTACTGCGAGTTTTCGAGCCGTTGCACTCACTGCCGAATGCCTTCCCTTGCGGTAGGCGACCCTTCGGAAAAAGTCGGATAGATGGGTGCCCTTTAGGTTGCCTATGGCATTGGCCGCTTGGCGCAGGGCGATCTTTAGCCGGTTACTTCCCTTAGGCACTCTGTTGCTTAGTATTTTCTTTCCTGATATCTTATTATTGGGCGCTAGCCTGAGCCAGGAAGTAAATTGTTTAGATGAGCCGAACTTATTGAAGCCCTCGGGACCTATCTCGCTCATAATGGTCAATATCGTGGAGTGGCTCAATCCTTCGATGGCAAAGAGATCAACCCCGTCAAAATAGCGGAAAGCTATTTGGTTCAGATCTTTGATCTGTGGTGCATTTTTGTTCATCCTCTTATGCGGCTTTTCAGTTGTTTTCATTTTCCCGCGCTCAGGATGCTGTTTCAGTTCTTGCTTTATAAAATGTTCGATCTTTTTGTCGCAGTCCGCAATCTTTTTTTGAAAGAACTTATAGGCCTCGAACTCTTGTTGTAGTCCAAAGAGATAGTCAGACCGGTTGTTGCCGTGGAGTGCACTGGCAATTTCTTCTTTTGGTTTTCTGCAGTTGTAGTGGCGGTGCTCGGCTAGACTAAGGGGATCAAGGTTGCCCTTGCAGATATCCTCAATGATCTTCATGCCTGTAAGGCCACATACGTCCTTGACCACTACGTCCAATCTAAAGTTCAATAGTTTTAGGTACTTCTGCATCTTGTGCGTAGCCGAAGCGGCCAGATCTATCCAGTTTCCCCTTTGGCGACAGAATGTCCTCAACTGTTCGGTTGTAAGATCTGGTAGGAAGCTGCCGCTGAGCAACCCTAGGGTGTGGAGTTTCTGTATCCATCGGCAATCCTTAACGTCTGTTTTTTTACCCTTGGCATTCTTGGTGAACTTTCCATTGGCCAGCACCACCTCAAAACCGAAGGAGATAAGCTCTACGTACAGGTTTTGCCAATAGTCTCCAGTGGACTCCATTGCCACTGTGGTCACGTCAGATTCCATGAGCCACTGGCAGAGTGCTGTGAGATCTTCGGCATAGACCCCGAATTCCCTTACATTGTCTAGTTCTTGGCCAATGGCCACATAGTGGGAGCGGCTGCCCACGTCGATTCCGGCGGCATTGAAATTTACAACGTCCATGCCGAGTTTCATTTTTCTTTCCATGATAAAAAAGTTTATGGATTAATAAAAAATGACCCTAAGGAAATGTAACTTTGATATAGAAAATTATTCTGAACGGGGTTCCTCTTTGATGGACCACCACTGAAATTATCAACAAGCCCTTGAATTAGTACTTCGGGGGCTTTTACATTTCAACCAGAATGTGTCCCGGGCTATGACGCGCCAGTTTAAAAAACGGCCTTGCATAGGATCAACGTAAAGTTCGGGAGTTCTTACCGTTAGCTCAAGAAATTAATAGAAATTTTTATATGGGGAATGTTTTACAACCTGTGGATAAATACATGTTTGATTGGTGTTATACCGCACATGTACGCAACTTCATTTCATAAATTATAAACTCAAATATACCCGATTCTATAGGATTATCAAACAACTAACTATAATTCGTTCCAATTCCATCCAAATAGTATAATTATCATTCCAAAAAGTTTCCTAACCGTTGAGAACGACTCATCACTCCTCCTGGCTGATGTTTGAATTTATACATTACCAATTAAACTTAATTCCTACTAATCTATTTAACTTGAATTTATTCCAAATAAATAACCATAATATCCGGTTGAGTAGAACACATCACAACCACTTAGTTAAACCATTAACATCACGGAAGGCAGGTAAATAGGTGTTCGTCAGTCGTTCCGTTTCGTTCCGCAAAACATCCCGACAAGGGTATACAAGCAGCTATACTTTAATATTTAAAAAATGGAATAGCTGCCCTTGTCGGGACCATAAATAGCCACTTGAATATCATTGAAATATTGGCCTAGCTCGCTTGTGGCTATTCACGAGCACTTAAAACAATATAAAAGTCGCGAGCTAAATAGCACCGCTGCGGCGACACGTCCTCGCTGGCACTATTTATTTGTTTTGCTTCACACACTACACTCCTTCCTCACCCCGTGGCTACTCCATCCCCCCAAACCCCAATAAGGTGCCTGCCCGCCGGCAGGCGGGTTCGCTATCGCTCACCACTTTTATTGGGGGTCTGCCGCCACTTGATAATTGTGCGAGCCTGCGGGTCGCTGCGGGCTGATCGGGCTGTCACGATTTTTGCATTTCCCCATTTGCCTACAGTCGCTTCAGTCCTAGTCGTTCCTATATCGCTTCCGTCAACCAAACAATTCCAAATCTCTACCCCCTTCTCGGGAGGGGGCCAGGGGGAGGACCTTCAGCCACTTTCGGCAACCCGCACAAGAGTAGCTCCTTCTCTCCACTACACGAGCCTACGTACCTCCATTTCGCAATGCCACCTGGTTCATCTCAATTTCCATCCGCTACACCTAAATAAAAACTATATAATATAATAATTCATCTTACTCCGGCATTGCTCCATTACGGCTCCGGCTCGTTTCGCTAAACCTGCCCTGATGAATAGAAGGGTTCAGTCGCTACCCTTGCCTTTCCCATCCGAAGCAAAAAATCGCGCCAGCCCTGCCGTAAACGGTTGGTGTCTGCCGCCCTCCTTCCTCGGGCTACTGCATCCACCACCCTTGCTCCGCTCGCAGGCGGCTCGCACTATAGTTCCAGCAATCCATTCCGTTACTCTCCATTCCTTGCTTCCACTATAGCTTCGCTTTGGTTTACCTGCCTAATAAACTTCAATCCAATAACAATCAAAATCCCAGTTGACTTGTATAGAAAAGACATCCGATAAACATTCCTGAATAAAAATGAACTTCCGCCTTGAAAAACCAATGGTTTACGAAATAATTTTTGATTTTATCTGAAGATCTTATTTAGAAAGCTTCATATAAACTACCAAGATTAGGATTATTTATATAAGGTCCTTATTGGCCTATCGAAAACTTATCGTAATAATTTGAAATGAGAGCGCCGTCAAAATTTTAGGCTGTTTGAGCAATCCAACTCTTTTTCGAAATCAAAAATCTTTAAAGCGAGTTCCTAATCCCGAAGCTTCGGGAAGGCGCCGAATGAAAAATTTAGATAAGTTTTCGTCAGCCTAGATTTTTTTGGCTTGGTTTATCCTGAGCGCAGTCGAAGGGTTTGCAGCAATGGAAAAAAGAACAAGTTAAATCATTCAGAATAAAATTGATTAGGAGCATAATACTATCCGACTTCTACCATCAAGACCCCATTCCAATTCACCCGATTTACTGAAAAAAATAATCCCAGTTTAATTCCGAATCAAACCAACATTCCGTTAGAGAGAAGTAAAAACTCCAACATAAAGCAAAGGTACAGGCGTGCGGATGCGAGAGCTGCAAGGGTTCGCTTCGCCTGTTTTAAAAAAAAATCTCCACCCTGGCTTTGGTTTGAATCAGAGTTTCCACTGTTATTCAAACTATGGTCTGCGCCAGTCACCTCCGTTGTTAAATGCCGGGTAGTATTTTTTTTAACAGCCCTTGCATCAGTCGCACCGATCCTGTGGCATAAGGCATTATGTTCAAGTTTTTATTTAGAGTCCGTTTAGGTAGCCGGTGGTTACTGGCGGGCATACGCACCTCGGGCAGTCCGTTCTTCTGTGGTGTGCATCACGTAGGCTTCAAAGAGTATACGTTGCGCATCCTTTGGCTAGAGTGCTGCCTCACAGAGCTCCCTTTTTAGGGGGCTCTTTTTTTTAGTCCTTCCCCGAAAAATTAATTTCAAGAGATCAGACGAGATAGGCGGGTTGTGCCTCCGAAACCTTGCTGAAGAAGAAGCCAGGAATTCATTTTTAAAAGCAAAAAATCAAAGCAAAGGTAGTATGGGCGCCAAAAGCAGCAATAAAGACCAAGCCCTATGGTTTTGAGAAAAATCTCCACCCAGAATCCTGTCAACATCCCTCTTCATCCACTCAAATCCGCAAGGCCTCTGACCTCTGATCCCAATCCAAACCGGGTCGTATTTTTCCCAAAAGTCTTGACAGCCGCGCGCCCCTACTGGAATGCAGCTTTCTTTTTCCTTTTTTCTTTTTTCCGAAAAAAATAAAGGGGAAGGGAAGCAAATCAATCAATGTTTAATTAAAAATAACAATTATGAAAGCATTCAAAATCAAAACACATCAACCTGGAAAAACCTACCAGTCCCCTCATTTCTTTATCATTAGCAAAGGAAAAAATGCCGGCGAACCCAGCATTCGCCCCCTTACAAATTCATTTGTAGTCTTCGCAAATTCAGCAGAGGAAGCGCAGCAGTTATTTTGGATTTGCAACATCCTCTATTGCGGAAACCACTTTAAAACCTGCCTCTTTGGCCCCCTAATCCTTTTTATCCACATTGGAGAAGTCCGATCAGTACGCAATAAAATGATTCGGAACTACGAGGGCCACCACTGGAACGGCCGATTTACAGCTCTTGAGAAACTCGAGCGTTTGACGGAACCCCTCAAACATCAACATCAATGCTTAAACGAATATAAGATTGCCCTGATGCAGTCCTACAACCTTTGCCGTGAATAGTCGACCTATCTAAAAACAGAAAAGCCCGGGATCAAATCTCGGACTTTCTCAATTTATAATTTAATGTGAATTACTTTTATTCCTTATCCTTTTTCTTCCGAAAACTAACATTCCAATTAAACCGAATGATTTAATAATGACTAATTTTCAATGTTGTTAACCCCGGCCTATCGAAAAGGTATCGTAATAATTTGAAATGAGAGCGCCGTCAAAATTTTAAGCTGTCTGAGCAATCCAAATCTTATAGGAATTCGAAATCTTTAAAGCGAGTTCCTAATCCCGAAGCTTCGGGAAGGCACCGAATGAAAAATTTAGATACCTTTTCGTCAGCCTAGATTTTTTTGGCTTGGTTTATCCTGAGCGCAGTCGAAGGGTTTTCATCAATGGAAAAAATGAACATGTTTAATTTTAAGTACAATTATAGTCGTTTCTATAATTACTAAAACCTCTTCTCCTCTTCCTTATCCTTTTTCTTCTGAAATCTAACATCCGACTTAAACTGAGCCGAAAAGAAATTCTTGACAACTATTTTTAACGAAAATGAAACCGAAAAACTCACCACCGCTCCTACTAAAGCCAAAATCCCCGTCCGAATCAAATCATCCGAACCAATAACCGGCAAAGTGGCCAACACCGTTCCACCACAGGTTCCCATAACGGTGGAAAAAGATCTAAACGGCATCATCAGAATTGTTATTTACATCCGATTTGGTTTCATCTTTATCCGGATCACTAACAACCGCCTGACTCACAGCCATTACTATTGTTCCGGCAATAGTTAGGTAAGTTGCCACAGATAGTAACACAGCAGGAATAGCCACTGGTGCCGCCAGAATTGCCGCTCCCGTAGATCCCAATACGATTCCAATATTCCGTAAGGTCTTAAAGAATTTTGGAGTAGGTTTTTTATACCGATCAATTAAATTCATAACCCGTACTTTTAATAGTTAATAAAACAATTTCTTTTCGTTCAAACACTTGATGACACAATGAAAGAACCTTCTGCATGGCCCTTTTGGAATTACTCCCAACTCCTATGGATGTCAATTCCGATACTGGGCCGATACACCCCAAAAGCTCATCCTTGGCATAATTTGCAGGATGCACCAAAATCAAATTCCGATTTGGAACATTCCTAACCAACAGATGATTTCCAAACTTCTTTGAGTACCTTGCTTCCAATTCATAAGTCCCTTCTGGAATACAAGATTGGAAACGTTGATTTCCCAACCAGGGGAGCTCGATTGTGAAGCACAGAAACCTGGAATTCAAAAAGAGGGAACCGTGGGTTCCCTCTTGATGATAACTTCGCTCTAGAACCAATTCCATCCACTATAGAGTATCAGTGAGAACAACCGCCAAGGCGTTAAAAGCGCCATTTTTCAAAGGATACATTTCTCCGTTGACTTCCTGGTAAAACTCCACTCCCAATACCACAATAACTGGCAATGTGGAGTTCGGAGTCAACACTCCCGCCAAACTTAACGGCGCAATATCTGGAGCCGTGTAGTGAAGAATTCCAGAATCCTTCATATCGACAATAAAAGATTCGTTTACAAAATCCAATTCCGCAGCCCCCATCACCAATTTGAAATGAGTGGTCCCACCAGGAGCAGCAATCCGAATTATCGGACTAAAAGCATCCAAATCAGCCGTAACATCTCCAGTCGCGCGATCATAAGCCACAAGGAAGGGAGCAAAAAGAGTAGTGCCCAACTTTCCACGGATATTAAAATCGAATCCCTTAATGAGGCCCAAATTTCCATCTTGGATAGTTCGCTGTCCTCTTTCATTCATAGGGTCAGATTTTACCACAGTCACCAGTTCCTTGGTCAATCTGCTGGTCACTCTTTTATCCTTAGCATTCTGCAACAAAATCCGAATCGCATTCCGGATAAGCTTGCCACCCTTTCCTGCTCTTCCAAATTCAGACCCATTCTCACGGGTCCTCTGGAATGCCGGATCGCTCATTATACGGTCCTTCTCCACCCCACCCTTTTCACGGGCCAGGTGACCGTCAGTCGTTTTGTAAAAGGAAATATCTCCGATAGTCCCTTTCAACTTGATAATACCTTTTTGTCTTGCCATTTCAATAAAATTTTAAGTTCTCGACAAAACACCGTAATTTTAAACCACCACACGATTTTGACCCATCACCCATTCCGAACAAGTCTTTTTTTACCGAAACTGCCGGTAAATAACCCTATTATTGAGTATATATGAAGTATAGATACGGTATAGATGAAGTATAGATAGAGTATGAAAATTATATTATGAAGTCAGATCGAGTGTGCATATTCCCAAAAGACGTCCAACGCATCACTGGAAGAAGTGAGCGATATGGTAGGCTCCTACTCCACCAGATCAGAAAGCATTTTGACAAGCAGCCTCATCAATTCGTCACAGCTGAAGAATTCGCAGAGTTCACAGGGGTAGATTTAGAAACCGTAAAAGACTACCTTAAAGATTAATAAATCTCATTAAATTATAGGAACCCTAATCAGACACCTCTCTTAAATAAAAGAAGCTAAGAGTTTGATTATCAATATATCATTTACGAGGTGTCGTTCAGTCATCTTGGACTAACGGAAAATGATCTAGCTTGGCTAGATTATTTTTTATTTCCAGACGTCAAAAGCGTCATTTTGTAAGTGAATGGGAAGAAAAAATGGGCACACGTTATGCGTTCATTTTACATTTTCACTAAAGGTTATTTTGATTTTGTTAAAAACCATGACATCAATATCACTCTCGCCAGAGACGTATTCCTATGGTCATAATTGCTAAATTCAATTTTAGGAATGAGAACTTATTAAACAAACAAAGTCTTCATTCAGTTTCATTATAACTAAAATTTAAAAGCTTCAATACTTCGCAATTGCGTTTTGCAATTCTTTCCTGATATCTTCCCTTACCCAATTAGGTTCCAAAACCTCAAGTAAACTTCCGTATTTTAAAAGTTGCTGCTTGAGCTCGAAATTATAACTAACGAATAATTTAATAGTATAAAAATCTTCCAATCCATCTTTCAACTCTTCTTGCGATCTGTGGAGTTTTAAAGATTCTAAATATGGTTTTTGACTCAAGTGGAAACGTAAAATCATTCGGGTTGGTTCGTAGTCACTGAAATTTAAACCAACCGTATGTAATAGCTTCTCGTTAGCTTCTTCGGTTTTGTTTATAAAAGGTTTGTTGTCCAAAACTTGTAACCCCATAATTCTATCGAGACCGAATACACGAAATCCATTGTCTGTCTCCCCTACTACATACCATCTGTTTTGATATTCCTTAAGCAGATGTGGTTTTATTTTATGGGTTCTTGGCTCGCTTCTATCTGTATGGTAAAAACTGGTATGCTGAAAACTGATTTCATTTCTATTCTTTATTGCTTCTAAGATTTTATCAAAATATTGAAAGTTCTTCACCAAGCTGGTTTCATCCAGAGACAGATATTTATGAGTATCCTTTTCCAAAGTGATGCTTTTGTTGAGCAAATTTGAAAGAGCAATACGCTTAAAGATATTGGTCAACAACGAAAATTCCTCCGTGTCATCAATGTCCAGTTTATAGCCCTTGGTTTTTGTGTTGTGAATTTTAAAACCAATACTGACCAAAAACTGGTAATCTCTATTTAAGGACGATGTCGAAAAACTTAAACCTTCTCTTTTTAATCCTGCTTCAATTTCTTCGGAAGTCACCAAGCGGTCCGCCGCTTCTAAAAGCTCTAAAAAAACCAAATATCGTCTAATGTCTTTGCTCATAATAGTTACATTTCAATCTTTCCCACTATCTGGGAAAAGTACAGTCTAAATTTGTTGGAAACAACAAAAACAAAGTATTATGGACTTACAAAAATCAGAATTAGATCAATTAAGCCGCTTATTACAAAGCGGAATGAACACCTCAAAAGAAATCGCAGAAATTTCTGGACAGGATAAAGTTACAGTGACACTTTTTACATTGGGATTAACAATGGTTGTGGCTGGGTTGCTTCGCGCTGTCAATGAATAATAAATTATTGGTATCAGCCCAAAGGCCAATTCAAAAAATCGAGTAGGCAAAATACAAAATATTAATATTATGAATGACGAAAAAACAACTGAAGGTAAGATTGTTGCAGCCATCGGAGCTGCAGGAGCCGGCGTTGGCGCCCTAATTGCTGCTTCCGCAGGAATTGCATTTGCAATACCAATTGCTCTTGGAGCGGGTATAGCTTGCATAGGTTATGCGGTGGTTAAAGCCCAAGCCTAGATTTATAAACCCTGAAGTTTGAGGCTTTGGGGTTTAATTTTTACTTCTCATTTGATCCTCAATAGATTTACTCTCTCCTAATTTTAAGAAACGAACTTTATTAAGATCAACTTCTCTTATAACATTCTAGACAATATTTCCTTCACTTTCTGCTGAATCCCTTTATCCGCTCGAGCAATTGCGTGTCTTGCAAATGCGACGTTTATTCCGTGATTAGAGACATTACTAGAGTTAGCCAGCCAATCTTCCATTCTCATCTTCCCTTTTGACTGGTTAATAGTGCGTAAAGTAACGGCAACATTCTCAGGACAGTTTACAACCTCTGCAATTTGAGAGTTAGTTAAGCGGTCTCGATAAGCCATAAAAACAGCTTCTGAAGAACGTATGTGCTCATAATCATATCTATCGCCACCACGCAGAGCCTGTCCAGTATAACAATCAGTATAGAGTGCTATTCCGTCTCCACCTCTCTCCAAAGCCTGTTGATGCATTTGTGCTTTTACTTTTGTGAATAGTAGGTCTATTTCTGCGCGGTGATAGGGGCGGGGCGGGTTATTCATAGTTTGTATAATTTATTCAGCACCCTCTCCTTCTTCTAAATCATCCATCTCATCAATTTCAAGAGCTTCGGCATTTAGCATTGTTAATAAGTCTGGACTTACCCCCAATTCTTTTAACTTATCTTGTATTTCTTGTATCTGAGTTAGTACCTCTTTAAATTTTTCTAGTCCGTCTTTTATTTCTGAAAGAAAACTAGACTCTAATTTCTCACTTATTTCTTTTGCTACCTCATTTACATTTTCTGTAACCTCATTTACTTCCTTGACCTCTTCTGTTGGATTTTCTATGACAGCCTCAGAATCTAACTCTACTTTCTGTTGAACAGCATCTAATTTCTGCGCGGATTCTGTTAATTCATTTTGGCTTTCCGGAGATAAGACTTTGTCAAGTTCCTTAAATGCAGATTCTTTAGCAGTTTCAATACTACCTTTTAATACTTCACTAATGTTCTTACCTGCTTTAATATCGTTTAAGGTTCTGTGACCCGTTTCCTTTAAAACTTTTTCCCCAATTTCTTTCGCTGCAGCTATTACTTTGTCTAATGCCATAATTTAATATTTGTTAGTTTATGATTACTTTCAAGTTTTTTCAACAAATGAACCACATATTTTAAAATAGGTTCAACATCTCTTTCCCCTGTGATACTTATTAATTTTTTCAATAATTCAATTTTCAATTTACTATTAGTCTTGGATTCCCATTCTTGTCTTAACAAAAAATCCAAACCAATAACTTCGTGAATAAAATCTGCATCACGATTAGTCATTTCTTTGGTTCTTTCATATTCTAATATAATATAAAGAACCTCTTCCACCTTGTCCTTTTTATCCGAAACCTCAATGTGGAAAAACCCATCATTTTGTGATTCAAACTTGTCAAACTTACATAGAATTGCTTCCTGCCAATCGTTTTGATATATCGCCGCAACTCCAGTTTCCAGTTTTGCTAATTCTTTGATTTGGTCATCGGAAAGATTCATAGCACTACCTACTAACTTTCTATCTTCAAAGTCAGGTAATCGCAAGCAAATTTTAGTGTTGGTATTTCGAATAACCGACATATCTAAGAGTCCTGGTGCTTGGTCTGCAATTATAAAACCTTCACCATAAGTGCGCATCTCGGCAATAGCATTAGATATCATTTCTACAGATTTACCTGCTAAATTTGCACTAGATGATGATTGTTCTGAAGATGTTCTTTTTAATAAATTATGAGCTTCCTCAATTATAGTTATGTGTTTTAGGTCACTATTACTTTGAGACTTATTTGCAATTCGATATTCATTTAGTCTCATAAATAAAATTCCCATAAATAGAGCCTTTCCTTCTGAAGAAGCTACACGAGATAAATCTACAATCACATTTTTGTCAAATAAATCTTCATCCGAAATACAAACATCAGTAAAAATTAATTTATTCAAACCATTGGTCATACTTCGAACACGAGAAACTAATGCACCTTCATAATTACTTTTAACTTCTTCAGAAAACTTACTTTGAGCAATTACGTTTTCCAACGACTTTAATAAATCTGAAAATAAAGGATATTGTGTTTTTTCTGCAATACATCTAGATTCCTCGAGTAACCAGCCTTTTGATATATAAGCATCTTCAATAGCGTCCTTAAGGATATTAGGCATTGCAGCTTCCATTGGCCAACACGCATTCAGAATTTCGATAAATCGATCTATGTGTTCATATATGTGAATACTTTTAGGAAATGAAAACGGATTAATTCTTAATAATTCAGTTTCCGAAGAATTAGTGCCATATACCGACACATCTTTTCTTCCGCCAAACTCTTCTTTATATTCTCCTTTAGCTGGTTCTATTACAAGAAAGTTAATGCCTTCATCGCAAAGCTTATCTATTAAATTATAAGTAACATTAGACTTTCCAGAACCTGTACTGCCAGTAACGAAAACGTGACTCGTGAATTTATTAAGATCTAATAAAATATCGTTATTTAGCTTTTGCTCATAATTATATAACTGACCAATCTTAATATTATTTTTAACCTCTTTTTTTGGGTTGTTTCCAAAAGGTATTATTTCTACCACATCTAATCCTACCACTGACTTATGAGGAAAATTCATTTGAACCGTAAGTTCATCTGTAGTAATCGCTTGGGCTAAAAATCCGAAATCTACAATTCTTGGAACTTCATATCTCTGTAAATAGGCTACAACTTTATCCTTTTCAGATTTATTAATAGAATTAAAGGTTTTGATTGCAGCCGTTTCAAAGTTAGATTCAGCGCCTTTAGTAATACCATTGTAAATATTAGCAGCAATAATACTATTTTGCTCTTCATCGGATACGAAGTAGACCCCAACATTCCAGAACCCAACTCCTTTTCCTTGTACTAAGCGCTCGATTTGTTTATCTAATTGATCTAAAAAGTTAGATGCTCTTTTGTTGGTATATGTTTTTTGTCTAGAGTTAGAAGTTCCTGACGTATTACCTTTAACATTACCATCTGTATCGGTATGTCCCTCAGTTAAGCCGTCTGTTTCACTTTGACTCTCTGCGCCTGCCTTACTACCTTCTGCTTTGTCTTTTAAATCTAAACCTTCACTAAGTTCTTTTCCTTTATCTAATGCAGCTTTACCTCCGATTATTGCTCCTGGAGCTCCTGCCACTACAGTTCCTAAAATTGCTCCTCCTAAACCAGTGCCATATTTAACAGCACCTTTAACACCTTTTTCTAATCCTTTTGAAAGTGAATCTGCAGTTTTAGAACCTGTTCCAAAAAAGCCATTCATCATTTTTCTGCCAATCCAAGGAGAAGAGTTAGTAGTTTTTGTCTCACTTGTCCCAACAGTTGTACTTTGTGAAGTTGAAGTTGTTTTGCTCGTGGAATAGCTTATGGAATCTGAAATTGAAGTGTTTTCGCCTTCCGTAACCACAAATTCTTTTTCACTTGACAAAACACTATAAATTTGCTCGTAAGTATCTAGAGTCAGTTCTACTTGTTCTGATGAAACTGGGTCTGCAATAAAAAAAGCTGAAAAGGGCTTTCCGTTCATTCCTAAAATGAGATTTTCTATTCCTTGAAAAAATTGATCTTCTTCTTTATCCTTTATTGAAGGAATTCCAACAACAGCAGTTACTTCCTTACAGTTATTAAAAATTTTATTATTAATATCTAGAACTTCTTGATTACCCAGATATTCCTTATCATTTGAAAATTTGGTTCCAGGAAAGTTTCCTTCTAATGCTCCTTTTAAAACTTTTGCTTTTTCATTGACCTTTACACCGGACTTAACTCCGACATATAAATTACATTCTGTACCGTTTGAAACAATTTTAAAAATTAATGAGCTATCAACAGAATGCAGCGTAGTAAATACAGATTTTAGCTTATTGGTTATCTTAACATCTTTTTCATAAACAAATTTTTGTATTTGCAAAAAGCGTATTTTACGCTTAATCTCGTCCGTGGAAATCTGGGACAACAAAGCTTCATTCTTTAATTTATCTATGGATAAAATGCTTAAATGATCATCGCGTAAATATTGTTTTTGTAAATCGAATTTTATATCAATTAAATTTACAGGTGCCGTTACCCTTTCTTCTAGGTTTAATAATTCTTCACTCATTAACTTAAAGCTTTAAAGATTAAATATCCTGCAATTAATACAACACCACCAATTATTACCTTTTTCAAAATTTCGTTATTCACTGAGGGTAGATCCGATTTATCAATGTCTTCTTGTTCTGGAAAAGTTTCCTTGAATAATCCTACCAATAGATAATATCGTTCTTTAGAATAATTTTCACGCATATTCCACTTCTCGTCAGAGAAGTAATCTTGCTTGTCGGTTTTATTTGAAACTTCTATCTCTTTATGTGCTCCAAAATTAAAGTCGCTATTATTAATAGCGTATTCAACTGCCTTATTAATCTCATTTTTATCTCCTTGAAGAAAAAATATATTATCAATCAAAGTTCTCTTAATTTCATTTATATCATTTTCTTTTACACTTCCAATAAAACTCTCATTTTCTGTAAATTCTCTCATTACACTATTGTATTTTAAATTTCAAGATGGTATTTGAAATCTCAATTAATTTTTGCAACTCATTTTGTATTTCTTTCTCATTCCTAGTTAGTTCATCATCGGAAGTTTTATAAACACTATTTTTGGATTCTTCAAAGGATTTCTTAACAAGAGTCTGAAAGGCAATGTTATATTCCTGAAATATCTTTTCAGAAGCATTTTCACAATTCTTTATTAAAGCTTCAAATTCCTTAATTTTAGGTTCAATTTTATCATTGTAAAATTTTGAAACATTAATTACTGTTGTTTCTATTGAATAAACTTCTATATATACAATGGTATCTTCTATCCCAAATAACCTTTTATACCATTTTTCACTTTTAACTTTTTCTTCTACCGTTCGTTGTTTGTTTTCTGTTTCTGTTTCTTTATACCCATTTATCTGTTTGATGTCTAAAATGTTAATTTTATTAAGTAATTGAGCATTAAAAGATTTTTGTTCAAAACTTTGGTTTTTTAGATTAAACTTATTACCAACCTTCTTTTTTAAATTTTGCAGATAATTTTGACCTTCATCATTTATTTTTGCCACTATATCCGTTTTTACACTTACTTCTAATTCAGAAATTGTGTTATTGACCCATTCTACTAATCGTTTTGCCTCAAAGGGACTAAGATTAGTTTTTGTGGATTTAGCTTTCAGCTTATCAAATGCCTGATCTGTCTTCCTAGTTGCATCTTGAATGAATTTTTTATTAACTTTAACACTAGCTATTTCTTGCAAAGCTTGATCTTTTCTAATACTTAATTCCTCTTCTTCCTTTTTCTTTCTCTCTTCGATTTTTTTTTGCTCGTCAACTGTTTTCTCTTCTAGATTTTTCTTTTCTAAGTCAATTTTAGATTTAATTTCATCGAATACATTATTTGCAATGCTCATCAAATCTCTATATTGAATTTTTTGATGATGATTTGCAATATAATCTTCGATATATAACTTTAAAGCCGCTAGTCCAGAATATACTAAATCTGCATCTAATTCACTTTTTGTAATTCTTTCTTTTAAGTGTGCTTTTTGTTTTATAGTTAGAGGCGCATAGTCAATAAGTTGATAGCCTTTATAGTTTTTTTCAGGAACTGGAGTAAACTTATGTCTATAACCAGTTAATTCACCTACCTCATCATGATTTAGGGTCCCATTTAATTGTGCTAGTTTAGCGTAACTTGAACTTATAGGAAAAACACAAGGATTCTTAATTCCAAATTTCCCCAAGAACTTATAAACTTTCTCTAAAATCTCGCTAAATGACTTATTGCCTAGTTTTTCACAATCTACCTTATTGTATATAAATACGATTCTATCAAGATTTTGTTTTTGTTCTTTAAACTGATTACTTATTGCCTTCAATGTAAAATTATCATCATTAGAGTCCATCTTTTCAGGGTCTAAAACATATAGTACAATCGGCAGGTCTTGGTTATCCTTTAAATACCCCTGTGTTTTCAATTTATGATTTTCAAATTGAGCACTATTTGGTCCTGGTGTGTCAATAAAGTTCAATTCCATTCCAGATGAATTTAAATCTTTAATAGGGCCCTCCAAGCATAACTCTAACTCTGGATCTTTCTCTTTGTTAGCATATGTATTCCATTTTTCAAAAAAGGGTTTTATTTCATCACTTGTTTCATCAAGTATCTTATTACCTTTAATTGCCCTAGCAGTGAATTTATCAGAATCCTTTATTTTAATGGTACAAATGGTTCCAGTAGCTGTCCCGGTATCTTCAAATAATATGTTTTTCCCTAAAATCGCATTTAACAAAGTTGATTTCCCAGAGCTCATTGTGGCAATGACAGGAACTTCAACCTTATTACTTCTTAAACTTTTAACTCTATCCTGGTTAGGTTTTATAGCGTTTGTTATAATTGGCTCGTTCGATTTTAAAGTATAATCTATAAAAGCGTCAACGGCATTATGTCTTTCCATAACTCTTCTATCATCAATAAAGTTTATTTTTCTTTTATTAATAAAGTTTTTTTCTATTTCTAAAATAGATTCAATAAAGTCCTTTTCATATGAATCACAACCATATATTTCAATCGAGAACTTGTCATTATTGGTTGCATCTTTAACTCCTTTAATAAAACCCTCGAACCAATCTGTAATCCTTTTATCCTTATTCTCTTCTATAGATTGTTTTAAATTATTTTCTATTACTTTATCTGTGCATTCAATTTGAGAAACAAATGATACGGTATCATAATTTATTATTATTTTCATTCTTTTGGAAATTTTGTTTTATTATTAAGACAAATCCTTTAATCTAGATATCTAAACGGTTCTATACTCCATATACCCCATACTCAAATACCCCTCAGATTTCAAATCCAACCCATGAACCCTCATAAAAGCCTTATGAATTTTCTCAACTTCATCAAATGGATTGGAGCACATTGTGCTCACTTGAACAGATAATCCTTTGTCCACAAATTCTCCCTTTACGGTCATTGGTATCTTTGTTTTGATTTCGAAAACTGCCATAAATGCTTTATTTTAATTTTATTACTTTTCTATTATTCACCTTATTTTATTTTTCATTCTCCAAAAACAACGTTCAGTTCTTTTATGCAATAATAAAAATTTCCTTTCCCATATATTGGGAAAATCGAATTACTTAAATCCCTATTGACATTTTTGTAATAAAAGGAGATTACAACAAAAATTTTAACAACTCGTTTTCTGAAAATCCTTATCAGGATTCCATAAAATTATGTTAAAACTAGACTATTTTTTATATACTCTCCAAAATTAATTTCATCATAAAATGACTCTGTCAGGTGTAATTTATTTTAATATTCTCAAAATTTTTACCTTAATTCTACTCTTTATAGCTGAGATTTAAAACATTAGCCATTACAAAATTTTCAAAGCTTTTCAAGATTATATTATTGAATTTTCTCAAATAATTTTAATAGCAAATCCTTGATTAAATAACATTCACTAATTAATCTCATTTCTATTCAATAAGAATAAGTTTTTAACTTTCCAAACATAAAATAAAACCAGCAACCATTTTTACGGGATTCCACATATAGTCAAAAAAGATTTTTATTCTAGAACACAACTGACATTTCCAAACATGTATATGCGTATAGATTGTGCTATTAGAATAATTTAAATCAAAAAAGGACACCTTTTAAAAAAGATGTCTCTAGCACAGAAGAAAGATTTTTACAGTTTTAAAAATTGAGGTAATCCTTCTTGCAATTGAAAATGATTCCTTTAAGTAAAATAGGATCGATAACTACCGAAAGTGTAAAAAAGATTGAAAATGAAGTAAAAACTGACGTGTGCATATTCCCAAAAGACGTCCAACGCATCACTGGAAGAAGTGAGCGATATGGTAGACTCCTACTCCACCAGATCAGAAAGCATTTTGACAAGCAGCCTCATCAGTTCGTCACAGCTGAAGAATTCGCAGAGTTCACAGGAGTCAATATTGAGACCGTAAATGAATACCTCAAGAATTAACAAATTATAGCAAATTCTATGAGAAATAGAATTCCAATAATTCGTATCTTTAACTCAGAATCGATTTGAACCAAGTACAATGGCCATCAAATTGAATGTACCCTAATCGGACCCCTATCCAAAAATCACATAATTAGAGGTTTGGTTATCAATGTGTTACAAGCAAGGTTGTAATCTTGTCATCCCGACAAAGTGGAAAATGATCCGGCAGGGCCGGGTCATTTTTTATTTGAGAAAACGTCAAAAGCAGAACTTTTGTAGGATTTCGCGAATAAAAAATGAGAACGCGATGAGCGTTCATTTTCCATTTGCAAGGAGGATTTATTAAGATCCTGTAAATCTTATAACGTTAAATGCATTGCTTTTGTAAGTAAATGGATATAAAAAATGAGAACGCGATGAGCTTTCATTTTCCATTTGCAAGGAGGATTTATTAAGATTCTGTAAATTTTGTAAACCTAATCAAGGCAAACACCATTTCACACCTAAGCCCTAAATCATACTGATATACAGGGTTTTCTTTCTGATGCATAGCAAAAAACCATTATATTTGGTCTAAAAATATCCTCTGGTCCTGGTTCCTCGCCAACGAAAAAAAACTACGAACCATTCACACCCTTCCGAAAAGTGAAGGCAACCAATTATTATACTGGTTTCACCAGCATCTCCGTTACTACAGTCCTAAAATAGGATTTCAGTTAATTATCGCTATCAGTTCCAAAAAACCATCAACGCTTTCCTTTTCAACTTGTGGTGATTACGAAGTGCGGCAACTCATTTTAAGCCTAATAGAATCGGCCCTGAAATTCCCCAACTGGATTATCTCAACCATTATAGAAACGCTATCTGAAGATGATTCAGAATATCTCGAAAATGAATTCAACATAAATAAAGCAAGCTTTATCACCTCCAACATAAAGTCTTGGATTGAACACATTGACCCAGTAACAAATAAGTTTATGCTAGGAATAGTTCTCAATTTTCCAACAGCTAAAACTGGGCGTGAAATAGTACATCAAACAGTAGTCAGAATATTAAAAGAAACCCTAGGAGATTACATCTACAACCACCAAATAGAAAACATCATCATCCACAACCAACTCCCAAACGATAAAGAAGTACTCGAACTCAAAGAACTCAAACTGTTTTTAGAGTATAAATAGCAGAAAACCTTCAACACAGATAACTCATAACTCTGAACTCATAGCTAAAACAATACTAACTGCAGTTATTAACTATTCATAATACTTAAGGTTAAATCAACTTCAGTTAAATGCTCTAAAACTATTGCCTCACTTAAAAAGTCACCTTTTTTCTTTAAAGATTTTTCAATATAATTATCAAAATCTATTTTTTTAAAAAGGTTATGGGAAACCCAAAAACATGTCCTAAAAACTCTATTTCAACGAATTTATCACTGGAAAACAAGAGATTCGTAGAAACTTTAAAGTTTGATTATTTCAAAATTGTCATCTATACTATTACCATAAGAGAAGATTCCTATAGGGTAATGAATACTCTAGGGCTTGAAATGCAAAGAAGTTCACCATCAATTTGCGCTTGAAAATCAGTTCCAGTTTTTCGGAATATATCAATCCGCTTAGTCTGATAGCAATGAAATTCGAGAAGAAATTCCGGTTTCTTTAAAAGCATAAGAAGTCCGAAAACCAACATTTTCCATGCTAATTGGGGCACGATTACCACATTCAAAAGGCCATCTTGTAGTGATGCTTTGGGAGTTAGGCTCATTCCGTATCCCATCACATTGGAGTTCGACACGAAAATAAGAAACGGATTTACCATCTGAGTGGTGCCGTTGATTTCAATTACAATTTCGTCCTGTCTGTGGTATTCCTTAAAGGATTGTAGAGAAGCTTTAACATAGGTTAAAAGCGAGCGACGCTGGGATGCTTCGTAATTCTTGATCACACTGGCATCAAAGCCAAAACCGGTGTTGCTGAAAAAATAGGAATCATTGACACGACCCACATCAATAGGAACAGATTTATTTTTAAGGATTACCCCTATCGCTTTTTCCAGCTTTTTTGGGATTTTCAGATTGGAGGCCAATCCATTGCCGGAGCCCATCGGAATAATACCCAAAAGAATACCCGTATTCACCAAGGCAGAAGCAACCTCATTGATGGTGCCATCCCCACCACAGGCCACGATAACCTCGGCTTTTTCCCTTATGGATTCCTCTGTAAGCGAGATGGCGTACCTTTTATATTCCGAAATTTTAACAGTGATTGAATATTTATCCTTAGAAAAATAATTCCCCAAAAAGGCTTCAGAAAGTTTGTTCTTTCCCGATCCGGAAATAGGATTTATGATGAAATGGATATGGATCAATCTATTTGTTTTTCAGTTTTAAACCTCCACTTTCATATAGGTCATCCGCTACTTCATAATAGGAAACCGTGTGCTTCATAAACTCTTCGTTTAAAGGTTGGGGAGATAGAGCGTTGTCCACCGGATTCCAAGAATAGAAATTGGCGTCTCCAAGTTCGTCCAGGATCATCACCTTATTGTCTTTTAAAAGTCCTAATTTTCTGTAGTTTCCTATAAACGCCCGTTCCTCGGTAGGATCCATTTTCAAAATGTCCTGACCAAATAGATTGGAATCATAATCCCAATTGAATTGTGCAAAAAGTGTTGGAAACAGATCGAATTGTGAAGCAAGCTGGCTCGCTTTTAAAGGGGATTTATTTGGTAAGTTTATAATAAAAGCCGGAATGTGGTAATTTTTGACATCCAACTCCCATCGGCCAGCGCTACTGGCACAGTGGTCACTCATAATCACAAAAACAGTGTTTTTATACCAAGGTTTATCTTTCGCCTGTTTTAGAAATTCTTTAATGGCATAATCGGTGTATTTTACCGCTCCTTCCCTACTGGTACCTGAGGGAATGTCGATTTTACCTTCGGGATAGGTATAGGGCTTGTGGTTTGAGGTGGTCATTACGAAGTCAAAAAAGGGTTTGTCACTGGTGTGTGCTTTATCGGCCTCTTTTAAAACCTTATTGTAGATATCCATATCGCAAACGCCCCAGGCATTTTCAAAAGTTACCTCCTTATCATCGATATTGGTCCTATTGGTAGTAATACTGGCATCGAGGAGGAAACCCCGGCCCCTATCAATAATATTGAAACCGTTGCCCCCAAAATAGGTGTTCATATTATCGAAATACCCATCACCACCATAAAAGAAATTCCGAACATATCCTTTTTCCTTAAATACTTCGCCTATAGTAAAAAGACCCTGATTGTTTTTGCGTTTAACGATACTTCTTCCCGGAGTTGGCGGAATGGAAAGGGTAATTGCCTCCATTCCCCTAACGGTTCGCGTTCCCGTAGCATACAGATTTTGGAAAAAAAGACTGTGGTTTGCCAAGGAATCTAAAGTGGGGGTTATGTGTTCCTCATTTCCAAAAGTCTTTAAAAAATCTGCACTCAGGCTTTCCACACAAATAAAAATGACATTTGGGGTAAGATCTTTTTGGGTACTATGGCTGTTTACAACTTTTCTATAAATGGAATTCGCTTCGGGATCGATCAAACTATCACCAGCACGGGTATAAACCGACTTTAAATAAGCAAAGGCCTCCTTCTCTGAAATGGTTTTATAAAAATCCTTATAGGGCAATTCGTTGTTTCTGAAAGCTGCAAAAAAGGAATAAATACCTGCTTTTGCCAATTCATTATTGTATCTGTTTTTTGAAAAGTCGGCTATACTGTTTGTAATAAAAAAGCCGGCTATCAACGCAATTATAAACCAGGGCAAGGCTGCATAAAGTTTTGGAAGAAAGGAAGTTTGGCTTGTAAAAGTGCTTTTGAAATATCCCAATTTTGAGACTATATAGACACTTCCTAAAACCATTATTAGCATTCCTGAAATTAAGAGTGGCAAGGGATAGCTTTCGTCAATGTTCTTTACAACTTCATAGGTATAGATTAAATAATCAACTGCTATAAAGTTGAACCGTCTGTGGAATTCATCCCAAAAGGTAAATTCCCCGAAAAAGGAAAATAGAACTATAAGTGTAACCAAGGAAAAACCAAAATAGGTCACTATCCGGTCCAATATGGAGCCATAGAACTTTTTGGGAAGCAGAAGAAGATAGATGAGATAAGGGATAGTAAAAAATGAAAGGGTAGTAATGTCGAATAAAAAACCGATCACGAACGTGCTCAGCAACGCAGAAAAACCCTTATCAACTTCGGAAAAACTCCATACCAAAAAGCTGAGCCTAACAATAAAAGAAAGAATAAGAAAAAGGGATGCAAACGCATTTAGAGCAGCAAAGCGTTTGGGGAAAATGGTGTATTTCATTGAAGTATTGAGAATTTAGTTAACACCAAAACTAAGGGAAGAATCTAAAGTAAATTTAAAGTTAGAACAATGGATAAATGGAGGGTGAAGGACTTACTATCACCTGACTACTGTGCGGGGACAGGGCGGGGCAACCGATTTAAAGAAGTTCTGAGTGTTGAACCCCATTCGGGGTTCTGGGCGATGGGTGGATTATAACCCCCGCACGGCACTTCGTTTGTGCGGGGTTATCGATATTGGACCCCTTCGGGGCCATTCGAGAAAAATGGAAATTCCGTACCCAATAAACTCGAAGAGGTGAAATCTTGAATTTTAAAATTGGGAAATCGGAAAAAATGGACGACTAAAAGCTTACTCTCCTGACTACTGTGCGGGGACAGGGCGGGGCAAACGATTTAAAGAAGTTCTGGGCGTTGAACCCACTTCGGGGTTCTGGGAATGTGTGGGTTATAACCCCCGCACCGCTCTTCGTTTGTGCAGGGTTATCGATATTGGGCCCCTTCGCGGTCATTCGCAAAAAATGGAAATTCCGTACCCAATAAACTCGAAGAGGTGAAAATTTTAAAGTTGGCATAGCGGAAAAAATGGACGACTAAAAGCTTACTGCTGACTACTGTGCGGGGACAGGGCGGGGCAACCGATTTAAAGAAGTTCTGGGTGTTGAACCCACTTCAGGGTTCTGGGTGATGGGTGGGTTATAACCCCCGCACGGCACTTCGTTTGTGCGGGGTTATCGATATTGGACCCCTTAGGGGTCATTCCCGAAAAATGGAAATTCTATACCCAATAAACTCGAATATTTGAAATGTTGAATTTTAAAGTTGGCATAGCGGAAAAAATGGACGACTAAAAGCTTACTCTCCTGACTGCTGTGCGGGGACAGGGCGGGGCAACCGATTTAAAGAAGTTCCGGGTGTTGAAACCACTTCGGGGTTCTGGGTATGTGTGGGTTATAACCCCCGCACGGCACTTCGTTTGTGCGGGGTTTTCGATATTGGACCCCTTCGGGCCATTCCCGAAAAATGGAAATTCCGTACCCAATAAACTCGAAGAGGTATTATTCCTCGTCAATGTCCGTTCCCCATTCCATTCATCCAAAAAATTCCTTGACCTATTTGCCTTATATCTATGAGCATCCAGAAGAATAATCAATTATCAGAGATTTGCCTATTCAGGAAGGTAGGCGTCCGCTAAAGGAATCAAAAATTAAAGCGATTCCCCTTCCAGCTTTCCTTATTCTTCAATTGGCTCACTATGTTTTTTATGCGCAACAAAAATAAGAATGCCCAATAAAGTTATTGCGATAAGGGAAGCGTACAATGTTGAGAGATGTAGCCCGCCACTAGAGGAAGGCTTGGTTAAAAAATCCCCGAATGTAGCGCCAAAGGGTCTTGTAAAAATAAAGGCTATCCAAAAAAGGACAATCTCATTGATTTTGGTGGCATAATGCAGAAGCACGACCAGAACAATAATTCCAGCGGTTACTCCAGCACCCGTTAGATAGCTCAATCCCAATACATCGCTCAAATAATCACCGAAAGCAGTTCCCAAGCTATTGGAAAAAAGAATGGCTGTCCAATAGTAAATCTCCTTATTGCGATCGAAAATTGGATATATATCGAGATTTCCAAATCTTTTATACCCAGCGGATAGGGATGATATTAAACAGAGAAAAAGTATAAAGCTTCCCCAAGTGTAGCCCAATTTAAGGCTTCTATCCATAAAATCGGAAATCTCGGTCCCAAAGGTTGTGGTGGCCACTATCACAAGCCAATAGTAAAGGGGAATATACTTTTTGCGGGTCAATTGTATTGCCAACACCGTTAAAAAGAAAGCAAGAGTTATGATCAGTCCGGTAAGATACCCGAGTTTCGAGGTAATGGAAATAAAATCCCCAAGTGTTTCGCCCAAAGTAGTGGCGATGATTTTCATAAACCAAAATATCAGGGTAATTTTGGCCATCTTGTTTGCCTTAGCCATCTCTTTTTCTTCTTTAGGTTATAAATTTAGACCCAAAATCTAAAGAGAGTTTAAAGCGGTCGGTTGGTTTTAATTATTCGTCGGCAACACCATTCCCTTTAAAATCCACCTCAAAAATATGATATGAATCCTGGAAATTATATCGGATTTTAAACCCATACAGGTCACAGATCTTTTTTACGATGGCAAGTCCAAGTCCGGTGGATTTTACGGAATTCACCTCCCTATAAAACCTCTGAAAAAGTCTTTCGGGATGAAGAAGGGGGGTTTTTCCGTAATTAGAAAACATCAGGCTATTTTCCATTAGGGTTACCGAAATGATTTTCTTTAAGGTGTTGTGCCTGATGGCATTGGTAAGAAGATTGTTTATTAGGATTTCTGCAAGATAGGAATCCATTGAAACCACAAGGTCCGTTTTGGAATGAAGTATAATATAATCAATTTGGAGTTCCTTAAAGGTCTCTACTTTATCAGCCAGCAATTTGGTGATATTCACCGTTTCGACCTTGACAAACTGGTTGTTGTCGATTTTGGTAAGGAGAGTTATCCGTTGGTTTAGGTGTTTTAGCCTTTGAATATCTTTCTGGATGGAAGAAATCTGTTCAAATTGCTTATCATTGATATGGTGCTCGTTGATTATATTATCAATCTTGGCCTGGATAATTGCCAAGGGGGTTTGCATTTCGTGTGACACATCTTCGGTGAACTGTTTCAGGTTTTGGTAGTCGTTTCTTACTTTTGAGGTAAGCAGCTGGATTTCTTCCTTGAGTTCGGAAAATTCCAAAACATCACTGTCCACCAGTTGCAATTCTTCATTGGATGAAATGGAGAATTTTTTCATCTGTTCCAGGTTTTTAAAGAATGGGCTCCAAAGCTTAATATTACGGTTTGTATTGAAAAAAAACAGAAACAAGACAGACAGAACAAAGATGAGAATATATGAAATAATAATGGCCACAAGTATGTCTCCAGATTCCACCACCAAGTCCCTAATGGTTATTTGGTATAATTGTCCTCCAATATTTTCATAAGTGGAGAGCTCCCTAAACTCCTCCATTTCATCTTGAGAGGGATCATAAATGATAGTATCCTTAAGAATTTTCTTTCCTGTTTTATCCACTTTCCGTACCTCAATAACGGGCGATACTGAAAAAACTGGCTGGTCGTCCCTTAGGGCGTCCACTACTCTGGCCTCTGTGGAATACAAACTTTCCTCCACCTGATCCTGAAGAAGTTTTTTTGTGTAAAAATATAGGGAGATAGAACTGAGAATGGTCAAAAGCAATCCTGTAAGCAGGAATGCTTTTGACGTTTTTTGCAAAAGTTTTGTTTTTTTTCCCAAGCTAGTCCCCTATAAATTTATAACCACTCCCATAAGCCGTTTTTATATATTTTGCTCCTTCAGCGGTAAGTTTCTTCCGCAGGTTATTGATATGAACATAGATAAAATCGAAGTTGTTCAACAAATCACTGTTGTCGCCCCACAGATGTTCGGCTATCATTTCCTTTGAAAGCACCCTTCCTTTGTTGGACACAAAAAACACGAGCAGATCGTATTCCTTTTTGGTCAGAACAATTGCATTCCCGTCGATGAATACGGTCCTGGAACGGGTATCGATTTTTATCTCGTTAAATTCAATAAGGTCATTTCCGCCATATTTTCCCCGGCGTAGGATGGCATTTATACGTGCGTTCAGTTCTGCTAGGTGAAAAGGTTTGGTTATATAATCATCGGCTCCCAGATCAAGACCTTCCAATTTATCAGTGAGCGAATTGTTTGCCGATATAATAATGACGCCTACATCTTTGTGTTCCTTTTTAAGCGACCTTAGTATGTCAAGGCCGCTACCGGAAACCAAATTTATATCGAGAATAATTACATCGTAATCGTACAGGTATGCTTTTTCGGAAGCCTCCTCAAAATTGGATGCAACTTCACAAAGATTGCCATCCCGTTCCAGATAGGTAACTATGGATTGCTGCAGATCGATTTCGTCTTCGGCTATTAGATATTTCATTGGTTTAAATTTACGATATAAAAATAATATTGAAATCGAAAACTAAAAACGAAAAGGAAATAGCTCAAAGTCGCAGACTTTGCGCAGCAGTGCACTCGCAGACTTTGCGCAGCGGAAAACTGGTTGGGATGAGCGGTCCCCCTGGCCCCCCTTTTCCTACTTGGTGCAATTCTGTAGGTGCATCATCTTTGGACATCAAGCATACTATAGATTTTTCTGTTCCGAAGGAATTAAGTGTAGAAAAAGTACAACATGCTTTTGCAGCAGACAAACAATTTGAAGTTTGAAACCCTAATTATTAGTAATTAAATTATAATGAAAAAAACAATTAACAGACGAGATTTTATGAAAGTAAATTCTCTTGCAGGTTAGGATTCCTTGTTCCCAATGATCCTTTATCTACACTTTATAATTTAAATCTTGATGGTAAAAATGCTGTTTTTCCCAAAGATTTTTTGTGGGGTGTAGCAGCTTCTGCACCACAAACGGAAAGTCGAGAGGGACGAGGTCGTAGCAATTGGGATGTATTTATGGACAATGTTGGGGGGTCTGCCGACGGAACAAACAATATGCGGAACACCGAATTTGAAAAACGTTATCTCGATGAATTCAAGATGTTAAGAGATGCTGGAGTAAAAGCTTTTCGTTTTTCTTTCTCATGGCCAAGAGTGCAACCAGAAACACCTGGAACTCCTAATGCAAAAGCTATGTCATACTATGATAAGTTGATAGATGCAATGCTAGAACACGGTTTGGAGCCAGTTCCAACTTTGTTTCATTGGGATATGCCACTATGGGCAGGTGATTTTCTTAAAAGGGATGTCAGCGACAAAATGCAAGATTATGCTGATATTATGTCACGGTTAGTAGGAAGTAGAGCAAAGACGTGGCTGGCCTTTAACGAGCCGAGCGTTATTGCCGCATTCGGTTATGGGAAAGGAACTTTTGCGCCGGGGTATCATTCAAAAAAAACAATGGGTGCTGCGATTCATCATATTAATGTCTCACAGGCAAAAATATTTGAAGCTGTCAGGTCGAATGTATCTGCCGTGAAAATTGCTTCAGCTTTTAATATTATGCCTTTTGAGGCTTTGTCCGGCAAAAAGGAGGATATTGATGCCGCTCATTTTATTGATGTTCTTTGGAATCAGTCTTTTGCTGACCCAACTTATGGATTAGGTTATCCCGATTTAATAAAACCTCTTGTAGAGCCTTATATAAAGGATGGAGACCTAGAATTTATAGCTTCAAAACCAGATTTTTATGGCGTTAATTTCTACTCGAGAACCTTTGTCAAAGCAGACAATGATAAACATTCAATCCTTGGGACAATTCCTATTGCACCGCCATCAGAATTGGAAAAAACTCAGGAATTTCCTTATGATCCTAACACATATACCAAAATATTATTAGATATACATAATAAATATGGTCAGCCTGATATATTGGCAACAGAATTCGGTTTTGCAATCGAGGAGGATAAGCCGATAAACGGTATTTTGAATGATCCAAAACGTATCAAATATATCCAAGGATATATCAAAGCTGCTCAGGAAGCGGTTAAGAAAGGAGTAAAACTCAAAGGGATGATGTATTGGTCTTCAACAGATAATTGGGAGTGGACATTAGGTCTGAGTCACCATTTCGGCTTGATCTATATTGATAAAAATACCTTGGAGCGTATTCCAAAGAAAAGCCTAGAATATTATGGGAAATGTATCAAGGCAAACGCTGCAGCAGATATTAGATAAATTAAAACTAAATAAGAAAAACAATTTTAAATAAATTTTCATGAAATCAAAATTACTTTCATTACTTTTCTTGGGCATGGCAACATCTATTTTTTCTCAGCAAAATAATGCAAATGAAAACATAGATCCATCCAAGCCTACCAACTTATACACGCAGGTGAATGTGCAGGCTGAACTCAACTCTTACAAAGGTTTCAGTACATACGGAACGCGAGTTAATTTCCAATATGACCTTAATCCAGATAATTTGATTCTTGCTGAGGTTCCTTTGCTGTATAATTCAGAAACAAAAGAGTTTGGCTTGTCGGATACCAGAGTCAGATATTTTAACGTGCGGAGAATGAACAGCAAAACCTTGTTTGCATTGGCTCCCTTTGTAGACATCTATATGCCAACAGGAAAGTCTGCTCACGGCTTGGGTGGGGGAACATGGTCTTTGTCAGCTGGTTTAATTGCTGGTTTGGGTTTTTCTAAAGATGTTTCTATGTTTCCAGGCGTAAGTTATGTATATCTTACCGAGAGTGGAAAAAGCGGGATGCAGATTCAGTCTAATGTAAGCTTGAAATTCAGTGATAAAACGTTTGTGTTTTTTAATCCAAGTGCAATATTTATTAACTCGGGTGTAACATGGCAGGGCGAATTAGATGTTAATCAGATTATTATACAAAATAAATTCAAAGCTAATATCGGATGGTTGCCTAATTTTACGGATAAGGTAAATACTTTCAGAATTGGTGTTACTTTCTTTATGTAAGTATTGATAAGGTCTTGGATATGCAAACAAAATTTACAAAAATGTAGCTTAACATAGGTTGGAAATTCCGTAATCCCCTTTGTGCACACTGAACAAGTCCGATCATTACTCAAAAAAATGATTCGGAACTACGAAGGCCACCACTGGAACGGCCGATTTACAGCCCTCGAGAAGCTCGAATGTTTAACCGAACGTCTCCAACACCAACAACGCTGCTTAAACGAGTATAAGATTGCCCTAATGCAGTCATAAAAAATCGGCCGTGAATAGTCGGCCAATCTAAAATCAGAAAAGCCCGGGATCAAATCTCGGGCTTTCTCAATTAATAAGTTTATCGGATTTACTTTACCTCTTAATCCCTCATCTTCCAAAAACTAACTTTCCATTTAAACCAAATGATTTAATAATATCTAATTTTAATCCCGTGGGAATGCCGCCCGGCGACTTCCACCATTGTACAAATCCTTGTCATCCCGATTTAGCGCTAAAAACGATTGGTCATGCCCTCTGTTTTCTTTCGCCATCACAAAGGCTTTGTTCAAATTTTCTAAGGAAGCAAGGTGATTCCTTTCTGAAAGTTGATTTACCCCTACTTTTATTAGTGAATCACAGCTCGGTTTAGGTTGTGCTATTGAAATATTCTGAAGGAATAGAAATGCGAAAAGGATAATGGTTTTCATATTATATCTCTTGGAATTGTTTGATTAGTAATTCCATATTGAAAATGTTACATCGTGATTTTTTTTCCACATAACATTTTAAATAATTAAATCCATCAGAAAAACTTTTAATGAATGTAGCCACTACTGCTGATGAGATTATTTTCGGAAATCGCAACAGGGTAAGTGTTGAGAACGCTTTTCAGGCAATTTATAATATCACCACCGAAAATGCAATTTCCCTCAGTTTTAGAAACTTTTGGTCGGTGGCTGAATATGCCCCAGATAAGTTCACCTCCTTAAATAGGGATGGAAGTCTAAGTCCGTACAATTTTGAGGCAACCGGAACCAATGATCCCAATGTGCGTTTTAATATTTGGAATTTGGATTTGCGTTATAATTGGCGTTTTGCCCCGGGCAGCGAACTCAGTGTGCTGTATCGGAATACCGTCTCGGTTCGTGATGGCCAAAAAGAAAGCTCATTTTGGGATAGTACCGATTATATGTTTTCGCAACCTCTATTGCATGGGTTTTCGGTGCGAGTGGTTTATTATATTGATTACAATAAATTGAAGAAAGTGTTTTGAAGTTAAATTTTATGAGAAGATTTAGCTCGTAGAAAAGGAATTCAAAAAGAAAAATCCTTTTAAAAAATAAAATTATTGTTATAAATTTATTTCTCATATTGATAATAAGCCGCTCTCTTCCGGATGCGGCTTCTCGATTTGAAGGAACAATTTTGGCATATGAAAAGAATCAGAATTGGAAACTGGAGAAAACAGGGTTTTGAGTTTTTGTTGATTTTTATTGCAGTTATATCGGCTTTTGCCTTAAACAACTGGAACGAAAACAGGAAAACCGAAGATTCTGAAAATAAAATATTGACCGCCATCGCCAATGGCCTCGAAAAGGATATAGACGATATCCGTTCGAACAAACGTGGCCATAAAAAAGGGATTTCCGCTTGTGTTTACTTTAGAAAGCTGTTGACGAACCAAGAGGTAAATCCTGATTCGCTATTGGTCCAGTATGAAAATCTTACCCGTACTTTTATTTCCATTCAGAATGTGGCGGGGTATGAAACCTTAAAATCGCAGGGATTGGGGCTTGTTTCCGACGATTCATTGCGATTGCAAATTATTTCGCTTTACGAGTACGATTTTAATGCGCTGCGCAAATTGGAGGAAGAATACTCCGAATTGCAATTTCAAAAAAATTATTTCAACGAAATCAATACCGTCCTAGCCCCCAATTTTGAATTTGATGAAAATGGCAAGCCAAGCGGGATCGCCCTCCCTTTGGAAATCAGTGAAAATCAGAAGAAGATTTTGCTGGTGTACCTATCTAAAATAGAAGAAAACAGAAACTTTATCCTCACTTTCTATTCCGATATTGAAACCAAAATTGAATCAGTTCGAAAGAATATTACAAAGGAAATATAAAGAATAGTCCTAGCTAAAAAATTGCGATAACCCAGATAAATCATCTCTCCCAATTTCCAAACACCCCCGAAGAATTAAATAGAATGTTCCATAATTCCCTTTAAAAACAAAAAGCATATACAGATGAAAACAAAATTAATTGTCGTCAAAGCCATCCTACTTCTATTCTTTATTTCAGGAAATGGTCAAAACGAAAAATCCAATAAAGCAGCTAAAGCCTATAAAACCGAAGTTTTTGTTATCAGCACAATTCACAAGGCCCATACTATCAATCCCAATTATACCTACGATTCCCTCTTCACTTTTATAAATAAATACAACCCTGATATAATTGGGGTGGAAATTAGACCTGAGGATATAGACAGCTCACTTGAATATCTAAAATCGAATTATCCCTATGAAATGTACACCTGTATTACGCAATTTCCGTCAAAAAAAGTATTGGGGATAGACTGGTTGGGTAATGACCTCGTGGGAAAACCAATTCCCCAGGACTACTGGAAAGAAAAGAGCACCATAAAAAAATTACAACATAAATTGAATGCCGATACGGTAATGCGACGAAAACTATCCGTAACGGAGATAATCCAAGAAGAGAAGAACCATCTTGCCTTAAATTCCTCCCTTCGGGAAATGAACGACGGACGGTATGATTTGATTAACTCCATTTATTACAAACAGTTGGAATTATTACTGAAGGATACAGAATATCAGCCCTTGACCGATTTCTATAAAAAAAGAGACGAAATGATATTGCAAAACTGTGTCGAAATAATAAAAGGCAACAAGGGGAAAAAAATCATTTTCTTGGTGGGCGCAGATCATAGGGACTTCATCCTAAAAAAGATTTCTGAAGTATATGAAGGCAATCTTATTGAACTCACTGCCATTTGAGAATTCCTAAAAATAGATTATACCTAGGTCTATAAATACCCATCCTCTTGAAAATAGTCAACCAACCGCTCCCCTATTCCTTTATCCAGTTTGCCATCCAAATCCAATATATTGATCTTTAAAATTCCACAAAAATGATCTGGATAGGAAAACTTACGGCGAAAAATGGGAGTTTGTTCTGCTCCGGGATAAAGCAAAATTGAAAATTTAGATTGCCAATGATCATTGTAAACGTACATCTGCCTCAAATCGTTTGTGGAGGGTTTCTTGGCTTCTATTTGTTTCCATTTGGTGTCGATGATCACCTGGGTCGTATTGTCTTTTTTGATGATGATATCCGGGCGGAGGCTCATATTGCCCCAAAAGGACTTGGATTGCTGCTCTGATACGCTGTAGGGCGTGTTTAGACAGGCCTTTTTTAATTGCACCAGTATATATTCTTCCCACAGGCTATTCATATCGACGTCTGCTTGACCTACTTGGTTAACTTTTAGTTTTCGGGTAATGCGAACCATTTCGATGAGTACATTACCCCCAGTGCGGGATTGCATCGCGTTCCTTTCCCCGTCTTCCTTAAATAGCTTCTATTTTTCGAGATTCAATCCTTTTGGATTTGTAGTTGCGCCACGTAACCTAAAGTTGGTCACTTTCTAAAATGTATCAAAAAATGATTCGTGGTGCCACGCGATGCAATCGCGAGGGAGGGGGGAGGGGGGTTGAAGGAGGCCTCACGGTCTCTGGGAACGGCAATCTCGGATTCGCCAAAGGAGGTTTTTATTTTCTTCCGGGAGTGCCCGTTGCGCGAGTTGCCTCCATTGGACCTCTGGTGTTTGTCGTATTCTAGGTGGCCGTCGAGCTCACCTTCGAGCATCTTTTCGATCCCACGCTTCTGGATGTGCTTTAAAAAACCGCTGAGCTTCTCGTGGGTCTTGAACTGCTTCAGAAAATCATCTGAAATTAAATCGTCTTTCATAATGTGTAAAAGTTAAAGATTAAAAACTAAATAATAAAATAGCGGGGGCCGGCCCCCGCTATTTTATTATTTACACACTTTATGAGATAGTCCCTTAAAATTCCATTTCTACATATTTTGAAAACCTAAAATCCCCTATTCCACTAGAAACATCTCTTAAATAGTCAGATCCATCTACAGATGAAATTTTAAGCTGTACTAATCCATTATCTGGCCGAATATAAAATATACGACTAGGATCTTCAATCGTTCCTTTAGGAATTTTCAACCAAACGAAACCGTGGTCCTTTGCAAGAATTAAATGTAAATCATCTAAGAATCGCGTTCTGTTTATATCAAACCACCAAACTGGCACGGTTGTATTGATGCTTGAATAATTGGTATTGGAATTATTTAATTCTATTTTACCTAGGAAGGAATTTACAATTTCCATAGCCTGCCACTTTCCCACTTTCTTTCGGGCAGAATGGTCATATCGAGATTCACTTTTTCGGGTCAATATTTCAGACGTTTCATTCCCTATATCCTTTCTCGCTTTCTGCAGAACAAGTTGCAATCCTCGATTATGGACGTATAAGTAAATAATCACAACTATAAGAATAACTATGATGATAACCAGTATAATGATCATTACTTTATGTCTATTGAAGCCCTTAAGAGCCCTAGAATCTCCTTTCCAATATACAAATTTAAGCTGTTTTTACTATCAACAACTTCTATAGATGCAACCTTGCAATTAGTGTTTATATCTTCTTCTTCATTTTCCATCTTCCTTTTAATAGTTCCTTTATGATATTTCCCTTTTATAGAATCAGTATGTCCACAAAACGGATAAAGTAGCATGCTTAAATCCACATTCCAATACATATTGTAAACATACATTTGCTTCAAGTCATTATCACATGGAAACTTGGGATCTATCATTTTCCATTTAGTGTCAATGACATAATCTTTCCCATCCAGATCTTTTATTACTATATCTGGTTTTATCCTTTTGCTATTCCAAAAGTCCTGCTGATTTTGAAAGTGGATTTTTGTTGGTGCTTCACTGGCTCTAACCAACATCCGATAGACATATTCTTCCCAAAGCTTGTTCATATCGAATAGCAAGGCCAACATATTTTCATCCCCTCCTTTTATGTCGGGAGAGTAATTGAGGATTATCATCTTAGCAATCTGCAATGCTTCTTGATAAGGTTGGTTTTTTCTATTTATAACAATTTTATCAAAATGTGTTTTATGTATTTCAATTTCTTCAATCTCAGGAAAGCTTAATAAAGTCCGATTAATTTTATCTTGTAAGTAGGGATTAGTGGAAATGAGCTTTAGCACCTTTAATCCTTTGAGTAATATCTGATTAAGTTCGTGCTCTTTACTGTATACTTGATGTCTTGTAAATACACGCTCTTTGTGCACAACATTTCTTTGAATATTTTGTGCAAATTGAATCTGTCCCTTAAAGGTTTGAATGTTTTTAGAAACTGGTATATATTTCTTTATCAGCCCTTTATGAATGAGTTGATTTACTTCTTCAATATACTTTTCAAAGTATAAATCCAGTAAAGAGTTGTATCTTTTTGAAAGACTAGCTTCTGATGCGGCACTTATTTTTATTTTTTTGCAGTATTTCAACATTGACAATAGCACCTTTTGCCATTGTTCGCGCAGAACATCATCTTTATCAATTCTCTGAGTTCTATTCGTTTTGGGAAGTATTTCAATTACAGTACTTCCAATTTGGATTACTCCCACATAACTATTGAATTTAACACCATTTCGAATAGCTTGAAAATAAACATTTCTATTGGCATCATTATAAGCCCATAACTTATCGATAACTCGTTTGCCCACTTTTTGACTAGGGAAAAAATCTGAGTCAGCCATTAATTTTTCATACTCAAAAACGCGAATTGGAGCTCTCATTTAAATTGATTTAAAATCCCAGGCTTTAGGAGATTTAATTTTATAAACCGCACGTTCTTCAAGGTCACTAATAATATCACTTTCGTAACCATTAAATTTAGAAAACACACTCCTTTCATTTTTTTTCTTCTCAACAAAACTATCGCCCAATACTAAACCGATCTTTCCATAATCTCCAAAGAAATATTCTTCCAACAACGGAATTACTTCATTCTTAAAGCATGCCTTTAACGAACGCAAATCTTTTACCTTTAAAAAGTACGAATGGCCGATCCTATGATCCTTGTCTATCAGTTTTTCAATCCTACGATTAATTTTATCCAACAAATCATTTAAATTAATCTCGTCAACCACTCCATCCTTCGCTTTGCCCTCTTCTATAATAAGTTTAGATTTCGGAGGAATTTCCCTAAAACTAAACCTCCTTCTTAGAGCGGAATCTAATGCCTCTACACTCCTATCGGCAGTGTTCATTGTGCCAATTATATATACGTTGCTCGGAACATTGAATTTTTTTTTAGAATATGGAAGTACCACTTCTAATGTTTCATTCCCTCCAGCCCGCTTATCATCTTCAATAAGTGTTATAAGTTCTCCAAAAATAGAAGAAACGTTACCGCGATTGATTTCATCAATTATTAGTACATAAGGCTTAATTTTTTCTTCATGAGCTATTTCCCACAGAGTCCCTTGCGGAACGAAAAATTCCATTTTCAATTTATCATGGTCTAATTTATAGATACTCCGCTGAGTAAAATTAGTATCATAAATATCTTCAATAGGAATGTTTTCATTAACAAATATCCATTCCACTTTTCTAAAATGGGTATACCTAATAGGTGAGTCATCACGATATTCGTAATCACTTGTGACCTTACCCAGAGCTCTAACAAATTGATTTCCATTGCTAATAAGCACATAATTATCCTTTGATAATCCATGAATAAAAGTACTGAGCTGACTACCTGCTGAGCTACTTCTATTGTTTTCTTCACAATCCTTTTTTATTTCGGATTCTGTCATTCCTTTGTAATTGGTATCCTGTCCAAAACCAATAGCTATGCAGTTATTATTAATGCAGTAATCATAAATTTGTTGGTCGTCAGGATTATTGGACTCCCCCAATGAAAGTTTATAAAAAAATGACTTGCCGAACTCCTCTTCTGACCAAGATATCTTTCCTTGCTTTTTTAATTTACTGGCACTTTGACTACTATCGGCTAATTCACATATTCTTTTAAATATACCAGGCAATACGTCATAGTAAACGTTTTTGTCCTCATTAGTTTGAGGTTTTATACCTTCCACAAAATCCTCATAACTAAATGATTGGTGAAACGTGCAAAAAGCAATTTGTCCCTTGGTGTCCTTCCAATCGGTAATTAATAATTCACGATATCTTTCAGTTAATTTTTTTCGATCCTTCTTATTTTGAATATAAAAATCATTATCTACAATTTTAATGGCTTCGTTTATGGTATTATAAGTTTTACCTGTACCCGGGGGCCGAAAAATATTTGATTAAGTGGTGTTTTCATAATGCTAGGAGGTTTAATCGGTTCGTTCTTTTTAACTGGCTTTATATTCTTCAGCCATGCCTCATAAGAGATTTGGTAGAAAGGCTTAGTGGTCTGTTCTCTTATTTGCGCTAATATATTCTTATAGTCGGCATAGGACTCAAAGTTTGGATCAATATCAAAAACATCTCTTAAGTAAGGCTTCGTAGGGGCATTAATTGGAAAATTGTTTTCGGGATCAACATAAAAGAGTACTTCCGTTAATTTGGTTCTGCCTACTCCCTTAATTTTCAACATATCTAAAAATAACTCTTCAGTTATTCTGTTCTCAGTTATCGCATAAAAGAATGACCACAATCGATTAATCTCATTATTTATTCTAAAAGGTTTATAAGGGAAAAGCCATACTTTTTGAGGGTTAGTGGTAGGAATGCCAAAATCATCTTTTGGAATGGGAAGGTCAATCTTCCTCGCTAAGTTTTGTAAGATTTGTAGGCGTTGGGTAAAGTATTTATTGATATAACAGAAAAAAGTCAAAGGATCTATTTCCTCAAGCGGGACCATATTGTTATTTTCATCCCTGTCATTAAATAAGTCACATCCCGAATCCTTTAATAATTGAATCAATCCGAGTTGGTCATATTCCTTACCTTTTAAATATTCTACTATGCCTTTATAAGTGGGGAGCCAAGTATAATGTGTGTTTTCTGCCATTCCCAATATTGTTTTATATTCCTCTTCAGTTGCAGTGAAATTAGTTCCTTGATTTCCTGCCTTAAAACTTGCAAATTCTGGAAGGCTTTTTATTTCTGAACTAAGTATTGGATTTTCAACCAAGTTTTTCGTGATTTTTATTTTTACTCGATCATTATCACTGTCAGTAGCAGACGATGATAAATAATATTGAAACTCTTCTGGTTCTTCTACTATCATCCCTACCTCTGAAACTACTTCAGCCAAAGCATAACATCCCGATTTTTCACCCGTTTTCCATAGAATAATCTTATCTCCAGCCATAATTTTATCTTTATGGGTAGTGACCTTCCAGCTTTTCAAATGGTCATTGCGCAATGCATTCGTTATATCATATATATTCGGATTGCCTTGAAAAATCCAATAGTTTATAGTTTTTACTGAGCCGAATTTACTCTCCAGAAATTTAAAATAATTCTTTTTGCCTAAAATTGCCTTTGGTATGCCACTTCCCTTGTCCTGACTATACTTATTAAAGTTTTCTATGTCCGGATTAGTGTTTCCGTATACATTTTCAGATATATAATTTATTAAATCCTTATAACTTTCTTTACTAGCTAAAAATAAATTACGGTCTGCAAAATAACTGTTAATCTCCTCAAGCCTATTACTAACTTCTTCAATTGAATTGTTGTAATACTGCTTATAACTACTAGGTCCATTTCTTAATAGCCAAGCTGCAAATTCTTGCTTTACATTTGAGTTTACATTTTCCCCTTTGTCAATTATCTGAAAGCCTAATGCCTTAATATATTTATTGGTAGGATTCCCTCCTCCTGGATGCCATAAGTACTCCCCTGTTGCGAACTCATGGGCCAGCCGCATCGTATCTTTTGGCGGATAGGTTTTACCTTGATGTAGAATATCATACTTAGTCGAGGCTCTTATACCAATATCACCTTTATCTATTTCTGCAAAGGCTTTGAGTACGTGATCTCTTTTTATTTTTTCAGGTTCAAAAGACATGTTGAATTTGTTTATAATTGATTTTATTTCAAAACTTTAGCATCAAAATCAGGATTATTATCCATAATTTTTTTAATTACAGTAAAGCCAATAATAAGCTATTTATTTATTTCGTTAAATCATTATCCCCTCTATTTCTCTCTTTGGGACCGCTTTAACGACAACATTTTAATCTGCAAAATTGTTCGTCTGAGGTAATATCATACCAATCTTTTAGCCTCTCAATAGATTACTTTAAAGTCTCACATAATTCCTTATTGAGAAAAAACATAACATTACCTGCTTTAACTTTTCGGTTTTTATCACTATGTAGTCTTACTCTCCTTTCCTCAATATCTTTCAATAAATCTTTCAATCTATAAACTTTAGGATTTCCCTCTACATCCGAAACAAAGCAAATTCGATATGAGTTTTTATTTTGGAGATAAAACTCCCATTCATTTTTAGATAAATGAAATTCAGATAGGTCTCCACTAGTACCTTTGCACTCATAATAAACAGTGCTACCTTTATCCTTAACTATAAAATCAAAAGACTTATAACTTTCTCCATCTCTATTCATCCATTCTACGGATTCCCACTTTTTATTACTCAAAACTGTATATAAAAACTCTTCAGCCTTACGGCCAATTCTAGAATTGTATTCGCTGTTTTCATGTATAGCAACTTCCTCATCTGCATTCAGTAACTTATCTTTATCTTTTAATAATGCTATGATGTTTTGGAGTTGTACGGAAATCCCTTGTAGTGTATTGGTATGAGAATCGACTTGAATTTTTAATGACTCAAGTGAAATCTGGGTGGTACTATCTTCAGTAGTATTATTATCTTCTTCTTTACTTGGTGGTTCGCTATTTTCATTTCTTAAAGTTGAGGATTCATTTTGTATTACGGTTTTAAAAATATTTTCCTTTATAACATCAGTAACTACATCCACTTTTAAATTAATTAATAATGACTCTAACTTTGTTGTGTCAAAATCTAATTTACTTAAGTTTACGTAAACTCCTCCAGTCTGATTGCAAACTATGGAACACCTTTTTCGGGCTACATCATTTTGTGAAATACCTATAATATGAATTTTCCCTACAAATTGATATTTTTTGATGTATTCTAATATGTGCTGTTGCCAGTTCTCTGGTGTATTAATATGAACATTATTATCACCATCTGTTATAACCAAAATATGACTCTTTCGTTTTCCACTCACTAATAATTTTGAGCCAAGAGCCCAACAAAGCGCAGTAGCCCCAGGTTCGGGATCTTTGATTTCTTGAATTTTATGAATAAAGAGATTTTTTGAATATTTACCATTATAATGAGTTTGAAAGTAAGGTTTCACATCCCGCTTTCCATTTATTAATATAGGTTTTAACTCGCTATCTAGACTTTCATGAGTTTTGAAAGATTTTATTGTAATGTTTTCAAAAAGAGAAATTGTATCATTTAGGTTCTCTATCAATATTTTTTTCACCAAGGTTGTTCTTGTGTTTCCATCAGGTAGCAAATATTTATTTTCTTCTAAAGAACCCTTTAGGTAACCCATACTTCCACTCCCATCAATCAATATGTCTAGAGTTTTTGTCATAGTTCGATATCTTTGTTTTGAAATGATGACTGTAACTCTAAACATATATTCTCAAACATCGGGACTAGGTCTTTCAAAAACCTGTGATTGAATTTTATTTCTTGAGTGTCTTTCGCGATATCGATATTATCGTTTTTTGAAATGAAATTTTGCAAGTATTCATTACTTTGCTCTAACTGGCCAAAATTGTGCGCAATGTTATTTCTGAGGGTTTGTAAACACATTAAATCGCTCCACATTCTATTTAAGTTATCGTTAAAATTAATTCCCACGACATTAACTAAATACGATTTAATAGCAAGCTATAAAGTGGGTTGCCTCTTCCGGATCTCCTTTAGATCAGTTTTAATCTTATACTGTCTTTGAGCAAAAGCACATAAGGAAGTAAACCGTTTTTCGAACATCCCCATTATAATAACTAAGGTGCTATGCCTATTTAATTGAGGGTAAAAATCTTTATAAATTTCTTCAATACTGTGTAGTGCTAAATTATCCAAATTGCGGAAAGTTTCTATAAATTGGACATCATATTCACCGTTATGAATTGCGTCTACTTCTTTATATTTATAATAGGAATCCAGAGCATTTTGATTATTGATTTCATTGTTTTCGATATACTCTGCCATTAGTTCAATATCTAAACTAACCTCTCGATCATACCAGTAATTAATATCAGCTAAATAAAAACCGTCCGTAATCTTCTTCATAACTACCTCAAAACTTTAGCATCCCAATTCAAATCAGGATTATCATCAATGAAATTTCTAATAACATCAAAACCACTGGTGAACCATTTTTTTATTTCACCATCAACATCTTCAGCATCAATAAAATTGTATAGTTTGATATTTCTGTTAATCATAAACCCGTGCTCATTTTTATTTGCAACATCGAAATCTTTCAGCACGGATACTCGTTCGAGTATTTTTGGGCCTAATGGATGGGTAAGACTTAACCAAAGCTGGAGTTGAAATGTCACGTCCCTAATATGAAAAGCGAGTAAAATTTCTGAATGATAGTTTTTATGCTCTTTAAATAGATCACTGATTATATAATATACTCTATGCCCTTCAATTATCCGTTTATAAGATTGAAAATTATGCCCATGCGTCAAGGTTTTCGGGAAATAATTTTGGAAGATTTTCTGTCCTGATTCTAAATGAAGAATGGCAGTACTATAAGCATCATAAAAATTCTTTAAAGCAATAACTCCATCAGTAGTAATTTCCTTTTTTCGAGCCATATTTTGTGATTTTAAAAAGTTATAATAATTAGTTACTAATACGTTCTCAGCAAACTCTCGCTGAAGCCAATCGGCTATCTCATACCAACGATACTGTTTGAAGCGGGGAGAAATATTTATTTTTACATCACTCCATTTGGTTATGTATCTTAAAACAGTTTCCTTTTCTCCTTTAAATGATTCCAACACTTTCTTGTATCTCTCCAGTTGCTCAAACCCTTCTACCGAGTTTACTTTGTTTTCAATAAAACAAATGCAATTATCACTCTCAAGAACCATATCCACTATGCAGTTAGGATCTTCTGATAAAGGATAATATAATTGAGTGGATACATTATATGCTCCTAAAGGTAGATCCAAGAAATCGACAACAAAAGAGTTCAATATCTCTGGATAACAATTAAGAATCCCGGCAAAACACTCCGTATTAAAATCCTCAAGAGGAGTATGTTGACTGTTATTGTTTCGATAGAGTTTGTAGAGATTGTTAAACATATGTTTTCTAAAAATATCTTTTAAACTTTTTAAATGTATTGGTCTGTTTTAAGCCATACAACTCCAAATCAATCACGAAATAATTAAACAAAAATGCATCTGAGTCTCTAATGGGGAATTTATGGTAATAGGGAATATCAACATATCGAGGAAAAAACTCCTTTACGAAACCTAAGCTATTCTTGCCTTTCTTATTAAACTCATTGTTATATGCTTCCAATTTATCTTTTGGAACATAGGGCATAAAACCGTGATATAAGTATTCTACAATCCTTCTATTCATGACTAATTCTAAAACTCTAAAATTTATCCAATGAAATTTATATATTTCTTAAATTCAAATACAGCTTCTTCTATTTTAGCATTCCCAAAACCTACGAGATTGCCCTTTTCTTTTTCGGTTAACAATATTCTTTTAAATTCCTGTAATTTATAATCATTGGTAAACAATGAATTTTCAAGATTGTATTCGTTTAATATCGCCAAACAGCATTTTTCTAAAGTTATAATTCAATCAGGATTTTTATTAAGCGTGCTATTTGCCTGTATTACATCAATGAAGGATTCCTCTTTTTTATAAGTGATTTTAGGCTCCTCGACAATGTTCTCTTTTTTTATAACCCATTCAACTATTGGAGATTTTGAATCGGTAATTTGAGCTGTATCCAAAAATCTATCTAACCTGTGTTCATCAATCGATCTATTTAAAATGAATTCTGAAGTATAATTCTCAATAATTTTCAAGACATCATCCATAGTCTCCAAAGGCTCTAATAAGATTTTCGAAATATTAGCATATCCATATGCGGCACCCCATAAGCCATAAGTCAAACCATAATTCTTATATTTATTTTTTTCCATATAATCCTGTAGTTTATCCATTTCACTATATCGTGCCATAAAACAGGACAATGATTGTAATGCCAGATTGGAAGATTCTTCAATTTTAAAACCAACCCCAACAGTTTTTAAACTTTTATACAACCGTCTTAAATATTCTATATCCTCAGTACTAGATGTGTTGTTTAGTTTCAATGCTTGTGCAGTATTTTGAATGATATCAAGTCTTTGTTGTGCAATTTCATCTGTTGTAGATAATTCTAATCTCGATAATAATTCATTTATAATAAGATTGTATGAATTATTATCACTATCTGACAGCTCGGAAAACTCGGCTTTTTTTACTGATAAATCCTTTTCAACGCTAAAAGGAAGATTCTCGAAAGTTACGGAAAGAGATGTTTCTTTTTGATATTCAGATATCTTGGAAGCAATCAATAATCTGTAGTCATTGAAGGTTTCTTCTAACACTTTATAGCCATGAGATGATGGGCGGGAGAGAAATTTTTCCGCATTATCAATCAACGCATTTAATAATTCATCAATCCCATATAAATCCTTATTCCTTTCTTTTAAAAAAACTGAAACAATTGAATAAATTGAGTTGTTGGTATTATTATATTTAAGCGTTTGGAATAGCTCAAGCTGATCGTTATTTATCCCAAACGAATTTTTAAAAAATTTGTCTAATTCTATTTGTTCGTTCTCACTAAATAATATGCTTATCCTTTCCTTTATATCTTTAAGATGACTGAATTCGGAAGTTGTTCGTTTTTTATCAACTCTCTTCGGAGACTTTCTCTCATTCGAAACAACAGAAAGCTCATTTATTAAAACAGAATAAGAATTAATAAAATCCTGAAAATACCGTTTCCCTTCAGCTATTTCATCGGGTTGTTCCTTTAATTTTCCTGCCACAAACCCATATATAAACCCTTTAAGTTTGTTGATTTTTTGATCAATCAATATTTGTTCGTGATTTACATTTTTATAATCTCTGACTGAATCAAGAAATTTCTCATCCCAAGAAACTATATCAAACCTGTAATCATCAATTAAAAAAATGTTTGCCAAGTAGAGATCTGAATGCTTTATTTCCAGACTTCTTCTTGTTGAAGCCATTAATTTACTTTTTTCTATATCGCTCGACACAATAAAAAAGCACTCCTTCCAATTTAGGTAAATAGTGGAATCTGTTTGTAAAACAGTTACTTCTCCACTTCTTACCTCCCTGAGATTATTTGAAAAACATGATTTAGGTATAGCCACATAAATTCCAAATTCTTCTCGGTCACTTTTTAAAGCATCCACAATTGTAACCTTACTATATGCCAAAATGGAATTAGGAAAAGGATTTGCACTGATTCGCTCAAATCTCTTAAAACCATAGCCCCTTTTTTCATAAAACGAAAAAGGGGATATACTTTCGGATGAAAGAATATTATTAAAGTTCAAGCTATTGACGGGTATGTAATAATAATTGTTCATACGCTAATTATTAAAAGGGTAAATCATCATGTTCCTCTTCATCATCAAAATTATTCGATATTTCAAGATTATAATTATTGGATACTGAATCACTAGAGTTCTTACTTCCGTTACCTAGTTCTATAACTTCAAATAAGTTTTTTGACACTTTTTCCAATGAATGCGATAAAGAATCCGTGTACAAAATGAACAAATCCAGGTATGTTCTTGTTAGTGCCACATAAAGAGGATTTCCATCTGCTTTTTGTAAAAAAATACTTGAGCAATTAGGAATAAATACAGCTTCAAATTGCAACCCTTTCGCACTGTGATATGTTAGAATCTTTGGGTTTTCACTATGGAAATTTAAAGTGAACTTAGTATCATTTGGCCAGCTAATATCATATTTAGCTTCAACCCGAAAGTTCTTCCCCTTGTAATATTCATCAGCAGCTTTAACCATATTATTATCTGGAAGAAGAATACCAACATCTGTATATCCACGTTCCTCTATCGTATCAGAAATAAAATTAAGTTGCTCTTGCCAGGATCCGGCCTTTACTAGAAATGGTTTATTAGCTCCTTCTTTTGTACATCTACTTTCTAGCGAATCTCCAGTTCCATTAATATATTCAGCAACTCGTGCTATTTTCTTTGGCAATCTATGGTTTAAAACTAGTTGCTCCATTGGCAAAGAAGTATGATAGGCAATTTGCTCCATAGTCATTAAATTCTGCTTTAAACCTTTATAAATTTGCTGTGCGGAATCGCCGAATAATATTAAAGCCTTTTTCGCCGAATTTTGAAGTTCCATTAACTCTTTTCGGGAGAAATCCTGAACCTCATCTATTATAACGTAATCGGCATTTGGTTGTCTTAAACCATTTTTCCATCTATAATGGTGTACTACGCGGTCCTGCGCCAACCCCGTTTCGTTAACACCATCATTAATAAATTGACGCAAAGCTTTGGTGTAAACTATAAAATAATAACTGCCAAGATTAGCCTCGCTAATTTCTCGTGCCTTCCATAATGCCAAAACGGTTTTACCTGATCCAGCACAACCTTTTACTACAAAGGACTGGTCTATTTTCTTTTGGATTATGGGTGTCTGAAAATCATCCATCTCAGACTCATTGATATACCAAGCTTCTCTTGCCATAGAAATTAATATTTTAATTTTGCTAAAAAATATTCATACTTTGCCACTTATAATTTTCAATTAGGATATCGTATTTTGTCGAGGCTCTTATACCAAAATCACCTGTACTTCTTTCTGCAAAGACTTTTAGTATAAACTCTCTTTTTACTTTTTCGATATTGATTATACTTTCAATCCGTAATGCAATTTTTGCAATGATATAGTTAGCGTTTTTCAATCAAATAAACTCCCAGTTCCACTTCCTGTGAAATACTCTGGGGCATATTTACTAATAACAAAAAACTCCTCTCTGTAATGAGGATTATTTATAGATTTCCCCAAAGCGGTTAGGGAATTAAAAATCAACTTATCAATAGAATCCTCAATGTCTTTAGGAAGCATAATATAATCAATAGTTCCTGAATCATAATGGTCATATAAAGTCTTATACCCTTGTAACCCCACAGTGGAATTATTGTTTTTGAACTTTGATGATAAATGGGCTTTGAAATATCGGACGCCATTATAATCATAAAAAATTCCAATAATTGCCTGATTAGGAATCAACAATAATCTCTTCAATGTTTGACCTGCGTACAAACCATTCTTATATTCCAAGCGATTTCGACGTAAAAGGCTTTCTACCGTGACTTTGTTGATATTTCCGTCTTCATTGTAACAAATTAATAAATGTCCCTGTTGAAACTCCTCCTTAATGGGAACTTGATATTTATAATTATTATTAGGTACCGAGGTTACGCAATAGCCCCCGTTGTCATTTAAATTAAAATACCGAAGCCATTTTCCATTCCTCTTGTTATTTGTAGAAACCGATTTTGGATTAGGTTTTTCAATATTTTTTCTTGTGGGCTCTGCTGCATAGCTTCCCGCACTAATAATCTTTTGCTCAGGGACGTCTGTACTTTCTTCTTTCTGAGTTTTCTCGCGAGACTTGACTTTTCCTTCCTTCACCCCTTGTGCGCGATTTAATATGCTTTCCTTATACCTGTCCAACTTTTCTTTAATTTCCTCCTGTGTCAGAAAGCTTAAAACCGTTAATGCTCCTATTTGATTAAGAGCTCTGCTCGTTTGCTGGGCCACGGCCTCCGATCCTATTCTTTTTCCGTCTCGCGATGCATCTTTGTTCTCATTGTAAAAATCCAACAACGCAAATATCGTAGGTTGATGACGTATAAATTGATACGTCCCTACGTTCTTATCCCGCAAGTTACGGTCGGAAAGAAATATTTTTGTATAATGATATTTGTCGGAAGGATTATCGTCATTAATGGTTAAATGTACTGACCACCATAACCCTGCAATTGGCGATTTGATTAAATTATTCTGTGACGGCTTCAATGCGAGGAAAAAACGCTCAAAACGTTCCGATAATTTTCCCTCATCATCTTCATCCTTGTGCTCTATCCATCGCCTTTTAATATAGCTGAAGAAGTATTTCAAATTGAAATACACCCAATAAAGATTATCTGAAGCCATTTGAGGATCCAAAGGAAGAGATTCGTACAGTATCTTGGCTAACTCAAATTCATTTTTAGGTTCTGTTTCAAATTGGTGATAAAATGAAGTCAAAGTGTGTTGTGAGATTGACGGATATTGAACATCACGAACTTCAATGCTGGTCATATCAAATTCATGTCCATCTAAAATCGCTTGAATATTTTCACGAAAAGATTTTCGTAATTGCGTTAAGCTTTCAATTGTAATCCTTTTACTCATCTTTTTCAATTTTAGCTGTATTTATCAAGTAATGTGCAAAGGTTAAACTCGGCTCCTGCAATATGTGATTCACCAAACTTAAATGATCTTCAGGGTCAGGATAATCCTTATCACCTCCCGATAATAGTACCCATCTTTTATGAAGCTCTTCATACCAGGCCAAGTGGTTGCTGCCCCCGTTCTCTACTAATAATTGACAAGCTTCCAGTAGCGCAACTTGTGCAAGTTGAGAAGCGAGAAAATGTTTGATTTCAGGTCGGTTCTTCATTTTAACGAGTTCCTTATAAACCTCCTCGGGAAGTTGAATTTTTATAGTGTGAGAATTAAATAAATAGCTGATATCTTTAGCCTTACTCACTTCAAATTCGATCAAACCTATTCTACTCTTATCTATTTTGTATTTATGTGAACCTAAATGAGCCAACGGCATTCCTTTTTCAATTCTTTGACCGTCTAAAGGAATGGGCCGTTTTGCGACAATCATTGTGTCTATTTCAAAATTTACACCTACTGCTTTTTTAGGAATTTTGAAATTCAAACTCTTATCTTCAATATCTTCAGATATAAAGCACTTTCTGTACATAGTAGCAGAACAATTAACCTCTGCCACTAGATTAATATCGGTAAAGCCTATTCCCGAAGTTCCATTGATAAAAACAGAATGGACAGCTGGAGGTAACGAAATTTCGTATTCATAAAAATCTTCTGACGGATTTCCATTTATTCTTAGCGAGTGCTTTAAAACATCGTAGGGAAATTTGACTGAATATTTCATATTATTTATTTAATAGAATTTATAGCAGGCGCAACTAAATATGGGGTGGAAAATTTTATTCCACGAATGCTATTTTCTCCTTTCTTCACGTCTATAATCACAGTATCATTTTCAAAATCATATTCATCGAGTTCAACGATCTCCACAGAATCTCTACTTGATTCCGTTGCGATTGAGAATTTAATCTTTTGTTTTCTGATAGTCTTGGATGAGGTAAATTCTACATCATAAATATATTCTCCACCCTTCTGTTTTACAGAGAATTTGTGATGGGAAATCAAACGATCCCGTGGTTCTGGATCAGGATCTGGAGTAGATTTTTTTGGTCCTGCATCAGGTTTATTATCTTTCGTGGATCCAGGAGTTCGTTCAGTAAAGCTGAAAATTTCATTTAGATCATCAAGCCCAAAAGAATCGGAATCGTCCACGCCTGCATAATTTCCAAAGGATTCCGTAATAAAATCTTTGATAGCGCGGATTGTCTCTCGAGCATCGGCTTTCCTCTCTGGATTAATATTCGGATTCCATTCATCGTGAGCTTCATTTTCTATATCTTTAAGAAAAACGTTACCCTTAGGATCATCACATAAAAACACCCCGGCGTACCCACTGTACAGATTATCCTCCTTGTAAATCAACATTTTTGTCTTTCGAAATCGAGCTACAGCGCCAAGATTAAATTCATCATTTTTATAAAGCCAAAGACTACATTCCCCAATGTTCGGAATCCGCTCATTATATCGCATTCCTTTATTATAGGTTTCGTAATATGGCCTTGGGTTTTGATTAAGACCGGTTTTATGGTCTTTAAAGCTTGGAAAATGATCGGTCATTAATACCTCCAGATTCTCAGAACTAATAACCTCATCTTCAACCTCAACGAGCAATTGATCTGTAGCAACTGCAAACCAATAATTCCGCAAAACCTCGGTAATAACCTTCTTTTTGAAATCACCAGCACCCTGCCAAGATCCCAGAATAAATATGGAAGTGCCTTTTTCGTACCGTCTAAATCGGAGAGGAACATCTGCTTCATCAACTACATCCGTAGTTCCAAAATAACCTTGATATTTTAATTTCTGCGAGTCATCCAAAGGACTTTTGTGAGTTGAAATGCGGGAAGTTCCACGAAATCGCAAGCCTTCATCACTTTTCGAACTGATTATCATCGTCCTTAAAGCTGAACTTGCAAAATATGCAGCTTTACCCACTCCCTTACTTCCTTGGGAACCTGGATCATCCTTATGCGATTTAAAATCACCTTGGGTGAAATAAAGAAAGGACTTGGGATCCATTCCTTTCGTATTATAATCAGACACCTCAATATATTGATAGAAAAATTTATCGTTATCAATATGATTTAAATGGCGTTGAATTTCTTTATTTTCTGCTGAATTGTTGTCTCTGCTTTTACAAATTCTCAAATGATCTTCGATATCTCTTAAATTGGGAATTTCATCCTTCGCTACCTCCCCAGTTCTGATAATCACCTTAACTTGAGTATGCCCAGCAGTGTCATCCAGGGCATCACTGGAGTTCTGAATCCCCTCTCTTACAATAGATTGAATAGGATTTTTAGCGAAATTCTGAATCGCATTATGTATGAAGCCAACTATTGTGCTGGTTTCTTCCTGATGCTGTTCAAATTTCCAAGTATAGTTTTTCATAATATTCCAATATTAAATAATCTCCACTTTCAAATTCAATTTCAATTTATCCGAAATTTCATCTAAAATCTGTTTCTTCTGTTTCGTACTCGAATGGGTACAAACAAAATAACCTCCTTCAACCAAACGTTGCATATAAATAGAATCATCAGTCTCTGAAACCAAATCCACCCCACTTATTTTTAAGCCAAGTTCCTTTACTCGTAATGCTCCAATTCTTTCAATAGTTTTGAAAAAAGTATAGGCAGCATAACCTTCTCTGATTATTGTGCCATCAGGAAAATAAACAATCAGACGGCTTGGATTGGCAATGGAAAATTCTTGTTCCTCTTGAATATCGGATGGATCCTCAAATTCAGTATGAGAAACGGAAGTGGCATCTTCTATGTTGATAGAAGATGCCGAAGCTATTTCTCCCGACTGTTGATTTACCTCAATTTTTAATTCCTCTCTTGGGCGATACCAAATAACCAGTTTCATCTCCCGTCTCATTTTTCCAACAATGGGTTTAATGGCATCCGACAGAGACGGAATCAAATCATTGGCTAGAATTTCTTGTTCCACCCGACGCGTTTCTTCCATAAGTGTTTCCGGAATTTCTACCCCTAAATCCTTGAGATTTTGAATGGAATTATATAGCTTTTCAAGTTTGGACATTAGTTACAGATTTTAAAAAAAATAGAGACACTTAAACATTTATATTAGCTTCAATAGACAGCGCCTCGATTGTTTCAATAGCTCTTTTTAACTCAGTCTCAAATAACGGCGTTTCTATGTCGTAGTGAGAACTAGGATTTAGAATTCTATTCTTGTATTCTATTAGTTTAATTAAATTATTTTGATTCAATCCATTCGCCATGCCCTTAGTACGAAAGGCTTCTAACATTTCATGTAAGTTCTTTACTGAGTAATTAACATTAATTCTTTCTTGACGACTTAGATAAGCGTTACATAATTTCTCAGTTGCTTTCCTTAAACAATTAGCCGCCATTGAAAACTCTTTTCCATGATATAGCTGCCAAACTTTACTAATTTGATTTGTTTTTTCTATGATCAATGGTTTTGGAAACGTCCCAGAACTATCTTCAAACATTTCTAAATACTTCCAATTGGCAATCCCATTTTGTGCAATCTTAGATTTCGCTAATTCGTAAAAGAATCTATCGTGTGTGAGTAAAATTATTTGATAATCATTAACATAGTTATTTAGAATAATATCCAATAACACATCTCTATTGCACATATCTAAACTCAAAATCATATCGTCAATAACAAGTATTTTTAGATCAGCCGTGTATAATCTTGTTTCTAAGATTGCAAACCGTAAAGACAAACCAATCGCGGACCATTTGGCTTCATTTAAAAAAGTATGTGGTTTTTTAATAGCTGGATTTTGGATTCCTTCATATTCAGTAATAGAAATAATTATTTCGGGATCTGTCCACTTTATTTTATCATCAGTTGCTTGAAAAGTGGGAAATTTTTTAATTATGTTAAGCCCAATTTTAAAATTGTATTTAAAGTCATGATTGATTAAATCATTTGCCCTTGTAGTAATGTTTGTAAGAAATGTTTCTAGCCAAAAATGCCAAGTGACCCATTTTTGCTTGTAATCTCTATAATTACGATAAAATATCTTTTCTTCATCTGAAGGAGCATCTTGTAAAGAAGCTGTAGGGAATAATTGATTTCCATTTAAGTCTAAGAATTTAGTTGGACCTTCCTTTAAAGCTTCAAATTCAATTAAGCAGGGATCGCTACTCTTTTTAACATAAGGAAATACCTCTTCAAGAAACCAGTTCCAAAGGTTGTTTTTATTTGAATGTTTCGAACTATGAAGTTTAAACAGAACTCGATAGTTGATAAAATCCGAAGCCATATTACTTTCTCGAATATCTGTGTTGGCTCTGATTGACATATCACTACTTTTTCTTGAAACTCTATAAGTTTTTGGATTTCCTAAAGCATCTTTTAGAATTGTTTTTACATAAGTATTATTAGTGCCCGTTGCATGGATATTTACCAAACTCTCATCTCCAGTTTTTTTAAAGTATTTTCTTACTTCATCATCACTTTTTTTAAAGCTGCATTCTAAAAGTGTATAAAGAGCCCAATATATCGTAGATTTTCCACTTCCATTTTCTCCATAAACCAATAAATGATTACCATCAATTTTCAACAAAGGACTATCTCCTTCAACTTGTGAGAAAAACTTAAAATCATTAATATGTAATTCGTGAAGTTTCATCCTAAACCGTAGCTTCGTTTATACGCTTAATTATATGTGGACTCCGAGTTGTTGAAAGTAAAATCCTGTTCCTAATTTGATTGTCATTTTTATTTAAATTAATATACTGCTCTGCAATTATCTTCTTTACGCCAGTTGGTGAGCTCAAACCTTCAAGATGAGGAAAATCTATAAATTTCATTATATCAATTTTCTCCTCTTTCATGTGCTTCTCAAAATACAGTTCAAATGCCATCATATCTACAATACTTTCAAATAGATTGGAGAGAATTTCGTTACTAACCCTAGGGATAATAGACGTTTTTTCCTTTTTGATGAACAGAATGTAATCAACCAAAAGATTGAATTTATTTTCGGTTTGAGCATCAGGGTAATGAACAAACATTGGCTCCAATGCTTGTACGCTTATAATTTGATCACCGGTTCCAGTTTGAGGAGATGTTTTTAATAATTGGTATAGTCCAGGTTTTGAATTTAAAATGGCAGTTAAATATTTTATTTTTTCTCCAGTAGCAATACAGGTACTATCCAAAGAATAAATCTCTTCGTCTGAATAAGCAAAACGCATTATGGAGCCTATACGTTTCCAAATAACTTTTTCTTTCTTAAACTCATTTAAATATGCGCAGTTTCTTAAATTAAACGGCGTATCACCTTGGTCCTGTCTCCTTTTAACCGAATCCCATAATACCTTACTCTCCAAATGATTTTTTATTGAAGGATAGTCATTTATAGAAATTGGTTTTAAATTAATATCTTTTATACCATTATGAGTATTGATTAAAAAGTCATTACTCCATTCTGCATGATATCGCTCTATTTCTCTCCCTTTTAATATTGGCCGAATGATTTCTTCAGATTTTGGATCTTCTCTGACCAATTCATCTCGCTTAACTTGATCGATTATAAAAGCTTCATTGAATCCTGTTAAAACTCCTCTATAGATTTTTAAATCCCAATCTTTTAAAGGTTTGCCAAATTTTTCAAAACCTTTTGAAATAATTAAGTCAACCTCATCCGATACAATCCAAGCATTTTCATTCGGATCTTGAATAGGAATAAATTCTTGTTCATTTAAAACCAGTATATCCTTTCTCTTTTTTATTGAAATTCCCTTGACATTATTGGTAAAGGGTTCATTTTTCCCTACATATATATTAGTATCGACTGTGGCACTATGAAAGATATTTGGGCCGAGATTTATTATTTTTGATGTATTAACTTTAGTAAAATATTTCCTCAACACTTTTCCATATCCTCCTTTCATCCATTTATTTGAAGTGATAAAAATTAAGGTTCCTTTTTCCTTTAGTAATTGAAATCCCTTTTCGTAAAAAACACAATAAATGTCGCCAGTTCTTGCAAATGTTTCAAACTTCTCTTTTTCTAATTCTAACTTATCCTTTTCATCCATTTTCTGAATTTGATAATATGGTGGATTTCCAATCACAATATCAAACCCATACGCATTTGCAATTTCTTCATTAAGGACTTCTGGAAAATCGAGCTTCCAATCAAAAAACCGTAAAGGAACCTCATCTAATGTTTTAGCATGCTCTAAACGTTTAATATGATCAAGCCAGCTTAATGTTTCTAAATACACTTTCGTGTCATTTTGAAATTGCAATTTATTTCTGTTTTGATAATCCGTTATTTTTGGCGCTTTAGTGACATTTTGCTTTTCTATCATTATCTCTAATTGGATAATTAAAAGCTCAATCTTTTTGTTTCTAATTTGTAATGCAATAACTTCTTCGTCACTATTTGGATCAAAAGCTTCTTTCTGCAAATCAGTAATTTCCCTAAGCAATTCGAGTTTTTGTTCAGTCTTAGGACCAGTAAAAAAGCCTTGATCTTCCTCCTTGGCTTTCCAATTAATATTAATAACTGTATTTTCTAATTTCGGCACCAAACTATCTCCCACTACAATTTTATAGTTTAAATGAGGTAGAGGTCGAGGAGTTTCATCTTCAATAACCAAGGATAACCAAAAACGTAAACGAGCAATGTCTACAGCACCAGGTTCTATATCTACACCATAAATGCTGTTTTGGATAATATTTTTCTTAACGGTATGTGGTTCCCAACTTTCACCCGCCATTTTCCAGACTGCACCTACACGGTCAGGACTTTCATCGTGTAAATTCTTAGTCATTGTAAATATCTCATTGAGCAAACCCATAGGGAAAGCTCCTGAACCAATTGCGGGATCACATATTTTCACTTCTTTTAATGCGGTGGCTATTTCTTTATCAAACTTGGCAATTTTGGCAGTTTCCTTTTTCTCAACAAATGATGCAATGGTTTTTTCAAGTTCATTACTTTCAGCTTCATTATTTGGCCATAAGCTTTGCTTTTCTAAATAGGTTTTTAAGTATTCCTTTAAAGATTCCTGACACATATAACGCACAATCTCCTTTGGCGTGTAAAAAGCACCTTTGTCCTTGTTGTCTTCCAATAGATTTTCAAAAATATGACCTAGCATTTCAGGGTCTATCCCTACCTCTTTATCGTGGGCATCATTTTCGTCTATGGTAAAGTTGTATTGGTTAAAGAAATTAAAGAGGCTTTCTAACACTGGCGCTGGAAAGTCAATTTGTTGTTGCTTATTGCTATCGGGTTCAAAAAGACCTCCACTCAAATAGGGGATTTTTTTATCTATTTGCACCCAAATGTCGTTGGGCCGTTGCGTATTTAAAGCATCATAAAATAATGGGTTTAAGAATTGGGTAACAAATTGACCAGCGCTTCCACCGTCCATTGCTTTTGTAAAAGCATTATCTAAAAACTGGTACTCTCCTTCCTTCCAATCTTCTCTATCACTTGGAACCCCGAGCCAGCCTTTCTTTTCTATAAATTTTAAAAATACCAAACGTCCCATAAAACGTTTTACGTAATTGCGAACTTCAGCATCTTCTTTTTCAAAAATTGTAATGTAGTGATAAGGAGTTTGATTTATTTGCCCTACCAAAGCTTCGAATTGCTTGATGTACTCGCTAAAAAAGAGTTTGCTTACGGCTTCAACATTAAAAGCACTTTCTAGATCATCTAGATTTAATTCTTCTTTATCTTGTATGGAAGCTAGTTGTATTGCGGCAGTTCGACAGGGCTCGTTTTCACCTAATAAATACGTATAGCGTTTAGCATCTGTGCTGCGCTCAATAAATTCCTGCTTATTTTCGTCATAATCTGTGGCATAGGATGAAAATGTTAGGCGATAATATCCGGTGTCCTTTTGGAAAATTGCCAAAACACCATCTACTACATTTTCTTCTATAGTACTGCTTATAATCTGATTGAGCCCTGCCCTGTTATTTCGAAGATTTACATCGTTTGCAACATTAAGTTCATAAAGTGCGATGATTTTACCATCATCCAACTGTAAATTGCCCAACTGTCTGAAGGCCTCTATTTTTTTATCCTTTTTTTCTACATCTTGAGGGACCCTAAACAGTTGTACTTTACCTTTAAACACATCTGTAAGTAATTCTTTCCACTCATCGCGATTATACCGATGATTTAGATGTTGTTGTATTTCCTTTTCGGTCTTTTTCATATCACTTGGTGTGTATAAAGGTTTCTGAAATAATGATTTCTGGGGCATATTGCTCCATAGATTTTATTGCAATTGCTGGATCCTCAGTTTTTTGCATCTTCAGCGGATATTGTTGTAATATTTTAATTAGAGCTTCCAATTCTTGAATGTGCGGTACGGGTGTCTTCTTTACAGCACGTTGTAGTTTATTTACATCGCGTTGTAACTTTTGAAACTTGCCGACGGATATTGCTTTTATTGCCGCTTTCATCAATACTTTTTCCTCTTCTGAAATAAAGGGTAATTTCAACCGCTGACTAATAAATGCTTTTGCTCGTTTTTCATTTGGCCCTTGAGTGGTATCTACCGCTTGGGGAGATACTAAATCACTCATTATCTTTTCCTTAAAGTCTGTGTGGGCAATCTGAACTTGCTTATGATGAAAATCTGGCAATGGCACTGCTTTTTCTGGAGGATCGCATCTAAACTCGTTTGCGGTTTCAACAAATGATAATTCGTCTATACTATTATCTGCTTTAATCCAATAAAAAGCGTCACGACGTTTATTGCGCATAAAGCAGATAGTATTTTTATCCAATATCTTTTTATTCCTTGCAACACGCGCACGCAATGGCATATTTTTCATCTTCCTAAATTCTTCGGGATGATCCTTTTTAAACTTGCGCAATTCCATTAAAAACGCAAGTCGCTCATCTTTGGATTCGTCCATATCCTTCTCAAAAAGTCCAAAACTTTGCGTTTCTTCATCTGGAGAATAGATCTCGCTATCTTCACCCAAGGCACTATGAAAAGCTTGAAGTTTCATAATAGCTCGTTTCTCCAACTCTATGTCGTTATTAACCTTAGCCGTAGGATAAAAATTATAGATATGTACGCTACTCGCTGTACTACCAATTCGGTTTACCCTACCTATACGCTGCATCAGGCGTGTGGAGTTCCACGGTGTATCATAATTTACAATAACATTACTACGATGTAGGTTTATTCCTTCGGCAAGTACCTCTGTAGCTATAATGATATTAAAATCACTTTTATAATTTCCGCGTGGAATATTGGCATCAAAATTTTCACGAATAACGTTTTCAAGCTTATTCCGGTTATCACTCGTAACTTCCAGTACACCTTTTATACCTGCCTCTTCAAGTTTTTCTCTCAAATAGTTAGTTGTGTCCATAGCTTCTGAAAAAATAACAAGCTTTCCGGTTTTATTTACTGGTGCTACAAGCAACTCCTCTTTTAGGCGTTTTAAAAACTCATCTAACTTTGGATCAACCGTTACTTTTTGCCATTTTTCATTTAACGGTTTTAATAAATCGTAATCCTTTTTTAATATTTCAATAAATTCATCTCTAAATTGGTCTGGTTCAGTAATTGTAATGGATGGATCTGTTAGTTGAAGATCTAATAGCTTGGCCAATAACTCTTCTTCTCTACCGTCAATTATATATTCATTCACTTTTTGATTGGGTGCTATATAAACTGTTCCATTCTCAAACATATCTACCATAATCTTGGTAGCTTCTGTGAATCTATCTAAGGATTTTTTGAAGGCAAAGAAGCTGCTGTCTAGCCTTTTGACAAGAAGTGTGCGCATTAATTTTGCTAATGCTGTGGATGCTACGTCGGCATTTTTGTATTTGCTGCGTAGTGGTTCCTTTAAATATTTAATCGCCTGATAACGGAAGTATTTAATGCCATATCTTTCATTATCCAAAAGTCGCATCGTTTCATCATAGAGATTATCCAAATCTTCGTCTAATTGATAAAAAATCTTTTTTGGTTTTTCTATATCTGGAAAACGAATTCCTTGCTTTTCGAGATCCGCTGAATATAGCTCGTGCTCCTTTAAATCGCTTCTTGTTCTACGTATGGTTAGGGGCTTAATTACTTTTTCACGAATTTCTTTATAAATATGTTTCACTCCGTGTTTTACAGCTTCAACATCGCGCTCATTCTTAAGAGCTTTGTACCGGTCTATGCGTTGTCGAAAGAAATGTTGCAAGTTTGCAACCTCTAAGGAGCTATCTTTTGAGTCTTGGAAAAGATAAATTTGGTTGGCAATATCCTCTGGTCTATTATTTAAAGGTGTTGCTGAAATTAGCATTACCTTCTTCTTTTCAAAGCTGCCGTCTTTTAAGCGGTGGTTTGTTGAAGTTTTGCAAATCTTTTGGAGTTCATTATATGCTTCGGCACTATCATTTCTAAATTTATGTGCTTCATCTACAATTATTAAATCGTATTTTTTTGCATTGGTTATCTTGTGTAAGCTACCGTTTGTAATGATTCTGTAGTTCTGAAGACCAAAGAGATCTAATGTTTCCACCCAATTCTGTTTAAGTGCTGGCGGAACAATAATCAAAGTGTTGGTAATATGTGACGGAAAACCATTTGTATAGAAAAACTCCTTTGCTATCAATGTTCCAACAACCGTTTTCCCCAAACCTACTACATCACTTAAGAAGAATCCATTGTGGTCTCGCAATAATTTTAATCCAGATTTTACAGCATCAGTTTGGTAATTAAGGCGCATAAAACCTTCTGGTAAGTCATCGATTGTATTTGGATCAAACTCAACACTATTGCCGAAGTATTCAATTAGAAACTTGATATAAATTTCGAATGGAGTGAATTCATCGTTGAGATAGGTTTGCTTTTTAAGTTTAGTAATCTCAAATGGCAATATATGTACCCCTTCAATCCATAGCCTTTCAAATTCTTCACTAGCAAATTTTACATCATCGTAATCTTGTAGCTTTACGTTAAACTCATAATTGAATTGATTGGCATTACTGCCAAGACCGGAATCTGTCAAATTGGATGAACCTGTTATTACGCTTCCTGACCTATGCTCATTCCAATTTTCAGGCTTGAAAATGTAGATTTTGGCGTGTAGCTTTTTAGAAGGATGCGCCTTTACCTCTATTTTTTTTGTGCAGATATCCTCTATAAATTGCAGAATACCATCTTCAACCTCCTTTGAATATTTAGCTGTTTGAATATCCTCCTTTGTTTTAGCTAAAAAATTCTTTAAAGTCTGATTTGCATCACCTTGAAATAGAAGACCTTTAGTTTGATAATGGGAAATTAGAGCATCAACATTTATTCCAACCAAAATGCGAATATTAGGAACATCGTTTAGCAACGGTCTTATTTTAAAATATCCCGACGCTCTAAAATATCCTACCAATGCATCAAAATATTCAATATCCTTGTTGTTATCGAATACCCCCTGAAATTTATTGAATAATGTGTTTTGGTCTTGGTTGGTAAAAAACTTTGTTGACATTAATTGGGTTTGGTTATGTTCTCAAATTTAATGGAATCTAGAATGCTTTCTTTACGGGAATCCTTATTCTAGCTAAGTTTGTATCAAATCCCCCAAATATAAGGTTTCTCTTGGGATTATTTTAACAATTGGAAGAGGTAATTGAAATACTCAATCATTTGGTTAGTTCTAGTATTCACGCCTTCTGAGAAAACGTCTTTTATATTCGTTAGACTCGTCAGAATCAACCTTTCTAATGCGGTGGCGAAAAGCCCGGGAACCGGAAAGAAATCAATTTCGCAGCTAATGTGAGAAATCGTGCCTCGGCTCCTTTCGACTCCGCTCTGGAACCAGCGCACGGGAACCATAGCAGGTTTAAAGTTTAGAACTTGGGTTCGATTTGTAATTGTCCTTGTCTCAGTCTAACATGGACTTGTTTAAATACAAAACTTCAACAAGGTATTTAGCGAAACCGATTATTTGGGATTTTCGAAATTCGGCATCACTTGCAAGTCGTTCTTGTATGGACTTTGGATAATGCTTATTAATAAAATGCATTAACCCTTGGTCATAGGCATTACAAATTCAGGATTCAGATCGGAGATTCTGTTGTGGTAGATGTTGCAGAAAACGATATTTTTGAGGTAGTAATTTAAGGTGACATAACTCCCCCCGCTAGTGCGCGAGTCCCCTCGCGTTCCTTCGTAAATGCAGATTCATTTACAGTTTAGATCTATAGCTGAGGAAACCCTAAAGGAAATCCGGATACCAACTGATAAATGCCGGCAACTGATAAATGGGTATACAAGATTTAAGAAATAAAAGCGAAGAGAAATAAATTATAAGTGGTTAGGGATTAAGGATTCGAAAACAATCCTGTCTTAAATAAATTTTGTGGTCCATTTGAAACCTTCCCGTTCCGCAGGCGGGTTTTACGATAAATTTTCGATAGGCCGATTTGACATTTAATTTTCAACCCCTTAACACATTAAACCTCCAGTAATATTAATAAAATGAGGTGTTTTGCAGAGATTAAGTAAAAACATTTAGGACGCTAATGATTGGAAAAGTAAATTTTTAAAAATGAATTTACGATTCTCAAATCCAAAATCAACAAAACCAAAATCAACGAATCCCAAGACAATTACGGATAGAGGTCATACATTAAGTTATTTAAGGCAAGAGTTTGTGACCGCGGCTACTGCCTCACAGCTTGGAAAACCAAGTGTTGCTCCCGAAGGTCTCGGGACGCACGGGAGCGGGGACTATGTGGAGAAAGTTGGATAGGTTTAAAAATATTATAATATTGAACACAATAAGACCGGCATTAAAACCTCATTTCACATATATTAATTATGATAACTTTCGAAACGACAGACAAAAAAGAAGATTTACACGCAATACTAAACTTGCAAAAAGACAATTTAAAGAAGAACCTTTCCAAAGAAGAGGCGGAAATGGATGGCTTTGTTACGGTAGATCACGATTGGGAAACGCTTATTGGCTTAACCAACATTGAGCCGCATATAGTGGCAAAAGAAAATGGTAAAGTGGTTGGATATGTATTGGCAATGACCAAAAAATCTCGATTTGATATTCCTTTGATTTATCCGATGTTTGATGAATTTAAAAAAATTCCTTATCGAGGAAAATCAATTGCCGATTTTAATTATATGGTCGTGGGACAAGCCTGTGTGCACAAGGATTATCGTGGGCAGGGATTGATTGAAGGATTATTTCATCAATACAAAACCGCTTTTTCTGATCGTTACGATTTTTCTATTACAGAAATTGAATCCAGTAATAAACGTTCTTTAAGAGCACATCAAAAAGTGGGATATGAAATTATACATTCTTATACCGACTCATCAGACAATCATTGGAATGTGGTGATTTGGGAGTGGCAAGAAAATATATAGGTTTTTACTTGCCTTTCTTTAATTTAATATTTTAATCATGATACCCCGCTCGTGCGCGAGTCCTCTCGCGTTCCTTGGTAATTAACTCCTCGCAGGTGCGCGAGTCCCCTCGCGTTCCCTACAACTTAAATTATTTTTCAACTCCCTATAAAGAAACGACCCAAACCGTAGTCCCTGAACGGAGATAAAGGGAGTCAAAGGGAGCCGATGGGCCACCCCAAAACCTATCCAAAAATAGCCCGAAAACGCTCTTCAATTCCCAAAACCTCTTCCTCAGTAAAATCATCAAACTCCTTTTCACTTTTATTCTTTGAAAGTATCCCCTTATTCTGATCTAGAACCTTGATAAGTAAGTCGACTTTAGTGTCTGGCAAGGAGAAATTACTGTTTATATAATGGGCCAGTCGATCGTATTTCCCCAAGTAATCCAATTCGGCAGGTATTATTTTTTCAATGGTTTCCGCCACGCAGTCATATAAAAATTCAGCCTGAACAGTGAGATCGTAATAGCGGTATAAATCAATTGTGTCATTTAGAATCCGAACGTTATGATCCTTTGTTGGTTCCCATTCCACTATATCAATTCTAGGCGAAGAGTAGGACTCCAAGGTGGATTGATATTACTATTCAAGATGGCCTCCATAAATAGTTATTCTTTCATCATCTAAATTGTGGATGATAAGAAAAGACGATTTTTCCCAATCACCCCATTCTCCCCAATTACCGTTATAATCCAAAAGTTTTATCGGGATTTCCTGTGTTCTGAATTTAGCGATATTTTGACTCATCGCAGAAATAGCGAATGAGATAAATACAACCAGAAAGATTGTATTTTTCATTATTGTATCCTTATAATTGTTCTCTTTAGTGTTTTAGCAAATGCTGAAACAGACGGTACGCCGCCCATTTATTTTCCACTCACTCATAATTTAAACCTGGACAAGGTAAGGCCGACCTTAACTTATCAAAACTAGAATTTCCAAAAAATAATGGCAAATCAAGACCTGATTTTCCCTCCTCTCGAATATCATTTTAGTATAAATGTTTTAATAATTTTATCTAAGTCCGATGGTAAGTCAGCAGTTTTAATTTCATATCTACCTACCTCCATCGCTTCAAACCAGTCAGTCCAATATTTCATAATAACCTCTTTTTCATATGGGTTTTTGGGGTCTGGATTAATACCCAAGACAAGAACTTCCAAATTGTGGAGATTTGTGGTAGCCGGAATGTATCCGTACTCATTTTTATCCATTTTCTCTTGCCAGGCCTTCGTGTTTAGGCCATAGTTGCGGATAACCTGGGGGGTGATATAGGAGGTCTTATTTCCTTCCTTCATTTTGGTATTCTCATGATAGATATATCCATCGGTAAAAATCACCAGTATATTTCTATGGTCCTCTTCAATAGAGTAATCTTTTACTTTATCCTTAAAAAACCTCCAAGTATCAGAACCAATAAAATTATTGTCATTTATAGCAAGGTCGTATATTTCCAATGGTTTGGATGCATAGGTGTTCTTAATTTCATCCAGAAGTTCCAAGGAGGCATTTTGTCTATTGATTAAAAATTTAAGATTTCTGGAAATAGCATTGACGTTATTATTTTGAGGTTCGGGGTCAAAAAACACTTGGATTTGATCGTTCATCTCTCTTACCTTTTTATTTCGCATATGCGTATCAAAGGCCTCCGAAACAGATTTTATATAGGCAACATCCCGCTCATAAAACTCCATTGACTTATTTGGATATTTCTTAGGGTCGATTCTATCTGAGAGGTCCAAGAGAAAACTAATATTTAAATTGGCGTCTCCAGCTTTTTTTATCACACTTGTATTTGCGGGTCCAGGAGTCTTTTCGTTTTCTTTTTTATCTTCCTTGCACGAAAATATTGAAAGCACTGCCAAAAACACAATACACTGAATATATAGATTTTTCATATTTTTAATTTTTTGTAAACACCAAGTTTTGATAGTCCATCCCATTTAGATTTAGTACTTGAAGGTGTTTTTCAGCGATTATTTCACACTCTTGGTGCAATTGATCCAAATGATTTTGAGGGAATTTCAGCTCAGCATTTATGGATTGATACCATCCTTCAACATACTGATAATGATACAAGAGATATTCCTTTACAGGGAAAATGAAGCCATCAATTTTTGATTGAAGTTCAGAGATAACACCATTGATAGTGGTAATGTCTTTCCTTACTTCTTCCATCTGGGTATTCAAGTCGGTCTTTTTTTGAATCGCATTCTTTATCTCTGCCTGCTTGCCTCTTATAAACGACTTAATTTTATCGACGTTTTCATATTCCTTCATAACGAAATCAAAGACGAGGCCCCAAATAACGTACACGATAAAACCCGCGAAAATTATTCCCCAAAAATTGACACTTTGTACAGCGTCTGTGGGAGTGAATTTATCTCCCAAAACGGCATTAAACAAAAAGATTTTCTTTTCAATTAAATAGGCAAGAATCACGTCGAACAGGAAGGTAAGAACAAATAAAAACACGAGCTTTACAATTGCCAACCATCCCTTTGTTTTTTGAAACATGTGAACTAAATAACCCAATCCCATGAAAACAAAGGGAATGGTACCGACAAAAACAGCCTCCAGCCAACCGTCATTTATAGCCTTACCCAGTGCATCAGCATCAAAAATTGCTGCGGTTAAACTACCTGTTTCAAAATCCTTAAAAAATGCGGAGTATGATGCAGATATATAAAAAACAAAAAGATAAATTGTTATTGGCAGTAAAAGGAACAGGCCTATGTAAAATTGGGCTTGTGGCCTCTTATTGGCATCTATCCCATATTTATCCGGATTCTGCTTTATGTCGACTATTTCAAACCTATGTCCTTCAATTTCCCTTTCGATCTTTTTAGTTGTTTCTTCATAAATAGAGAGTGCAGTTTCTTTCTTTTTTAATGAAGTACGCTGCCTTTCTTACTCCTCTATATAAGGTTGCTTTAATCGTCTCTGCTCATTCAGCTGTTTCCTGCAAAGCTCCTCAAAACTATTGTAAAGATTATTCAAGGCAACCCCAAATGTGGTTGGATTTCCATTAGCTTTCTTAGATGCACCATAACCACTTTGGTAATAAGTAATTCTAATTTGCTCTCTCGCATCCTCAGTTTCATCCTCTACTGGTTTAGGAGCTACTTTGGTTTTTAGCTTAAATAATTTGTTGATTGCTGCCATAATTATGAATTGATATTATTAATGATTTCATCTTTTGGTAGACCTTCCTTGGCACTTTCCAATAAATAATCCGCCAGTCCGGTAATGTTCTCTTCCAAAAACTCAAACTTTCTGCAATATTTTTTCAAGGTGATATATTCATCATCAGTAACCTTTTTATCAGCCCAAATCATAACCGCTAAGTCATATAGATATTCGACCCTTTTTTCCAAAGAATCGGGGATGGTAGAATCGTGTGAAGGATTTAATAAAACTTCATTCAATTGCTCGGGGGTGAAGCCTCGTTCCTCGGCAAACTTATATAGCATTTGCAATTCCAGGACATCGAAGTTATCATCCGAAAATGCTATTTGGTACAATCTTAAAAAATGACTTTTTAGTTCTGCTGTTATCATAATTAAATATGGTTAAAGTTCTAACAAAGCAAATCTAAATCAACCATTTATATAATCTTTACGGAAAACCATATCGGCCATTATTTTTAGAAAAATGAAATTTAAATTTAAAATTAAATAAGCTCGGGGGAATCGGGAATTCTGGGGACAGTAAACAATTTAATAAGACAAAGGACCAAAAAACCACTGGAAAAAATTTCTCTTATAATCGTGGAAGAGGTCGCCTGAAATTCTGCTATCTTAGAACTTGACAAGAAGTGGGAGCGTTCAATGTGTACGTCCCTGATATAGGTTGACCATTTAAAGAGTGGAAAACTATGAAAGCAAATGTACGAAGTATTCGCAAGCAGCGTAAATACTCAATTGAATTTAAGAAAAGGATTATTGCAGATTTTGAGAGAGTGGTAAGTTTAGCGTACCCCAATTAGAGAAGTTTAATGGGTTGGAAACCATACGATCTATGGTTGGATCTACAAATTCTCTACCTTTAACGAACAAGGATTTAAAATTATAGAGATGAAAGACAGCAGCAACCAAAAAATGAAGGAGCTCGAGGCCCGTGTAAAGGAGCTTGAGCGCACTGTAGGCAGAAAGCAGATAATGATCGATTATCTTGAGAAGATGATGGAGATCGCCAAGGATGAACTTGACATCGACATTAAAAAAAACTTCGGCACCCCACAAACAACTGGTTCCGGGAAAGCAAACAAAAAATGAGTTTTTCCCTGAACAGTCTTTATAAAGAAGCTGGTCTGAGCAAGCAGGCCGTTGCCCAGTACGACACTAGGCAAAAGATTTTTGATAACAAAACAGCACAGCTGGTTCTTGAAGCAGACGAACTGCGTGAGTACCATTCAGGTTATGGGATGGATAGAATGTACTATACACTTAAGCCCGACTTTATGTGAAGGGATCAGTTTATAGAACTTATGATGGAACTGGGATATCGATTGAAGCGTAAAAAAAACTATAGAAAGACAACTATCTCTAAAACAGATTTCGGCCCATTTGGATGACATCTCGGAAAATCTTAGAACAATACTGCTCCCCTTTTGGGAAAATCTGGGCCTGGAACTTACAAAGTTTTATGTTACATTTATAGAAGTTGACAGTTTAACAGAGGCAGGAAGAAAGGTTTTGGAAGCGATTTCAAGACAAAGCGCACAATTCCATTGATGGTTATACCTGGCAACAAGAAAAAGCATTTGACGTTGCAAAAGATGCTGTTGATGAATTTTCAAATAGCAATTCCGGGATTATGGGAGCTGTTATCGCTACGGAAATGATGGGTGGCTTAGGAGGTGCAGGCGGGGTTATGCAGTCTCAATATAATTAACTCCCAATCAACAATCCAAAATCCACCCTCATTATGACCAAATAAGATGAAAGCTGTCCTTGATAGATTGAACTTTCGATCTCTACTGACGGTTTTTTAACCTCAACAATAAAAAGATTCCCTTTCTCAGCTGAACGAAAAACCAAATCTGGACTGATTCTGTTGGATGCGCCCAATTGAATACTTTCCCTCACGATAATTTCATTGTTGTATTCGCTCCATCCCAATTTTTCAAAGGAACGAATTACTTTTAATTCGAATAATTGCTCGCTAGTATTAGTTGGTAGATTTTCGGATAGAATATAACAGAGTTCATTCCATTTCTCCATTTTATTAATTTCTTTAGGTTGAGCTATTGAGTATCTTCTGAGATAGCTGGTATTTATTTAAATTGAATATTTCGTGATCTTATTCCCCAAAAATAACTCAAAACATGGTCTATTCTTTACGGGATTCCAGATTAAGGATAAAGTTGTATCGAATTCCAAATATAAGATTCTCTTAGGTATTTTTTAACATTTCAGAGAAGATATTATTGATCGCAATGGAAGTCTTGTAAAAGCACATACTCCAAATTTCTAACAGCCAACCATGATTTCTGATGCTAACCATCCATTAAATTGGATTTTAATTGAAAGCTGAATATTCTCTACCCTCAACACCCTGTCCTTTCAATATTTATACATATCAGTAACCACTTACTCCAACTGTAAACTGCCAATACAACCCAAACTCAACACTGAATACTAATACTGAATACTTACCGCTGAAAACTGAGCACACTGTATTCTTAACCCTCGCATCACTATACTCTCATTCCACAAACTACTCATAAAAAAACCGTCCCAATTCGTATTTGGGACGGCTTTTTACAGTTCAGCAGAAATCTACTGAATATTTTATTGTTAGAAGCTATATTTTAGGCTTGCGTTCCAGGTTCTACCATTTCCGTAGTAATAACCGTAAGCATCTTTTTGACCTAGATATACTTCATTGGTCGCGTTATAACAGTTGGCGCGAATGGTAAAGTTCTGCCCTCCAAAGTCAAATTGGTAGGTAATACCGGCATCTAGCAAGCTATAAGCGGGCAAACGCTCTGCTTGATAAACTTCACCTTTAATTGCAGACTTTGTAACATCCTTAGCATCAACCAAGCCGTACAAATCCGTATAGATATTATAGTCGGCATCAATGCTAAGACCGCCAACAATATTGTACTTAAATCCAAAACCGAAAGAGGTTTGTGGTGCGTTTCCAACTTTAGTACCAGTTAGGTCAACTTCACCTTCTTCCAAAACAACGTTGGTCTGGTCCTCTCTGGTTTGAAAAGGAGAAGATCCATCATATTTCCAGTTTCCGATGCTTCCAAAAGCTCTAAACATAAATTCACTGGAATATCTGTATTTCGCTTCATACTCAAATCCAGTATGAACTTGTGTAATGTTGGTGAATCGCTGATATCTATCAACTTGTTGAACTGGATCTGGGCTATCAGGATTTCCTTGTATAAACCCACCGCTAAGGAATCTATTTCCCCATTTAGTATAATAACCATTAAGATCTAAACTAAAGTTTCCACTTCTTAACTTATAACCTCCCTCTATTCCGGTAATTTCTTCGTTGTCAATAGCATTATCTCCAGAAAGAATGTAATTGGAGTTTCTGATATCGGAAAAAATGTTATCCAAGAAAGGCTGACGGGAATAATGTCCGGCGTTTACGAAAAGCGTGTTACCTTCAATAAAGGTATAACCTAATCCTCCTTTAATGTTATAACCGGTTTTGTTCACCTTATCAGATTTACCCAGACCGTTTACACCTTCTATTTCAGAACCTGTAGCACGTCCTTCTCTCTGGTAGCTTTGTGTAGAAACAGCTCCCTGAACAAAGGCTGAGAAATTATCAAGCTTATATTCTGCCTGACCAAATCCACCAAGGTAATTTATAAATTCGGTGTAGTCATAATTAAAACGCTGTCCTTCACTAGCAGAGTTGAACAATGCCGACCAAGGATTAGCTTTAAAAGTCTCGGAAATTACGTAATCCGGGCCTCTCATTCCACCGTATCCACGATCGTCGGCATAACCGGACAACCCAAGAAGATCGTTCATTTGGTACCAGTGGTTACCGGTATAAAAACGAGTATCCAATCCAACGTTATACGTGAAATTGTCACCTGCCCCACTTTGAAGGTTGGTAAGGAAACCGTACCAGTTATGATTGTTTACCGACATTCTTCGTACCAAAGAACCCCGACCATAGCTTCCAATTCCGTTTTCGGCCGAGGCAATGTTATTTTCTTCAATAGCGTCAAAGTCAACACTTCCATTGTCATCCCTTACTATATTTCGGCTACTACCTGCAGGACCTGTACCACCACCTCTACCCCAAGAGGCATAAAGAACGGAGGAAAGATTGGTCTTTTCACTAATGTTCCAATCCCAGTTAAGGTTGGCAATAGGCTTGTGATAATAGTTTCTTCTCAAAGTATATCTTTCACCGTGGTAAAATCCAGAGTTGTCATTGTACCTTCTTCCGTATTCATCATAAACCTCCAATTTCTTTGAAAAGTTCTGATCGTGAAACTGTGGTGCACCTGTCAATAGGAAATTGAATGAGTGCTTTTCATTTGGTACAAATCCAATTCCAATAAAATAGTTCTGGCCTTCACCCGCAGTTCCGTCAGCATATTTTCTATGCGCTTGCCAGTGGTCTAACAAGAAAGAATAAGCCCACTTGCCTTTTAGACCTGAATCGTAGCTAAGAGTTCCTTTTAGGTAGCTATCGTTACCTGTCATAAGACGTGCGAAACCACCTTGTTTTCTTCCAGCAGCACGTGAAACGATGTTTACAGTACCTCCTACAGAAGAAATAGCCAGTTTTGAAGATCCTAATCCTCTTTGTACCTGAACCACGTTTGCAACGTCGGACATTCCGGACCAGTTGGACCAATAAACCTTACCGTCTTCCATACCATTAATGGGCTGACCGTTTAAAAGGAAAGCTGTGTTGGTTTGGTCAAAACCTCTTAGAAACATTTGAGAATCACCAAAACCTCCCGATTGATTGCTGACATAAACGCTAGGAGTACTTTTTATAACCTCTGGAAATTCTACGTTACCCACTGCTTTGGATTGAATTTCCTGTGAAGTGATGGTAGAAACAGCTATGGGAGTTTGTCTATCCGCAGCCAAATCGATAACACCCTTTCCTACAAGTACAACTTCTGAAAGTGCATCGGCATCAACGTTTAATGCGATGGTTCCTAGTTCTGCCTTGCCATTAACGATGGTAAATGAAACTTTCTTTTCATCATATCCAATGTACGAAATAGAAAGCGTCCCAGAATTGGCTTTGGCTTCCAAAATAAAATTACCGTCAAAGTCGGTAATAGATCCATTTTGTGTTCCTACCTCAATCACGTTGGCTCCAGAAAGAGGCATCCGCCCATCCGAATCAACTACGGTCCCGGTAACTGTTCTTTGGGCGAACGTAGCTAATCCGACCATCAAAAAAACAAGCACTAAAATTTTTTTCATAATTAAAAGTTAAGGTTTTGAAATTTTCGACAAAAGTACAATCTTAATTATAAAACGGATAAAAAATCGAAGATAAAATTAGACGGAAATCAATTCAGATTTATCAATTCAGAATTCAGAATTATGAATTGAGAATTAAGAATTCAGAATTTTCTATTATTAGGCGGGTTGAAGGATGATCCGGATAGACTATGGGGAGAAGATGAAGTGAAAGATAAAGTGAAAATAAAGTTGAAATTTATTGAAATGGATTACCTCTACCTCTCCACTCCTGTGCTCCCTCGCGCTAAGAAGCTACATGGAATAATGAAAGAGGAAGTGGAAGTTGGGTTGAAGATGAAGTTGAAACTGGAATTCACAGGATACTGCCACTGACAACGGCTACTTTTTTCTATTTGCTAAGATTTATTTCTGGAATAAAAAAGACTTAAAAAGATTAAAGTTTAAGCGTTACAATTCCGCAACCCATGCTAAAAATTTGTCCTGAGATAGAGGCGGCTTTATCTGAAATTAAAAATGCAGCCATTTCTGCCACTTCTTGGGGATCTAAATATTTTTTTAAAGGATGTCTTTCAATCATTTTCTCTTTCATTTGGTCATTTCTCAATAGGTTCGCTGCCAAACCTGTATCTGTAACCGTTGGAGCTATGGCATTCACTCTTATTGTAGGAGCTAACTCTGCTCCTAGGGATTTTACAAGACCTTCCACTCCCCCTTTCGCGGTTGCAATACTTGCGTGGAAAGGCATCCCCAATTTTACGGCAACGGTGCTGAAAAGTAATATTGAAGAATTTGAACCTTTCTTTAATAATGGAAGATATTTATGAATAACCTTAACAGCACCCAAAACATTAATATTGAAATCATTCTGAAAGACGTCAATACTTAATCGCGAAATAGGTTTTAAATTGATGCTGCCAGGACAATAGATCAAGGTGTCTGCCTCCGAAATTTCAGGCAGATCATCTTCCAAAACATCACATTGGTATTGGGTTAGATTGTCATTTTCAATGTCCGCAGGGGTTCGGCTTATATTGATGATTTCGCAGTCAATAACCAAGGTTTTAATTATCGCACGGCCAATCCCTCTACTTCCACCTATGATTATAACTTTTTTCATTCCTCTACTTTTTTTGGGTTTTGGATTTAGTGAAAAACTGAAACTTCGATATCGATTGCTACATTAAATAAATACACAAAGAGCCGTAAACTATTCAGTTAGTGCCGACTTAATTTCCTTCTTATCCGAATATTTCTTCTTAAGTAAAGTGAAAAAATAAACATTCAGCATAAACTGGCTATAGCCATAAACAGCATCTTCTATTGGCACGGTGAGCATACGAACATTTAAAAAATGCTGTGAATTGTAATTAACTATAGGAGTTTCAATGCCAGAGCCGGTCAGAACTCCGTTCACAAGAAAAAATGGAATCATCAGGATTATAAAAACAAATGAGGCCTGGCCCAACCAATCCCTTTTTGCGATAAAATGCAAATACAAAATTGCACCTAAAGTAACCAATGCGGTAACAAAAGTGTATATTTTATCGTGGTATAGCAGAGCTGCAACCACACAAACAATGGTTGTTATAAAAACAATTACATTATTGAAAACATTTGCCCAGCTAAGATCGAAAAACCTATCTAAACAGTAATATGTAAATATGCAGGCAAAAGGGATACAGTAAAAGAACATCCATTCTTCAATAGGCAAACCTGCGATAATAAGACCTGTAGTATAATCCGTATTAAACCACCAAACTCCCATATCCGTGAACCAAACATCCCAGGCAATAAACGGAATGGCCACAATGGTACTGGATATAAGAAAGATTCCAAAGTATTTATAAAATTGGACCCTCTTATCAAATGAAGCAATAAAACAAATAATTACTGCGAAGAAATTAACAAGTAAATAGGTACTCGATTGAAGCATTATTTGTTTTTATTAAAATACATTTTAAAATATTTTATAGGAACCCATAGAAATCCGAAACATTCTCCCTCTTCCTTCCCAAGATGTTTATGGTGCTGTTTATGGGCCCTTCGGATAGCGAGCAAATAGGGATTTTCAGTTTTTTTAATAACCTTGGCGCGTTGGTGTATAAAAATGTCGTGTACCATAAAATAGGCCATGCCATACAGTGTAATGCCCAAACCTATATAGAATAGGTAATTGACTCCTTGCTGTACACCTAAGTAAAACAAAAGAATGGCTGGAATGGCAAAAATTACAAAGAACAAATCGTTTCTTTCCAAGGGTCCATCAGTGCTATGATCGTGGTGATCGCGATGTAGCACCCATAAAAAGCCGTGCATCACATATTTATGGATAACCCAAGTGGCCCCTTCCATTGCTATAAAAACTACTATGACTATCAGAAAGTTCATTTCTCGTTCTTTAAATCGTTAAACCGTTCTTCCAAAACTTTATAACGGTAATCGAAAATACTATTTAGCTTCTTTTTTACAAATATCTTGTGCGCTATTCTGCCCAAAAATCCAAGAGGTAATTCATAATCTACTGTATCCATCATTAAAACTCCCCCCTCATTTGGACGAAATACGTGCTGATGGTTCCAATATTTGTAAGGACCTTTTTTCTGAAAATCGGTAAAGCTCTTTTTATAACTCACTTCCGTGATGATTGTTTTCCATTTCATAGGAATATTTAAAACAGGAGAAACCGTGTAAGCAATCTCCATTCCTTCGTAGATTTCATCTTCCTTTATTTCGGATTTTACAACAAAATTCATCTCCTTGGGTGTGATTTTAGAGAGATTAAATGGAGAGGAAAAAAAATTCCACGCCGTGTCTAAATCACAATTCAATTGTTGTGCAGTATGAAGCTGATATCTCATTATAATCCTTAAATTTTATTGATCAGTCGTAATAATGAAAGCGATTCTATTTCGTCTTTATAATGTTCAATAACTGCCTCATCTGTTTCTATTTCTTTATAATAACCTAAAAACCTAGGCGCGTTTTTTTGAACTGATAAGCGTATAAATCTAATTTCCAAGTTATTCGGAGCCATAGTTACTGCTCTATCGAGATTTGTGGTTCCTTTTTTAAAAGTATCCCATTTGGCTATGGGATTTATCGTGTGGTTTGCCCATAACGTTTGCAAGCCACTTAGATAAGCTAAGTAAACCGGTTCATCCTTCTCCGCCGTCAAAGCGTCCATCATTCCGCGGCAAAGCTCTTTATCCTTAACCGCATTTTCATAATTTGAACGTATAAATTCTAAATCCATGTTCTGAGATTTAACTGCGAAAGAGCCAATGAAAAAAAGAAAGATAAGTATAAACGGGTGTTTCATAAAAAGGCGGTTTTATAACGCACATAACTCTTTAGCATCACAACAAATTTTAAACTATTCGGAATTCGAATGCGCTGATTTAAAATATTTTGGGCGTTTTTTCTTTGTATTTTATGAAACAATGATAGGTAATATCTATAAGCCATATACACTCCGAATTTGGAAGAAATGGGCAATAATTTAATCCCGATCAGCGCCTCCCTAAATTCTTGTTCTATTCCTTTTTCAATTTCAGCTTTTACTTCATTTGAAAATACACTCATTTCTATTTCGGGAAAATAGGTTCTGCCCAGATATTGATAATCATCTTTAAGGTCTCTTAGAAAATTAAGTTTTTGAAAAGCGGACCCCAATTTTCTGGCATAAGGTTTAAGATCTTCATATTGTTGCTTATTACCTTCCGTAAACACTTGCAAACACATAAGCCCGACCACTTCCGCAGAGCCGTAAATATATTCATCGTACAATTCAGAATTGTAATCTACCGGTTTTAAATCCATTTGCATGCTGTTTAAAAACTGATAAATTAATTCCCTGTCAATCTGATAAGCCTTTACCGTATCCTGAAAGGATTGTAAGATGGGATTCAGCGAAATACCTTCGTCCAAAGCTAAATCGGTTTCAGTTCTGAACCTTTCCAGTAAAACATCTTTATTGTAATCGTGGAAGCTATCCACAATTTCATCTGCCAATCGCACATAGCCATAAATAGCATAAATGGCAGGACGGATGGAAGGCTTTAATGCTAGAATTCCCAAAGAAAAACTGGTGCTATACTTTTTTGTGGTGCTCTTGCTTACATCGTAGGACAGTTCGTCAAACAGCTTTTTCATAGGTTTGTTTCATTAGGTTATTTACTTCTTTAGCTACTATTTTTCCTGAGATAATGGATGGCGGAACTCCAGGTCCGGGAACAGTTAACTGACCGGTATAAAATAAGTTTGTTATTTTTTTATTTCTGATTTTAGGTTTTAATACAGCCGTTTGGGACAATGTATTTGCGAGTCCATAAGCATTTCCTTGATACGCATTATAATCGTGGATAAAATCACTTACACAGTAGCTTTTTTTATATTCAATGTTTGAGCAGATATCATTCATTCCAGTATGTGTTTCAATACGCGTCAACATTTCCTTTAAATAAATTTCTCTTGTTGCTTCGTCATCGCTTATTCCAGTTGCCAATGGCATCAACAAAAATAAATTCTCACAATTTTTGGGCGCAACAGTTGAATCCGTTTTGGAAGGTGCACAGACATAAAACAACGGCTTTTCAGGCCACTTCTTATCCCCATAAATACTGTCTATATGCGCATCCAGATCATTTTCGAAAAATAAAGTATGGTGTTTTAAATTAGGGATTTTCATATTGATACCTAAATAATAAATCAAGCAGGAAGGTGCAAAAGTCCGCTCTTTCCAATAAGTTTCGGTATAATTTCTTTTGTCTTCAGACAGTAAGGTTTCGGTATGGTGATAATCTGAGGAAGCAATTACGGCATCAAAAATTTGCGTCTCTCCATTTATTATCAAGGAGGTCACTTTTCCATCTTTTGTGTTTATTTTCTCTAGAGTATGGTTAAAATGAAAAGTGGCGCCCTGTTTTTCCGCAACGTCTTTCATTCCCTGAACCAATTGATGAAAACCACCCATTGGATACCAGGTGCCCAAAGCATAACCACCGAAGTTCATTAGGCTATAAAGGGCTGGAATATTTTTTGGGGAAGCTCCGAGAAATATTACTGGAAATTCCATAAGCGTCCGCAACTTTGGATTTTTAAAATATTTACTGACATAACTTCTAAAATTGCTGAGCAAATCTAATTTTATAGCGCTACCAGCAATCTTGGGGGATACAAACTCCCACCAGTTATGGCAGGGTTTACTCACAAAATCCTGCATTCCCACTTCGTATTTAAACCGGGCAGAATCCATAAACTTATCCAACTGCTTTCCAGCGCCAGGTTCTAAAGACTCAAATAATTTTTTCAGATCTCCATAAGATTCAGGAATAGAAATATTTTCTTCCTTAAATATCATTTCGAACTGTGGATTTAAGGAAACCAATTCAAAATAATCTGAAGTTTTGGCATCGAAATCAGCAAAAAAGCTTTCCATAATATCGGGCATCCAATACCAACTGGGTCCCATATCGAAAACATAGCCATTATCGGTAGAAAACTGTCTTGCTCTGCCACCGGGTTGGTCATGCTTTTCGAAAACATGCACTTCATTCCCCGCTTTTGCCGCATAGGCTGCTGCAGAAATACCAGAAAATCCAGATCCTATTATTGCTATTTTCTTTTTCATTTTTATTTGTTCTCCATTTCTTGTATAACCTCATCCAATAATTCGGAAGAGTCAAGATTTTTTAGATAGATTGGGTTATGGAAGTCGTTCAACTTATTCAATAATCGAATGAGCTCCATTTTTTCGTCGTGATTTAAATCCCCGACTACAATTTCGGAAGCTTTTCTCACTTTGTCCATTAAATTTTCCAACGCCTTCAGTCCCTTTTTAGTAATTGCTACTAGCTTACTGCGTTTATCCTGCTTGGAATCGGTTTGGACCACCCAGCCTTGTTTTATCAAACGATTTATAATTTGGATACCCACGGACTTTTCGTGAACATTCTTCTTTATCAACTCCATCTTGGTCATGGCCCCAAATGCTTTTAAATTGATAAGATAAATAAAATCCTCTTGCGTAGAAAAATCGGAATCATAAATTGCTGCTTTTGAATAACTTCTTGCATATCGGTTCATATGCACTATAAGCGTATTAATAACGCTTTCTGGGCTGCGCCCATATTCTTTCGCTTCCCAAGCGGGTTCTATCTTAGCTTTTGTTGAATTTACAGACACGGCAATCCATTCTTTAAATCCCTCTACATCATTGCTATATTGAAATCCATTTTGAATTTGGCGCTCAAATTCCTGAACCAATTTGAGGACTTCATTAATCAAATCATATTTCATAACGGATTGTTTTATAAAGATTGGTTAATTAGTGTACAAATATACTATTATTTGAATTCAATAGTATAAAAATATACTAAATTTTTCAATTAATTTCTTGAACGAAAACGAAATCGAAAACGAAATCGAAAACGAAATCGAAAACGAAATCGAAAACGAAATCGAAAATTAAGTTGAAGCTGAAGATGAAGATGAATTCAATCTTGATTGCCCTTTGAGTTATGAGTTATGAGTTATGATTTATGAGTTATGAGTGGAAATCGAAGATGTAAATGAAAATGAATATAAAATTCACTGAATACTGCTACTGCAAACTACTACTTTTTAAGAGCCTTTATCACTGAACATTGAGCACTACCAACTACATCGGACACTCAAAACACGCCCTTAAATCTCCAGAAATCTTTGCATCTTCTGACCCTTTTAACGGCTCGGCCAAAATTCCTTGCTTATCTATTTCTTCCTTAAAGGCTATCGCATAGTCAACTAATTGATTGCGGCGGGCAATTAGTTTGTCCCTGATCTCATTTCCGTGCAATTGGTAGATGATTATGGGCCAAGTATTCAAGGCATTCTGAATAGCATCATCGGTTAAGGTTTCCTGGATAAATCTTGCTTGCTCTTTAAAGACTTCTGTTGGAGTATTGAGTAAAAAATAACGGTCAAATGGATAGACCAAACCGGGGATATATTCTATTTCCTCCTCAAAAGACCTAAGACGGGGCTGGATATTTTTGGAAGAAACCACTTTCGGGATTAAACCATCCAGCGTAAAAAAAGCATTGTCCCTATCTCCCGCCAATGGTATGGCTTTATAAGCATCACCTTCGTTTTGAACCACCCAGCCCCATTGTTTGGCATGCCTGTCCCAGTCGCCAATTACCAAATCGAATAGACGGTTGCGAACCAAAATTTCCTTATCGATATGGAGTTTATCGCCCAATTCGGTCTTCATTTCCTGCAAATTTTCAGTGTCCAGAATTTCGGTGACATTTTTGTAATGGGTCCAATTTACCGGACTTTCGGTCTCATACTCCAACCAGTAAAGTTTGTTGCCATATTTCGCACTATATTTCCCAAGCCTATCTTGTTTGGGGCCAAAAACCAAGATAGGATGGGTATGTAAAATGGAAACTTTTTCAGCCATTTTTGCGACTACCATTGCTCCGTAAGGATGCTGGGCTGAGATGCCGTCGGTAATAATATTTTCGACACCAAAGGTTTTGGCAAATTCGGGTACCAGCGGTTGAGGATTTTTACCCACACTGCGCAAGGTATAATAAACCCTATCAGGATTTTCTAATCGCAGTGATTAGGTCTGATGGCCGCCACCTTCTTTAATGATGGCTAGTCCACCCTTTAGAGTATCAAGGTAAACAACGGGAACCTTAACCGGAACACTCCATTCTGCCCGATATTGCTCCCCTTGGATCATTTTTTTGAGAATATTCGCCTCGTACATTGTCGTTACGGCGATACTTACAGAATCCAATTTCTTAAAATCAGTGCTTTCAATATTATCAGCATTTACCAGAATCTGCGACTCAGCCTTCGCGGGAGAACTCCAAATAGAAATATAAATAATTAGAATTACGAATACTATAGCACTGAGGATTATGAGAATAATTTTCTTCATATAGGGCAATATGATAAGGTTTACAATTTAATAATATTCTTTAAAATGAAATTGAAAAACCATATTCACCTTTTTATCATCGAACTCCATTATAAAATTATTTTAATCCAAATAATAAAAAAACCGCCCCATTGATTTAATGGAACGGTTTTCTTGAATTTCAGGTATCAAACCATTATTCACAGTATTCCTATTCTTCCTCATCCCAATTTTCACCTCTTCTTGTGGGATCTTGGTTTCTCTGGTTTTCACCAGGGTTTTGCCTGTCATAGTTTTGCGGACCGTCACCTCGGTTATATTGCTGATTTTGTGAATCACTCTCCTGATGGCCTGGATTGGCATCCCAATTTTTTTGATCACTGCTTTGTGACTTCGGATTGTGGGAGGTCTGGGAAGTGGGTCCATTGGATTGGGAACTTGCTTGTCCCGAATTGCTGTGATCTTGATTATGATCTTGTCTTTGACTCTGTCCTTGATCCTGTCTTTGACCTTGTCTTTCCTGTTCTTGCGAATTTCTTTCGTTAGTACTCATAACATTTAGTTTTATGGTTAATAATTTTTCTTTCCATAAATTTATATCATTGTAGAACACATTTTAAAAATCTAACATTCCTTTAATAGCTAATTTTAGATTTTATAACATAAAAAAACGTTTTGCGTTAGGGTCAAGTTGTTTCGAGTTAATCCGTTTTGTTTGCGACGATTAATTGTTTCATATATTTTGATTTGTAATTAAAAAATTTTCAAGAAAGGCTTTATTTTTAGGTGAGTACGCTATTGCGATTCCTTCTACCAGCCATCAGGATTGGTGTTTAGATTTGCAGGTGGTGGCGGTGGCGGGACGGGAAATTTTCTACTTAGCCATATTTTTAAATCACTACGGTTTGTAACATTCTCCAATGCCTCGGTTAGTCGGCTTAGGATTTGGGGCAATTTTGCAACTCCATCTTCGTCGTACGAAATATAGATTAGTAATTTGTCAGGACTGTCACTAAATTTTGGATATTTTCCATTGTTTTCTATATCTCTCCGTAATACATTCTCTAAACTATCTAATGCATAAAAATTTTCGTACGATTTATTTATAGTGTCATTATGAATTTCGATAATATTTTTTTCTCTTATTAAAATACAAGACAATCCTTTCAAACAGGGATTTCTCAAATAAACTCTTTTTATAACAGAATCATTTTCAATAGTTATTTTGGGAACGCTATCATTGCAAACAATTTGTTCTGTTCTTTCGAGTAATTCTTTCCAGTTATTAAATTCGCTCAGTTTTAGTTCAACCGCAATACTGTCGCTTTCATCTTCATAAAGTCCAAAGTTCTTTTCGATTTTCTTTATATGTTTCTGATCAATATTTTTACAACTAAAAATTGAAAGGATAAATATTATCGAAGCTAATATTTTAATAAAAGGTCCTATTGATTTAGTATTCATCATACCGTTAATATGTCGGTTAGACAAGGGATATACCAGGCTAGCTATCCTTTTTTTTAATTTGTTAGTGGTATATCAAATAGCACACCATCTTACTTCATTGGTAACGAACCTCGTAGTAGTTTGCGCTTTTGTATATTTCAAATTGGTAGTGTCCGATTAAGATGTAAGACCGCGCTGCAATAAGACTCAGGACTTAAGACGTGATTCCTAAATAATTAATGAGGGTTTAAAAGTTTAAGAGTTTACATTATTTCTGGGGATAAAATGATTCTAAATGGGGCTGAAACCTTAACCACAATGAACACTATGAAGACACAGAGTTCTCAGAGGTTTTACTCTGTGGACTTTGCGCCTAACCCTATCCTAAATAAATTTTAAAAAACCTCGAGATTTAAAATTGATTGAAGCTATTCTCTTTTGCATTGTACAAACCCCTTCGAATGCGCTCAGAGCGGGCACCGACAGACCCTCCCCTATCCTGACTCAATAAAGCTTGAGAATAGCAAAAACCTCGAATAATGTCATTTCGGACACCTAAATTGAGGATTTAAAAAAATAGAACGAGGTGACTTTTATATTTTTTAGGAAATTGACAATTAAAAAAGAAAACAATGGGTAAAAAATGTAATCAAATACTAAAGGCTGCCTTTTAACTTAAACTACCATTTAATAATCCTACGCTAACCCCAAGAAGGAAGGAGGATAACATCTCCCCTATCCCTGTACAATACAGATCCCTAAACTTAAGCCATAGGAGAATAACGTTAATTCCCTCTATTTCTAATGCTATGAATAAACTCAGAAGGGGTTTGGCCGACAACTTGTTTAAAATTAGAAGTAAATTTACTATGGGAGGAAAAACCGGTTTCCTCTGCCAGATAGCTTATTTTATAGTTTTTATATTCTGGATCAGATTTTAACTTATTAAGAATATAGCCAACCCGGAGCTCATTTATATAGTTATTATAATCAGTATTCTTATTTCGCTTAAGAATCTGTCTTAAATATTTTTCATTGGTATTCAATAACGAAACCAAACTCGAATATGAAATGTCTTTTCTTAAATATTCATCCGATTTTTCAAATTCTTCCAGTTTTTGAACAAGTTCCTTTTCGGTTTCATCTGATAGAAAAACTTCAGTTGAATTATTCTTGCCTGCATTATTTCCTACTTCGAGTTTTACTGTTTCTTTTACTATTTTAAGGCGTCTTCTCCTGTGGTTAAAATAAAAAACCAGAGCAATTACGGTCAGTATTATTGATCCCCAAACCAAATACTTTTTACTCAAAATAAGCGAATATTTAGCAGGCCGTTCTTCATCTTTAATAAATTCGTGGATGGGAATGCTCAAACTATTGTTCATGATAACCCTCAAACTATCATTTAGTCGAATATGATCGGCAAAATAGCTGTTTGCCTTTTCTGCATATCCCATCTTTTTATAAATAAAACCAAGTTGTTTCAATGTTTCAGCCCTTAATTGCACTCTCTTCAATTTCTCTGCAATAACCAAGACTTCGTGATATTTCTCCAAAGACGCATCAAAATCCTGCATCATATAGTAATGGTATGCATAACCTTCCGTGATATAGGCAAGATTTAATTCTCGGGTCTGCTGTTCGGAAAGTAAATACCTAATTTCCAGCTCCTTATTATTTATAAGTGCTGTCCCTTCACTTAAATAAAAACTTGATTTTTTAAAATCCATATCCGTATCCAAAGCCAATTCCGAAAGCTTTTGATAGGTTTCCGGCAGGGGGTAACCCTTTAACGATTGGAGTAGATTCTCCGTTGCTTTACCCATTTCATTTAAATGTATATATGCCAAGGAAATATTGTTCCTGAAGACCGCTTCCAGATATAAATTTTCATGCTGGGCTTCTATAAGAGTAATGGCCTTTTCCCAAAACTGCACGGCTTTCATATACAAACCTAAATTTAAATAATTACGAGCCAGCCCTCCCAGAATCCGGGCTTCAACCTCTGGAGTGTTACCTTGGTAGCGTTGGGATATAATGTTCAGATAAGTAATACTTTTATCATACTCTCCCAAATCTATAAGAATTTGTGCTTCTTTGATATGATCGTACGCACTTTGATCGGTGGCAACAATCATTGTTGGGAATAGCCTATCTTGAAGGATAGAAATTTCGGCATGTAATGGTTTAACATGAAGACAAAATATTAATAGAGGAGTTATAAAATTTTTAATGATCGAAATTTTTTTGGGATTCTCAGAATTAAATATACGAATTCAGAAATAAATCATTGGAGGTAACCAAGAGAAAAGAATGTATGGGAATGTTGATGTAAATTATTTTTGGGTCTTAAACGAGGGGAATGTTCTTAGGTTAACAAAAAGATCTATTTTCCCCTAACTGCCTACTTTGTGGATGCAGAGAAAGAGAGCCCTTTCCACATTATTTAAATAAGAAACAAACCGAATACCATTAGCAATCTATATGTAGCGACCCACTATTGGAAATGGTAGAATATTTCGGTAAAGTCTTTGTATTTGTCTTTGGCAGATAATGATATGTTGAAATGGATACGATCCTGCAATATCAAGCAATTTCCTTTTAGTGTTTTATAGACCAAACCATTGAAGTCCGGAATCGTTTTGCGGATACTTCAAAATCTTCTTTTTTCAATAGTAAGATCTCGGTCTCTTCGAGGACATCAATATTAGAATTTCAGAAATTCCTGTGCCTCCCTCCCATTAAAAAAATTAACCATACGATAACCCAACACCGGCATAAATGTTAAAAAATTCAATACTCCATAGGGGCTGTTGGGATTTATCAATAAATTCGTAGTAAAATACTCTGCCGCCTAAGCCAAACCTGCTTTCCGGCAGGCGGCCATTCGCGGATAAAGGTTATAAGTTCCTTGATCATGAATAGTATGTTTAAGGTTGCTAGTTTTAATTTCGAGTCTCCAACTTACAGGCTATAACATCTAACTTCCAACCTCTAACTTCTAACTTCCAGATACAAAGGACCAACCATCTAAAAAATTGAGAATTATGGCTTTAGATAAATACAAAAAAAAGAGAGATCCGAAGATAACCCCAGAACCGTTCGGCGGGAAGAGTGAGAAGGATGTATTGCGTTTTGTAGTTCAAAAACACGCCGCTTCGCATTTACATTATGACTTCCGATTGGAAATGGAAGGGGTGCTAAAAAGCTGGGCAGTGCCGAAAGGGCCATCTACCGATCCGCAAGTAAAGCGCCTTGCCATGATGGTGGAGGACCATCCCTATGACTACCGCAACTTTGAAGGTATAATTCCGCAGGGAGAATACGGCGGGGGAACGGTGATAGTATGGGACGAAGGCACCTACGAGCCCGCGGATTTTGACGGGAAGACCAAGGAGGAAAAAGACAAGCATCTTCTTAAAGAGCTGGAAAGCGGGAAGCTGAAGTTTATACTTAAAGGCAAAAAGCTTAAAGGGGAATACGCCCTTGTAAAAGTCCACGGACGGGGAGAAAATGGTTGGCTCCTGATGAAACTGAAGGATAAATATGCTTTGGAAGAAGATATCACCAAAAAAGACAAATCCGTAATCTCCAAAAAAACCATCGACCAGGTTGCGGAAACGAGTACCAATATTCTAGGGCAATCCAAGAAAAAGGAATCTAAAGCTTCCACTAAAAAAGATAAAATCCCCAAAGAAGATTCAAAAAATAAAGATAATGAGGCAAAAGAGGACTCAACAAAGGAAATTGACACTATTCTAAAAAAAGCCAAGAAGGCCAAATTTCCAAAATCCATCAAGCCTATGCTGGCCACCTTGGTAGATGAACCTTTTGACGATCCTGATTGGAGTAATGAAGTTAAATGGGATGGATACCGCTCGGTGGCTTATATTCATAATGGGGATGTAAATCTATCTTCAAGAAATAATAAATCCTTTTCGGAAAAATATTACCCTATCACCGCTGCCCTGGAAAAATGGAACAAGGATGCGGTCCTAGATGGTGAAATAGTGGTTATAGGCAAAGATGGCAAGGCGGACTTTAGTGCCTTACAGAATTGGCGAAGCGAAGCCGATGGCAATTTGGTGTATTATGTTTTTGACCTGTTATGGTTCGATGGCAAAAACATTATGGATCTTCCCTTGAACGAGCGACAGGAAGTTTTAAAAGCTATTTTACCTACCGATGATGACCATATCCATAACAGCGAAGCCTTTATTACCAATGGTATAGAATTTTTTGAAACTGCTAAGGAAATGAAGCTGGAAGGCATTATGGCCAAAAGAAAAAACAGTAGGTATTCCCCAGGCAATCGGTCCAAGGATTGGTTAAAAGTAAAAGCGAATCTAAGGCAAGAAGTAGTAATAGGAGGATATACCAAAAATGAAGATTCGCCTAAACCTTTTAGCTCGCTCCTTTTGGGAGTTTACGAAAAGGCAAAACTGCAATATGTGGGTAAAGTAGGCACGGGATTTACGGTGAAAAAGCAAAAAGAGATGATGGAGATTTTTAAGCCTTTGGTTACTTCCAAAAGTCCGTTTACCACCGAACCCGATGTAAATCAGGCTTCCCGATTTAGACCGGACCCACCTAAGGCAAAAGCCACCTGGCTTACCCCCTCTTTGGTATGTGAGGTAAGTTTTGCCGAAATCACCAAAGACGGTATTTTCCGACATCCATCCTTTAAGGGATTGCGTACAGACAAAAAGGCCAAGGATGTTGTTCGGGAAACGGCATCGGATACTGAAGCTGTTGTAGCCGAGGAAAAGGACGACAAGCCAAAGAAGCAGAAAAAAATAATCAAAATTCCCAAAGCCAAAAAACGGCAGACCTTACTCAATCCCACCGAGGAGACCCAGGTCAAGAAAATAAACGGGCACGATTTAAAATTTACCAACCTCAGTAAGGTTTATTGGCCAGAAGAAGGATATACAAAGCGGGACATGTTCAACTATTATTATCAGATAGCCGAATATATTCTCCCTTATTTAAAAGACCGGCCTTTGTCCCTTTATCGTTTTCCGAATGGCATCCATGGAAAAAGTTTCTATCAAAAAGATGTAAAAGGAAAGGCGCCGGATTGGGCCATTACGTATCCATATACTACCAGTGATGGAGAGGACAAGGAATTTCTTGTAGGCGAAAAGGAGGATACCTTATTATGGGCTGCGTCCTTGGGCTGTATTGAAATGAATCCGTGGTTTAGCACCATTCACACTCCTGACAATCCCGATTATTGTGTAATCGATCTTGATCCCGCTGAAAAAACTTCCTTTGATCAAGTAATTGAAGCCGCGCAGGAAGTGAAAAAAGTACTGGATGAGATGAAAGTTCCCGGCTATGCGAAAACATCTGGTTCCACGGGAATTCATATTTATATTCCACTGGATGGAAACTATACGTATGATGAATCCCAAATGTTCGCAAAATTAATTGCCAGCATCGTGCAACAAAGACTGCCAAAATTCACCAGCATTGAACGATATACCAAGAACCGCGACGGAAAAATGTATATTGATTATCTCCAAAACCGCCCTGGGGCAACCATTGCTGCCCCATACTCATTACGGCCAAAAGTAGGTGCAACAGTCTCTATGCCACTGCATTGGGAAGAAATCAAAAAAGGACTCAAAATGAAAGATTTTGATATAAAAAATTCCGTGGCACGAGTAAGGGAAAAGGGAGATATATTCCGCCCCATCTTAAAAAAAGGAATCAATATGGAAGATGCACTGAAAAACGCATCAAAGATTTCATAGAGGATATTGAAAACAAGAATAATCTTTTGACCATGTAGGATTGTTTTAGATTTAAAATTTGAAATTTTAGAGTCGAGATTTTAAATTAAAATTTTAGAACTGAAATTTTAGAATTGAAATTTTAGGTGAGGTATTCTAGAGTATTATTATAGAACAAAAAATTAGCCATTTTCATGAAATGAGACTATCTTGTAGCAAACTTAAGGCTCAATGCAAACCATCCTGTCCCATTCCATTCCCTTAAAATTGGTTCTCCAAGATTTAGCCAAGGAATTTGGTGTTACCGTTAATAAGGAATGCAATGAATATAGCATTTCAATTCCTGCTAATTATGGAACAGGAAAGATAACGGGGATTGATTTTGAAGATGGTCTGGGTTTAATATTTTATGACTGTACTTTTCTAGAGGATCTTCAGATAAGATTTATTGTAGATAAAATTCACCCTTTAAAATTCATATTCTGCGAACAGGGAAAAATTTCACACCAGTTTGAGAATCAGACTTCTTGGCACAGTTTAGATGTCCTTGATAATATCATTGTGGCCAGTGACCATAAAAACGGACATATTTTAAGGTTCAAGAGTGGCGTAAGGACCGTGGTCAACAGTTTGGAAATAAACAGGGAAGAATTTCTCAGTCACAGAGAATGCTCTCTAGAGGGAATTGGAAAAAATATGGGAGACATTTTGAAAGATACCAATGCCTCCTACCCATTTTATCACACGAGTCTATATAGTGTAAAAATAGCAGATCTATTTATTGAAATAGACGAATTTGATGAAGATGCATTTCTAAGGTCTTTATTTCTTGAAAGTATGTCACTCAAGATCCTGATCAATCAAATATTACAGTACCAGGATGATTTAGAATTACCAGAAAATAAAACGGTATTGCGAACCTCCGAAATGAAACTTATAAAAGAAGCCGCCAATAAAATAGATGAAAATATTCTTGATTTTTCATCTGTCCATACTCTGTCACAAGAAGTAGGGATGAATATTAATAAGCTTCAGAATGGCTTTAAAGCAATTTTTAATACCACTGTAAACAATTATGTGCAGAACCAGAGACTGGATTTGGCCAACCAGCTCCTTCGAAATAGCGAATTGTCTATTTCAGAAATTGTTTATCGGGTAGGTCTTTCCAGCAAAAGTTATTTTTCCAAAATCTATAAAAATAAATATGGCTGCTCTCCATCTGATATTCGTAAGAGGCAAAATAGGAGTTCCTAGTTTAGTTTTTTTCGGGTTTCCAGTTTCTTAAATCTCAAAAAGCGGGAGTTTTCTGCCGCGAATACACGAATATTTTGTAACCTGATACGGCCAATTTTATTTTAGTTTCTATTCCCCAATATAAATTATTATTTCCGCCCACTACTCTCCAGACTTTAAACGCTAGACTCTAGGCTCTAGTTTCTAGGCTTCGTCCCTTGTCAATTGGCCTGTAATTCTTATTTCCATACGTTAAAAGATTCAAAACCGGAATTATAGATTTCTTGGAAAATTTTAGTTTTATAAGGGTTAAAAGATAGCCCACATCCAATTAAACTAATTGCATTTCTTAGAGCTATGTTTAAGGCAAATGATTATATGAATCTATTCAAAAATATTGGCGATGATCCGCAAAAGTTTCCTTTGGAAAGTAAGCTTCTCCTAAAAGAATTGGATTTAATGAAAATATTACTTCCAGTTTTTTCAAAAAATGAAAGCATTGATGTGAACAATCCTCAAAATCTTTTAAATATACTGTTCGAATTGGGAAAAGGTAACCTATCTATAGGAAGGATAATCGAGGGGCATATTAATGCACTTTTACTTATTAATGCTTACGGGACCGAAAATCAGAAAAAGAAATATTTTGAAAAGGCGCAGGAGAAAGCACTCTTTGGAGTATGGAATACCGAAGCGTCAAGTGAGAATGTTAGAATAAGAAAAAAAGATGAAAACTTCTTCCTCGAGGGTGCGAAAAACTTTTGCTCGGGCGGAACAAACCTGTCCATGGCAATCGTTACTGCGGAAAGATCCAAAAAACCTCAAATGATTTTAATGGATATTTCGGAAGAGACCCCACTAGAGGCTGATTGGTCTTTATGGAACCCAATTGGAATGCGGGCATCAGTGAGCTGTAAAATAGATTTTTCCGGAATCAAGATTTCGGCGGATCAATTCTTGGGAAATCCTGGCGATTATTTTAAAGAACCCCATTTTTCATGGGGTGGAGTCCGGTTTTCTGCAGTTCAACTTGGAGGTGCAAAAACTATTTTCGATAGAACCTTGCAACACCTCAAAAAGCAAAAACGAAATTCCGATCCCTACCAAAAACAACGGTTGGGAAAAATGGCCATTCTAATGGAAAGCGCCGAACAGTGGATATACCACGCAATCGTATTCGAAAGCCAACTGGAAGAAGCTTCGATTAAAAACAAAGTAAATTTTGCAAATATGATGCGCTACGCCACTTTGGATATTTGTGAGGAGATTATTTCCCTTGCAGAAAAAGCCGTAGGCGTTCAAGCTAGCATGAAAAACCACCCTTTAGAGCAACCTATCCGCGATTTGAGAGTTTATTTAAAACAGGCAGGGCCCGATGCCGCTCTGGCCAGTGTTGGAGACTTTGTTACACGAGAAAAGAAATAGCTGCTATGGAAAGCGAAGAACATCTTACTTCAGAGACCTTATTATTCTCACCATTACTGGCGTCCGAGCAGTTGAGCAAACAAATTGGCAATGCCCTAATCCTCGCCCCACATCCCGATGATGAGGTTTTGGGTTGCGGCGGACTTATACAGTTTTTATTGGAACAAAATATTTCCGTATTCGTTTGTTTTGTAACAAGTGGCGGGGCATCTCACCCAAATTCAAAGGAATATCCACCAAAGAAATTGGCGGCCCTTCGCGAAAAAGAAGCCATAAAATCCTGCGAAATACTGGGAGTTAAAAAAGAGGATGTATTCTTCATGCGACAACCTGATTCGTGCCTATCCAAGCTAAATGAAAATATTCAGGTTAAAAATCGGGAAAAACTTATCCAAATATTGAAGGAATTTTCAATCTCGTCAATCATACTTCCCTGGGAAAGGGATCCGCATCCGGACCACATAGCTTCGTGTAAATTGGGTAAGTTGGCGGCGGAAGAAGTTGATTCGGAAATACAATTGATAGAATATCCCATCTGGCTATGGAAAAACTCGGTTGAAAAAGATTGGCCACTCAAGGACGAAAGAGAAATTTACCGTTTGGAGATAAGTTCCAAATTAGTTAAAAAGAGAGAAGCTATCCTTGCACATAAATCACAAACCTCACATCTTATTGATGACGATCCTCAAGGGTTTATTTTAACAGAGTACTTACTTGAGCCCTTCCTGACACCGTACGAGTTTTATTTCTTTAAAAAACCCGAGTCAGTTCCATCTCTCACTAAATCCTATTTCGATACTCTTTATGACCATAATCCCGACCCATGGAATTTCCGGAATAGTGATTATGAAAAAAGTAAATACAAAACGATTGACCAATTTCTAAACGGAAAATTATATAAAAATGGATTGGAAATGGGTTGCTCCATTGGCATTCACACCTCCCATCTCGCAAATCATTGTAAAAAATTGTTGGCCGTAGATATAAGTGCGGAAGCCATTGAAACTGCCAAAAAATCTACCAACTTACCCAACGTTACTTTTGAAATAAGAGATATAGAAAAAGACTTTCCAACAGGACCGTTCCAGTTTATAAGTATGTGTGAAATGGGATATTATTTCGATAAAAATACCCTGTGGAATATTTTTGAGCACATATCGAAAAACCTGGAAATTAACGGCCAATTTTTGATGGTGCATTGGACTTCCTTTGTTCGGGAATATCCGTTAAATGGAAAAAAAGTACATCAACTTTTCGAGTCCTTTAACGAAAAGGAGAAAGCATTTGCTCTTCTATCCTCCTCTGCTGCTGACAGATTTGAACTTATGCTTTGGGAGAAGAAAGGGTAGAAACCTCTTTCTTTTGAGAATCGATATATTCTCTTATTTCGCGGCAGGCATTAAAAACGGAAATATTGCGATACTCGGAATGCCATTCTATGTTATTTTTTAAATGTTCGTCCATAGCAATCACCCAACTTTCGTAGTTAAGGGGAATATTATAAAATCGCTCCAGCTCTTCCTTCTTAATATGGCTTAATCTGATAATTTCGGAAATGATATTTTCTGAATAGGAAAGAAAAAGCCTTTTTATTAAATTATAAATAGAATAACGTATTAAGAGCTTTTCCAATCCTTCCACATAATAGGATACTCCTGGGATATGGGCCCAGTCCTTAAGTTCAGCCCCGAAACCTTCCGAACAACGAGAATCAATTCTGGTGGATGTGGTTACTATAGTGTTGTTACAATGTCTAGCTTTATATCCCTGTCCCACTGCTCGATTATATAAATCCACATCCTCAAGAAAGTGCATTGGACGAATCCCACCAATAGCACCATAAGCCTTTTTCTTAATGGCAATATTAGGACCCCAATTATATTCATGTTTAGGCCACGGATCATCTGGATTAGGAAAAATAAGAGCTCCCAATTCACTCCTCAAATCTAGATATTCATCTTTTGCCAGTAGGAATTTCAACGCCTGTGGATTCAAATTTTCATAGTTGGGAACTATTCTACCACAAATAAAATCAAAATTCTTATCCACATAACCATTTAAATGATAGAGCCAATGTGGGTGGGGTACTGTATCTGCATCTGTACTAATGATCAATCCCTTCTCTGATGTAAGACGATGGTAGGCGATGTTCATTAATACTCTTCGGGCTGCACCTACAGTATTTGCCTTTTCCGAATCTAACCGTAAAACATGCCCAGATAATTGTGGATGTTCTTTAAAAAATTGTTCTACTATTCCAAAGGTATTGTCCGAACAATTATGGCACAATACGAGAACTTCGAAATAATGTTTCTGAATCGGGTTATTATCGGAATCAACTTGATGGGCTAAACTTAGTAAAGTATCTTCTATTTGGTTTGCTTCGTCCTTTGCCGGAATTATTACAACCATTTTGAACAAGCCATCTGGTGGTGGGAGAATGGTCTCTAATTCCTGTGAAATGCCATCAATAAATTCCAGCAATTCGCTCTCTTCTGTACTGATATTCAACAAACTATTCATTCCCACCTAATAACATTCTTTAATTGGAGTTCGCCAAAAATATCAATCAATAAATGGTTTATTTATCGACGTTCAATAGATTAAGAGAGGATTTTGTAGGATGGAGAAATCTTTCTATCATCTCATCACACTCTTTAAATGCCTGGAGATATCCACTATCTCCAATGCGTTCCTTATTTTCACCCAAATCCCAAATACCGCTCTTACTATATAGAGTTAAGTCATCCCAATCGGGTCGATCTATGATTGGATAGATACAAATTCCCCTTAGGTCCACACCCAAATCCATCGCTTCCATACATTCCAAGGTTATTTTTTTCAACCAGAGATCCCTACCCACTCCAAAATGTCCCGTTTCGGTAAGGAGTACTGGCATCGAATAACGGTTATATGCCATCAGCAACAAATGTGAAAGTGGCGTCATCGGTTTGCCAGGAATTTCTGGCCAAGGAATCCGTTCATTTTTATGGTCCCACTGATTATTGTAATAGTAGTTAAAGCCTAAAAAATCAAAAAGATTTCTGCTTCCTCCCAATTCTGGAATTGCTATTCCCAACAAAACGTCCATTGATTTAAATTGGTTATGGTTCATTAAAGCCAATTCAGCTGCAGAAATGGAATCATCCGCAGCATGTATTTTAATCAATGGCTCAATAATGAAAAGTATGCAGGTGGGATCGATTTCCTTTAATCTTTTCGCCCCCTCAATCGCTGCTTTGCATAGATGATATTTAATATCGTCGCCGCTATTAATGGCAAAAGGTACCGTTCCCCTAACATCGCCGGAATGCCAGGAAAGGAAACTGATTTCATTAATGGGCACCACCATCAAAGGCTCCGTAGTCTGTTGTGAGTGGAATATAGAAAAAGCCTCACATAGGGCTACAAATCGGGAAGTAAACTGAGGATGTGTCGGGATCAGACCATCAGGATAACCAAAGTGGCACATATCCCAAATAATTTGAAATCCCATTTCCTTGGCAGCCTCATAAAAGGGAATGAGATAGGAGAAATCAAAAATATAAGGAGCCGTTTCTGCACGGCTCCAACACACTCCTTCACGAACAACTTTTACTCCTATACCCTCCAGAAGTTGGTAATCTTGTTTTACCCAAACATCATGCTTGGTTTCCTTCATAAGATTCACCCGCTCTCCCGATCGATTTATTTGGTCAGCACATTCAAAGCCGCCCATAAAGAAACTATTGAACTTCAATTCCATTGCTCTTAAAGGTTTTGTTTAATTTTTCTTCTAGATTCGCATCGCTGTCCCCTTCCAAGGAGTGAAACAGATCAAGCGCGTTTTTAAAAGCCTGATCCATATTAAAATATTTATAGTTGGCTAATCTTCCTACGAAATAAACATCCTTCACTTTAGCCGCTTCCTCTTGATATTTTTGATAGATAGCAAGGTTTTTTTCATTCAAAACAGGATAGTACGGATCTCCTTCATCGGTAGTATATTCCTTTACAATAGTTGTTTTTTCAGATTTCTGTTTGCCAAAATGTTTGTACTCAACAATTCGGGTGAAATCCACTTCCCTACCGGGATAATTAACCACTGAATTGGATTGAAAAAATTCACTATCTACGGTTTCCGAAACAAAATTAATAGATCGGTATTCTAGCTTATCCTCCAAACTATGCTTAAACTCAAAGAACCTATCAATCGGACCCGTATAGAAAAGTTTTGTATATCCAATTAACTTATCCATAACGTCAAAATAATCCGTATTAAGTTTTACAGTGATATTAGGATGGTCCAACATTTTCTCAAATATTTTGGTATATCCATGCTTTGGTAGCGCCTGAAATCTATCGGAAAAGTAACGGTCGTCCGTATTGGTCCGCACTGGAATACGATTTAAAACCGAGGCATTCAATTCCTCGGGGTATTTATCCCATTGTTTTTTGGTATAGTGCCTAAACATTTTCTCATAAAGCACAGGACCGACCTTATCAAGCACAGCCTCTTTGCCATTCTTTGGATCCTTAATTGGCAATCTATTTTTTTCTAACCACTCTATCATTTCCTCTTCGGTGGAGATGGTCAAACCGAATAGTTTGTTAACCGTATTAATATTCACGGGTATCGGCACCAATTGGTCATCCACTTTTGCCAGAACTTTGTGCTCCCAGGGATACCAATCGGAAAAGCGATTTACATATTCCCAAACCTCTTTCATGTCAGTATGAAAAAGATGTGCACCATATTTAGAAACCAAAATGCCATTCTCATCGATATAATCATAACAATTTCCGCCAATATGGTCCCTCTTTTCCAAGATCAGAACTTTTTTTCCCGCCTTGGAATATCTTTCCGCCAATACGGCTCCAGAAATGCCCGACCCTATAATAACTACATCTGCTCTCATTTTTTGCTTGTTTTTATAAGTTTATGCATACTTTCTACCGTGGCGTTCCAAGAAGTTTTTGACAAAATATCCTGAAACTCCTTTTGGTACGATTCCGAATTAATATGTAAGAGATCTATGATGGATTTCTTAAACTCTTCCGCAGACTTAACAATAGAAACACAGCTTTCATAATGTCGGACCACGTCCTTGATTGCTGTTGAAATAATAGGAACTCCACCTGCCATATATTCCAAGGTCTTCGTTGGGCTTATATATTTGGTGGCATCATTCATGGCAAAAGGCATCATCGCAATATCAAAGGCCTTTAGATAATTGGGTAGAAGGTCATAACTTTTCATTCCCAAATAATGGATATTGGCTGCCCGGGGAAGTTCTTCTTCACTTACTTTGGCAAGCGGTCCTAACATTACAAATGAGACTTCGGGCAGGGATAGGGCAGTCTTTTCTAACAGGTCGTAATCGATTCTTTCATCAATCACTCCGAAATATCCCACGATCGGATGTGCGATATTCTTTACATCCTCAGGGATAGCGATATCGTCTTTCGTCTTTGCAAAATGCTCCCTATCTACCGAACTGGGAAAACAATGCACGTTAGTATGTCCATTACATTTAGATTCGTATAATGCAGTTCCGCCCGTAAAAACAACATCCGCCTGGGCCATCAAACATTTTTCCTGCACAACCAATTCGCAAGGTGCACCCTTAAAAAGGCTTAGCTCGTCCATACAATCATAAACTATGGTCTCAAAATTGAAATGCGGAATTAACACGCTGAACGCTGCAGAATAAAACCATCCAATGCTTACCGTTCTATCGAGATGCATTCTCTCAAGAACCAAGGGTATTTCCGAAATCGCATTAACTTTCGGCTTTAATACGTGAAGGGTCGGGGAAATTTCATCCAAATCATATGTTCCTCTTTCATTTTCCAGACAAGGTATAGGTTCCTCCACCAATAAAACCTTATACTTTTTAGAAAGTCTGCTGATAATATGCTGTGGCCGCTGATGAACAAAAGCCCAGCGTAAGTGGCAGAAGACAACAAGATCATAGGAAACCAAGTTCTCCTTAGAAAAAGCGACGGAATTCTGTTTTTTTCCAGTAGCAATTTTTTGGTTCCCATTGGGAAAACTGGAGGTCTTTTTCGAATTTAATATAATTTCTTCCATAATGACTAAGGCTCTTAACCTAGTTTTTGTGAATTTTATTTAGAAAATGATAATTTTTATTTCAAAATTATGCGGAATGAACACATAGGAATAATGCAAAAAGTAAAAACATTAACACTTTGACTTTTTATTGGCATTTGCACCTTCGAGGGCAAAGAATGGGAAATTGAAGAGACTATTTCAACCCAGGGAGATTAGAAAAAAAAAATTATTATGGGAATTTCCAACAAGAAGTATTGGTGTATAATTAGGACATTGATAATTTCACTTTATCCAATAAAATATGGATACGGAGGTGGAAAAGACTCCTTTTTTACATACGCCCCAATTCCGTGCTTTATTTTTTCGTCTGGTACTTATCGGTTAGAATTATGAATGATACAATATTATATTCTTGGAGTGATCATTTAACAACAATGTGAAAGTCTCGATAAATTTTTCATAATGACCTAATATTGAGTGCCCAAAAAATATAATTTTAAAATCAATATTTGGAAACGGGATTTGTCATCAATTAACCGAGGTTATTATTTGCAATTCGCGGTTAACACGACAACATAATGGTCCAAAGAATATTCAATCAAAAAATAAATCTGTTAAAACCTAAAAACTAAAAAGCTATGAAAAACTTAGAAGAACTTTTCGAACATCAATTACAGGATTTGTACAGCGCCGAAAGCCAACTTGTAAAAGCACTGCCAAAAATGGTTGAAAATGCAAATGATGCCAAATTAAAGAAGGCGTTTGAAGACCATCTTGAAGAAACTAAAGAACACAAAACGCGTCTTGAGGAAATCTGTAAAGAATTAAAAATCGATCCGAAGGAGGAAACCTGCAAGGCAATGCAAGGTTTGGTAAAAGAAGCCAGCGATTTTATGAAGGAAGTTAAAGACAAAGAGGTTCTGGATGCAGGGATCATCGCCGAGGCGCAGCGTGTAGAGCATTACGAAATTTCCGGATATGGAACTGCCGTGCGATATGCAAAAGAGCTTGGCCATAAAGACATAGCCAAGAAATTACAAAAAACACTGGATGAAGAATATAATGCCGACAAAGTGCTCAATGATCTCGCCGAAAAGCGCCTTAACCGCAAGGCGAAGTAATTACCCTGAATTAATCGAAAACCCGTGAAAGCGGGTTTTTTTATACTTTAAAAAATTATGGGAAAATGGTTTAATATCTCTACCTCAACAGCTCTCCAGATTTTTCTGAGCACTCTTATAATTTATATTGTTGTTATATTTCTTACCCGAATCTTTGGAAAACGAAGTTTTAGTAAAATGTCAAGTTTTGATTTCGCAATGACCGTTGCAGTAGGTTCCTTGATCGCTACCACGATCCTCTCTTCCAACGTATCTATTTTAGAAGGAGCATTCGGGCTTTTTCTAGTATATACACTCCAATTGCTTGCCGCATTTTTTAGGCGATTTAAATATGTTACAAATGCTATTGACAATACTCCCCTCCTACTTATGAACGGATCCTCCATTTTGTACGACAATCTGAAGAAGGCAAGAGTTACCGAGGGCGATCTCCGGGCAAAATTGAGAGAAGCAAATGTGCTGGATCTTTCTCAAGTGCATGCGGTAGTTTTTGAAACCACTGGCGATATTTCAGTACTACATTCCGACGAGGATTCGGTGCACTTAGATCCCTGGCTTTTAAAAGATGTGAATAGGGAATGAAAAGTAGTTATTGAGTTTTTTTCTCTGTACATCCTAACTAGTGTATACAAAAAAATATAAAAAGCTTTTCTTATTTGGAATTATTCCATAATTTTGGAATCTTACCAAACTGTCTCTTATTTAGAAATAGAAATGTCCTTCGAGAGAACCCAAGAAAAACTGAAAATTCTGGCAGATGCCGCTAAATACGATGTTTCCTGTTCCTCCAGCGGAAGCAAACGCTCCAATAAAACTAAAGGATTGGGAGATGCCACCGGAATGGGAATTTGCCATTCCTATACGGAAGATGGAAGATGCGTTTCCCTCTTGAAAATCCTACTTACCAATTATTGCATTTTCGACTGCGCCTATTGTGTTACCAGAAAAAGTAATGATATTAAACGTGCCGCTTTTCAGGTGCAGGAAGTGGTTGACCTCACCATTAATTTCTATCGCCGCAACTATATCGAAGGTCTGTTTTTAAGTTCCGGAATTTTCAAAAGTGCAGATTATACAATGGAACGTCTGGTGGCAGTAGCCAAGAAATTGCGATTAGAAGAAAATTTCAATGGGTATATACACTTAAAATCTATCCCGGGAGCGTCAGATGAATTGATGAAGGAGGCAGGATTATATGCAGATAGATTAAGTGTTAACATTGAGATTCCTACAAAGGAAGGATTGAAGCTTTTGGCTCCGGAAAAAAATAGAGAGGATTTTCTTAAACCGATGATTAAAGTGAAAAATGAAATCATCCAATATAAATCGGAAAAGAACATCATTAAAAGCACCCCAAAATTTGCTCCAGCGGGACAAAGCACCCAAATGATCATTGGTGCCAGTGGAGAAACCGATCAGCAAATAATGTGGACGTCCAACTATTTTTATAAGAAATTCAACTTAAAGAGGGTCTATTATTCTGGTTACATCCCTATTAGTTATGATTCGAGATTGCCTCAAATTGGTACAGAAGTTCCCATGCTGCGCGAAAATCGATTGTACCAAACCGATTGGCTCATGCGCTTTTATGGTTTCGATGTAAATGAAATTTTAAACAACGACCACCAAAATCTAGATCTTGATGTAGATCCGAAATTGGGATGGGCACTTCGGAATCTGGACCAATTTCCAGTAGATATAAACAAGGCGGATAAAAGAATGCTGGCGAGGGTCCCTGGTTTAGGAATGAAATCGGTTTACAAAATAATTGAGGCTAGGCGTTTCCGAAGGTTGAACTGGGAGCATATTCAACGAATGGGAGTTGCCCTAAATAGGGCGAAATATTTTCTTATATGTGAATCAAGGGATTTTGAACGAAGGGACTTAACGGGAATACAATTGAAGTCGCTTATACTCCAAAACACCCAGAGTAAATACCGAAATTCACTGGGACCACAATTGAATTTATTTACATAGATGCCAATCACCGAAGAAACATATTTGATCTATGACGGAAGTTTCGAAGGTTTCCTGACCTGTGTTTTTGAAGTCTATAACTTGAAATTGGCTCAGCCCAAAATCATTCGTAAAAGTGCTTTTCAGGAGTCATTTTTCGCTTCCAATCTTGAAATCCGCACCGATCCAGATAAGGCTGAACGGGTATGGAATACTATAAAAAAGAAAACAACCCTAAGGGGGAAATCCCGATTGTATTATGCTTTTTTAAGTGGAAAAGTGGAGGTAGAGAATTTACTATTGAACTATATTCAATATGCTTTAAAAAGCACTTCCCCCATAGATTCCAACTTTTCCAATCCCACGGTTTTGACCGTTTCCCAAATCGCCAAAAGTGTAGGCCGTGAAAAACATAGAATGGAGGCCTTCGTTAGGTTTCGACTCACCCAAGACAATATATATTTCGCCACTATCGAACCCGATTTCGATGTACTCCCATTGATTACAAAACATTTTAAGTCCAGATACGCAGACCAGAAATGGATAATCTATGACCTTTCAAGAAATTATGGCATTTATTACAATCTGCAAACTGTAGAAACAATCACCTTGGAGTTGCCTTCAAATTTCGATCCCGTCCATACGAGCGATGAATTCTTCTCACCTGACGAAATGGAATTTCAAAAGCTATGGCAGGATTATTTTAAAAGCACGAATATTCCCTCAAGAAAAAATCTAAAGCTTCATATCCAGCACATCCCCAAAAGATATTGGAAATATCTTAGCGAGAAACAGGTGTGATTTAACGCAATTATTTAATGTTAGATAAAATGGAAACATTATGTTGTTTTTCATGGCAAGTTCGTATGGCCGGTCAGGAATCCATAGAACAAGCTGCTCATTCGCAAAGGTTACTGGCCTGCCTGGCAATCAATATCCAATTGTCGCCTTGCTTTTGCCAAATATTGGTATAGCGTCTTGTAACCATCCGCCCTGCCTGGGGATAATTGCTGCCCAAAGTTTCCAAGGTTTCAGTGCCCATGGAAATAACCAGGTTATCCTTGACCATTATTTTTTCATTATGGCTTTCAAGGGATTTATACCTAATAAATCCGGATGCGACCATTTTTATCTGTCCACCCACAACCACCCTATTGATTGGGGCGTTTACGATCATATTTGGTGCCCAGACCTTTTTTAAGTATATGGTGTCCTGTTTAACTATCGCTTGAGCCATTGCATTCTCAAGGGAATTAATTTCGGTTTCAATGGAATTAGATTGGGCAGAAATATATGTAGACCCAAGGAGACAAGTGATAAGAATTAACTTTTTCATTTTTGTGGTTTTAGATTTTAAAATATGCCTACTATTAATTTTATTGGTTTCATAGGTTTCTATTTAAAATGATCAGTCTATTTTATTCTTATACATTCTACAGTAACTAACGTTTTCCAGACATATGGAAATTATTTTTAGATTATTTAGTCAAGTTGAATGATCTTATTTATATTCAAGCCTGTCAATTCCTACCTCCATCAATTTCCTTCCAGCATGCAACAATTCTTCTTTAAGCTGATTATTGGAACAGATTTCTGCCCTATTCCGAATTACTTTTGCAGCTCTAAGAAGATCCAAACCAGGGAGACCATTTTCCAAATCACGCTTGGGCCCAGGAAAAGGAAATTTATATGGTCTGGGACATAATTCGTCCACCAATTCATCCAGTTTGCCACTCACGATGATGATTCCCTGTTCCTGTCCAGTCCGATTCAAGCCGTCTCCTATTTCCTGCATAAGAAAAATGCGGTCCAAAACCTGCTCGGTAAATTCCACTATAACGGCCGATTTTGGAGGAAGCGGTTGTGGATTGAGAGAGGCCCAGTTAAAACGATCGGCAAAAATGGATTTAGGTGGTAAAGGTTGCGGATTTAAAGCTGCCCAATCCAAACGGCCCCAATAGATAGTATCATAGAGAGCGGGAATTCTTTCAGCTAGGATATTCCACAGAAAATCACTTAAATGCGATTCAGATCTCCAAGGTTGGGGAGAAGGTCCGAAATAGCGATTGCAGATTTGTCGAAGTATCGGATCCCAAGGACCAGGTTTGTGAGGTTCCTCAGGATTTGGGGTATCACCGGAATTTCCATAGCCTAGATTTACAAGTGACATTAATTTTTCTTCCGAGATATTTACATATTGTCCACTGGTTTCCTGTTGCGCTGAGTTGGTATTTTCTGTTTCCATGATTATTAGATTTTAATTTTCAACATTCCCCTTGTAATTTCTTCCATATATAAATCGCACACCCCTCACCCATACTGATGGATTTCGATGGTCAACAATGGATGTTCCTGATTTATTAATTCAATAAAATTAGAACGGAAGAAAGACCCATAAATAGTATGAATACGACAGAGGGTGTTAAAATTGAGACTTGGAAAAGTGAAAATTTCCCTTATTAATCAGCCTATTGAAAACTCCCGCGGCTCCTTGGAATATTCAACTAATGGAGGAGGAGTATTAAGGAAGAAGTTTTGTGGGGTGGAATCGGAAAATCTTTTAAAGTCCTTTATTAGGTGCATTTGATCAAAATACCCACATTCATAGGTTATTTCCGTCCAATTTTTTTGGGGAAGGGCGCTTTTAAGTTCTACAGCGTGAAGAAAACGCAGCAACTGACAATATAGTTTGGGCGAAGTTCCTACCTGCTCTCTGAATTTTCTCTCAAAGTTCCGAGTACTCATGTTGGCCTTTTTTGCGTACACGTTTATGTTGGCAAAGCTTTGCGTACGGTTTATTTCATTGGAAACTATCGTTATAGGATCCTTTTCATTGTGTAAATTCTTAAGTGAAATAAAATTTCTTAAAAAGGCATCAACAAGTATTGCCATCTCTTCGGGCTTTACGGAATCTTGAAGACGCTTCTGCAGATCGGAACACTTTTGACCCCAAATACCCTCGGCGTCCACAAGCTGGTTGGTTATCCCGTCCAATGGGAGACCGAGCAACCGTTGAAAACCTGATGGGAGAAATTGCACCAGCCATATTCTATAAGTGCCGTTAAACTTCATCAACCCATTAAAATGCGTAGCGAGTCCTTGGATCCAAATGTTTGATTGCACCTCAAAAAGTGACCTTCCCTTTTCGCTGACCATTCCCAAGGGTCTATCATTAAGAAAAAAGACAAGATAAGCTTCGGGAAGGGCGTGCCAGGGCTTTATTAAATCCTTTTGTTCAGTATCGAATTCCAGATATTGGTAATTTTTTACAAACGAGGACAATGATTTGCAAGGTGGAAGGAGCGTTATCTTTGGCATTGTCAGACAATTAGGTTTAAAATTAATACAATTCAAAATATCTTTCACTAATAAAGCCAATTTTGTGATGGAATTTCAAATGGTACTTCCCGCTCTATTTTGAATATAGTGGATAAAGAAATTAACCCCGGCTCGTGTCCTATCTAGCGCAGTCGATACCTCAATACCTCTCGACTGCGCTCGAGGTGACATTCTTTTTTTAAATCACTTACCAGGAAATTATTTAGTATTGTGACCTGTCGAGCGCAGTTGAGACCACAAGACCTCTCGACTGGGCTCGACCTCTCGACTGCGCTCGAGGTGACATTCTTTTTTTAAATCACTTAACCTGAGCTTATCCTCTATTTTGTCCGGTCGGGTGCAGTTGAAACCTTCAGACCTCTCGACTGGGCTGGACCTCTCGACTGCGCTCGAGGTGACATTCTTTTTTTAAATCACTTACCAGGAAATTATTTAGTATTGTGACCTGTCGAGCGCAGTTGAGACCACAAGACCTCTCGACTGGGCTCGACCTCTCGACTGCGCTCGAGGTGACATTCTTTTTATAAATCACTTACCATGAAATTATTTAGTATTGTGTCCGGTCGAGCGCAGTTGAGACCACAAGACCTCTCGACTGGGCTGGACCTCTCGACTGCGCTCGAGGTGACATTCTTTTTATAAATCACTTACCATGAAATTATTTAGTATTGTGTCCGGTCGAGCGCATTTGAGACCACAAGACCTCTCGACTGCGCTCGAGGTGACATTCTTTTTATAAATCACTTACCATGAAATTATTTAGTATTGTGTCCGGTCGAGCGCAGTTGAGACCACAAGACCTCTCGACTGCGCTCGACCTCTCGACTGCGCTCGAGGTGACATTCTTTTTATAAATCACTTACCATGAAATTATTTAGTATTGTGTCCGGTCGAGCGCATTTGAGACCACAAGACCTCTCGACTGCGCTCGAGGTGACATTTTTAGGTTTTACCTCTTAAACCATCCATTTTGCTTTCTATATCCCAGTTGGCAGATAGAATACTATATTCTTCTGTCATTTGGATCAAAGTCCACCGTCCATTCAATTCCATATTTATCACGAAACATTCCGAAATAAGAGCCCCAAGGACTGTCACTTAAAGGATATTCAACATTTCCACCTTCGGACAGGCCGTTAAACAATTTGTCTGCTTCTTCCCTACTCTCCGCGTTAATGGCAATTTTTGAGCGGTTTTCATTTTCATTGACTCTTCCAATACTTTCAGGAACGTCATTACCCATCAATACATTATGGCCAATGGGAAGGGTGATGTGCATAATTTTGTTGGCTTCCTTTTTAGAAATGGGGTATTCCTCACTGGCCATATCCCCAAATCGGGCAATACGCGAGAATTCTCCGCCAAATACAGATTTGTAAAAATTGAATGCCTCTTCGGCATTGCCATTAAAGTTGATGTAAGGGTTGATACGTGGCATAATTTATTGTTATTAATTATTGTTAATTTAGATATAACATGGGACCGCTCTGCTTTAAGACCTAAGCCAAAAGACTTTGTCGGTTTCTTGGGCCAAATCAATTAATGAATCAAAAATAACCGCTAAAAGCCTGACTTCGGGCTTTGCTACGGTTCTATTTTCTTTGAATAATAAAAGCAGAATTTACTACTGTCACAGCTCCAAGGACTTAACTCTTACGTCCTACGTCTTGAATCCTACGGCTTTGGAGTTGGTAAATGGTAAATTATAGACATTTCCTTCGCATTAGCTTTTCATCTTGAAGCTATAAGCTCCCTACTTTTTGCTTTATTGGTTACTATTGCTTCCTTGTAAATCCATCCGCGCTCCATTCTTCACTGCCAACGCCGTTATGAACAAAGAACAAACCATCCGGATCGTACTTCTTTTTAATTTCGGACAGTTTTTTATAATTCTCTCCCCAATAGGATTGTTGCCAATTCTCTTCAAAATAACTGCTTTCCGCCAGATAACTTCCGGTTGGGGTAAGTGCCTTTTTTAGGGCAATCATAGCGGCATTAATTTTTGTAGCTCCCTTTGTGGCGGTCTGCAAATCGGGTTCAAGGCCAGATAAGCCCTCCATAGATGGCTCTTCTTCTCCGGCAATGATGGCCAGTGCAAACGAATCTAAAACAACAGGATTCATCGCCGTGTTTTTAGCAGCCTCTAACTCCTCTCCCTTGGCACCGGCCAATCCTTTATTAAAATGAAGCGAAGTTGTCCATAGTCGGCTGGCCTCAAAAAGGGCATCCCGCAGCTTATATTGTTCTTCTTCTTCCAATAAGGATTTGTGGATCCAAATGGATTGATAGGCCAATAAATATTGTCCCGCTTCTTGCTGGTTGGAAGCCCAATATGCATTTTTAGAGGGTGCTCCTTCCCTTTCATCCATTTTGATTAAACCAGGCGCATTTTCATTTAAAAAATCAACATCCCATAAACTTCTTGCGGGCAAATCGATAATTGTCAATGGTCTATCAATTGTGAAATCATCTTGATTATCATTAAGCCAACTTCTAAAATCCTTCCAAGCCAATTCCGCCTCTTCTTTGTTTATACCTTGAAAAACCAAGCTAAAATCCATACTATTATCAGAATGAAAGGAAATGGTTTCTCCCCAATGCGGATTAAATAATTCATTTCTGTATAGCTGAATTACCTTTTCAATTAACATTTTAAAAGAATTGTTTGAACCTGCGCTTATTTTACCGAATACCGCCCCAAATTTTTCTGGTAATTCCCTCGTTCGTAATGTCACTTTTGTCACTATACCAAAGGTTCCTCCTCCGCCTCCTTTCAATGCCCAGAACAGATCTGGTTTTCTGACTGCATTTACAATTTCTATTTCCCCGTTTGCGGTTACCATTTCCGCTTCTAGCAATCCCGCTGCGGCAAGACCATAGTTTTTTGAGAAACTTCCGAAGCCGCCACTTTGAATCAGACCTGCCACGCCCACTGTCATACATCCTCCACCTTGCACATATCTTCCTCCTTTGGTAGTAACAGCATCATAAGCTTGCAGCCACATTGCTCCAGCTTCTATAGTGACGGCGTGTTGCGGCTCTTGAATCCCTTCGCAATCTTTACCCACAAATAAATTGTGAAGTGTAATTGAGTTCATCTTTCTTGTCCAGATAAGTAAGGAGTCTGGAGCGTTTGATGTACCTTGATAACTGTGTCCACCGCCTTTTACCACTAATCGTAAATTATTAATTCTTGCAAAATTGACCGCTGCCGCGACATCCGTGGAATTTTGGGCAGCTACTGCATAAACACTCGGCTGGGTTTCCCACGCTTTAAACCATCCCAAGGTCTGGGTGAGTGCGGGACTATCCCCGAGAAAATATGGGTTTTTTAAATTTTGGAACAAGGTTTTACATGCCTCCACATCTCCCGTGGTTTTGCAGACATCAAAGGGAGATTCAAGCTTTATTAATTCGCCTTTTAATGAATTTTTTAATCGCTCCCATTTTTTTGGTGATGGCCAGTTGGCATCTCCAGGCCTCACTCGAGCATTTGGGATTTTGGAATTTCCCCATACTGCATTTCCAAATGGGGATAATAGCTGAAACCCAATCATGGAAATCCCACTTAACCATAAAAACTTTCTTCTGCTTATTGCCATAAGGGTGCGCAAATAAATTTTGGTCGTTATTTATCTAATCTTCATAATCTTTATTGACAAGGCGTTTCGAAATCCACCAATAGTTTCCGCTGGGGTCGATTATTCCCGACTGCCGGTCCTGGTATTCCATATCCCTGGGTGCAAATTCTTCTTTGGCACCATTTTCAATCGCTCTTTGGTGTAACTTATCAACGTCATCTACATATAAATAGAATGACGTTCTCATATTTAAAAACTCTCCTCTCGCCTGACTGATCATAAAGCAGCTATTTCCAATTTTTAGGATAATGTTTGCAATTACGCCGTTTTTGGGATTGATGGAACGGTTCAATTCTTCTGCATAGAATGCTTTTTTGAGGAAATTAATTAATTCCTCCGGATTTTCGACCATTAAATAACTACTTACAGTTCCAAATCCTTTGGGTCGATAGGTATCATATATTTTGTTCATATTCTAAGATTTTTTAGTATGTATACATTTTGCTATTTTTTAAAACTTGGTCTGCACAGATTGCCAATCCCCACTGGGATGCGCAGCCAGCAGGGCAGTTTTGGTTTAAGGTTTAAATGGTGTTCCTTTCCCAGTTTCCAAAAACTTTGTCAAACTTTCCAAAAATGATTCCCACCCCATTTTACATATCTGGTAACAAGCCACTTCAGGCGTCAACCCGAAATGGGTCAACGTAATCTTGACATTACTTTTTTCTTCGGATAAATCCAACACAATTTTGGTGTTCTTCCATTCCTTCTTGTTTTTGAGTTCAGGAATATCGATCAAGGTATCGATGCATACCCAAACTACTTTTTCATTGGGAATTAATTCAATGACCTTCATCGTTTTGAAAGTGGTGCCAAAGCGAACGGTAAATTCAGCCTTTAAAATATTCGCGGTGCCAGAGAAATCTTTTGTCCACCACTCAGGAATGCTTTCAGTTATCGCTTTATAGACAGTATTTATACTTGAATTTACGAAAAAGATGCTATGATAATTTGAATTTGCCAATTTTTTCGGTGCATAGTAATGAAGTACCGCTCCACTATTAAAAGTTTTTATCCTTATAAGTTTAAGAATTCTCCTTTCATTTATGTTTTCAAATAAAGACAAACCTTTTCCCGCGATAACAGGATAGATGCAAAGCTGGAAATCATCAATTAAATTGAGATTTAAAAGCTGCATAATTAAACTGCGGCTACCAATTAGGATGTCTTTGCCGGATTGTTTTTTGAGTTCTAATATTTCATCTTTTAAGTCGCGTTTTGCTATGGTTGCAGTTATCCAATCTAGATTATGAAGTGTTTTGGAAAATACTATTTTTGGAATCTTGTCAATTGCCAAAGCAAAGTCATTCATCGATTTTTCTTCGGAAGGATTTTCCAATAAGCTCCGCCAAAATTCCATCAATTGAAAAGTTTTTCTACCATACATAATGACCCCCGATCTATCCAGAAGTTCTGTATAATGCTTATGGATATCCGCATCGGGCAAACCAGCGGTATGGTCGAAGACACCGTCGAGTGTCATATTTATGGCTGCAACTACCTTTCTCATGACGGACCGATTTAAAATAAGATTACATCTTGGGTGTTACGAATTTTGAAAGCAAAACAATCTGTCCAAGGTGGTAGGCGTCGTGCTGTATAATGGCGTGGATGTGTTCAAAATAAGTCATCCCATTTAAAGGGTAAAGGGTTTCAAATTCCCTTAATATCGAATTTTTCCAGAAAGTTGATCCATTCCGTTTTTGTTTGATGAAAATGCTCCATAGTCTTTATCCAGGCCTCCTGCGAGGTATCGACTATAGGCTCAAGATAATTATTGGAAGTTGTCGTCCGTACCGTCCCCCAACATTTCTGAATTTGCCCCTAAAAAAATTAATGTTTATTTCCTGTGGAAATTGGTAAATGTCATTTTGTAGCCTCCGTTTAACCCTAAAATCCATTGAATTCCAATGGTAAAGAAAATCTGGACCAAAAAAATGGATGGGATCTCATAGTTTTTATTAAACTCTACCCACTGCCGTCTTACGACCAAAGTATTACCTCTCCCCTGGATTGCTTTTCCTCCATTCCTGGAATTTAGCGTACTGTTCCGGTGTCAGCACATCCTTAAGGCTTTCATCCATTTGAAGATCTACAAGGTTATGGTCCTCGATATTATCACTGGATCTCCTGTTTAATTTTTGCTTGTAATCCTCTTCGAAGCGTTTTATTTGGTCTTCGGTCATATTCAACTCTTGGTACATGTCCGTCATATCCTGAGTTCTCATTATGCCTGGCGTGTCGTTTTCGTCATCGATATCTACGGCATGCGAATTATCGGGTGCAGTAAGTTCCGTTGTAGGTTCTGTTTCCAAGTCAACTTTTGAGTCTGTGGATTTATCCTTACAGGATATAAAAAAGATAGTGCAAAAGCACAGAATAGCGATTTTAAAAGACTTCATAATCATTTGTTTTGATTGTTTCCCTCAAATTTAATACAATCATTGAAGACTATAGCGTTAAACGGCGAAATAATCTTCGCATCCTTTTCCTATTAACCGTGGGTCTGCTTCTCCATATCCATGCGCTAATTTTATTATTTGCTTTTCGGTTTCTCCTTCTTAAGCGATTCCAGATTTTTTTGGACCTTGTTTTCCACATCCTCAACAGGTTTGGAAATGAATCTGGGTGCGTCAAACCTTAGTCCGAAATATGCCAAACTATAAATTTGGTTGTTTTCGATATGGCTCTGGCTATCCTCGTCATATTTGTCGGCATTTAAAATGAGCTTGCCGCCACCAAAAAAACGTCTTCCATTAAATCCAATTTGCAATACCCCATCCAAAGCCTGAAGCAGATAGGTTTCCTTCTCTTGCGTTTCATGACCATCGGCCTCACTGTCTATAAAATGTGAGAAACGGACAGCAATTGAAGGGGAAAGTCCCGCTGTTGCGAACCATTTTCCCGAGAGAACGAAGGTATAGTAATAACCAACGGCGAGACGGAAGTTGAGTTGCTTCTCCACGCTTTTCTCACCGTAAAAAACATTGGAGAAACGAGTGTAATCATAATACAGAATCGGCACCACACTACCTGCACTTTTTATTTGTCGTTCCGTATATCCTATCAATGATCGATAGGAAAAGTTTTTATTGAAAACATAGCCGCTACTCATGCCATAAATTGTTTTCTTTAAATCGGGAAATTGAACATAGGGATCTTTTCCATCTTGCCAATCGTCAATATAATCGCCCGTATTGACGAAGTAATACCCTTTGGTACTCTGATATTGTAAACCTTGTACAAATTGTCCGAAGAAAAAATGGAATTTGTAATCGCTAAACGAAGATTCTCCTTTAAGTCGTTGGGCATCTTTTTCCTTGAAAAAACTTGGAGCGAACCCTAGGCTTACCCCTATAAACTTGTAATCCACGGAAACTGAGAGTCTATACAAGTTGTTGGGCGTTATTTCCATCCGGTCTATAAAAGAATCATCCCGGAATATATAGGTGTCGGTCTGGGTATCAACATTCAACCCTACAACAACTTTGTCCGTATAAGATATGAAATAGGAAGAATCCCTCGCCTTTTCAACCTGGGAAAGACCAACCGATTTAGCACAAATAACAACAAACAAAAAACATAAATATCTAAAATTGAGAGGAGACCGATAATTCACGCGTGTTTTGATTAGGTCTCTAAATATAGAAAACTATCCGCACATCCAGATTTTTATTTTCTATTGTGTCCTTACTAAATGCAAGGTTATGGATCAATAGCGCCTCAATGTTTTATAAAGTCCTTTTTTAATTAGAAATCTTATTGGTGTTTCAACGCTTTTAATTTAAGCGGGAATAATAAAAACCTTACTTAAAAATAACATTTGTTATGAACTACAAAAAAAAGTCTCGAACCTATAGCTATCGGGATGCGCTCGACCTGACAATAAATATCGATTCTCAATTAATTAAAGTTCAAACAATCCTGTAGGAACGGTATGAAAACCAATTGCGTTAACTCTTTTTTCAATGGTTTTTATCTTGACCAGTTTTGAGGTGAGAACTTTAAATTCCTTTGGATACTTTTTTTCATCTATAATAACATCACTAACACCTTTTACGGAACGGACTGCCTCTATTATCCTATCCAGATCCTCCCCGTTTTCCGCATTTGTGCCAAATACTTTACCGTGGTTTCCAGGGATAACATTTTCAGATAATAAGCTCATATTAAAATTTTTATTGAATGATTTACTTAAAGGTACGGAAAATTAAAAAAAGCTATCGGTTTTAGAATTTTTTTCCTTTGAATTCGACTCTGGGAAAGAGATAAAGTTGGTAGTTTACAAATATTGAATATTGTATTCTATAGGGCTAAATTTTAAATCTTTAGAATTCAACTAAATTATTTAAATGCTCTAAATTTATTTGGATTTTGCACCTAAAAGGCTGGTTAAAAAACCTTCAAAACAAATCCAAACACAATCTTTGGAACTGGAATAATACTTATTAATATAAATCCCGCGCCATGATATACGGAGTTGATGAACGTCAACAATTGGAAAGACTCCACGACCGCCATAAAAGGCTATCCCTGGATGTTTTTGACAGTGTAAGTACAAACCTCGAGAAAGAGTTAATTGCAGAGAAAAAAAAGGAATTGAGGGAGACTTCATTGGAGTTAGAAAGCTTGATGAGCAAACTGCACCGAGTGAATTCATAAATTTAGCTTTAACAAAAATAGCTATTCCCGATTTTAAAGCACGGCTCCCAAAGTTCCAACTACCACCTTGAGCTCAAAATTCTTATTGATTGCTTCCTCTTTGGAATATTCTAAAAAAATTGTTTCCTGACCTTGGGCAACGGCTTTGAAATGAAATATAAACTTATCCTTACCACTTTCGTTTTCGGTAGAAATAGATTCCAATCTTACAAAAGAGGTTGGCTCATCCAATTCCCATACATATCCAGAGCCAGGTTCTCCTTCCAACACAATTTCAAATACGTCGTTCACACTAAGTTCCACGGTTTTTCCGCTATCTTTATAAGTGTAAGGTCCCGCACAACTAGCGAATAGGATCAAAGTAAAAGTTATTGTTACGAGTTTAATTTTTGACATATCTTTAGGTTTGTGGTTTGGAGTTTGTAGAATCCTAAATAAGGTTGCCTTTTTTCACCATTCAATTTAACATGAAAAAAGAGAATTCAAACCGTACTTTCGATTTATCCTTGAAGCTCAATCTCGTAAAGCAGATGGAACGCGGAGAAATAGATTCTATTTTTGAAATTGGTTATGCCTCAGCCCTAAAAGTTATAAAAAAAATTAAATCCGAAAGATGGAAATATTAAAATGATGAAAAAATGGAAGAATATTAAAAAAGTAGAAAGAAATTTTTCCTAATAGCTTTGGAGGACCGGCTATTTGAGAGAATGTTCTTTTTGCCATCTTTTATACATTTCGTACTGCTCACTCTCCAACACCGATTTCAGAATTTTATCTTGTAAATTTGTCAATTCCTGGGCGCTAGTCTCTTTCTCTTTCAAATCCGTTTTTATGGAATTGTATTTTGTTTCAAATTGAGCTATCTGATCCTGGGACATATTGAGATATTTATACATTTCCTTCAAATTAGAATTTTCTAAAGTAAGATATTCATCATTGGTAGTAATGTTATCGTTCAATATATCATCGGCACTATTGTCCATATTGCTATCGGGAGTTTCAGCGGCATAAACAGTCGAATCTGGATTTTTCTTGTTGTTGTTTTCACAACCCCATGTTCCAAAGAGTGCCAGGCCAAAAAAGATGATTATTAAAATTTTCATTGTTTCTCTCTAATTATATTTCCCTGTTGATTCTTAACAAACGATACCAATTATTAGGCGCTCTCAAATAATTTTAATTCGATAAGCGTATCTGCCATTAATTTAGATCGGACTTTTTCTTGATATGACTTAGGGGATAATTTATATTTATTTTTAAAAATTTTTGAGAAATAGCTTCTACTCGTCCATCCCACGGAATAAACAATTTCAGATATATTCAAATCGGTAGTTTCAATCAGTTCCAAAGCCCTTTCCAATCTAACCTGGCGAATATGATCAATAACAGTACGGTTATGAAGTTTCTTAAAACCATCCTGCAATTTAGATGGAGATAGACCGGTTTCCCTACAGATATATTCTATGGAATAATCCACTGCGGGATTCTCCTTAATATTATGGGAAATGACCTGTAAACGATCAATTTCTGTTTTAGTTAGTAAACAATCATTTTTCATCCCGTTTGAGAGGGATTTAATAACCTGTTCCATCTTCAAACCAAATATCTGCAGTATAGTTCCCTGCATAATAATTTTCGATGCCCAGGAATCTTTGGACATACATGAAAGTTCGTTTATCTTATCTAAAAGTTTGAGATAAGGTTGCCCTATAAACAAATTTGGGCCTTCATTTAAATTGTCCTTAAGAGAATCCTTGCACCTATTATAAAAACAAGTATCTGAGGTAATCAGGTTCCCATTAGGTTTCTTGTAACTAATAACACAAAAATGGTTCTGACATTCATTCTCCAGTTCTATCTGAATCAAGGCGGCGGTATCGGCGTTTAAAAAAATAGCGCTTTGATAAGGCAAAATTGACTTAACGCAATCATTCAACCTTAACACCAAATTTCCCTCCCAACTATATAGAAAAAAAAATCCTTTGTCATCATTTAGTTGAATATTGGAACGACAATCGGTTCGGGTGTCAATATAATATTCGTTATAATCAAAAATTTCCGAAAACCTTTCTAGAGATGGATCTTCTCTACCTTTAGGATCCGAATGCGAATAATCTCTGAAAAATGAAAAAGCAACTTGTTCTGTGAGAAGATGAATTGTCCGTTCCATAGCTTAAAACGTTTTTAAATTTCTGAAAAACCGAATCTAGTAGCTAGTAAACGGCTAAAGCAGAAATATTTAGGATATTATCAAATTTAATGAAAAATCATCTTTTTCTAATTTAAATTAACATAACAATAATAAATAATAGAGTATTTTTCATTTTTTATAAGAAAAATAACACAATTGCAACAAAACATTAAACACAACTTCGTACCTAAATTGCATTGAATTGAATCTTTTAGCGGGTCAAAAGTTTAATATCCTAACAATATGTTGTCCAAATTATGACTTATCAAATAGAAGATTCGCCCTATTTTAAGAGGTGCTAAGTTTCTTATATTTACCAAAAAGAAAATCTGGAAGGTTTATAGGATTTCTGAAGTTGTTTTGAATTAAAATAACACAAATGATTCCCTTATATAACCAATGGTTTAACTGATATTGTAGCTCAATGAAAATGACCTATACGCAGAAGGATCTGCCAGAAATGGCCGAAAAAATTTTAAAAAATGTCAAATCGAAGGTTATCCTTTTCAAAGGATCGATGGGAGTTGGAAAAACCACATTGATAAAGGAACTTGCAAACCATCTAGGTTCTCAAGATACCGCTTCAAGCCCTACTTTTGCTATTGTTAATGAATATGAGATTCCGGATGACCTCATTTACCATTTCGATTTTTACAGAATCAAGGATATACAAGAGGCACTGGATCTGGGTGTTGAAGATTATCTTTATAGCGGACATTTTGTTTTTATAGAATGGCCAGAAAAAATAGAATCTTTATTACCCGAAGATGCCGTAGAATTGTATATAAGAATGGGGATGGATGGTACACGGACGTTGACGATAGATATTTGAAAAGTAAAATAAAACGAGAAGTACAAAAACCTTCCCCTAATATCATTACTCCTCAGAATTCCTTTCCCATAAATATTCCCTTAGCATTTTGACCCCTTCAACTTTTTTCCCCGAAATTAATTTATTCCGTACCTTGATGCGTGAAATGAACAACCATGGCCACAATTAAATCACCATTTACCAAAGCCCAGTTATTGCCCCAAGAAGAGACCTTGGAAATAGCAAGACAGAAAGGGGAATTATTCATAGGCATTCCAAAAGAAGCATATTTTCAAGAGAGACGAATTTGCCTAACCCCAGATGCGGTTAATGCCATTGTTAACAACGGTCATCGCGTTCTAATGGAAAATGGTGCCGGACTGGAAGCCGGATTTTCGGATAGGGAATATTCCGAGGCAGGAGCCCAATTAACAGAGGATACCAAAAAAGTTTTTGGCTGTCCGGTAATTCTAAAAGTTGAACCGCCAACCCTGGAAGAATTGGATCTAATGAATCCAAAAACGGTCTTGATTTCCGCACTTCAGTTAAAAACACGAAAACCAATATATTTCGAAACACTGGCAAAAAAGAAAATAACGGCATTAGCATTTGAATTTATAAAAGATGAGGATAACAGTTATCCGCTGGTAAAAGCATTGAGCGAAATTGCGGGAACCGCCGCTGTCCTCATCGCTGCTGAATTGATGGTTAATGCCAAAAAGGGCAATGGGCTATTATTTGGAAATATCAGCGGAGTTCCACCAATTGAAGTAGTTGTAATTGGCGCAGGAACTGTGGGAGAATTTGCTGTACGCTCAGCGTTGGGACTAGGTGCCAATGTGAAAGTATTTGATAATTCCATCACCAAATTACGAACTATTCAGACCAATGTGGGTAGAATCCTCTATACCTCTACCCTTCAACCAAAAAACTTAACCAAGGCTCTCCTAAGATGTGATGTTGCCATTGGCGCGGTAAGAGGACATAACCGCTCCCCTATTGTCGTTACGGATGAAATGGTCCAAAAAATGAAAAAAGGAGCCGTTGTTATTGATGTCTGTGTGGATATGGGCGGTTGTTTTGAGACTACCGAGATGACCAGTCATGATAGCCCTACCTGTATAAAGCATGAGGTAATCCACTACGGGGTTCCCAATATTCCGGCGAGATACCCAAAAACAGCCTCCATTTCAATCAGTAATATCTTTACCCCCTATATTTTAGAAATCGCCGAGAGCGGCGGTTTGGAAAATGCAATCCGCTTTGACGATGGTTTAAAAAATGGTTTGTATTTTTACCGCGGGATACTTACCAACAAAGCAATTGCCGATTGGTTTGATTTACCTTACAGCGACCTCAATTTATTAATATTTTAGATTACCCCTCGGTCAAATTTTCCAAAGAAAATTTTGCATTCCGAAACAAAAATTCTCCAATGAGATTAAAATACCGATTGCTTTACTTTTCTGGAGGTTTTATTATGGGCCTCCTTCTTCTCTTTTTTATCCTTAGCGGAAAAAAAACATCCTGTGCATATGGACCCGATGCGCGGACTTTAAAAAATATTAGACTGAAGGAACGTGCCTTCTCTGAAAACACCCTTCGGTTTTTAAGAGAAAACAAAATGGATACTTCCGCAATTAGTTATCTATTGCTTAAAGGAGATGTAGATTTTTCACAAAGCATAACCAATCTCGATTCTTGTAACCAATACGTTATTAAGGGAAAATTTCAGGAAAAAAATCTTAAAGTGAGAATAGCTAATTGCGAAAAAGTAGCAACCGTTATGACCGCTGCTTTTGCCGATAAATAATATGTTACGGTAGAATTTAAAGTTTTCTACGAACCTTTTCCTTTTTTAAAAGACCCAATTCGCGACTGGTCTGCCCAGCTACTGAGGTATTTTCTTCCGCACGACGAATTAAGTAGGGCATCACATCCTTTACAGGTCCGAAGGGGATATATTTAGAAACGTTATATCCCAGCTCTCCCAGATTAAAGGTTATATGGTCGCTCATTCCGTAAAGTTGACCAAACCACATTTTTCTATCTTTTTTATCTATACCCATTTCTTCCATATAATCCATGGCTAAATAGGTGCTTAGCTCATTATGTGTGCCCACAAATAGGTGGATATCTTCAAGGTTCTCCATTATATAATGCATAATTGCATTAAAATTGTCATCTGTTTCTTTTTTGCTGGCGCAAATGGGAGTTTGATAACCATTTTCAACGGCGCGTTCATTTTCTTTTTCCAAATAGGCGCCACGGACAATTTTGAATCCTAACTTATACCCACCAGCTTTGGCCTTTTCGTGCTGTTTTTTGAGATAATCCAAACGGTCCCAGCGATAACATTGTAGCGTATTAAAGACAACAGGCTTTTCGCGATTGTATTTTGCCATCATTTCTTCACAGAGCATATCTGCTGCATCTTGCATCCAGGATTGCTCAGCATCTATCAACAAACTTATATTGCAATCATGAGCAGCTTTGGAAACCTCCTCATATCGTCGCTTTATCTGCTCCCATTGGTCCTCTTCGGCCGCGGTCATCGATTTCTTTTCGGTTATCTTTTGAAAGATATCAAACTTTCCAAATCCAGTAGGTTTAAAAACCGAAAAGGGCATTGCTTTTTTATTTTGGGCGAAATGGGTAAGCTCTACTACCTTTTTTGCCGTAGCATCAAATTGTTCATCCTCCTCTTTCCCTTCCACCGAAAAATCTAAAACAGAATATACTCCTACGTCATAAAGCTTATCCACGGTAGACATACAGTCCTTTTCATTTACTCCACCGCAGAAGTGATCAAATACTGTTGAGCGAATAAGACCTTCAACCGGAAGGTTTAGATTCAGCGCAAATTTTGTAACTGCCGTTCCCATTCTAACTAAGGGTTCTTTTGAAATCATTTTAAAAAGAAAATAGGCACGTTCTAGTTCTGAATCGCTTTTCAGTTTGAAAGCAACTTCAGTGTTATCGAAATAGTTTTTTGTTGACATATTCTGAAAATAAAGTGTGCAAATATAGTTAGATTTGAAATCTGTTTAAGAATAAAATGTCTCAAATAATTTAAAATGATCGAACGGGAAAATCTGATATTACCCAATGGAAAAGGTTGGATAACCCTGGCTTCTCTTATTGCTGAAAAGAAATATTCAAAATTATTTATCCTCGTCGATGAAAATACCGAAATCCTTTGCTTACCTATCTTCTATATAAAGATGGAAGAAATGAATGAATGGAAAATCCTGAAAATTCGTGATGGTGAGAAAAACAAAAATATTGAAACTTGTATTGAACTATGGCAAGAGCTTTTATTAGAAGGAGCAGATAGACATAGTTTGGTTATAAATCTGGGTGGAGGGATGATTTCAGACCTTGGTGGATTTATTGCTTCTACCTTTAAAAGAGGCATAGATTTCGTAAACATCCCCACAACTCTTTTGGGGATGGTCGATGCTTCCATAGGCGGAAAAAATGGGATTGATTTTAAAAATGCCAAAAATCAGGTCGGTACCGTTAACCAACCAAAATTAGTGGTTATTGAGCACTCCTTTTTAAAAACTCTGCCCAAGGAACAACTCATTTCGGGAATGGCAGAAATGATGAAGCATAGCTTAATATCCAGCAAGGATTCATGGAATAGGTTTGTTACATCAGATTTAAATGATAAAGCAATTTTTGAAAACCTTATTTGGGAATCCATAGAAATTAAGAATAAAATTGTTCAACGAGATCCCTTGGAAAAGGGATTAAGAAAAACCTTGAATTTTGGACATACTCTTGGTCATGCCATTGAGTCACATTGTTTGGACAATCCCTATCGAGAAGCATTGCTTCACGGTGAGGCTATTGCTATAGGAATAATCCTGGCTACTTTTCTTTCTACGGAACTTCTCGGTTTCCCCCAAAACGAATTATTGGAGGTTTATAATACGATTGAATCGTATTTTCCCAAACAGAAATTTTCAAAAAATGAAATTAGTAATATAATAAAGCTTCTATCTTATGACAAAAAGAATATCGGCGGTAAAGTTTTATTTGTGCTCTTGGAAGAAATCGGAAAACCAAAAACAGATTGCTTTGTTTCTGACTCTTTGATTTTCAATGCATTTGAGTTCTACGAAAAATCATGAAATTTTTTCATAAAATATTTTTAAGTGATTAATTTTTGAATAGTTTTATACCCAAACTTAAAAGCTTTAATTGAATGAAACGCATTATTGTTGACTATCGGAAACTGACCCCCGAAATCCTATCCTTATTGGTGGAAAAATACCCCGACGGGTATGATGACGATCACGTAATCACCTTTAAAAACGCTAAAAATGAAACGGTGGAAGCCGTGGAAGTTAGAACAGAGGAAACGATTTATTTAGTTAAGGTAAGTTCTCGACTGGAAACTTCTATGGCAAACTTTGATGAGGATGATTATGATGATGCCGATTTTCAGGAACCGATTAGTGAGATTCCTGAGAAACAAAAACTTGACGAGGAAGAGTAAAAAACTATTCGAAATAGAGAAAAGAGGCCATCGTGCCTCTTTTTTGATTTTAAATAATTGGGATAAGAGATGAGGAATTGGAAAATTCGAATTAGAAAAAATATTAAAAACTAAAATATAATTAACATTTCCATAAGTTATTCCCATTAGCCAAGCAGTTATTTTTGCTACAAATAGCACCGAATGCTTGTCTGGGGAATTTTTATTGCTTTTATAATATTTTTTCTAATATTAGATCTTGGAGTTATCAACCGTAACCCACATGAGATCAAAACCAAAGAGGCCGCCTTCTGGACGGGTGTTTGGGTAACGGTGGCAATTGGCTTTTCAGGAGTTATCTTTTGGCTCTTTCAGGAAGGCTTGGTTGAAAACCCAACTAATCTCAACCCACATCAAGCACTTATCAAATATATAACCGGGTACTTTATTGAGCTTTCCCTTAGTATAGATAATGTATTTGTAATCGCGGTTATTTTTTCATCCTTTGCCATTCCAAAAAAATACCAGCACGAAGTTCTCTTTTGGGGAATATTGGGGGCCATAGTTTTCAGGGCGTTAATGATTTTCTTCGGGGTTGCACTGATCAACAAATTTGATTGGATTATTTATGTATTTGGAGTTTTTCTTCTCTTTACCGCTTACAGAATGTTGGTCCACAAAGAAGAAGATTTTGATCCAAAGAAATCAACAATCTTCAAATTTTTAAAGAGGTTATTTCCCGTAACCTACAAAATGGAGGGAGATAAATTCTTTATCCGGCGAATGGGCATTAAAGCTGCCACACCCTTATTTGTCGCCCTGGTTGTAATAGAATTAACGGATATTCTTTTTGCTCTTGACAGTATCCCTGCCATCCTGGCCATAACCTCAGATCCTTTTATTGTTTTTAGTTCCAACATTCTTGCTATTATGGGTCTAAGGTCCATGTATTTCCTTATTTCACGAATGCTCGACAAATTCCAGTATATCAATTACAGCTTGGTAATTATATTGGCCTTTGTAGGGATTAAAATGATTCTTTCGGATGTAGTAGAATTCCACGAACTTCTTTCTCTTGGGGTCATAGCCATCTCACTTATTGGGGGTATCGTTTTTTCCTTAATTCTTTCCAAAAATAACCCTCCTAAGGGGGAGAAATAATTTTCACAAAAACCTATTAAAAGTTTGGTGCGCCTTTTCGCTCATTGTATCTTTATGTCCAATCCAAATTATAAAAAGTATGAATATTCATTTCGAGTACCACGATGTGGCGGCTAGCTCCAGATTGGAGGAGTTTATTTCCGAAAAATTGAATAAGTTGGAAAATAAATACGACTTTATAATCAGTGCTGATGTATATTTTAAAAAAGAAAATTCAAGTAATCCAGAATTGGGAAAAGTCTGCAGTGTGCGACTCGGCACCCCAGGGCCCACCGTCTTCGCCGAAATATCTTCAGGAACATTTGAAGCTTCTATTGCAAAAGTTATTACCGAACTAAGATCGCAATTACAGAAGAGAAAAGAAAAAATGAAATTACATTAATTATGAAGGAAATGGGAGTAATAGCAACCAATGAAAACCAGCTGACATTAATTTATAGCAGCAATACCCGCGTGGGCCGGTGGACGCTGAGCTATCTTGAAGGTATTGACAAACCTTATTTGGCAATTGATTTATGCAAAACTAAAGTTGCCGATACCCAATGGGTAGAAATTGCTGAAAAATTGAATGTCAGTGTTGGGGACTTAGTTGATAAAAGAGAAATGGAGATTGAGGTGGAAAACACTTCCGACCTTGATGATAACGATTGGATAAAAGTCATTCAAAAAAATGATAAGGTTATCTCTTACCCCATTGCAATTATGGGTAATAAAATAAAGCAGATCATTAATGCCCCTTCCATAATGGATTTCTTTGAAGTTGATTCAGCTGGACTTGAGCAAAGCCCGGCTGAAGGAAATACCTTGGATATTGAGAGGACAACAGATGATGAAACCTTTATAGAGGGAGGAAATATATAATTAATCCTTCGCTACAACTTCCAACGGCTGAATTTCAGGCTTTACTTTCTTGTAGAATTCCATCTGCGGACGGGTTAGAATATCATTCATGTCCGCAGTTTCCTGTTCCTGCATATCGTGGAGAAAATTGAGTTTCTCTTTACCTTTAAATTCTTCTTCTATTTTTTCTCGCTTTATAAGATATTCCTCAATCTTACTTTGAAATAAAACTTCTTGTTCCCCGCTTAAAGCAAGTTCACGATTATATTCATTGGTTATTGCAATCGCTTTCTTTTTCATTTCGGGATTTGACTGTTGAAAATAAGGATCTTGGGCAAAACTTTGAAAGCCTATTAATAATAGGGCAACAATAAATAAATTTTTCATGTTTTCTGAATTTTTATGTCACTTAAATTTAATAAGAATACAAAAGCGAAAAGATTTATTTAACTCACTTTAACTGTAAAGGGAAAGTTTTTTAAACCCATATTTTATTCACGATAACACTCCGTTTTTAAAAATCACTTGAACTCTTGTCCTAGTTAGCCGCGAGAGGAGATATTCCCATATCAACAGATTATGGGAAGTTCCTATTTTTGAGTAATAACAAGCCTAAGAAGTATAAAAAAAATCCCGATCTTTTAAAGAACGGGATTTTTCATTTTTATAAAATTATTTATTATTGACCAGCTTCTTTCTTAGCATCATCCTTCATTTTAGCATTTGGTACTATAGCAAGGTTTACACGACGGTTTTTAGCACGACCTTCCGCGGTATTATTATCTGCAATAGGTGCTTCTTCCCCAAACCAGTTGGTTGTAAATCGCGATGGACTAAGTCCTTTAGTCTGGGTAAAATAATTGGTTACAGCCATGGCACGGTTTTTAGAAAGTGTCATGTTCATGGCGTCCGCTCCCACGCTATCGGTATGTCCTACAACAAGTACATCTGTATCAGGATATTCTCTTAGTACATTTGCAAGTTTATCCAATGTGGCTTGAGAAGCAGCATTGATATTATATTTGGCAGTATCAAAATAAACCCCACTATTTTCATCGAAGGTAACAACGATACCGTCATCAACTCGTTCAACTTGGGCGCCAGGAATTTCCTCTTCAATTTTTTGGGCCTGCTTGTCCATTTTGTCTCCAATAAGAACACCTGCAGTTCCTCCTACTACTCCACCAATAACAGCACCAATCGCACCATTTCCACCTTTTCCTACATTATTTCCAATAATTGCTCCAAGTATAGCTCCACTTCCAGCACCGATAACGGCACCTTTTTGCTTATTGTTTGCATTTTTTGTGGCTTCACAACTGCCTAAGCTCGTTATAAGAGCCAGTGCAAAGAATAATACTCCAATTTGTTTAAATGTCTTTTTCATTATAGATAATTTTAGATTTTATTGGTTCTCCGCCCAAGTCGTGAGATCCGTTGTTTATTTAATTTATGGGCGACTAATTGTTCATAATAGTTTACTCTTGAATTTTGGAAAAATCCATTTTAATTTTGAAAGGTTTTCCATCCAAATTTACGGTTTGTTCCCAACGCATATTGTTTTCGCTAAGTTGGGCCAAGCGCAGACGAAATCCCACTTTATCCTCAGATTTTCCTTTTGCATCAGTGGGCTTTATCATAAAATCGTACAATCCTGAAGCAGGATCGATTTCAATGATCGAAAATATAAAATTACGTTCTCCAGTCGGACAATCGGCGTTGTTAATACTGTAATTACCAGTATTATTGTTTGGTATAAAACGCCATGAACTTCCTTCAAAACATTCTGCAGAAGTGTCGTTAAAAAGTGTTACGTTGAATGTTCCAGTACTGTCGTAAGAAACCTCGTCCAAATTCCAATAGCCTTTCAAGACCTTTTTGGATTCCTGAACTGTCTTTGGCGTGGCACAAGACAATGTTACTCCCGCGATTAGGGCTAAAAAAATTAATTTTTTCATAAAGTGGTTTTTATTTAAATGTTGAAATTTGAATTATTTTCTGAAAAGACTTGATAAAAGTGAAAGAACAAGTAAAACCAAGAATATCCAAAAGATAATCATTGCAATATCAGTAGCTCCAGAGGCTATACCTCCAAAACCAAATATAGCGGCGATAATTGCAATTACAAGAAAAATAACGATCCAGCGTACCATAATAATAGTTTTTAATGATTAGTATGGGACTAAATTAAATAACATCTTCTTTCTGTTAAGATTCTTTATCTAAAGTTTAACTAGATATGTTAAAACATTAGTAAGACATCAATTCTCTTAAATCCTTTTTAAATTTTTCCTTTGGGAGATAGTTTGCTTCCAATGCGGCGGCAAACGGGATGGGTGTTTCCAAACTTGCGACTCTTTTTACCGGAGCGTCCAAATATTCAAAACATTTTTCCATTATTAGTGAGGAAATATCTGAAGCTATTCCACCAAAAAGAGAATCTTCTTGAAGAATCAAAACTTTTCCTGTCTTTTTAACTGATTCATATATTGTTTGGACATCCAGAGGCACCAAGGTTCTAAGATCGATCAAATCACAATTTAAGTCTTTCATTTCTTCCAGAGCCTCTAATGCCCAATGCACACCAGCACCATAGGTAATAATTGAAATATCATTTCCTTCCCTTAACAAAGCTGCCTTTCCTAAAGGAATTGTATAATATCCCATTGGAACATCCTGTCTAATACTTCGGTACAAAGCTTTGTGCTCAAAATACATTACTGGATTGGGATCTTCTATGGCGCTTGCCAGAAGTCCTTTAGCATCGTAAGGAAAAGCAGGATAAACCACTTTAAGTCCAGGGGTATGCGTAAACCAAGCCTCATTTGTTTGACTGTGAAAAGGACCAGCACCAACTCCAGCCCCGCAAGGCATTCTTACTACCACATCCGCATTTTGGCCCCACCGGTAATGGCTTTTAGCCAAATGGTTCACGATGGGATTAAAACCAGAAGAAACAAAATCTGCAAACTGCATTTCTACAACTGTCTTATATCCATTGATGGAGAGTCCCATCCCCGCGGAGACAATTGCGGATTCACAAATAGGGGTATTACGGACCCGTTCTTTTCCAAAAACATCAACAAAACCTTCGGTAATTTTAAAAACTCCTCCATACTCCGCAACATCCTGACCCATGATTACCAGATTATTATGGCGTTCCATAGATTGTTTTAAACCTTGGGAAATGGCATCAATAAAGCGAATATTTTCGACCTCGCCGTTTGGCTGGATTTCTACAGGAGTAAACTGTTGGTACACATCGGCCACCTCCTGCTCTACCGTTGACTCAATTTTTGGTTCATTAAAAGCAATTTCAAGATTTTCATCAATCTCAAGCTTGAACTCATTTCTATAGGTCTCAATTTCTTCTTCCGAAATTAAACCTTCAGCCAATAAATACGATTCAAAATTATGTAAAGGGTCACGTAAGCCCCATTCATCAATAAGTGCTGGCGGAACATATTTAGTTCCACTCGCCTCTTCGTGGCCACGCATTCTAAAAGTTTTAAACTCCAACAAAATGGGCCGTGGATTTTCTCGCATACTCTCCACCAGCTCTTTTAATGCCCTATAGACTTCCAAGATATTATTACCTTCTATTATATGCGATTCCATTCCGTACCCTCTGCCACGGTCTGCAATATTCTCGCAGTTGTACTGTTCGTTCGTGGGAGTTGAAAGTCCATATCCATTATTTTCCACACAGAACAAAACTGGTAGTTGCCATACCGAAGCAACGTTTAATGCCTCATGGATATCTCCTTCACTGGTTCCACCCTCACCGGTAAATACCGCACAGACTTTATTGTTATTTTTCAATTTATTGGCCAACGCTATTCCATCTGCAACCCCAAATTGAGGTCCTAGATGAGAAATCATCCCTACAATATGGAATTCTTGGGTCCCAAAGTGGAAACTACGATCGCGTCCTTTGGTAAAACCATTTGCCTTTCCCTGCCACTGAGAAAAAAGTCGGTGCAATGGAATATCCCGCATTGTGAAGACCGCCAGATTACGGTGCATTGGCAATATATACTCGTCCTTATCCAATACCGCGGTAATTCCTACAGATATCGCTTCTTGTCCTATCCCACTAAACCATTTGGACACCTTGCCTTGTCGAAGGAGTATAAGCATCTTCTCCTCGATCATTCGTGGCTTTAGCATTCCGCGATAAAGCATTTTTAAGGTTTCGTTATCCAGATCTTTTCTGTCGTAATTGAATAGAATATTTGGAGAAATTTCAGGTTTCATCTTTTATATTTTAAAGTTCAAAAGTAGGAAAAAAGCTGATGTTTTGCTTGTTTTGAACTTTATAAAATGAATTTCCAAAAACAGACAAAATCATAATAATTAACCGCAGAAATCCCAAATTTTACCTAACTTGAATTGGGCTATAAAACGAATTATGTACATTTCCTAATTATAGAAATACCTTCGGCATAAAGTGCTGATTTAATATATTTACAATATAAAATCCAAAGCAATGAACAATATCCCAAGTGTAGATTTGGCAGATTTTCTTTCGGAAGATCCAAAGAGAAAACAAAAATTTGAAGACGAAATAGGAAAGGCTTTTGAAGAGATAGGATTTGTATCCTTAAAAAACCATTTTCTCAGCGATGAACTGGTCGATGAACTTTATAAAGAAGTAAAAGCTTTTTTCTCCCTTCCGCTAGAAGTGAAGGAAAAGTATGAAATCGAAGGTCTTGGAGGCCAACGTGGATACGTTTCTTTTGGAAAGGAACACGCCAAAGGAAAGAAGGAAGGAGACCTTAAAGAATTTTGGCATTTTGGCCAGGAACCAACCGAAGATGCAAAACTTTCGGAAAAATACCCTCCAAATGTTCAAGTGGAAGAACTTCCAGATTTTAACCATACAGGGATGGAAGCCTATCGTATGTTAGAAAAAACAGGAATTTATGTCCTTAGAGCTCTTGCACTGCACATAGGTCTTGATGAATTTTATTTTGATCATTGGGCGTCAAATGGTAATAGTATTCTACGTCCAATCCATTATCCACCAATTACCCAGGAACCGCAAGGTGCTGTAAGGGCGGGCGCTCATGGAGATATCAACCTTATCACTCTTTTAATGGGTGCCTCCACAGGTGGTCTGCAGGTACTCCGCAAAGATGGAGAGTGGATAGATGCCATTCCCAAGGCGGATGAGTTGGTGATAAATGTTGGAGATATGCTGGAAAGACTTACAAATAATAAATTGTGCTCCACTATTCACCGTGTAGTTAATCCCCCCGTGAAGAATGGGACAAACCCAGGTATTCCATTCCGTTTTTTATGCACCCGCGCAGTGATATGAAATTAAACTGTCTTGAAGCCTGTGTGGATGAAAAACACCCGAAAGCCTATGACGATATTACAGCTGGGGAATTTCTACATCAAAGACTGGTAGAGATAGGTTTAATAAAAAAATAGTCTTTCCCTAAATTAATACATTTTTATTCTTTTTATTTGCTTTGGATATAATTTCCGAAAAGGTAGCTATATCCCTATGTATGTGACCTGAAATACTTTATTTTGAAATCATTAGAAGACCAATTACGAAATTTATTCCCCGAACATCAACCCTCGGAATCCCCAGATATTGAGGAGAAAGGTGACCTGTGGTTGCAGGAAGAACCACTTATCTGTAAATACGAAAAACGGAAAGGAAAACCTATAACCATCATTGAAGGCTACACGGGGGCGGATTCAGATTTTAAAATTTTGGCAAAGGAAATTAAACAACTCCTAAGTGTTGGAGGAAGTTTTAAAAATGAAACAATAATCATTCAGGGGGACTATCGCGATAAAATCATGAAATTCTTGAAGGAAAAAGGATTCAATGTTAAACGGGTTGGAGGATAATTCGGTCCAAATTCAAAAGCATATTCTGAATGACTTCCTAAGAGTTTTAAAAGCAATTAAATTTTGAAAAAAGAAATCATACAACCAAGCGAACTGATTTTAACCCCCGAGGGCAAAATATATCACTTGGATTTGGCTCCATCTGAGTTGGCAACGACAATTATTACGGTTGGGGATCCTGATCGGGTGAAAAAAATCTCCAAATATTTCGATTCCATTGAAGTGACCGCTCAACATCGCGAGTTCGTAACTCATACTGGAAGGTATAAGGGGAAACGCATAAGCGTGATTTCCACAGGCATCGGTCCAGACAATATAGATATTGTTTTTAACGAACTCGATGCTTTGGTAAATATTGATTTTGAAAGACGGGAAATTAAAAAGAAGTTAACTTCCTTGGATATTATTCGGATTGGCACCTCCGGCGGACTCACTCCCGATGTCAAGGTAGATACCATTTTAGTGAGCGCCTTAGCCATTGGTTTGGATAATGTAATGCATTATTATTCCAAAACCGATAAAATTTTTAAAAGGGATTTTGCAAAAGCATTTATTGATCATATGGATTGGAATCCTGATAATTCCGTTCCTTATGTAGTAGCAGCGAATAAGGAATTGTCGGAAAAATTCTCTTCTGAAAGGACCATTCGTGGTTGTACTATTACCAACGTAGGTTTTTATGGACCACAAGGACGGGTATTGCGCGCCCCCCTTTGGGACCAAAACATTAATGAGAAATTATCCACATTCGAATATAAAAAATACAGAATCACTAATTTGGAAATGGAGACCGCCACAATGTACGGAATGGCCAGAATGCTTGGGCATCGAGCCCTTTCAATGAACAGCATCATTGCAAACCGTGCCACGGGAACTTTTAGCCAGAATACAAAAAAGGCGATGGACGACCTTATTAAATATACATTGAACAAGATTGCAGAATGAAAAAAATACTAATCGGAGGGGTACCGGAACATTTTAATTTACCCTGGTATATAGGTCTTAAGGATAAAAAATTCCAAGAAAAAGATATCAATCTCCGATGGAAAGATTTTCCCGGCGGCACTGGAGAAATGGCCCAAGCTTTGCGGGATAAGGAAATTGACATGGCTGTAATTCTCACTGAAGGAATTGTTCGTGATATCATTAACGGAAATCCAAGCAGCATTGTTCAGGTTTTTGTGGAATCTCCCCTCCTATGGGGAATCCACGTCGCTGCAGATTCTCAATATCAAAGTATTCCAGATTTAAAAGGAACTGCCGCGGCAATAAGTCGCTATGGTTCTGGATCACATCTTATGGCCTTTGTCAACGCCGAAAATCACGATTGGAACTTACAGGAGGATTTACTATTTAAGGAAATCAAGGATCTTGAGGGTGCTCTTGAAGGACTTCCGAAGGGAATAGGTGATTATTTTATGTGGGAAAAATTTATGACCAAACCTTACGTAGATGACGGCACATTTAGGCTGATTGGAGAATCACCTACTCCCTGGCCAAGCTTTGTAGTTGTAGCTAGAAATGAAGTTATTAAAGAGAATGAAGAGACTATAAAAACAATTTTGGAAGTGATAAATGAAATTACCAGAAATTTTAAAAACATCCCGGGAATTGCTGAACTTATAGCCAAACGATATGGACAAGAACTTCCAGATGTAAGGGAATGGCTTGAGCTTACCCATTGGAGTCAACGACCAATGAAGGAAGAGGTGCTGGAGAAAGTTCAGGACGAATTACTTAAATTGGAATTGATTGACAGAAAATTGCTTTCGAATAAACTTCTTCATCCTATAACGTAAATTACTGAAAATTTATTAAGTACTAATTTCCGTTCTCTGGCCAGAATCCGGCGAGGTAAAAAAGTTTTAAAAAAATATTTTATTTCTACGCAACCTCTTTCCAATCCCAGCATCTTGTAGGTATAAAATCAATTGTTATGACTACTTTTTTGATTGTTTTGGGTGCACTATTGGTCATAAACTTTCTATTGTTGCAGTTTAGCTGCAACGATACCAAAGAGACTGAAATTCCTGAAGAGGAATAAAATTCATCCTGTTTTACTTTCGCTTATCTGGTAATTTCTACCAAACAATCGGGATTTTCCCGTTTTCCTTTAAATAATCATTCGCTTTACTGAAATGCTTGTTTCCAAACCAAAAACCGCGGTTTGCAGCTAGTGGCGAAGGATGTCCACTAGAAAGGATCAAATGCCTGGAGGCATCAATTTTTCTCCCCTTCTTTTTAGCTGGACCGCCCCACAGCATAAAAACTAAACCCTCCCTTTCATCGGAAAGTTTTTGAATCACCGCATCCGTAAACTTTTCCCATCCTTTATTTTGATGACTACCTGCTTCATGCGCTCTTACCGTAAGTGTGGCATTTAACATTAAAACTCCCTGTTCGGCCCAACGATTTAAATTTCCATTGGTTGGAATTTCGGCGCCTGTATCGGTTTTTATTTCTTGGAAGATATTCTTTAGAGAAGGAGGGATTTTAGTTTCCTTCCCCACGGAAAAACATAGCCCATGTGCCTGATTTGGACCGTGATAGGGATCTTGGCCAATCATTACCACCTTTACCTTCTCGAATGGGGCGTGATCAAACGCTGAAAATATATTCTCACTAGGAGGAAAACAGGTATTTACGGCATATTCGTTTTTAACGAAATCTATTAATTCCTGAAAATACTTCATTTCAAATTCCTCTTGCAAAACCTGCTTCCAACTCGGCTCAATAGTTATCTCCATTATTCATACTTTTGTGTAAAATTACGAGAAATACAGCTAATGGCGCGTATCGCAAATAAAACATTGGAAGACCTGGAATTTCCTGCAGTCCTGAAACAGGTTTCCGAAAACTGTGTAACAGAACCGGGAAAAGAAAAAACCCTCTCTCTCGTTCCTTACCCGGAATTTTCAGAAATTCAGCCGGAACTACTTCGTGTTAATGAGTTTTTGGCATCATTTATTGGGGACAATCAAATACCCAACCACGGTTTTGAACCTATTATTAAGGAACTGCACCTATTGAATATAGAAAGAAGCACTTTGGACATCTCGGGCTTCAGAAAAATCCTTTCTATTGCAGAGACCACTCGGATTCTACTGAAATTTTTTAAAAAATACGAGGAGTTCTACATCCATTTAAATGAATTTTCGGAGAACATCGATTATAATCCCATTATAGCGGAATCAATAAATCAAAAAATTGATAAGTATGGGGAAATAAAAGATGATGCTTCCCTCGAACTGAAAACAATTCGTCAGAGATTAAATGGATTAAAGGGAAAAATTAATTCTTCTTTTAATAAAGCGTTGCTGCAATATTCACAGAATGATTATTTAGATGAAATACGCGAATCCGTAGTTGAGAATCGACGCGTACTTGCCGTAAAGGCGATGTATAGAAAAAAGGTAAATGGAGCCGTTCTGGGAAGTTCTAAGACTGGCAGCATTGTTTATATTGAACCTCAGCAAACTTTGGAATATGCCAACGAGCTCAGCAATCTTTTATACGAGGAAGCCGAAGAAATAAAGCGAATTCTAAAAGCTTTGACAGAATTCCTGCGTCCACATAAAGAGCTTTTAAACAGCTATCAGGATTATTTGATTACTATGGACGTGTTATATGCCAAAGCCAAATACGCTTCCAAGATCAACGGAGTCCTTCCTATTCTTACTTCTGAAAAACGTATTTCTCTTATAAATGCTTATCATCCTTTGTTATTGGCATCAAACAATAAAAGAAAGGAGAAAACCTTTCCACAGTCCATTGAATTAGTTCCAGATAAGAGAGTTATTGTTATTTCGGGACCAAATGCGGGGGGAAAAAGTATAACCTTGAAGACAGTTGGATTGCTTCAGGTTATGCTACAAAGCGGATTGCTAATCCCTGCCGATCCAAAAAGTGAAATGTGGTTTTTTAAAAGAATTTTGACTGATATAGGCGACAATCAATCAATTGAAAACCATTTGAGCACCTATAGCTATAGGCTAAAAAAGATGAACCAATTTCTGAGAAAGTGTGATAACAAAACGCTTTTTTTAATTGATGAGTTTGGAACAGGTAGCGATCCAGAACTCGGTGGCGCTTTGGCGGAAACTTTTCTTGAAGTTTTTTATGAAAGAAAGGCATTTGGAATTATTACAACACATTACACCAATCTTAAGTTGCTTGCCAATGAACTGCCACACGCAATAAATGCCAATATGCAATTTGACAGTAAAACCTTGGAACCATTGTACCAACTGCATTTAGGAGAGGCGGGCAGCAGTTATACATTTGAGGTCGCCCAGAAAAATGGCATTCCCTACAGCTTGATTAATAGGGCCAAGAAAAAAATAGAAGGCGGAAAAGTAAGATTTGACAAAACGATTGCCAATCTTCAAAAAGAACGTTCTACACTTAGAAAAACATCTGAAACCCTAAAAAATGAAGCCGAAAAAGCAAGGGTGGGCACTCAGCAATTAGAAGAAATTAACGCTCGGGTTCAGGAAAAGCTGGAAAGTTATCAAGAGTTGTTTGACTCCAACCAAAAATTAATAAGTCTTGGGAAAAAAGTGGACACACTGTCAGAAAGATATTTCAACAACAAACAAAAGAAACAACTGATTGACGAACTGATGAAGTTGGTCATGGTAGAAAATAGCAAACGAAAAAAGCTTGCACCTAAGATTAAGAAAGCAGTTAAAGCAAAAGAGCAGGAGGTTAAAAAGGAAGTAGAAATAAAAGTAGAAGAAATCCGGGAGCGGAAAAAAGAAGAGAAGGAAAAAGCAAAAAAACTGCCTCCACCAAAACCAAAAGTGACACTAAAAATTGGAGATCGGGTAAGAATGTTGGAAGGTCGCGCAATTGGTACCATAGACAACATTGAGAAAAATAAGGCCATCGTGAATTATGGCATGTTTACGACCAACGTTAGTTTGGAGGAATTGGAGAAGGTTTAGTGATCCGTGATCAGTGGTATTGGTCAGGGTTCAGTGTTTAGTAGTTCAGTATTTATTTAACACTTTAAGTGGTAGTGGATAGTAGCTGGGCAGTTGTCCTCAGCAGCCAATATTTAAATAATAATTAGTGGGTCAAAGCATAGAACATAAAATCATTTTATTCGACGGGGTTTGCAATCTCTGCAACGGTGCCATTAATTTTGTTATTAAGAGAGATAAAAGAAATGTTTTTAAGTTCGCAACCCTTCAGAGTGAAATAGGAAAAAAACTGCTGTCGGAATTTAATGTTGATACTATGAATATAGATTCGATGATTTTGATCGATGGAAATAACTTTTATATAAAATCTTCCGCCGCTTTACGTATAGCCAAATATCTAACTGGTGGGTATCCCCTTCTATCCGGATTTTTTATTTTTCCGAGATTTATTCGAAATGCCGCTTACGACTATATTGCACGAAATCGCTATAAATGGTTTGGCAAAAAAGAAAGTTGCATGATCCCTACTCCCGAATTAACCTCCAAATTTTTATAGGGAATCCCTATTCATCATAACGGATAGGAATGCGTTGTCCTTTTGGTTGTTTCTTCCAAACATAAGTGTACAACCACATTAGGGTAAAGGACGGAATGACATCGGTAAAAGGTAAAATCTCTTCAAGAAAAACGATAACCGAGGCTATCCTTCCCTCAGTTCCTTTGTACATTTTTTTCATCAGTCGGGCTGCAATGGGAGCCCATAATAAATCCAAGAAAGGACCTATTACAGGTACGGCCATAGAGGCCATACCTACAAGATCATAAACGATCCCACGATGCAGCAATTTATATTTATCGGTATTTGTCATTGCGTAAAAATTAATTCATTGCAATGAAGCAAAAAATGTTCCAGAAATTACGATAGGTCGTTACTAATTAATTTCAGAAATTCATTTCGCGTCTGTATGGCTTCGAACTCCCCTCGAAATCCTGAAGTTGTTGTAACACTATTCTGCTTCTGCACGCCGCGCATCATCATACACATATGCGATGCCTCAATAACCACCGCTACTCCTTTTGGTTTCAGGGTATTGTTTATGCATTCCAATATATCGTGGGTCAAGCGTTCCTGCACTTGCAAACGCCGGGCAAAAACGTCTACTACCCGCGGCAGTTTGCTCAAGCCGACAATGTATCCATCTGGTATATAAGCAATATGCGCCTTCCCGAAAAATGGTAATATATGATGCTCACAAAGTGAATACAACTCGATATCCTTCACAATCACCATGTCGTGATACGCTTCTGCGAACATCGCGCTTCTTAATATTTCGGCGGGATCCTGACAGTTTCCTGAAGTAAGAAATTGCATTGCCTTAGCAGCTCTTTCGGGAGTTTTTAAAATTCCCTGGCGACTAACATCCTCTCCTATTGTACTTAAAATGTTACTGAAATTTTCTTTAAGCGAATCGGTAACAGGCTGATCGTATTCCTCAAATGACCTATATGATGACATAATGATGTTTTATTAATAAGAATGACCATCAAAAGTAGATTTTATAAATTGAAATAAAACTATATTACCCATTGAATTGCAGAATACGGCTATAAATAGTAAATTCACCATCTAATTATTTCGAATGATAGAGGCTCAAAACATTCATAAATATTACGATAGTCTTCACGTCTTGAAAGGCGTAGATCTACATATTATTAAAAGCGAAATAGTATCGATAGTTGGTGCTTCTGGGGCAGGAAAAACTACGCTTCTGCAAATTATTGGCACTTTGGATACCCATCACAATGCAAATAGCAAGCTTACTATAAACGGGGTGGACGTAAAATCCCTGTCGAGCAAAAAACTCGCAAAATTCCGAAATGAAAATCTTGGGTTCATCTTTCAGTTCCACCAATTGCTTCCGGAATTTACTGCCTTAGAAAATGTTTGCATTCCGGCTTTTATAAAGGGCACGTCCAAACCTGCAGCCACGAAAAAAGCATTGGAATTACTGTCTTTCTTGGGACTTTCCCACCGTAAGGATCATAAACCAAATGAACTTTCAGGTGGAGAACAGCAAAGGGTTGCCGTTGCAAGAGCACTTATTAATGATCCGCCTATAATTCTAGCTGATGAGCCAAGTGGAAATTTAGATACCGAAAGTTCTGAGAATCTTCACAAATTGTTCTTTAGACTACGTGATGAATTTGGGCAGACTTTTGTGATTGTTACCCACAATAAGGACCTCGCCGACATGGCCGATAGAAAATTGGTAATGCGCGACGGAGTAATAGCCAATTAATTGAAGGATAACACCAAAGCCCCTCTATAAATTGCAGCTATTTTTTGAATTACTTTAATCCAATCAGCAATGGATATAATTTCTATTAAAGAATTCCTGGACGAAAAGGTCGCTACTTATAACAATCAAAATTTTATAGATTCTGATCCAATACAAATTCCACATTTATTCTCAAAAAAAGAAGATATTGAAATAGCCGGTTTTCTAATGGCTACAATTGCTTGGGGCAATCGAAAGAGCATTATCAATAATGGGCACCGTCTTGTAGAATTAATGGGAGGCTCTCCGCACGATTTCGTAATGAATTTTTCATCTAATGATTCCGAATTACTCTCGGGGTTCGTACATCGCACATTCAATGGTTCGGATCTTATTTATTTTATCCAAGCGCTTCAAAATATTTACGGAAACCACGGTGGGTTAGAAAGTATATTTACAAAACACGCCAATATAAGTTCTGCGCAGCAAGCTATTCACGAGTTCAAAAAAATATTTTTTGCACTTCCGCATTTGGCCCGTACAGAAAAACACATCAGCGACCCCTTAAAAAACTCTGCCGCCAAACGTATCAATATGTTTTTAAGATGGATGGTGCGAAGTGATAATGCAGGTGTAGATTTTGGACTGTGGAAAGACATCTCTCCTTCCCTACTTTCTTGTCCCTTAGATGTTCATAGTGGGAACGTTGCTCGAAAAATAGGTCTGCTTAACAGAAAACAAAACGACGCTAAGGCCGTGATGGAACTTGATGCTATATTAAGAACCCTTGATGCAAAAGATCCCGTGAAATATGACTTTGCACTATTTGGACTTGGTGTATTTGAAGGTTTTTAGAAATTAAAATCAAGGGCTGCAATATTTCCGATAGAACATCACATTTCTCTTAAATTTGTTGTATTTTTATCCACATTCCTTAAACGATAATGTTTTAGGAATTAATGAAAATAAGGAGATTAAACGTGATTAAACCACCTTTTCCTTCTGATGAGAAGGAACGTCTGTCGGCTGTTAGATCCTATCACTTGCTGGATACTTTGCCAGAGAAGGATTTTGACAACATTACGGCTTTGGCCGCTAGTATATGTGATGTTCCTATTGCTTTAGTTACGCTGTTGGATGCAAATAGAAATTTTCTTAAATCGCATTACGGCGTTCCCTTCAATGAATCACCAAGAAACACTTCTTTCTGTGCCCACGCCATTCTTGAGGAAAATGATCTTTTTATTGTAGAGGATGCGCGAATAGATCCTCGCTTCCAGAGGAATCCATTTGTTACGGAGATGAACGCCATCTTTTATGCAGGAGTCCGACTGATGGACCCACACGGATATCCACTTGGAACCTTATGTGTATTCGACTCAAAACCACGGGAACTTAGCAATAAGCAAAAGAAGGCACTTTCTTCTCTTGCTTATCAGGTTGTAAATCTTTTTGAGTCCAAAAAGCGAAATAGAACCTTGATGACCGTTCAAGAGGAATTAAGAGAACGAAATGAAGAGCTTAAGAATTTTGCCGGAATCGTTTCGCATGACATGAAAATGCCTTTGGCCAATATGATAATCACTTCGGATATGTTGCAGGCAAAATACGGAGGTTTGTTAGATGAACAGGCGAAAAAATATCTGGATTATATTAAGCAGTCTTCTTTTACTCTTAGTGAGTACATTACCGGGCTGCTAGAGCATTATGAAACCGATAAAACGGCATCTTATGTCGAAGAAATATTTGATAGTCAGGATCTTTTTGAGGAAATAATCGAATTGCTAAACATTAGCGTTGATTGCGAGATAAATTTGCCAGAGGAAAATTTCGAAATGCAGGCAAACAAAGCCGCTTTGGAACAAATTATTCTAAATCTGGTAAGCAACAGCATAAAATACAACGACAAGGAAAAAATAAAAATAGACATTGAATGTCGGGAGAAAGACGATTTATATCATTTTTCAATTAGCGATAATGGAATGGGAATCCCTGCTGAGGAAATGTCGCACATTTTTGAACTGTTTGGAACTTTGGGTATCTTGGACAGAGAAGGAAAAAAAGGAAATGGAATTGGACTTTCCACTGTTAAGAAACTGGTCACAAAATTACAAGGAGAGATAGCCGTTTCCTCTACCCTAGGCGTGGGGACCACAATTGAATTTTATATACAAAAAAACGGAGGTGCGAATAAAGCCTTTTAAGTGCGTAGGATTTGCTAATATTACATTCCAATTTTTACCACTGAAAAATATTTCTAAAAATGCAGTTTAAATACCCGGAAATTCTATTCGCTCTTTTCCTGCTGCTTATACCCATATTTATCCACCTTTTTCAACTTAGGCGTTTTCAACGGATTGAGTTTACCAATGTTGCTTTTCTTAAGAAAGTAACCATACAGACCCGCAAAAGTTCCGAAATAAAAAAGTGGTTGACATTGCTGATGCGTCTGTTGGCCCTGGCGTGCATTATTATTGCCTTTGCCCAACCCTTTATTGCTTCAGATACTGCACTTAGTGATAAAAAAGAAACCGTAATTTATATAGACAATTCCTTTAGCATGCAGGCAAAGGGAAATAAAGGAAGCCTGTTGGAGAGATCGTTGCAGGATCTTTTTGATAAGGGAGATGAGATTGGGAAACTCAGTTGGTTTTCGAATAACTCCGAACGCATAAACAGCTCGCCACAAGATTTTAAGAACGACATTTTGGCTGTGGGATACTCTTCTAATCAATTGACCCCAGCAGAGGTGCTACTGAAGGCAAACCAACTTTTTTCTCAAGAGAAGAATGTATCCAAACAACTAGTTTTTATTTCAGATTTTCAACAAGTTGAGGCTTTCCCTGATATTTCAACAGATTTTGTTGTAGATGTTGTGCAACTTAGGCCCGTTAAAGCAACCAACATCTCCATAGACACGGCATTTATTGCTTCGAAAAATGCCTCCACCACGCAGCTAAAAGTATCCATCTCAAAGCAGGGAGATGTCAGTTCAGACGTGCCTGTTTCGCTTTTTGAGAATGGAAAATTAAAAGCCAAAACAGCAGTCGATCTTTCCCAAAATTCAAGGGGCACAATAACGTTTGATATAGATGCATCAGAATCATTTATAGGAAAACTTGAACTTAGCGAAAGCAATATGCCTTTTGACAATAGTTTGTTCTTTAGTATAAACAAACCCGAAAAAATAAAAGTGTTGGCCATTAACGGTTCAGACGGTAATTTCTTGCAACGTTTATTTGAAAAGGAGCGATTTGATTTTGAACAACAAACCGGAAAAACTCTGGATTACAACCAGATTCCAAACCAGAACTTTATTGTACTTAATGCCTTGGACGAGATTCCTTCTTCCTTAGTAACCGCGCTAAAATCATTTAGTGATGCTGGGGGAAGTTTACTTATAATTCCTTCTACGGAAGCAGATCTGAATAGCTATAATAGTTTGATCTCGGCTCTTTCTATGGGAACTTTTTCAGAAAAAATTTCGCAGGAAAAAAAGATTACAAAAATCGTTTTTGCCCATCCCCTGTTCCAAGGAGTTTTTGAAAAAGAAATTACGAATTTTCAATATCCGAAAGTAAATTCCATCAACGATATTAAAACCACTGCCACAACAGCCTTAGCTTTTGAGGACATGCGGCCATTTTTGGTTGAAAAGGGAAAGACCTATTTGTTCACAGCCGCCATTGATAGAGTGAATTCTAATTTCCTAAATTCGCCATTGGTGGTGCCTACGGTTTATAATATGGGACTTCAAAGTCTGCCTCTACCCGATTTGTACTATACAATTGGAAAACAAAATACCATCGCTGTGCAACTGAGTTTGGGTCCAGATCAGATTTTGGCTATGAAGGACAGTATTTCGCGCTTTATTCCGCTACAGCAAACTAAAAGCAACCATGTACTCATTACCACTACAGAAGAACCGAATAAAGCTGGAAACTATCAATTGATTAAGGATACTGAGGTGTTGCAAACCATAAGCTACAACTACTCTAGAAGAGAAAGTAGGATGAATTACTTGGATGCAGCAGATTGGGAAGGTGTAAAAGTGTATAAATCCGTTGATAATCTTTTTGAATCTCTTTCTCAAGCTAATTCTATCAACAGTTTTTGGAAATGGTTCGCTATTTTTGCCCTGTTCTTTTTACTGTGCGAAATGTTTATTCTGAAATTTTGGAAATAGGAGAAGTTAAATTACTTATTCCGTACATTCAAACAATTAATAGTTAGTTGACTATGAAAATAAAATTGAAATCGGCCACCATTGTTGATCCTTCTTCCAAGCATCATTTAAAGAAGCGCGACATTTTAATTTCCAACGGAAAAATCGAAAAAATAGCTTCAGAACTTTCTTCTTCGGATTTGCCTAAAAGTTCAAAAGACAAGATCCAGGAAATTTCACTAAAAAATCTTCACGTTTCCCAAGGCTGGTTTGATAGCAGTGTTTCTTTCGGGGAACCTGGTTTTGAAGAGCGGGAAACTATTGAAAACGGTTTAAAAACGGCAGCTTTCAGCGGATTTACGAGCGTGGCGGTAAATGCGAACTCTTTTCCCGTTTCCGATAGTAAGGGCCATATCAAATTTCTGAGATCCAAAGGTGAAGAAAGTGCGGTACATCTTTATCCAATCGGCGCTCTTACACTCGGCAGCAAGGGCGAGGATCTAGCGGAGCTTTTTGATATGCAAAATGAAGGAGCTGTTTCGTTTTACGACTATAAAAAACCGATTGCAAATGCCAATCTCTTAAAGATAGCACTTCAATATTCACAAAATTTTGATGGCCTAGTGCAATCCTTTCCCTTTGAAAAATCCGTTGCCCGTAACGGAGTTGTCAATGAGGAAATAAACGGAACAAAACTGGGATTAAAGGGAATTCCGGCGCTTTCTGAAGAACTGCAAATTATCCGCGATCTATATATTCTAGAATATACCGGCGGAAAACTCCACATCCCCACTATATCCACCAAAAAATCTGTCGAGTTGATCAGAGATGCCAAGAAAAAAGGGCTGAAGGTAAGTTGTAGCGTGGCCATTTTCAACCTTTCATTAACCGATAAAGCATTGGAAGGATTTGATACAAACTTTAAGCTCTTGCCACCGCTTCGTACAAACGATGATGTAAAGGCATTAATTAAGGGGCTTAAGGATGGAACAATAGATGGGATTACCAGCGACCATAATCCGCTTGACGTGGAACGAAAAAATGTGGAATTTGATCGTGCCGATTTTGGAAGTATAGGATTGGAAATCAGTTTTGGAGTTCTAAACAAAATTTTAGGGCTAGAGAAGTCCGTTGAGGTTTTAACCAACTTAAAGGATACTTTCAAGATCCCAACCTTAAAAATAGCTGAAGGTCAGCCCGCGGATCTATCACTTTTTACCCCTGAAGAAACTTGGACTTTTATGCAGAAGGATATTGTTTCTACTTCTAAAAATGCCGCGCTGCTTGGAGAAAAATTAAAAGGAAAAGCTTACGGTATCTTTTCAAATAACAACTTGGTATTAAATACGAAATGAGCAATACTATACCCGGAAAATCTACGGCATTAATTGCTTACGCCCCCTTTGTCGGATTTTTTATAGCCTTCTTTATTAATCAGGATAAAAAAGATTCTTTCGCCACTTGGCATATAAAAAATATGTTTGGGATATTTCTTTTTTTTATTGCTTCTCTCGTGATTCAATCTTCCATCGACTTTACAATCGGGGATATCGTTTGGGCAATATGTTTTATACTTTGGATCTATTGTTGGATTCAGGCCTTTCTAGGTAAAGAAAGAGGAATTCCCTTTTTGAGTGAAAAATTTCAGGAGTGGTTCACTTTTTTAAATTGAATTTTTTAGAAGAGTTGACAACTGCCCTATTTATTAGTATTCCGTGATATTCTGCCGAGACTTGCTTATTTTTGTCTTCATGGAAAAGAAAAATTTACTTTTAGAACACAATTACAGAGCACCTCAAAATTCTTCAGAAAAATCCCCAGCAATAATTATGCTCCACGGTTTTGGAAGCGACGAAAACGACTTGTTTTCCTTTGCCAGCGAATTACCAGAAGAATTTGCCATTATCTCCTTAAAAGCCCCTATAAAAATGCAACCATATGGGAATGCTTGGTACAATATCTTTTTTGATAATTCACAGGGAAAATTCAGTGATGACGAGCAAGCAATTGCTTCACGGGATTTGATAGCAAAATGTATAGATGAGATTGTGGCTAACTATCCTGTTGATAAAAATAATATTACCCTTCTCGGTTTTAGTCAAGGCACGATTTTAAGTTTTTCGGTGGCACTTAGTTATCCAGAAAAAGTGAAAAATGTAATTGGATTAAGCGGGTATGTCAATAAAGATATTCTAAAGAAAGGATATGAAAAGAACGATTTTAGCAAGTTAAAAGTCTATACATCTCACGGTTCGGTAGATCAAGTAATTCCAGTGCAATGGGCCCGAATGACAAAACCTTTTTTAGAGAATCTGAATATTGATTGCTCCTATTCTGAATTTCCTGTAGGACACGGGGTCTCACCCCAAAATTTTCAAGAGCTCAAGGATTGGCTTGCCAAACAATGAGTTGGTTATAATCGGTAAAGATTAATAGAAATCAGGTGTAAATCTATTCTTTAAACTATTGAGGATATATTGTTGAGGCTATAGTGTTTAAGGTTAAAACTTTATCCTCTCCAATACTATATTCCAAAATCATTTCGCCCCAATAGGTACCGTCTGTAAAATCGGCAAGAATCCATTTGTGGTTTAGGAATTTCAACTTATTGATTTTCATTTCTCCGTTCATACCGTCAAAGGGTACTAAGGGATTGTTGCCTTTTAAAAGATTTTGGTCGTAGATTTGATTTGTGACCAATTTCTCGATGTCATTTGAATCATATCCAAAACTTTCTAAATAGGACATTGCGTTTTCATTGCCCTGAAGGGTAAAGTAATTGAGCTCACCTACTTTATCATTAAGATCGGAAATTGAATCTTCTGCCACTTCAAGTTTGGCTCGTAGATTATCGATCTTGTTTTCCTGATTCTCAAAAATACTTTTTTCGTTCATATACTGGAAAATCACCAATAGAAGAGTAAAAAGAAATAGGTATAAAAATATTTGACGTTTCATAATCAGACGGTGATTTTTAAAGTATCATAGGCCAAGTGGACATTTTTTGGAAGTTTCTTTTCCGCTTCCTCATGAAATCCCATAGCGTGGCTTATATGGGTAAAATAAGTGGTTTGTGGTTTTACTTTTTCAACAAATTCAAGAGCCTCTTTCACATTAAAATGTGAATAATGTGGTTTTTCCCTAAGTGCGTTAATCACCAAGACTTTTGTTCCCTTAATCTTTTCAATTTCTTCGGGAGCAATGGTTTTTACATCGGTCAAATAAGTGAAATCATCAATGCGGAAACCCAACACTGGCAAATCCGCATGAAAGGCCTCAATGACGGTCACTTTTTTTCCGCCAAGGGTAAATATCGAGTTTTTATCAATTTCAATTTCCCTGACACTAGGTGCCCCAGGATATTTGTTTTCCTTAGCAAATACATAGGCAAATCTTTGGTGCAAAGATTCAAAAACCCGTGGATGGGCATAAAAAGGCAAAGGCTCCCCCTGCTTAAAATTGAAAGGACGAATATCGTCAATCCCCGCCGTATGATCACTATGTTCGTGCGTAAGAAGTATGGCATCGACGCGCTGGACATTTTCGCGCAACATCTGTTGGCGGAAATCAGGTCCGCAATCAATAACGCAAGAATAATCCTGCCAATGCAGCCATACGGATACGCGCAAACGTTTGTCCTTTAGATCAGTGCTTTGGGATACAGGGTGGTCGCTTCCAATTACAGGAATTCCCTGTGATGTGCCCGTACCAAGAAAAGTAACTGTTATTTCCGATTTCATCTGCCGTTAATATTTTGTGTTTTTAAAGACAGTTGCAACCTTTCCTGAAAAGATTTCAATGCATCAATATAATTTGGTCTCCCTTGTTCCATTAAAGCAAAAATAAAGTTATTTTTTTTGTTTGCCTATTGTAATCGCTACCTTTGTTGCTGAGAAAATGGAACATTACTATGCCGGATATGATAATGGGAGACAAGGAATTTCAAGAAATTCCGTCCGTAAAAAGCAAGGCTTTACGAATCAATCTCAACGAAAATATTTACGGCAGTTTTGCTGAAATTGGGGCAGGACAGGAAACGGTGAGGAACTTCTTCAGAGTGGGCGGTGCTTCCGGAACTATCGCGAAAACAATGTCCGCTTACGACAAGGATTTTAGCGATGCTATTTATGGAGTGGAAGAGGATGGCAGATATGTAACAGAAGAGCGTCTTGTGAAAATGCTCTCACATGAAATCCAACTTGTCGAGGAGCGAATCGATCGGGAAAGACATCCCAATAAATTATTTTTTTCTTTTGCCAATACCGTAGCAACCATAGATTTTGCCAAGAAGTACAAAGGTCACGGATGGGTAGGAATCCGTTATCAGGTAGATCCAAAAGAGGATTATAACGAAATTATACTTCATATTCGTTTTCATCAGAATGATGCACAACAACAGCAGATTACTCTTGGAGTACTGGGCGTAAATCTTATTTATGGTGCTTATTATAAATACGACGAGCCCAAAAAATTACTTCGATATTTATACGACCATATCGACAGGGAATCCTTAGAAATAGATACAATCAATTTTTCCGGCCCTCGATTTAAGGATGTGGACAATAGGCTGATGAGTCTTCAGCTTATAAAAAATGGCATGACCGAGGCTGTTATGTTTGGACCTGAGGGTGTCAATATCCTTCCGGCAAAAATCCTTTATAAAAAGAATATCCTCGCGTTTAGAGGAAGTTTTAGGCCAGTTACTAAGGTCAATATCGACATGTATGAAAAAGCCTATGAGTTATTTTTAAAGGAAAACCGGGTACAGGAAAGTAGAACTGAGGTGATTTTTGAAATAACCCTTTCAAATTTAAGAGCTGAAGGTGAAATTGACGAGGAAGATTTTATGGACCGTGCTAAGCTACTCTGTAATCTGGGCCATACAGTAATGATTTCCAACTTTCAGGAATACTATAGATTGGTTGAATATCTTGCGCGTTATACCAAAATGAGAATGGGACTAGCAATGGGAGTAAATAACCTAATCGAGATTTTTGACGAAAAATATTATCGACATTTGAGTGGTGGAATTTTGGAGGCTTTTGGGAAATTATTTTACCGAGACCTAAAGGTGTATTTATATCCTATGAAAGATCCCAAGACGGGAGAATACATCACGAGCCAGAATCTGAAAGTACATCCACGAATGAAGGAACTTTATAAGTTTTTTAAATACAATGGAAAGCTGGTTGATATAACCGACTACAATCCAGCATATTTAGATATTTTTTCCCGTCAAGTGCTCAAAAAAATAGAAAAAGATGAGATAGGATGGGAAAGAATGCTACCTGAAGGAGTTGCTCAAATTATAAAAAGAAAGAAATTGTTCAACTATCAAAGAGGAGTAAATAAAATAGAAAACTAATCCAATATTTGGGCTGCGTGATCCTTGGTTTTCACCTTGTCGATTACGCGTACAATCGTTCCTGTTTCATCTATTACAAAAGTTGTTCGATGGATTCCATCGAATTCTCTACCCATAAACTTTTTCGGTCCCCACACACCAAAAGCATTAATTACCTCTTTGTTTTCATCTGCCAGTAGTGGAAAGGGAAGTTTGTATTTTTCCTTGAAATTCTTCTGTCTTTTTTCACTATCGGCACTTACACCCACAAGCTCATAGCCTTGCTTTTGGAGTTCTTCATAATTATCCCGAAGATTGCAGGCCTCTGCGGTACAACCCGGAGTACTAGCCTTGGGATAGAAGAAAACAATCCATTTCTTCCCCTTATAATCTTCGGAATTTATGCTATTTCCGTCTTGGTCGTTGACTTTAAAATCTGGAGCCTTATCACCCTTTTTAAGTGTATTCATTATTCTTATTTTTGTTTAAAAGTACTTTAAAATGACGAAAAAAGAAAAGGTGAATTTTGTATTAGAAACGTTGAACAAAATCTATCCCCAAGTACCTATTCCTTTAGATCATAAAGATCCATATACTTTATTGATTGCTGTTCTTCTCTCTGCCCAGAGCACAGATGTGCGCGTCAATCAAATAACTCCAATACTTTTCGAGATTGCCGATAATCCGTATGATATGGTAAAATTAACGGTGGAAGAAATTCGGGATATAATTAGGCCCGTGGGCTTATCTCCAATGAAGGCAAAAGGCATTCATGGCCTGTCCCAAATTTTAATTGATAAATATAATGGTATAGTCCCAGCGGATATGGAAGCGCTGGAAACGTTTCCCGCAGTGGGTCATAAAACTGCAAGCGTAGTAATGAGCCAAGCATTTAATATTCCCGCGTTTCCAGTGGATACGCATATCCATAGAACAATGTATCGCTGGGGCTTCTCCGATGGAAAAAATGTAGTACAAACCGAAAAAGATGCGAAACGTTTATTTCCTAAAGACACATGGAATATGGTCCATCTTCAAATAATATGGTACGCCAGACAATATTCCCCTGCACGAGGATGGGATCTGGAAAAGGATATAATTACCAAAACAATTGGTAGAAAGAGTGTTATTAGAGATTACCTGAAAAACAAGAAAAAATAAGTATCTGTTTTGATATAATGCTAATCTTTTTATAGTATATCACTTAGTGCCGTGGTTATCCAAATGGATATAATGAACTGGCCATGGTTGCAGCTCCCAGGTCCAGCTCGCCCGAGTTTACCCCGTCAAAGGTGTCGGTAACGGCATGAGAATAGTCAAAATAATTAAAATTATAAAATCAATTAAATCACATTACCCATATTTCTTAAAATGAAAATAAGATAATAAAGAGATTAATTCGTTGTTATAGCAGATCTCTCCTAAATTATAACGCATAATCTTTTTAGCAGCAGCGAGCAGGAAGAAAAGGACAAACAACAAAACCTTATAACCTTGATCATCAGCAAACCTTATAACAAGAATAAGTAAGTTCCACTAGATAGGATTATTTATTTATCCTAGCTCTAGTTCTTAACGTAAATTGTCGTTCAGTGACGATTATTTAGTACCATGGGTATCGAAGAGATATATCAAACTGGCCATAGTAGCGGCGCCCAGTTCCAATTCTCTTTTATTAACAGCGTCAAAAGTATCGGTAGCAGCGTGATGATAGTCAAAATATCTTTGACTATCCGGCATCAAACCCGCAAGAACATCAATATTACCTTTTAAAGGATTGATGTCGGCACCTGAATAACCTCTTTCAAATAAATGTATCAAATAAGGTTTAAATAAAGGTTCCCAACTTTGTACTTTTTTAAAATTGGCGTCACTGGCATCAATGGAAAAGCCTCTTGGTGAAAATCCTCCAGCATCGCTTTCAATTGCAAATCTGTGTTTTTCTCCTTTTCGTTTTGCTTCCTCTGCATATTTTTTTCCTCCGCGCAGCCCGTTTTCCTCGTTCATAAATAGAACTGCACGAATGGTGTGTTTTGGTTTATAACCAATCTTTTTAAACAGATTCAACACTTCCATACTTTGCACAACACCCGCACCGTCATCCTGGGCTCCATCAGCAAGATCCCAACTATCCAGATGTCCACCTACAACAATATATTCATCGGGATAGGTGCTTCCGGTGATTTCTCCTATCACATTATAACTTTGGACATCATCCCAAGTTTTACAGTTCATTTTATAATAAAACTGCAAATCTGGTTGTAATTTTAATAAACTGCTCAAATAATTGGCGCCATTAGTACTGATAGCGGCAGCCGGAATCTGCATATTTGCGGGCAAATCGCCATAACTCATTGAACCAGTGTGTGGGTAATCATCCATCCGCAAGTTTAAGGAACGGACCAAAACTCCCACCGCTCCATATTTTGCGGCTTCCTTTGCTCCAGCATATCGCTGATCGGCAGCTTCACTATAAGCTACGAAAGTCTGTATTTCTGTAGGATCCATGGGCCTATTGAAAAATACAATCTTACCTGATAATTTTTCCTTTCCCAAGGAAGCAAGTTCTTCAATGCCCTGAACTTCCACTACTTCTGCTTTAATTCCCAGACTCGGGGTGGGCACAGATCCCCCAAGAGCGCAGATATCGGTCACCTTCTTTTGATCCCCACCTGTCTGTATATAGGCATATTCTTTAAATCCACGTGTCCATTTTGGCACCATTACAGGTTGTAACCAAACCTTATCCAAGCCTAACTCCTTAAGTTTTTCTTCGGTAAATTTAACCGCCATTTCCGCCTCGACCGAGCCCGAAAGTCTTCCACCTATTTCATTTGATAAATGATCGAGCCAGTAGTAACCTTTCCCTTCTGTTAACGCAGTATTATAAAGACTCCTGATTATAGTAGAATCTTGGGTTTTGCTTTGGGAAACTCCCTTTACCGAGAAAGTGAGAATTACAATTAATAAAGAAAGATGAAGGGTTTTCATTATTGGATTTAAAATAAAAAATAAGTTCAACTAATGTGAAGAAATCAATACAATTCAAAATTAGACATTAATCATTCTTAAGCCGTTCTCGATACTCAGAAATCTTGGCTTTGATATCATCGTCCAGTTCAGGTTCTTTAATATCCTTGTACTTTTTCAGTTCCTGAAGCATAATTTCCGCAGTAATTACGCGAGCCGTATTTTTGTCGTCCGATGGGATGATATACCAAGGTGCATGAGGTTTGGAGGTATGATTAATAGCATCCTCGTAACAATATTGATATTTATCCCATAAATCCCGTTCGTCCAGATCGCCGGGTGAAAATTTCCAGTTTTTATTGGGCTTGTCCAATCGTCTTAACTGTCTATCTTTTTGTTCATCTTTTGAAATGTTGAGAAAAAATTTGAAGATAATCGTACCATTTTGTTGAATGATACGTTCAAAATCATTGATTTGTTGAAAGCGTCTTTCCCAAAAAGCATTATCTATATCTTCCAAATTATTAATATGCGGAAGATTTTCTCCTAAAATATAATCGGGATGGACGCGAGTAACCAGCACATTCTCATAATGGGTTCGGTTGAAAACCCCAAATTTGCCTCGTTCCGGCAGGGCAATATAATGTCGCCATAAGTAGTCGTGCCGTTTTTCTAAAACGGTTGGGGTCTTAAAACTATGGACTACTACTCCCCTTGCATTAAAATCTTTAAATACTTCGCGGATCAAACTGTCTTTCCCCGCAGTGTCCATTCCTTGCAGACAGACAAGAACGGCATACTTTCCGTGGGCATATAAGGTGTCTTGAAGTTCCCCCAGATCATTCCGAGTATCCTTCAGTTTTTTCTTAAGTTTCTTTTTTGAAGCATTTAGGTCCCAACGCGTATTTGTGTCGCCGATTTTGATCTTTTCAGTGACCTTAAAATCCTCAATATTTATATCTTTCATGCTATAAGGTTAATGGTTGCAAACTTGCTTGAGTGCTATTCGATTTTTCACTTAAAACCTTTTAGACGCGTGTTTTATTTAATCTACTTGCTCGCAAAAAGTTTTACATCTTCTTCACTTATTTCCTTTCCTCCGAGAATAATTAAGCGTTCCACAACATTTCGAAGTTCCCTAATATTTCCTGTCCAATCGTATTCTTGTAAAAGTTTTATGGCTTTGGAAGAAAATTTTTTCTGCGTAGTTCCATGTTCCTTCGAAATTCTTTCGGAAAAATAATCAACCAGCAATGGAATATCTTCCCGTCTATCCTTAAGCGAAGGAACCTTAATAAGGATTACAGCCAACCTATGATATAGATCCTCTCTAAATCTTCCTTCCTCGATTTCCTTTTTTAAATCTTTGTTAGTGGCGGTGATTACTCTTACATCTACCTTTATATCCTTATCACTACCCACGCGTTGTACTCTATTCTCCTGTAAAGCTCGTAATACTTTGGCTTGTGCGGAAAGACTCATATCTCCCACTTCATCCAAAAAGATAGTTCCGCCATTGGCAGCCTCAAACTTTCCAGCACGGTCTTTATTTGCCGAGGTAAAGGCTCCCTTAACGTGGCCAAATAATTCACTTTCAATCAATTCACTAGGGATGGCGGCACAATTAACCTCTATCATCGGGCCACTGCTACGGTCACTTTTTTGATGAAGCCAGTGAGCCACAAGTTCCTTTCCAGTTCCGTTGGCACCTGTTATGAGCACGCGGGCTTCCGTGGGCGCGACCTTTTCTATTATCTCCTTTACCATTTCAATGGCCGGAGATTCTCCTACCATTTCATAGTTTTTGGAAACTTTCTTTTTTAAACGGGCATTCTCAATAACCAATTCCTGGGTATCCAACGCAATGCGTACCGTATTGAGCAGCCGATTAAGATCTGGTGGTTTTGAAATATAATCAAAGGCGCCCAACCGCATCGTATTTACTGCGGTATCCAAATCGCCATGTCCTGAGATCATAACAATGGGAATTTCAGGTTTTATTTTTTTCACAGCTTCAAGTACCTCTACCCCATCCATTTTAGGCATCTTGATGTCGCAGAGGATCAAATCGAAATCTTCCTTTTTAATAATTTCCATTCCAGATACCCCGTCTTCCGCTTCAAAGACCTCGTATCCCTTATTTTCTTCGGTTAATATTTTAATTAGGACTCTACGGATTGCCGCTTCATCTTCAATTATAAGTATTCTAGACATTTTACTAATATTTCAATTTTAGGCCGACCCGAAAGTAAGGCGAATTTTCTGTATTGATTTTATAGAGTTTCTTTCCATCTCCGTCTTCCAATCGGAAATCGTTATAGACCGAATGGGCAGCATAAGCATAAAATAGAAAGTCCTCCATAAAATAATGCTCATATCCCAAACCCAATAAAACTATGGTCTGCTGAATGCTTTCAGCCATTTTTCCATCTTGGTTTTCCGAAGATATCGGTCTAAAGTTCTGCTGAATATTGGCATAAATATTATCCAAAGTGGCAAAGGCCTGAATGGCATCTTTGTGGGAATTATTTAAATAATTCCTAACGTTGGATTTGGGAACTCCTAAGGTATAGGTCCAATTGGGACGAAACTGCTTGAAATAATTTATTATGGGCAACGGATACCATCTTCCGGGAACTGTGGAATAAGTTAATCCCACAATTAAACGGTAAGGTTTCTTTCCTTCCTCTGGATTTTTCTTCCTATCATTAATGGCATATGCTCCAATCTCGTAGATAAGATCATCGTTAACAAGGCTACCTGCCCAATCGGTTTCAATCTTCACTCCAGCTTTCGCTCCAAAACGCCAATGATCATTATGTTTCCAGACATAACCAACATAGGAATTGGTCTGTTGTACCGAGGTTACCAAATGACCGTTAAATGCTGCAACATCTTCAGGATCTTCAATATTGATATCAACATACCGATATTCCATACCGATTACGATAATCCTTTTCCTTTCCTTATCCAATGGGATAGGAGCTTGAATGAGTGCGCGGTAACGGCTAATGGAATTCCCCGATTTTGAAAAAGGAAGATATAAATATTCTATCCGTGCCAAATCTGTAGTCTGGGCGGTTAAAACCATCCCAAAAAATAAAAGCAAAACGGTTAACCAATTTTTTCTTCCCATATAATGTCTTTTTTTACTGTGAATTCTTTTCCATCATGCAAAACACACGAGCCTTATTATTTTTAATACTTCAGCCATTTCCATAATTCCTTGTAGGTCGGTTTTTTCCCATACATTAAAATTCCTACCCGATAGATCTTCGATGCAAACCAAACTGTTCCGAAAAAAGTAAGAAAGAGAATTATGACAGAAATTAGCTGTTGCCATAAGGGGACTCCGAAAGGAATTCGCATCAGCATAACCACAGGTGAGGTAAAGGGTATATAGGAAAACACCTGAGAGACAGTGCCATGAGGGTTGTCAATTACAGTAAACAATCCAACATAAACTGCCAATACCAAAGGCATTATAATGGGCATCATAAATTGTTGAGTATCAGTTTCGCTATCCACAGCTGCTCCCACGGAAGCATAAAGCGATGCGTACAATAGATAACCACCAATAAAAAAGAGGATAAACATAATTATCAAATTGGCAATTGGCAAGTTGTTTATTTCAATCATCACATCCTGTATAAACTCTTGGGATCCACCCTCCAAACTTTGCTGAACCATTTGCTGGGAAGGGGAAGCAGCGCTTACATCAATCCCAAACATCGAATTAACGGCCATCATTAGAACCAAAATCAGCACGACCCATATTAAAAATTGTGTGAGGCCTGCCAAAGTGGTACCAAGAATCTTCCCCAGGAGTAAGACGCGGGGTTTTACGGAAGAAATTATTACTTCTATTACCCTACTTGTTTTCTCCTCGATTACACTGCGCATAATCATGTTGCCATAGATTATTATAAACATAAACAAGAGATAACCTGCCGCCCCGCCAAAAATAAGTTTCAGGCCAGAAGACATTTTAGAAGTTTCCCTTCCCTGAAAAGTTTCCTGGTTGGCATTGATGTTTATATGAAGATCCTTGATTGTCTGTGAATCAATACCCGCTTCCCTTAATTTTAGAACATTTACTTTCGTTTCCAGCAATCTATTGATATCCTGCATCACAGAAATAGAAGGGGAATCTTCGGAATAGAATGTTACTTTTTTAGATAGGGATTCTAGATCGTCAGTCTTGGGAATATAAAGGAGACCATAATTCTCATCCTTCTCCGCCTTAATCTTTGCCTCTTGAAGTGGCACACCGTGAAGCATTTTATATACGGTATGGGGAGAGCTTACAAATTCATCGCCAAAAAGCCCACTTTCGTCCAAAACGGAAATTGTACGAACGGTATCACTGTTAACACTTGACAGATAAGCGACCAGTGCAAAGATTCCCACAAATATTAGGGGACTCAAAAATGTCATTATTATAAAAGACTTGTTGCGGACTTTGGTAAGATACTCCCTTTTGATTATCAGAGATAAGTGGTTCATCGCTTTCTAGTTTTTTTGGATGGTTTCAATAAAAATATCACTGGCGGTAGGGACCACTTCTACAAAATGGGTTAACTGTCCCTTTGATGTTAGAAATTCAACAAGATCATTTCCAGAGCTGGAAGTAGGTAATTGAATCCTATACTGCAACTCATCATTCACACTTTTGAAGGTTGCCGGAGCAATCTCAAACCTTTCCTTGAGGGCAGCCGTGGTTCCAACGTGATCTGGGGTAATCAATCCAATCTCAAAAGTATTGCTCCTATATTGCCTTTTGATGTCCATCAAACTACCGTCCAAAATTTTATTGGATTTATGAATAAGAGCAATATGATCGCACATTTCTTCCACAGATTCCATACGGTGTGTGGAAAAAATGACAGTTGCCCCCTCATCGCGAAGTTTTAAGATTTCATCCTTAATAAGGTTGGCGTTTATAGGATCGAATCCGCTAAATGGCTCGTCAAAAATCAGCAACTTTGGGTTATGGAGTACTGTAACTACAAATTGAATTTTTTGGGCCATTCCTTTAGATAGTTCCTGGATTTTCTTGTCCCACCAATCCCCTATTTCAAGGCGATCAAACCAATATTTCAATCGTTTTTTAGCCTCATTGTGCGAAAGCCCTTTCAGTTGGGCTAGATATAAGGCCTGTTCTCCAACTTTCATTGTTTTATAAAGACCACGTTCCTCTGGAAGATAGCCAATGTATTGGATATGGTTGGGCTGCAGTGGCTCTCCATCTAAAATGACGCTGCCCTTATCTGGCATAGTAATTTGATTGATAATTCTTATCAAGGTTGTCTTTCCGGCCCCATTAGGCCCCAAAAGACCAAATATGCTTCCTTTTTCTACCGTGATCGATACATCGTTTAATGCTTTGTAATCCCCGTAATGCTTAGAAACATTGATGACCTCTAAGAGTTTTTCCATAAATTTTGAATGAGTGATGTAAATATATTGATTTGAACCACCGCGAGCCGCAAAGAGGTTAAGATTTATGATTTTTTTTGCATATCCCAAAATGTCACTCCCAATGAATAATTGAGGTTTGGAAATAAGCTAGATATTTTAAACAATTTAAACAAGATAAATGAGTTCGATCCGGCATTTTGGACGAGGTGGCTTTAAAAAAACCCACCCAAAAAAAAAGATTTTTTGGGTGGGAAAAAATTGCTATGAAAAAGAAAAATTATCACTTCTTTTAGGAAGAGACTTTTCAAATATAAACAAAATATTTTATTTAACGTTTGCTTAAGAGAACATATCTTTTACTTTTTCAAAAAAGGATTTGTCCTCTTTTTCTGGAACAGGTTGAAAATGCTCATCGTCCATCATTTTTTCAAAGAAATCTTTTTGTTCTTTTGAAAGAGATTTTGGAGTCCACACATTTATATGAACCAACAAATCTCCAGTGCCATAACCGTTAATACTTGGAATTCCTTTATTTCGTAATCTCAAAATCTTTCCGCTCTGTACGCCAGCATCTACCTTGATGCGTACTTTTCCTGTTACAGTCTCAATTTCTTTTGAGGCCCCTAAGACGGCTTCAGAAATACTAATATATAAATCGTAATGGAGATTATCTCCTTCGCGCTGCAAGGTGTCGTGCGGTTTTTCCTCAATCGCAACCAAAAGATCTCCAGCTATTCCGTTGGCAGGAGCATCGTTTCCTTTACCAGTAACTTTTAACTGCATTCCATCCACAACTCCTGCTGGAATTTTGATGGATACGGTTTCTTCGGTAACCAACATACCATCAGCATCCGCATTGGCAGGTTTTGAATCAACAATCTGACCTAAACCACCGCAGGTAGTACAGGGAGAGGAAGTTTGCATTCTTCCTAAAATAGTATTTTGGATTCGGGTGATCTGACCTTGGCCGTTACAGGTAGTACAGGTTTTATAGGTAGTTCCTTTGGCAAGTTTCTTCCGTTTAACCTTTATTTTTTTCTCCACGCCATTGGCTATCTCCTCTAAAGAAAGCTGTACGCGGATTCTAAGATTACTTCCCTTTACCATCTGCCGTCCACCACCGAAACCGCCACTAAAGCCTCCGCCCCCACCAAAATGGCTGCCAAAAATATCGCCAAACTGGCTGAAAATGTCTTCCATGTTCATGCCACCTCCACCAAAACCACCGCCTTGGAAAGCACCATGGCCAAACTGATCGTATCGCGAACGTTTGTTTGGGTCACTAAGTACTTCGTAAGCTTCGGCCGATTTTTTAAACATCTCTTCAGCCGTATGGTCACCCGGATTTTTATCGGGATGGTATTTTAGTGCCTTTTTACGATAAGCTTTTTTTATCTCGGCTGCGGAGGCATTCTTCTCGATGCCAAGAATTTCATAATAATCTTCCTTCATATCTTTTTCCGCTATTGCGAATACTTTTATATATTATTGTCCTATAACTACTTTAGGATAGCGAATTATCTTGCCGCCCAAGCTATAGCCATTTTCGACAACATCTATTATTTTTCCTTTGAGTTTCTTATCAGGAGCGGCAATCTGACTAATTGCCTCATGCATTTCCGCATCAAAAGGATCGCCAGCTTTCACATCTATCATTTCCAAGCCCTTTGATCGAAGAGTTTCTTTCAATTTATTATAGATGAGTTCCACACCTTTATAGTGTCCGTCGTCATCTCCTTTTTCAAGTTCTTTCAAGGCCCTTCCAAAATCATCCAAAACGGGCAATAGAGAAGTAATTACGTCCTCCCCTGCCGTTTTAAACAAATCGATACGTTCGCGTGCGGTACGTTTTTTATAATTTTCAAATTCCGCAAATAGACGGACATAGCGGTCTTTTTCACGTTTAAATTCATCTTGAAGAATACCTAAGGCATCGTCAACACTTTCTTGTTCCGCTTCTTGATCGAGAATCTCGCTTTCTGAAACTTCGTTTTCAAGAAATTCTAATTCCTCTGCGCGGTCGTTTTCTTTCGGATTATCTTTTTTGCTCATAATAGCTTCTTCTTTTCAGTTTTTTGTGAACGGAGCAAAAGTACTGCCATTAACTATAAATTGTCAAAATGTCATTACCCTAATTTTAATAAATCTTTAAGGATATTGAAAAAGGGAAGTTCTATGTTTGCAGCCAAAAGAAAAAAAATCAAATAATTATGAAATCAACATTTTTAAAATCTATCCTAGTGGTTTTTATTTTAGCCGGTGTAGTATCCTGTAAGAACAACGAAACCCAAGCCGAAAAAGAAATAGAGGCTGCTGCTGAAGCTTCTGAAACTGCATTTGAGTACAAAATAGATACTAATGCTTCGGAACTTAAATGGGAAGGATCAAAACCTACGGCCACTCATTATGGTACCGTAAAACTTTCCTCGGGTGTTCTACTTGTTCACGATGGAAAAATTGAGGCCGGTAGTTTTGAGGTTGACATGAACACTATTGTGGACGAAGACCTGGAAGGAGATTCAAAATCGAATCTCGAAGCCCACCTAAAAGGTACAGCTGAAGGAAAAGAAGGAGATTTTTTCGATGTGAAAAAGTATCCCACTGCAAACTTCGAGCTTACAGGTATAGAAAATAATATCGTGAAAGGAAATTTGACTATTAAGGATAAAACAAATGCAATTGAATTTCCAGCTGCAATTGTTATTAATGGAGATAAGTTAACATTCACGAGTGAAGCGATTGAACTGGATCGTACCAAATGGGGAATTAATTATGGTTCAAAAACCATTTTTCCTAATTTAGGAGACAAATTTGTTAGTGATATAATGAAAGTAACTATATCATTAACGGCGGACAAAGAATAATTCTTAAATCCGAAGAATCAAAAACAAAGGGTTGGCTTTTTAAGTCCAACCCTTTGTTATTAAAAATAAGGCTCAGGCCTACTCCAATAAATCCTGAAGCGCAGATTCTACGTTATAGAACTTGAACATATAACCCAATTCCTGGATTTTTTTCGAGCTGACCAACTGTCCTTCCAATACGAGAATTGCCATTTCTCCCAAAGCCACTTTAAGTACAAAACCCGGTATGGGCGGAAGCCATAGAGGACTATCGAGCTGGGCGGCGATAAGTTTTGTCATTTTTTTGTTTAAAACGGGATTCGGAGCAACGGCATTGTAAATACCTTCCAATTGATTGGTAAGAATAAACAGGTATATTCCTGCAATGTCATCTATGTGGATCCAAGACTGCCATTGACTTCCGTCTCCCAAAGGCGCACCCACACCTAATTTTATAGGTTTTACCAATTTTGGCAGGGCACCATCGTTTTTCGCCAGGACCATTCCCGTTCGGACTTTGGTTACCTCCATACCCAGATCTTTAAACCTCAGGGCTGCCTTTTCCCATTTAATCACGACCTCGGCCAAGAAATTATCATCCACTTCCGTACTTTCTTCCGTATAAAGTTTTGTTTTGGAGTGCGGATATATATTAATTCCACTGGCAGAAATAAAATGAACAATATCGTGGTCTATCCGTTGGAGGGTATCATATATAAGAGCCATCGATTGGACCCTACTATCAATTATAATTTTCTTGTACTTTTTTGTCCAGCGCTTGGCAATGGTAGCACCAACCAAATTTATAATCGCAGTTACTCCTTCAAATGCCTTTTCGTCAATCTCGCCATATTTGGGATTCCAATAAAACCCATTGTAATTTTCGGATTTTTTAATTTTATCCTTACTGGTACTGAGGTAATTAACGGAAATACCGGCCTCCAAACATTGCTGAGTCAATGCATGACCTATTAATCCAGTAGCTCCGGTAATTAAAATCTTTTTCATAGCGTAATAAAAATAATGCTTAAAGACTAAATGGCAAGTAAGGTTAACGGAAGATTGGGAATAGATAATTTTCTCCAATTTTCAGGATAGGAGATGGGAATAATCTAACTGGTTAATAACTTGGAAGATAGAAAAGGTTGAACCGTTCTGATTATTTTTTAGCTCTCAACATCTCTTTTTTTCCTGGCGGTCCCGGTAAGCGCTCTACGGTAAATCCGACAGTTTGCATCGCTCGACGCGCATTTCCGTTGGCAGCATAGGTAACTAAAATTCCCCCAGGTATTAATGCATCGTACATTTTCTGAAAAATTTCCTCCGTCCACAATTCGGGCTGTACTCTAATTCCGAAAGCATCGAAGTAAATAAGATCAAAATTGGAAGAGTCTATGATTTCAGAAAATTTCTTTTTCTGTTTAGTCAGTAGAAAGTTTTCCGAAATCGAGACTTTTTGCTCCCACGGGGTTTCGTGCAAATCTGAAAAAACCTTTTGGATATCAGATTTTTCAGAAAGGCTACTTCCATATAAGTCCTTTAGAAGGATTGGGTAATTAAGAGATTCTGCTTCTTTGGTAATTAGAGGGAAGGCTTCCACTCCGGTATAATTTATTTGAAAACCAAGCTTTTCGGCTTCAAGGTATGTAAGAATACAATTCAGGCCCGTACCGAAGCCAATTTCTAAAATGGATAAAGGAGAGGTTGAGTTATGGACATTCCAAAAATGCAGACCTTCTTTTATGAAAACATGAAGGGCTTCTGCAATAGCGCCGTTTTTAGAATGATACTGTTCATCCCATTCCGATAAATGAAGCGTGTAGGACCCGTCGCCCGTTTTGAGTAAAGTTCTTTTCAAAAAAGATTATTGTTTTTCTATTTCAGGAATTAAAACCCCGTTGGCTTCAAAAGCATAAGTGATTTTCGGCTGGGTTATTTCGGCTATTTCTTCATGAGTTTTACCAGCATCCTCTGCGTAATGTTGTTGGTCTTCCACGCTCATTTCCTCAACGTATGCCTTTCCAGCAACAATTATCTTCTGTCCTGCAATATCCTTCGGCATAAAGAAACCGTAATCTTTAAATCGTACCATGGCTTCTTCGTCATCTAGATCCAACTTCATCCAGCAGCCTTTCTTTTGGCACACCTCTTTTACATCGGAAGCAAACTTTAGGTTTAAAGTGTCACCCGGTTTTAGGTTTTTGAATTTCTCCGTCATTTCCGCTTTTGACAACACTGCATCATCAGTTATTGAATCTCCAAAAGACTGATAATTGATAGCAATTTCCTCATTCTCGGGAAAGCTTTCCTTTTCGGTTTTTTCATTTTTACAACCAAAAACGAAACCCATAACTGCCAGAATAAATAAAACTTTTTTCATTTGATGATGATATTAGATTATTGATTGATAATAGATTGCAATCTTAATGATTTTTTCAATTTTTTATGGCCTATTTTTTTGCTATTTTTACAGAATAAATATATTATAGATGAATTCTTCCACTACCGAAAAAATCAAAATCCAAAAAGCAGACAAATCTAGAATCGATCAAGTTGATTTTGAAAATCTTGTATTTGGAAATGTCTTTAGCGACCATATGTTTGAGTGTGATTATAAGGATGGTAGTTGGCAAACTCCCACTATCAGACCTTATGGATCTATAACACTTTCTCCTGCCGCCAAGGTTTTTCACTATGGACAGGCTGTTTTTGAAGGTATGAAAGCTTTTAAAGATGAAGATGGAAAGGTATGGCTTTTTAGACCCGATCAAAATGCAAAACGGATCAATAAATCTTCGGTGCGTTTAGCTATCCCAGAATTTCCGGAAGAAATTTTTTTTGAGGCACTTACCACCTTGGTAAAAATGGATCGCGATTGGGTAAAGTCTGGTGAGGGAAACTCCCTTTATATCCGTCCTTTTGTATTTGCAACCCAAGCTGGAGTTGGTGCATCACCTTCCACCGAATATAAGTTTATGATCCTGATGTCTCCCGTTCGTGCATATTATGCTGGAGATATTCAGGTTGAAATTGCTGAACATTATAGCCGTTCTGCCAATGGTGGCGTAGGTGCGGCAAAAGCGGCGGGAAATTATGCTGCGCAGTTTTTCCCAACAAATCTAGCTCGTGAAAAAGGATTCCAGCAGATAATCTGGACTGATGCCAGTAACCACGAATATTTGGAGGAAGCCGGAACAATGAACGTCTTCTTTCGTGTAAACGACACTCTCCTAACCGCGCCTATCAGTGATAGAATTTTGGACGGTGTTACCAGAAAAAGCGTAATCGCCTTGGCAAAAAGAGACAATATTGCTGTGGAAGAACGTAGAGTGCTAGTTTCCGAAATTGTTGAAGCTTCCAAAAATGGTTCGCTTAAGGAAATTTTTGGAGCGGGAACAGCAGCAGTTATTAGCCCCATTAACGCCTTCAGTTTTCAGAATACAACTCATAATCTTGAAAAACAAGACGACAGCTACGCTGTGAAATTTAAAAAGGAGCTCACCGACATCCAACGAAATAGATGTGAGGATCCATTTAATTGGAGATTTGAGGTGGTTTAAGCACCAATGACAATTAGCTTAAACCTCACCTGCAGCAATTGTTCTAAGAACATATTTTTACAAGCAACAAGATTCTTTTAATCCCTATTCTTCAGTAGGGATTAATTTTTATTTTGAAAGGATAGCTTTTATGTTCGGAGGAAAATAATTTTCTCCCTTTAACACTTTTCCATCCTCTCGATAAATTGGTTTACCCTCGGCTCCCAATTTACTCATATTGCTTCTCTGGATTTCATCAAATACTTCATCTATTTTGTGTTGCATTCCGTGTTCGATAATGGTACCACATAAAATATAAAGCATATCTCCGAGGGCATCGGCAACTTCAACCAAATCGTTATTGTTGGCCGCCTCAAGATATTCTTCATTTTCCTCTCTCATCAGTTTATAACGGAGAAGATTGTTTTTGATTCCCAAATCGGCGGTGGGAACATCTTTGATATTTAATCCAAAAACTCTGTGGAATTCGGCAACGGCGTCAGTCTTTTTTTTCATAAACATTTATCTTTATTGATAATGACAGGTTCAAAAATGGGAATTTTTAATGTGGTTCAATATAGAATTCCAAATTTTCATTTTAATATTTCCAGGGTTCAAATAAAGCTGTGTATTCTTTAATAATCTTGATTCTTGTGTTCGGATTAATAGTTATTTTTACCGCGACAAAATTACATTATTATGTTTACCTCAGGTCAATTGATTTTTGCACTTATAGCGATTATAATCTTCGCTATCGTAATTATTTTCAGCTACCGAGGAGACAAAAAACTTCACAAAAAATATTACAGGGGAAATATTTGGGTATTGATTGGATTCTTGATTTTTATCGGATTTCTCATTCTTTTAAAAACGTACCTAAAGAATTAAAATCGATTTGAGGAGATTGAAAATTCTTCCTATTTTAATCTCTCTTTTCTAAGTTTGAAAATAAAAAATTCCCACTTCTGAATTTGGAATCCCGTTTTCAATTCTGGGATTATTCCTGAAGTCCACGAATCGTGGGTGCTAGTTATTGCTTTATTCCCAATCCATCTTTATAAAAATTAGTGTGTAATCTTTTAGGCTTCTGTGTAAAAATTATACGTTTTCTGTTTACACTTTTTGTACAAAGTCTTTCTCATCCCTTTAAAATGGCATTGGTATAGCGCTTGCTTATGGGTAAGCGATATAGAAATGAAATTTTACAACAATACAGATAAAGAATCTAAAATATGAACAACACTTATCAGGAATTGACTTTAACCTCACCAGAATTTTTTGATAAAAATGAAATAGACAATGCCATTACAGAAACTCCCCAAGATGTTACAAAGTCTCACCTGAAAACGGATAGTGGGAGCCAGATGAAGACCCCAAGAAAGAAAGCCAATCCTTGGGGCATTTTCGTTTTGGGAAGTACCTTTTTGTTAATGTTGGTAGCGACCTATTTGTTTTTTTATTTAGATACCGATTTTACCAACTTTCATGAGGAAAGACTTAATTCATCGTGGGGCTTCCCCTTTTTGATTTTAGCATTCGGTCTTCTTTTGTTTAAAGCAGGATTCTTTTTATATACCCTTTATAGATATTTCCGTTATAAGCCCATTGATTCTGTTACTGATGCGGAACTACCAGTCTGTACCGTTATTGTTCCCGCATATAATGAAGGAAAACAAGTATGGAAAACTTTGATGAGTTTGGCGGAAAGTGACTATCCTGCGGAAAAATTGCAATTACTGGCCATTGATGATGGTAGCAAAGACGATACTTGGTATTGGATGCAAGAGGCCAAAAGAATATTGGGAGATCGGGTAACCATCTTTCAACAGCCTGAAAACAAAGGAAAGAGACACGCGTTATATCGTGGTTTTAATATTGGAAGAGGTGATGTATTTGTAACGGTGGATAGCGATTCCATCGTTAAACCTAATACTCTCCGAAACTTGGTAAGTCCTTTTGTTGTGGATGAAAACTGTGGGGCTGTTGCCGGAAATATCCGCGTATTAAATAACAAAAAGGCGCTCTTACCAAAAATGCTGGATGTAAGTTTTGTATTGAGCTTTGAATTTGTGCGCTCTGCCGAAAGTAGTTTAAATTCCGTGCTATGTACACCGGGAGCTTTGGCAGCCTACAGACGAAGTGCCGTTTTCGCCTGTCTTCCGGAATGGATCAACCAAACCTTTATGGGAAAACCATCGGATATTGGTGAAGACCGTGCGATGACCAATATGATTTTAAAGCAGGGCCATAAAGTGTTATTTCAACGTAATGCCTATGCTTACACCAATGTACCAGAAAACTATACGGGTCTTTATAAAATGTTTATCCGTTGGGGTCGTAGTAACGTTCGTGAGAATATGGAGATGTCTAAATATGTTTTTACCAATTTTAGAGAAGGAGCTAAAAGCGGTACGAGGTTACTATTTTTAAGCCAGTCGTTAAAAATTATAATGAGCTATCCATTTATATTGTTTATGATGTTCTTTATTGTAACACACCCAATATTGTTCTTTAGCTCTACACTGTTCGGAATCTTGATTCTTTCTAGTTTCCCGGTATTGTTCTATGCAAAGAGATATAATTTTTCGGAATCTATTTGGGCTTATTCCTATAGTATCCTATACACCTTCGCCCTATTCTGGATTACTCCATATGCAATTGCAACTGCGAGTAAGAGAGGATGGCTGACAAGAGGATAATAATATAATTTTATTTGAATTTCAAACTGGCACTTATCTCCTCAATTTATTTTAGTGCCAGTTTGTTATTCACATTTTAGGAACCAACTTAATTAGTTAATCAAAAAATATAAAAAAGCTCTTTGGTTATCCAAAGAGCTTTTTTTATTTTGCAGTATTCTACAATTAATTTACCTCTGGCAAATTGTTATAGTTTTTAGAGTAGAACAACATTTGTTCTTCAAAGGATTTTGGTTGCTCCACGCCAATACTCTCAATCTCACCTTTATCATTCATTTTAGGAACAAGAACCGGATTGACAAAACCACTATAAGGAGCAGCAGTAAATTGTTTGTTTCTTTCCAAAACTTCCTTGTGAAGTGCAGGATCTACTTTCACTCCGTAGGTTTCTACCAAATGCTCTACTGCCTTGTAATCTCCTTCCGATTTTATACGTTGGGTTTCTCTAAGCAACTGACCGAATAACTCATGAAGTTTTTCATAATCAGTAATGTTGAAATAGGTTTTTCCGTCACGGGTTATCTTTTCGATCACATTGTCTTTTTTGCCTTTTTCAAACACCCAAGCAGAAACCCACTGACGGTTGCGCATATGCGATTCCTCAATATCATCTCCTAGGTCAAGGCGGATCAATTGCGTCATCAGACCATTTCTAATATATCCGTCATAGGCTGCCATTCCCACCTTTTTCCAATCATCCACCAAACCGAGTTCTTGAAGTTTTGGAGTGTATAGGTAGTAAAGACCTACAAGGTCAGCACGGCCTTCTTCCAGAGTTGAAGCATAATTCTTCAAAGTTTCTTTAGTTTCTCCAACCCCAGGATTCATTTGACCGGAAGCGTGACCAATAACCTCATGAAGCGCTGTATGGAGTTTATCGGCAAGTTGCCCGTATTTTTCTTCCAATTCCAACTCGGTAGAATCATTTACAAACTCATGCAACCTTCCAGAACTTCCGGAGTTGTTATAAGCGTCTATAATATTACCAAGAGAAACCGACTTACTACCTACAGCTGCACGAATCCAATCCGCATTTGGAAGATTAACCCCAATAGGTGTGCTCGGTGAAGCATCTCCGGCTTCGGCAGCTACATTTACTACTTTGTAACTTACCCCAACAACATTTTTCTTTTTGTGCTCTTCCATCAATGGCGAATTGTCCTCAAACCATTGTGCGTTTTCAGAAAGTACTGCCATTTTTTCAGACATATCAAAATCCTTAATCTGAACGATGGTTTCATAAGAACCTTTATAACCCAGAGGATCATTGTAAACTTCAATAAAACTGTTTATATAATCAATATTGCCTTCAGTGGCGCCGGTCCAAGCTACGTTATAATCATCCCAAGTTTGAAGATCGCCAGTTTTATAATACTTGATCAATAAACCAATTGCATTTCCTTGCGCCTCATTTTCGGCTACTCCTTGAGCTTTTTCTAACCAACCGATTATTTTATCTATTGCCGCTCCGTAAAGTCCGCCAGATTTGTAGATCAATTCCTTAACCTCACCATTCTCTTTTACCAGTTTTGAGTTTAGACCGAAAGAAAGAGGTTTAGTGGGATCTGGCGATTTCTTTTTGGAATAGAAAGTTTCTACATCCTTATTGGTTATTTCTGGACCATAAAAGTTTACCGCACTATTGGCAACGTTGTCAAGACCCTTGCTCAAGTTTACTTTTTTCATATCCTTATCGTTGAATATCACTTCAAAAGCTTCTCCCTCCAAGGTTGTGTTCGTATCCATCAAGAGTTGCTTGAGGTAATCTGAAGAAAATCCAGGCTTTAACTTGTCATTTGAATAGTGATGGTGTATCCCATTGCTAAACCATACTCTTTTAAGATATATTTCAAAGTTTTTCCAATCTTCAGATGTTTTATCACCTTGGTAATTTTGAAATACATTTTCAAGAGCCTTTCTAATGGCAAGGTTGTGGCGATAATTCTGGTCCCACATAATATCTCTACCTTCAAGACCTGCCTGACCTAGGTAATAAACCAGTTTTTGTTCCTTTAGGGTAAGTTTGTCCCATCCGGGAATTTGATAATGCAGAATACGAACGTCACCGAACTGTTCTTCAGCAGAATCATAGTTGGCAGGTTGCACTGTTTCAACTTGTGCCACTTCCTTTTCCTCCTTGTTTTCCTTACAAGAAAAAAACAGTAATCCGCACAATGTTAGGGCAATAAAAAAGATGTTCTTCATTATAGGGTGTTTTTAGTTTTTCGCAAATGTACTAAAATAATTTTCCTTGTTTATAAATCATAACTCAAACCAATATTGAACCCTTTGAAGATGAAAGCCCTCCATCTTTTTTTTATATCTTAGCCCTACCAATCAACACCTCCCTTATAAATGAAAATCCTAAAATACCTTCTTTTTTTAATACTCCTAATTATCATAGGCAGTGCAATTTATTTCGGTACTAAAGATGGCGATTATGCGGTAAGCGATTCCATTGTAGTCGCTGCTCCTGCGGAAGTAGTTTTCGACAAGGTGAACGATTTTAAAAACTGGGAAGGTTGGATGCCTTTTAAACAAAAAGATCCTAGCCTTACATTTAAATATGCTGAGAAATCCTCTGGAGAAGGAGCTTCCATGTCCTGGGAAGGAAAAAACAGTGGATCAATTACAACCACGAAAGTGATTCCGTATAAGGAAATACAACAAGATTTGACCTTCAAGTCCGCTGCGGGCAAAAGAAACGCAAAGATGATTTGGTTGTTTGAAACTATAGGAGATAGTACCAAAGTAACCTGGGAAACAAATGGAAAACACACGCTAATGGAAAAGGCTTATATGTCTATTAAAGGTTCCGATTTTGTTTCTAGAATCCACACCTTGAACAACCTAGGTCTCGCGGCAATGGCTTCGGAAGTAGTAACAGATATGAAAAAATACAACATAAATGTTGACGGCGTTACCCAATATGGTGGTGGTTATTATATGTACACAACTTCGGTTGCCAAGAAGCAGGAAGTACTTGAGAAGTCCGCTCCGATGATTGAGCTTGTTAAGGATTTTGTTTCAAAAAATAACCTAAGCAGTTCTGGGGCTCCCTTTATTTTATATAATGAAGCCGACAAAATGAATAATACGGTGATATTTTCAACAGGAATACCCATAAGTGAGCGCGTTATTACCCCGGAAAACAGTCCTGTGGTCTGCGGATTTATGGAACCGGTTACCGCTTTAAAAATCACGCTTAAGGGGAACTACGAGAATATGCCAGAGGCACTACAAAAAGGAATGGAGGATATTCGACAAAATGATTTGCAGGTGGATCCAGAAAGAAAAATTTTCGAAATCTATTCAACGGATACATCCCAAGAACCCAATCCGGCAAAATGGGTGAGCGAAATTTATATTCCTATACAACCAAAGGAGCCACCTGCGGGAGAAGTTGGACTATAATTGAATATTTGTTAACTATTCTATTCCTTATTCTCAACCCTATCAAAAAATAGTAATTTAATGAAGCAATTAGCTTTGGTTTTTGTCGGTGGAGGAATCGGAAGTGTTATAAGGTTTGGCCTATCAAGGTACTTGGACAGCTTTAAAACTGGAATTCCTTACGGCACCTTCGCAGCCAACATTCTAGGCAGCTTATTAATTGGTATAATCCTGGGTATGGCATTAAAAAACGATACTCTCTCCCCTAACACCGTTTTGTTTCTTGCAACCGGATTTTGCGGAGGTTTTACCACTTTTTCCACTTTCGCCTATGAAAATCATGTTTTTCTCAAAACTGGTGACTTTATGTCTTTTGCCGTATATACCATAGCTAGTTTTGTGGTGGGCTTTGCAATGGTATTTCTAGGAATGTGGCTGGTAAAAATCTTTTAATGTGGACGAAAATCCTTCACTCCAGCTTCAATTCTTATTGGTAAATCATTTTCTGGAGGAGGAATTGGGCACGAATATCGAGCATTGTACGCGCAATAAGGATTGTAAGCTTTATTGAAATCCAAAATCAAAGTATTTCCTTCGGGAATTTTTTGATCTAAATATCTACCTCCGCCATAGGAACCATCGCCACTGGTTAAATCTGTAAATGGCAGAAACAAATAATCCTCATAACCAGCCTCCTTATATGGCTGTGTATTTTTAAATAAACTCAACACCATTTCCTTCCCTTCTAAAGTGAAATGTGCTTCCCCATATTTCACATACTCTGGCAGCCGATCGGTGGTTGTAGGCATTAAAAATGGCTTTTCGTCAGGAGTTCGCACAAAGGTGGCCTTTATAATGAAGGTGGTATCAATGGGGTAAAATTTAAGCCCTGTGAAAACTTTAAAATCTTCTGGGGTTAATATGGATGTTTCGGGATTTGTAAACTCGCTATTCAATTCTGCCTGGGCCCTTTCGCTTTCAGAAACATCAACTTTTGACTGTGCAAAAATCATCAAATTCCAGAGTAATATAGAGAGGAAAAACAATCTTTTCATAAAACCTTTTTCGTAAAAATAGAAAACAATTTTCAGACTTATTAAAAATGCGATTCATAAATATTCAAGACTTTGAAAAAAATCTTTTTGCAAATAATAATCAAAACTGATTTTTCCCTACATTTGATTTCCTAATTGACAAAAATGCTAAATAGAACCTACATCTGCCCATTTACAGATTGCCTTTCAAGAATGAAATGTCGGCGATGTATGGATTGATGAGAAAATATTTTTTTTTTCAATATCTAAAACGTCCCGACTCAAATCGGGACGTTTTACTTTTTAATATAGGAAGAAAAATTTGAAATCAGATTACCAAACCTAGAAGACAGGGAAGATTAAAGGTCATCTTATTAACCCAATGAAAAAAATATATTCCAATTATCTGGCAAATTTCCGTGGTCTTTCCCACGAAATCTGGCTTTTGGCGCTGGTTACTTTCGTTAACAGAGCAGGCGCCATGGTAATTCCCTTCTTATCCCTATATCTTATTAATGTAGAAGGTTTCGACCTACCGCATGTGGGCTGGATAATGTCCTGCTTTGGGTTGGGATCTTTGGTAGGAACTTATTTTGGGGGAAGATTGACAGATAGCATCGGCTTTTATAAGGTCATTCTTTTTAGCTTATTCTTCGGTGGGATCGGCTTTGTCTTACTTCAGTTTATTGACACCTTTATAGGATTTTGTATAGGTATCTTTTTATTGACCTCGATAACCGACTCGGGAAGACCGGCAATCTTTGTTGCTGCCGACACTTATAGCCTTCCAGGTAATATAACTCGAAGCATAACTTTAATCAGGTTGGCGATCAATCTTGGGTTTTCAGTGGGACCTTTGATAGGCGGACTGATAATTGCCCATATTGGCTATACTTCTTTATTTTGGATAGACGGATTTACTTGTATTCTTGCCTCTTTTGGAGTTATGGCACTTTTAAAACCGAAAAAACAAAAAGACAAAAATGAGGTAAAAACTAATATAATCAAGGAAGGCGTACCACCCTACCTCAATAAGCTGTTTATATTGTTTTTTATTATAATGGTCGCAAACAGTTTGGCATTTGTTCAATATTTTTCTGTAATGCCCATCTATTACGAAAAAGTTCATCTTCTTTCCGAAGATTTGATCGGGTGGTTACTGTTTATTAATGGAGCAACAATTGTGATTTTTGAAATGCCGCTAATCGGTTGGCTAGACAGAAAGAAAGTCTCTAAAACAATGGCTACTTTTTGGGGAATCTTCTTTCTAGGCCTGAGCTTTTTGGTGCTGAATCTCACATCCTGGAGCGGTGTTTTGGTAATAGCAATGTTTTTGATGACCTTAGGTGAAATGATTGGATTTCCTTTTTCAAATGCCCTGGCATTGGAAATGGCTCCCAAAGGTAGGAAGGGAAGCTATATGGGTCTTTACAGTATGAGCTTCAGTTTTGCACATCTTATAGGCCATAATGGAGGAATGAATATGGTAGATACATTTGGATATTTTGACACTTGGAATTTCTTCGCAATCTTTCTTTTAATAGTAGCAAGCGTAACAATCTGGCTTTATTTCCTGTTAAAAAAATCGGTAAGCGGAAACATTTGAGCCAATTGAAATTAAGTATCAATACATTCAAAATACAAGGATGTTTCGAAGCGGGGCCGAAAGTACCCATATGGGATCACCACGAATGCACGAATTCTTTTATAACATATTGGTGTGGTAAAGCCAACATAATTCAATTTTCTTCAATTTTAAAATTCTAAATATTTTGATATAAAGTTTATTTCAAGGGTTTTAGATCATTGTTTCTAACCACGTGCGATAATACGATCTGCGTTTTGGTTTCACCATAAATAATTAATTGATCAATAAAAGCCTCTAGGTGTTTCTGGTTTTTGAGGACCACCTCCATAACAATATTTTCATTCCCTGTTATGCGGTAACAATTGAGTACTTCATCATAAGTTTTTACGACCTCCAGAAAAGGTTTCAGTTTTCCCATAAAAGCCCTAAGGGTTATAATGGCCTTAAATTGATATCCAACCTCAAAAGGAGAAACTTGGGTAAAGTACCCCGTTATTACACCAGTATCCTCCATCTTTTTAATCCTTTCTGAAACCGCCGGCGAGCTTATACCTACCTGTCTTCCAATTTCCGTATTGGGCTGGCGGGCATTTTTCTGAAGACAATTAAGGATTTTCCAGTTTAAAAGGTCTATAATCATATTAAGGTTATTTTTAAATATAAGATAATATTTAAGGTAAATATAATGAATCGCTTTAATATCGATAGTATAAAAAGCTTACTTGTCCTTAAATTTGGGTAGATTTAAAAAATAAATTATCAAAGATGTCACCTCATCCTGTCGGAAATAATTCAAATTCTGCCATTTACCATAAAGCTCAGGAGATACTCCACTTATCAAGACAAATCTCAAGCTATTTAAGCCATGATCTTGCCCAGTTACAACGAAATGGAAAAGAACATTCTGAAATTTATTTTACAGGAGATATTGTCCAGCAGTCGGTTTCTTTGGGGCCTGAAATTCTCAAAGCCGAAAGTCAGCTATTCAAGGAGGAAAAACATAAATATGCTACCTCTGTTATGCGACTTTCAAATTTGCTATACAAAAATTGTCGTCGTTTAGAACGGATAAACAGCAACGGCAAGGATTTTTTACCCCTTTTAATAAAGGAAGTAAAAAAATTTCATAGACTCCAACATATTTGGCGACTTACACTTTAGATAGCAAAAAACTTCATAGATTTATTTCAATTCAATACTACATTTATTTTCAATCTATAAGTTCAAATTATGTTTGAGGATGAAAATGAAGGGAAGTCATTAAGAGACTTCGAAAATGCCCCAACCTATAAAAAGGTGATGTTAATTTGAGAGCTGGCTCGGCATATTGCGGAAATAGCCCAAAAGACTGAAACCAATTCCGATTTGGATTCGGAAAGAGATATCCTAAAAGGCTACCCTCGCTATATTATTAAGGACATCTCCACCATTGCTCCTAAAATTGCTGGAGCTTGGGGCAGCCCGATTTATGATCTGTATGTTGAAAACTTGGCCATCTTGATTCGCCACGTCGAGTATCCCGACGATTCTAACAAATCGATCTTCCAAAAGGTAAAAAACCTCGGGCTCTCTAAGTAAAATTACGTTGGTATGGTTTTTTATCCCTATCCACAATCAGGACATTTGACACAAATATACGTCTCAATGTCGTGATTTTAAAGATCCTAACCTATCATGCTACATATTTCTTCTATACTGCCCTCCTACCTCAAATAAGGAATCTGTAATCTGCCCTAGTGAACAAACTTTCGTAGCCTCCATAAGGTGCTCAAACATGTTTTCATTATGGATGGCAGCCCTTTGTACTCTTTCTAGTGCAGGCTTGGCTTTATCCCCATACATTTTATGAAGATTCTGCAGGGTTTCAATCTGAACTTGTTTCTCCTCTTCCGTAGCTCGGATTACTTCTGCTGGAAGTACCGTAGGTGAACCTTTGCGGCTAAGGAAAGTGTTAACGCCAATAATTGGAAATTCACCATTATGCTTTAAAGTTTCATAATAAAGACTTTCTTCCTGGATCTTGCTTCGCTGATACATGGTTTCCATGGCACCCAATACCCCACCACGTTCGGTTATGCTATCAAACTCTTTCAAAACCGCTTCCTCTACAAGATCTGTAAGCTCCTCAATAATGAAAGCTCCTTGAATGGGGTTTTCGTTTTTTGCAAGCCCTAATTCCTTATTGATAATCAACTGGATTGCCATCGCACGTCTCACACTTTCCTCGGTAGGAGTTGTTATTGCCTCATCATAGGCATTTGTGTGAAGGGAGTTACAGTTATCATAGATGGCATATAAAGCTTGCAATGTAGTACGGATATCATTAAAATCGATTTCTTGTGCGTGCAATGATCTTCCAGAAGTCTGTATATGGTACTTCAACATTTGGGCTCTTGGGTTTGCGCCGTATTTCTCTTTCATAGCTTTCGCCCAGATTTTACGGGCAACTCTACCAATCACAGCATATTCTGGATCTATCCCATTACTGAAGAAAAAGGAGAGATTGGGGCCAAACTCATTAATATCCATCCCACGGCTCAAATAATACTCAACATAAGTAAACCCATTGGACAGAGTAAAAGCCAATTGCGTAATCGGGTTTGCTCCTGCCTCTGCAATATGATAGCCGCTAATTGAAACGGAATAGAAATTCCGTACCTTTTTCTCAATAAAATATTCCTGCACATCGCCCATCAGTCTTAACGCAAATTCTGTGGAAAAAATACAAGTATTCTGCGCTTGGTCTTCTTTTAAAATGTCCGCCTGAACCGTCCCTCGCACTTGCTGAAGGGTTTCGTATTTTATTTTATTATAAACTTCGGTATCCAAGACCTGATCTCCAGTTACTCCCAACAGCATGAGACCTAAACCATTATTGTTTTCTGGGAGTTCACCGTGGTATTTTGGACGATCGATGCCCTTTTCCCCATATAGATTTTTAATTTTTTTCTCCACTTCATCTTCCATTCCATTTTCCTTGATGTACTTCTCACAATTTTGATCAATGGCCGCATTCATAAAGAAACCAAGTAACATGGGAGCTGGCCCATTTATTGTCATACTTACCGAAGTCATTGGATGACTAAGATCGAATCCGGAGTACAGTTTTTTGGCATCATCCAAACAGCAAATGGAAACACCCGCATTTCCAATCTTTCCATAAATATCGGGTCTAAGGTCTGGATCATTTCCGTATAGAGTTACACTATCAAAAGCCGTAGAAAGTCTTTTGGCGGGCAGTCCACTACTCACATAATGGAATCTTCTGTTGGTTCTTTCCGGCCCTCCTTCACCCGCAAACATACGCGCAGGATCCTCTCCTGTTCTTTTAAAGGGATAGAGACCAGCGGTGTATGGAAATTCACCTGGAACATTTTCCTGTAAGATCCATTTTAGGATATCGCCCCACGCCTGATATTTAGGCAAGGCAACTTTTGGTATTTGGGTATGGGATAAAGATTCTGTATGGGTATCGATATTAAGTTCTCTTCCTCGAACCTTAAAGCTATAAACAGGAGCCTTATATTTGTTTACTTTTTCGTCCCATTCAGTAATTACCTCCCAATTGTAAGGGTTCAAATTCAACTTTTCACGATCAAATTCCGCAAGAAGAAGTTTTATGAGATCGGAATTGTCATCTCTGCTTGTTATTGATTCAGAAATGATTCCACTTTTATCCAATTTTGGAGTGCTTCCAGAGATGGATTCCAAAGTTTTAAAAATTCCATACAACTTCTGGGCGACTTCAGATTGCTCGCTCGCTCTATTATCGTAAGCGCGATTGTTTTCGGCTATTTCAGATAAATACCGAGTTCGCGCCGGTGGAATAACATAAACCTTTTCCGACATTTCTTCAGAAATATGATAATCGCTCTTTAAATCTGAATTTGTCTTTTCGGAAATGGTATCCATAATTGCGCGGTACAATCTGTTCATTCCCGGATCGTTAAATTGGGATGCAATTGTTCCAAAAACAGGAAGCTCATCCTGAGGCGTATCCCAAAGTAAGTGATTGCGCACATATTGTTTTTTAACATCGCGCAAGGCATCCAGTGACCCTCTTTTGTCGAATTTGTTGATTGCTACCAGATCAGCAAAATCGAGCATATCGATTTTTTCAAGCTGGGTGGCAGCTCCAAATTCGGGAGTCATTACATATAATGAAACATCGCTATGTTCTAAAATTTCGGTATCACTTTGACCAATTCCAGAAGTTTCAATAATAATAAGATCGTAATTTGCGGCTTTAAGAACCTCAATGGCCTCGGTTACATATTTCGATAGAGCCAAATTGCTCTGTCTGGTGGCTAGACTTCGCATATATACTCTTGGCGAATTGATAGCATTCATACGGATTCGATCTCCCAATAGCGCCCCGCCCGTTTTTCTTTTTGAAGGATCGACCGAAACTATACCGATTCGTTTTTCTGGAAAATCCACCAAAAACCGTCTAACAAGTTCATCGACGAGGGAAGATTTACCAGCTCCACCTGTTCCCGTAATTCCCAAAACTGGAATGGTGCTCGTTTTATTTTTATGATGGATTTTATTTAGGGTTTCTTCCGCTACTTCCGGAAAATTCTCCGCAGCCGAGATAATCCTCGAAATGGCTCCAATATTTCTGTTCTCCAATTTTTTGTATTCTCCATTCAACTTATCTCCAATAGGAAAATCCGCTTGTTGGACCAAATCGTTTATCATTCCCTGCAGTCCCATCTCTCTTCCGTCATCCGGAGAATAAATTCGGGTTATTCCATAATCCATAAGCTCTTTAATTTCGGAAGGTAGGATTACGCCACCACCGCCGCCAAAAATCTTTATATGCCCCGCTCCACGCTCTTGCAAAAGATCGTACATATATTTAAAATACTCATTATGTCCTCCTTGATAAGAAGTCATTGCGATAGCATTGGCATCTTCCTGAATTGCCGTATTGACCACCTCTTCTACACTTCGGTCATGACCTAAATGAATTACTTCCACACCCGTAGATTGAATAATACGACGCATAATATTGATAGCGGCATCATGACCATCAAAAAGAGAGGCGGCAGTTACAATTCGAACATTGTTCGTGGGAACATAAGGTTTTATGGATTTCATACTGAATGAGTTATTTTAAAGATTCTGCAAATTTAGTGAAAACCTAATAGAAATGCTTGTATTCATACCGATTGCCCCAGTAAAATATATTAAAAATTATTGGGAGACTTCGATATTTTTGTATATTGCATTATCAATTATAAACCTTAAAACGATATATTATGAAAAAAATTTACCTTTTAGCACTGACTCTTGGTGCATTTACCTTTACTCAAGCGCAAGTGGAGTATCAAGATAACTTTGACTCCTACAATGAAGGTCCTATTTCAACACAAAATCCTAATTGGAGAACTTGGTCAGGAACCCCGGCTCCTGGTGAGGACGCCTTTGTACAGTCTGAATATTCCCGCTCTCCCGATAATTCTCTATGGATTGATGACTCAGGAATTATGGATCCAATCTTTTTAATTCCATCCGCGCCTACTAGTGGAATGTATACTGTTCAATGGTATTCTTATATTCCTGCTGGAAAATCGGGATATTTTAACATGCAGGCAAAATTAACTGCCCCTGGACAAGATTGGAATCAAAATTTAATGGGTGGAAACGTATATTTTAACTGTTTTGATGATGCTACCGGTAATGGTGGTGACATGAACGGACAAGGTGGAGTAGCTGGTACTATTGACTGTTCTGCTTTTGAAGCTGTTTTCTTCTACCCAGAAGATGAGTGGTTTAAAGTTACCTGTCTTTATGACCTTGATGCAGAAACTTGGGCAATGTATATAAACGACACCCTACAATTTCAAGGCTATCCATTCGAATTTGGCGCATATAATTTTGAAGAACTTGCAGGACTTGATTTTTATTCAGCTAGCTCCAATAACGAAATGTATATTGATGATTTTACAGCGGGAGTTGGAGTTTTGAGCACTGAAAACTTCGTACCTGAAGTATTCTCTGTATATCCAAACCCTGTAAAAGATATCTTGAACATAAGCTCTAAAGTAGCCGTTGATCAAGTAGTGGTTTATGATATCTTAGGAAAAGTTGTTTTACAGGCAAATCCTGGAAAAATTTCTCCAGCTATCGATATGTCCTCTTTATCTTCAGGAACTTATATGGTAAAAGTAAAAATTGGAAACAATTCGAAAATCGTGAAAATCGTAAAGTAGTGTTATCATTACAATCAATTAAAAGACCTTTCTTCGCGAAGGGTCTTTTTTTTTATCTTTGAAAGCAAAACTATACCTCATGCTCTATAAAAAGATTTTTCTTTTCTTTTCAATTCTAACCTTGGTCTCTTGTGCAGAATTACAACAAGTAGTCAATAATATGCCCGCTCAAATAGATCCAGCTACAATCGCAAGCGGACTTCGGCAAGCGTTAGATTTCGGAATTGATAAACAGGTATCCAAACTGGCCAAAAAAGATGGTTTCTATAAAAACCAGATGGTCAAGATCCTATTGCCACAAGAATTACAAAAAGTAGATCAGACCCTTCGGGATATCGGACTTGGTAGTTTGGCAGATGAAGGGTTAAAAGTACTGAACAGCGCTGCCGAAGATGCCGTAAAGGAGGCAACTCCCATTTTCGTAAAAGCCGTAAAGGACATAACATTCAATGATGCCAAAACCATTTTAATGGGACCAGACAACGCTGCAACTCGATATCTGGAACAACGGACAGACAAATCACTTTACGAAAAATTCAATCCTGTGATCAAGCATTCCTTTTCTAAAGTGGGAGCCGATCAAATTTGGAGCAATATTATAAACAGATACAACGCCGTTCCATTCGTTACAAAGGTAAATCCAGATCTTACCGATTATGTTACCCAGGAAGCTTTAAAGGGAGTGTATACAATGATTGCGGTAGAAGAAAAAGATATCCGCAACAACATCAACGCACGATCTACTGCCCTACTGAAAAAGGTTTTTGCCCTTCAAGATTAATTGATCATAGTTTCTTTCTTAAGGAAACATTTAAGGTAATAAGTTCTGTTTTTGAGTACAGTTTAAACATAATAACAAACTTTATTAAAGCTTTAACCTAACCTTAATATCCTATTAGCTAGCAACCTAGTATTTTTGAAATCAAAATTTCGAAGATATGTTAGGCTGGTTTAAAAAAAAATCGAAGCTTGAGACATTGAAGGCCCATTACCGGGATTTAATGAAAAAATCCTACGAAGCTTCACCAAATAATCCTGAGAAAAGTGAAAGAGCACATCGTCAGGCGGATAAAATTTTTGAAGAGATTAAATACTTGTCCCTAAACAATGGAGAATAATACTTTTTAAAATTTCGCAACCTCCTCCCTGTCAAAAGTCATTTTTTATCGCAATTTGAAATACATCTTTATTTTAGAAAAAAAAGATGTAAGATATTTTTTTGAAAAATCCTATAACCATTCCTCCAAAATCGCTTCCATTTCCTTTTGCAAACGTGAAGCTTCCTTGCCCGCTGCCTCTGCAAAGTCCGATGCTTTTGATGCATAAATAATTCCTCTGGAAGAATTTACCAATAAGCCAACATCAGGAGAAAGTCCATATTTACAAACATCCTGGAGGTTTCCACCTTGTGCTCCTATTCCTGGAACAAGCAGAAAAGCTTTGGGAACAATTTTTCGGATCTCCTTAAAATATTCCGCTTTGGTTGCCCCTACCACATACATCAATTGCTCACTATTTTTCCAAGATTTAGAAGTTTCCAAAACCTCTTGATATAGAAATTTACCATTCATTTTTTTTGTCTGAAAGTCGTAAGCACCCTCGTTGGAAGTCAATGCCAGTAAAATAGCATGCTTATTGGGAAAATCTAAAAAAGGCTCTACGGAATCGCGTCCCATATATGGTGCAATGGTAATTGAATCAAAGTTTAAAGTCTCCAAAAATGCTTTGGCATACATACTGGCAGTGTTGCCTATATCCCCTCTTTTGGCATCGGCTATGGTAAAAATTGAAGGATAATTTTGGTTCAAATATTCAATGGTCCGCTCCAGAGATTTCCAGCCCTTTAAACCATAAGCTTCATAAAAAGCAATATTCGGCTTGTAAGCAACGGCATACTGATGCGTGGCATCGATAATCCCTTTATTAAACGAAAAAATAGGATCTTCTTCTTCTAAAAGAAAAGACGGAATTTTATCGAGATCCACATCAAGGCCGATGCAGAGAAAGGATTTTTTTCTTTTTATTTCAAAAACTAATTGGTCAGTAGTCATTGTGCTAAAATTTATATTCGTCGATTATATGAAGTAGAATACAAAACCTAGGATGGTAGGATCCGCCACGGCGGACAGGCGTATGTCATAGGACGCATAGTTATAAAATTGATATTACTTCCGTGAAGGATTAATTTATTCCTACGTGTGTCTGCCGATAGGATAGTCTTACGTCTTATGTCTTAAGTCATTTCAATTAAAATGCCTCCCCTGTATCTCTCAATTTCTCTGTATTATGAACCAAGTGAAGTTCATCTACAATTTCCTGAATATCCCCATTCATTATATTTCCTAGGTTGTAAAGGGTCAGGTTTATTCTATGGTCGGTTACCCTTCCTTGTGAATAATTATAGGTGCGGATTTTGGCACTTCGGTCTCCACTGGTGACCATAGAACCTCTTTTGGCGGCATCTTCAGCTTGTTTTTTAGCCAACTCCATATCATAAAGCCTAGATCGAAGTACCTTAAAAGCTTTTTCCTTATTTTTATGTTGCGATTTCTGATCCTGGCATTGTGCTACGATTCCCGTAGGAATGTGGGTAAGCCTAACCGCCGAATAAGTGGTGTTTACAGACTGGCCGCCGGGTCCTGAGGAACAGAAGAAATCCACGCGAACATCCTTTGGATTTATTTCAATATCAAATTCTTCAGCTTCGGGAAAAACCATCACGGTTGCTGCACTGGTATGAACCCTTCCTTGTGTTTCGGTTTGCGGAACCCGTTGTACACGATGCACTCCAGCTTCAAATTTTAGGGTGCCATAAACATCATCGCCCTCTATTTCCAAATGGATTTCCTTAAACCCGCCGTTGGTGCCCTCATTAAAGTCCATTATATTGGTTTTCCAACCTTTGCTTTCGCAATATTTGGTGTACATCCTAAAGAGATCTCCCGCAAATATACTTGCCTCATCGCCACCGGTTCCGGCCCGAATTTCCATTACGGCATTTTTGGAATCCTCGGGATCTTTCGGAATGAGAAGAAATTTTACCTCTTCCTCCAAAACAGGCAAACGTTCTTGCGCTTCGTCAAGTTGTAGTTTAGCCATCTCAACCATTTCGGCATCACTCCCGTCCGAAATTATTTCTTGGGCTTCCTCAATATTATTGGTAAGTTCCAGGAATTCCGCACGTTTTTCCATCAGTACCCGCAAATCCTTGTATTCCTTGTTAAGCTCGATATACCGCTTCTGATCGCTGATTACATCTGGCTGTATAATAAGATCGCTAATCTCGTCGAAACGTTGTTTAATTATGTGAAGTCTCTCTAACATATAGGTTTTATAATGGCTGCAAAGCTACAATTTTTTGAGCGAAATCTTTTTGTAGAAAACCGTAGTTAGATAAATATAATATTGTTTTGAACTACACTATAGCATTATTACATTTTCAAATTTCTGAATTTCCTAAATACGGAATTGCAAACTAATTTCGATTATATTTGGGAAACGACCTTTGGATTGGAATTTATAAGCGAAATAAACGCCATAATTTCGTTTATATAGACGTTAGCTACAATATAGATCGAATTCATAAACTCGATGAAAATCACGACATTTGTTTAAAATAAAAACTGAAATGATAAAATGGAGATAAAGACAGAAATAAAACTTGGGGACAGTAAGAATATTTTAAAGAAATTGGATGATAACTCAGTGGATTTGATTTTTACTTCCCCGCCATATGCTGACCAAAGAAAAAGTACTTATGGAGGAATTCACCCCGACAAATATGTGGAATGGTTTTTACCCATTTCCGAGGAATTATTAAGAGTTTTGAAACCATCAGGAACTTTTGTCCTTAACATAAAGGAAAAAGTAGTTAAGGGAGAGAGAAGTACTTATGTGATGGAATTAATTATTGCAATGCGAAAGCAAGGATGGTTTTGGACAGAGGAATTTATTTGGCATAAAAAAAACGCTTTCCCAGGGAAATGGCCTAATCGATTTAGAGACTCTTGGGAGAGACTTCTGCAATTTAACAAGAGCAAAAAATTTAATATGTATCAAAAGGAAGTTATGGTACCAATGGGAGATTGGGCTAAGACCAGACTTAAAAATTTAAGCGAAACAGATAAAAGAAGAGACGAATCTAAGGTTGGAAGTGGGTTTGGAAAGAATATTTCAAACTGGGTTGATAGAGATATGGCTTATCCTACAAACGTTTTACATTTAGCCACAGAATGTAATAATAAAAACCACAGTGCAGCTTTTCCCGAAGCATTACCTGAATGGTTCATTAAACTATTTACAAAACCAGAAGATATTGTACTCGACCCTTTTATGGGTTCAGGTACAACCAATTTTGTAGCACAAAGAATGAATAGAAATTCTATTGGCATAGAAATTCTACCTGAATATTATCAAAGAGTGAAAGACCAATTAGAACCAACTAAATTATTATTATTAGAGCCAGATGACGAATATGAATCAATTAAACTTAACAGACGTCACGCAGTACGTTGAAGAAAATATTGGAACTTTCCACCAAAAAAGGATAGAACGATTAAAAAAACTCAAACTTAAAACAGTTTTAAAAAAGAAAAACCCATATCTTTTTAGAGCAAAACATTTATTCACTGCTGACGAAATAGTTCGAGGAATTGCAGATGCTTATATATCTTCTGGAGAAGAAACTATTTTCGGAGACTGGCTCGAAGGTCTTGCCATATTTATAAATCAAAAAGTTTATGGTGGATGGAAATCGGGAATTCCAAATATTGATTTAGAATTTGACAAAAATAATATTCGGTATATCTTAAATATAAAATCTGGACCTAATTGGGGGAATAGTAGTCAAATTTCTAAAATGAAGTCCGATTTCAAAACTGCTCAAAGAACTTTAAGGACAAGTAATTCTAATTTAATGGTGGTTTCAATCAATGGTTGTTGTTATGGAATTGATAATCGACCAGATAAAGGGGATTATTTTAAATATTGTGGTCAAGAGTTTTGGGAATTTATTTCTGGCGACAAAAATTTATATACGGAAATAATTGAACCTCTTGGACATAAATCAAAAGAGAGAAATGACGAATTTATGGAGTCATATTCTAATATGATTAATAAATTTACGAGGGATTTTATTAAAGATTTCTGTAAACCTAATGGGGAAATTGATTGGATAAAATTAGTCGAATTTAACTCCAAGAAAAGAACGTAGATACTGTGCACAACAATATGTATAAGCAATGGCTTGTCCTCTGGAAAGCACTTGTTTGCAATTGTCCGTGACGAACCACGCCACTGCTACTAGCGAAACGTTACCAGTAATTCTCCACGTAAAATTTTTCTATTAATTTGATACCCGTAATTTTTTACGCATTTGGTTCTGGAAATTTAATGGGGTACGGAAACGGAAATGCCTCGATTGGAATCAGCATTAGTACTGGAAATATAATTGAACTAAAAAGTGATTTTGCCTATTTATTAATGGAACTGAAAAATTAGACTACTGCCAAACGAGTGGACGGCTCCACCCGAAAATAGCAGCGAGGTGCGCCTTTCACCCCACATTAATCGTCTATCGGGACAGGCTTTATACGGCGGTCCGTAAATCATTGCCTCTTGAAAATTTCAGCTTGGAAAATTTTAAAAACAGCAGAACAGAACCTTTTGAAAATGTCAACGGGTTATTTTATTCCACAATGTTTTATAAGACGAGTTGCGCCTCCCTCTACATGGAAATATGGAAAAAATCATCCTTAATTTTAAATTGAAATAAAATGAAAGCAGTTTTAACAATAGGTCTTTTAATTTTAAGCAATTCTTTTATGATCATTGCTTGGTACGGACATTTAAAATTTTCAGAACTAAAATGGTTCAGCAAACTAGGACTAATCTCCATAATCCTAATAAGTTGGGGAATTGCATTTTTTGAATATATGTTCCAGGTACCGGCAAATAGAATCGGATTTAAAGAAAATGGAGGTCCTTTCACCCTTATCCAATTAAAAGTTATTCAGGAGGTTATCACATTGGCCGTTTTTGCTGTATTCACTTTAATTGTGTTCAAAACAGAAACTTTCAGAATGAACCATATAATTGCTTTTGTATTTTTGATATTAGCAGTTTATTTTATGTTTAAAAAATAGAAATAGCTCCGGCTGTGAAGTGTAATCCTGAAAGAATTAAAAATGCAATATTGTAGCATACTCAATTACATAAGTGTTATGTTATTAACGATTTCTATAATATTCCCATTGCTGCAATTTAATGGAGCCTTTTCGGAAAATCAAAATTTGTTTGAAGAATTAAAAATTTGGTTGTCTCCATACTAAAATAGGATTAAGATGCGAAAATTAATAGTAACCCAGTGGACTTCCTTAGATGGAATTTCTGATGCACGTTCTATGAATAAATGGTGGTTACCATTTGACAGCCCAGGCCGGCAAAAGTATATTCAGGACACAATCAACAACTGTGAAATTATGCTCTACGGAAGAAAAACTTATGAAATGCTTCATCCGTATTGGTCTTCTTTCAAAGACAATGAGCAAGGTGTTGCAGACCATCTAAACAACTGCAAAAAGTATGTAGTGTCCGCAAACCTTACAGAAGCACGTTGGGCCAATACAACCATTCTAGGGAAAGATTATATAAAAGAAATAGTTAAGATTAAAAGAGAAGATGGTGGATATATTTTGGTTCAGGGAAGTGCTTCGCTTATAAAACCATTACTTGAAGCTGGTCAAGTAGATGAGTTAAAACTATTGATCAATCCTTCAATCGTTGGGGATGGCGTAAAACTATTTTCTAATGAGGTTAATTGTAACTTAGCATTTTTAGACTTTAAGCAATTTGAAAAGAATGTGATATTGGTTACTTATAAACCCACTAAAAATTGACGAAGAAAAACCTATTCTTTCTTCCGTTTTCAATAATTAAACTCTCCATATGTAGATTTGATGGTAAGTTTTTTCTTTTCGGAATCTTCCACATAGCCCACTATTTGGGCATCTACATTAAATGATTTAGAGATTTCAATAATGTTCTGGGCAACTGCCTTAGAAACATAAAGTTCCATTCTATGGCCCATATTGAAAACTTGGTACATTTCCTTCCAATCGGTTTTGCTCTCCGCCTGAATAAGCTTAAAAAGTGGTGGAACAGGAAACATATTATTTTTCACTACATGAAGGTTTTCAATAAAATGAAGAATTTTGGTCTGGGCGCCGCCACTACAATGGATCATTCCGTGAATGTGGCTATTATCAACCTCAGCTAAAATTTGCTTTACTATGGGCGCATAAGTCCGAGTAGGCGAAAGAACCAGTTTTCCTGCATTTAATGGACTATCCTCTACCCTATCTTCCAATTTTTTTGAACCCGAATAAACCAGTTCCTGGGGAACGGAGGCATCAAAACTTTCTGGATATTTTTCAGCTAAATATTTATGGAATACGTCGTGTCGCGCAGAAGTCAGGCCATTACTGCCCATTCCTCCGTTGTACTCCTTTTCATAAGTCGCTTGTCCAAAGGAAGCTAAACCTACAATTACGTCGCCCCCTTGAATGTTCGCATTGTCAATTACATCGCTACGTTTCATACGTGCGGTCACTGTGGAATCGACGATAATAGTTCGTACTAAATCGCCAACATCTGCAGTTTCACCACCAGTAGAACGAATGTTCAATCCAAATTCCTTCAATTCGGATATAAGTTCCTCAGTACCGTTTATTATTTCTGAAATAACCTCTCCGGGAATACAGTTTTTGTTCCGTCCAATTGTTGAGGACAACAGTATATTATCCACCGCACCTACGCAGAGCAAATCGTCTATGTTCATTATAAGGGCGTCCTGGGCGATCCCCTTCCAAACGGACAGATCCCCGGTTTCCTTCCAATAGGTATAAGCTAGGGAAGATTTGGTCCCCGCTCCATCGGCGTGCATTATTAAACAATAATCTGGATCACCCGTAAGGTAATCCGGAATTATTTTGCAAAACGCCTGAGGAAAAAGACCTTTATCCACATTTTTTATGGCATTGTGTACATCTTCCTTACCTGCGGAAACGCCTCTCTGTGCGTAGCGTTTAGAAATTTCCTTACTCATCGGGCTGGTGATTATAATTTGAATGCAAAAGTACGGATTAATAAAAAAGCCTACAATGTAGGATGATAAATAGCAAATGGGTTGTTCAATAATTTTAGAACAACCCATTTGTGAATACTATTCCAAATTATTGAAAAAACCAGAAAATGAGCTTACTTAAATATAGTTTACCGATTTTCATAAATAATAATCTCTGCGCTCTTTGTGACTCCGCGGATAACCTAGATCCTAGAAAAACTTTGTTTATAGCCTCCAGTTTATAAATTTAATCCCGTAATTCTTCTAGCGGCCCTTTAGGCTTAAAAGTCCGCTAAAAATTATGTTGGTATCGACAACGAGTTTCACTTTACAAAACGACTTTTGTTTTTATTCCACCAAGAAGATTTAGATTCGGAAGAAAGTTTGTCGATTTGTTCTTGAGTAGCTTCGCTTTTTGATGCTATTTCTCGGAACTTTAAATAATCCAAAATACGCTGCAGTCCGACCAAATCAGTTCCTGATGGCAGTCGAATGAGTATTTCCTTATTTGTTCTTTCTATTTGCATATTTAAATATCCTCAAAATTTTCATTCGCACCAAAATTCCCTTCTCAGATACCTGACAATCTGATTCTATTTCGTAAAAAGCAATTCCCTATATTTAGTAAGCGGCCAAAGTTCATCATCTACCAATAGCTCCATTTTATCACAGTGATAGCGGATTATTTCGAAATATGGCTTTACATTATCACAATAAGCAAAAGCACGTTCCTCTGGATCTTCAATTATATTGGCTTTTTTACGCTCCCCGATCATATCGGTGATCCCCTTATTTATCTTGGAAATGTGGCCACTTATTTTTTCAATAAGATGCATTTGTTCGCCAGCAAACTCCTTGAACTCAGTACCATAAATATTCTTTAGACCCTGCACATTTTCAAGAAGAATATTTTGATACTGGATTGCCGTTGGAATAATATGATTACGTGCGATATCTCCCAAAATACGGCCTTCAATCTGGATGCGCATTGCATATTCTTCCAATTCAATCTCATGACGGGCTTCCATTTCAACCTTGCTGAGAATTCCCAATTCTTCAAACAGCGCAATGGACTTTTTAGAAACCTTAGCTTTTAAAGCTTCCGGCGTACTTCTAAAGTTGCTCAATCCACGTTTTGCTGCCTCCTTCTCCCAAGCTTCTCCATATCCGTCACCTTCAAAACGGATTCGTTTGGATTCCTTAATGTATTCCCGAAGTACGTTAAAAATGGCATCGTCCTTCTTCATCTTTTTATTGGCAATCAAATCATCTACTTTCTTTTTAAAGGAAAGAAGTTGTTTGGCAACAATAGCATTAAGCACGGTCATAGGATTGGCGCAATTCGCCGTGGAGCCAACCGCTCTAAATTCGAATTTGTTACCGGTAAATGCAAAAGGAGAAGTTCGGTTTCGGTCCGTATTATCGAGTAAGATTTCCGGAATTTTTCCCACAACATTCAGTTTGAGGTCGGTTTTTTCTTGGGGTGAAAGTTTCCCGTCCGTAACTTTTTCAAGCTCGTCAAGTACATCCGTTAATTGGGATCCTATAAATACCGAAACAATTGCTGGGGGAGCCTCGTTCGCTCCCAATCTATGGTCATTTCCGGCACTGGCAATAGAAGCCCGAAGAAGATCTTCATATTCATTAACGGCCTTGATGGTATTTATAAAAAACGTAAGGAATTGTAGGTTTTTGGTAGGTGTTGTTCCGGGTCCCAATAGATTGACTCCTGTATTAGTTGCTAGCGACCAGTTGTTATGCTTTCCGCTTCCATTTACTCCGGCAAAGGGTTTTTCGTGAAATAATACCTTGAAATGATGCTTTTCTGCGATCTTATTCATAAGATCCATCAATAACGTATTATGGTCCACGGCAAGATTTGTTTCCTCAAAAATAGGCGCCAACTCAAATTGGTTTGGAGCTACTTCGTTGTGCCGGGTTTTAACCGGAATTCCCAAATACATACACTCAGTTTCCAAGTGTCGCATAAAATTTAGAACGCGAGAGGGGATGGAACCAAAATAATGGTCATCCAATTGCTGTCCTTTCGCGGCGGTATGCCCCAATAATGTTCTTCCCGCTAAGGAAATATCGGGTCTGGAAGCAGCCATAGCGCTATCTATAAGGAAGTATTCCTGTTCCCATCCCAAGGTATTGTTTACCTTGGTAACATTTTTATCAAAATATTTCGCTACAGAGGTTGCGGCGTGGTCGATGGCCTGGAGCGCCCGAAGTAACGGTGTTTTATAATCCAGCGCTTCTCCGGTATAAGAAACAAAAACCGTGGGAATACATAATGTTGTACCGTAGATAAACGCTGGAGAGGATGGATCCCAAGCAGTATAACCTCTGGTTTCAAAAGTGTTTCGAATCCCGCCACTCGGAAAGCTGGAAGCATCTGGTTCTTGTTGAACCAATTGGGTCCCGCCGAATTTCTCAATGGCATGTCCATTTTCCATGGTTTCAAAAAATGCGTCGTGTTTTTCTGCCGTAGCTCCGGTAAGAGGTTGAAACCAGTGGGTATAATGAGTCGCACCTTTGGTAATTGCCCATTCTTTCATTCCAGTTGAAATGTGATCGGCAAGATTCCGGTCTATTTTGGTACCCTTTTCCATAGCACTCATAACGCTTTGAAAAGAATCTTTCGTCAGATACTGGCGCATAGAAGATTCATTAAAAACGTTCCTTTCAAAAATATCAGAACGTCTTTCTGGTTCTTGAACGGGAATTGGTTTCCTACCAAGGCTTTCTTTGACAGCGTAAAATCTAAGTGTGGACATTTTTTTGATTTAGGGGTTAGAATGCGCAAAAATACTTTTTTATCGAACACACCCCCTAAAAATTAACCCTAAATTTTTTATAAACTTATCTATTTATTCCCTACCCCCTATTTAAAAGTATATTCAATAGAAATATAGAAACTACATCATAAAGGTTATCCCTAAGAAAAGAGCATACCCCACAACCAAGAAAATGCCTTTATTTCTTTGTAGTTCAAATTTCTGAGGAAGAAATGCCAGCGGAATAAGGATAATTCCGAAACCGATCATCCAAAAAATATCACTGCCTAATACTTCGCTACTTTTAACTGCAATGGGTTGAATTAGCGAAGTAATTCCCAATACTGCGGCAATATTGAAAATATTCGATCCTATAAGATTTCCTAGGGAAATTGCTTTTTCCTTTTTTAAAGCTGCAATAATAGAGGCGGCCAATTCGGGAATACTGGTTCCCACTGCGATCATGGTAACTGCTATAACGCGTTGACTAACATTAAAACTTTCTGCAAGAGAAACTGCCCCACTTACCAAGAATTTACTGCCTCCATAAAGTGAAGCAGCGCCAATCAAAAGCCAGACAACAATTTTAAAATTGGATGCCATTGAAAGTCCATCATCGATATCATCGCTTACGGGGTTCGATTTTTCGGTTTTCCTCGATTTTCTTATCAAAATCCACAGGTATACAATAAGAATGAGCAATAAAGCGAATCCTTCGGTTCGAGAAATTTCACTTCCACTTTTCAAAATGAAATATAAGGCAACCGAAAGCAAAGCCATAGTGGGCCAATTAAATTTATAGAATTCCTTTCCTACCGCCAAAGGAGAGATTATTGCCGTAACGCCCAAGACCAGACCAATGTTGGCGATATTGGATCCAATTACGTTTCCTAAAGCTATATCGGAATATCCCTCGAGGGCGGCTTGCAGACTTACCAAAAGTTCGGGTAGGGAGGTGGCAAAGGAAACAACCGTGAGTCCGATTACCATTTTCGAAAGACGAAGCTTAAAAGAAAGACCTACAGAGGAGCGAACCAGAAATTCCCCTCCTACCACCAATAATGTAAATCCTAGCAATACATATAAATAATCCATAGAAAAAATAAGTGGTTGCGAAGATAGCGATACCTTATTGGGTGGGATACTATTTTTATAGGTTTTGGAGCAAAGGAGTTCAGAGTTATGAGTCTGACTTCTGAATTATGAATTATAAAAAATTACAAATTGATGTTTATTATCCCATTTACCCCTACCGTCTATCGACTAAAGTCTACCAACTACATTAATCACCAATCTATCGGTCTGTAATCTTTTAGAAATTTTCCGCTCCAATGTTTTCCCGTATTTATACCATCGATCAGGGGATCCATTACACGGGCTGCACCATCAACAATATCCAAGGGAGGTTGGAAGTCGTGGAGTTCTTCTTTTCGCTTGGCCAGATCTACTGGATCTTCATCGGTAACCCAACCGGTATCCACGGCGTTTATGTAGATACCATCTTTAGCGAGACTGCCTGCAGCGGTATGGGTAAGCATATTCAGGGCAGCTTTTGCCATATTGGTATGCGGGTGTCGGTCCTCCTTAAAAAATCGATGAAACTTCCCTTCCATTGCGGACACATTTATAATATGTTTCTTTCCTGTGTTGGTCTTTTTCATTATCTCACTTAAACGGTTGCAAAGAACAAAGGGTGCAATGCTATTGACTAATTGGACCTCAATCATTTCCGTAGTTTCTATTTCGCCGAGCCTCAATCTCCAGCTATTGGTTTTGCGGAGATCTACCTGCTGTAAATCCGCATCCAGTTTTCCTTCCGGAAATACCTCGCTGGCTGTTAGAGAATTATCAAAACTATACGGTATCTGTGAAAGTTTGGCAGATGCGCGGATACCAATTCCAGGTTCCTTCCCATGCCAAGTTACTGGAATATTTTTATTTGGATTGGATCCCATTTCATCCGTGAGGGATTTTAGGTCCATCAAGCAATTGCGATGATCTTGTAATAAATTTGAAACAAAGGTAGGATGCGATTCAAACGGCATTTCCTCCTTCGGCATCATATGTTTGTAAAAACCTGCGGGACGACGTACTGTTTGTGCGGCATTATTGATTAAAATATCCAGATTCTCATATTTTTGGCCAATATAGTTGCAGAAAATCTCCACACTTGGAATGTGCCGTAAATCCAGACCATGGATCTTCAACCGATCTGCCCATTTATGAAAATCTTCTTCTTGGGCAAAACGATAGGCGGAATCCACAGGAAATCTGGTAGTTGCAATAACGGTAGCACCTGCTCTTAGCAACATTAAGGTAATATGATAACCTATTTTTAACCTAGAGCCAGTAATAATGGCTACTTGTCCGGTCAAATCTGTTGTTTGGAATCTCTTGGCATAGTTGAAATCTCCACATTCCGTACACATAGCATCATAAAAATGGTGCATTGTAGTAAATAAGGTTTTGCACACATAGCAATTTCTTGGAGATTCCAGTTCTAGTTCTTCCTTTGAGGCAATTTCGGCAGCGTGAAGAAGTTTAGGAGCCATAAAGACAACATTTTCACGGGCGCTGCGTATTCCCGTTTCCTTTCGTGCGGTTCTATCTTTTGCTGCCAAACGTCGCTTCTCGGCCTTTTTGGCGTCTTTCTTTCTACGGGAAAATTCATCACGATTTGGACGAGAAAGTTTTCCCGATGCCTTGATCAATGCAATTCTTTGTTGTTTGGGAATTTCAAAAATCAAATCGGTATTGTTATTTAACAACTCGAGAGTGGCGATACACTTGGAAATTTCTGCGGAACCTATTTCCAACTCCATTGCCATTGCCGATCGCTTTTCCAAATTCAGCTCACTTTCCACATTATTCCTTTTATCCATAATTACAGATCCAATTACCCTTTAAATTCCACAGGCAAATATAGTCACAGTTTTTAACCATTGGAAATTGAAAAACTGAGTTTTTTGCAATCCAATAACCCTAAAACCAGCTTTCTTTTTACACCCCAAAAATTCCTAAACTTTGGAGGAAGAATCACCGATTTATTTCACAAAAAATTGGCAAAACAGTTTGAAACACCGGGGTTTGTATTAAATTATTATTAAAGTCGATTATTACGAAATGTAGCAATGAAATAAACATGTATCTTCACATTAAATAAGAAAAAAACCAAAAATTATGAGTACGAAGAGAACAGGATTATTAGCATTAATTGGAATAGCAGCAGGTGCTTTTGCGTTTTGGAAATATAAAAACATGACGCCGGAAGAAAAAGAAAAAATAAAATCTAAAGTAAGCGACACCGGTCGTAGAATCAAAGAAACTGTTGGTGATGTAGAATCTACTATTTCCGACAAATATGATTCTTTAAAAAACAAAGCAAAGCAAGAATATAAGGATGTAACTCCTTAATGGCATTCCACTTTATCATGAAAAATCCCGCTATAATTGCGGGATTTTTTTGTTTTATATTTTAAATTTTGGATTATCAGCTTCTTCTGAAATAGCGATTATTTATATTTTTTGAACTTTTACTGCGTTCATTCCCCTTTGCCCCTTTTCAAGTTCAAAAGTAACATTGTCGTTCTCAGCGATTTCATCAATGATTCCGCTCACATGGGTAAAGTATTTCTCATTGTTTTCGTTATCTATAATAAAACCAAATCCTTTTGAAGGATCATAGAAAGAGACTTTTCCTTTTCGAACCGGATCAAAGGCTTCTTTATCCCCTTCTTCTTGCGGTGGAACGCCCAAAACGATCTCCTCAGGGTCAATTTCCACTTTTAAAGATGGATCTGGCGGAGTATCGGTAAGATTCCCTTCATGGTCAACGTAGGCAAATTCAATTCCCGGAGTTTTGTCCGCTTTGCGAGCTTCCTTCTTTTTCAGCTTTTCCTCTCGCTTTTTGATCTTTGCTTTTTCCTTTTCCTTCTTATTGTATGTCTGCTGCGATTTTGCCATTGGTGTTTTTTGAATAAAAAAAGCCATTCGCCTTAAGCAAATGACTTTTTAATTAATTAAATATTATTAGTTTTCGTATTGCTTTACTTAATATTGGTTTTAATGTTCAATATATCAGGGTTTCAAAGATACGGTTTTTTTCAGTATTTCTTATCGAAAAGGTCAAGAACCTTCTGAGAGTGCGATTAATATTCTGGATACTTCTTTAAATTATACATTTCGACATTGGGAAAACGGAAAAAGTTGACTTAGAAAGGATTTTAAAATATTAGATTCCCACATCCAATTTTAGAATTTATTTCCTCCAGTAATTATTTGCAGCAGCAATTGTGGCAAACTCGGTGGCTACTACTTGGCCCACGGCAATAAGCATGGCGGGATCCTCGGCATATTCTGGACGTAGTTTTTCCCTAATCTCAGCATCAGGTTGTGTTACTTTTATTACCAATCTTGCCATTTTAACAGCCAGTTGTCTGCCTTCTTCAGGAGTGCTGGTTATAAGTGAATTTCCAGGAATCATTTTTACTTCTTCTGACATAGTTTATAGTTTTCGGTTAATATTCTTTAAAGTTACTAAAAATTCGTGCCGATTTAAAAACACATTTTTTTTGGAAATAAATTTTACATTCTTATAAGAAATATTTCAATGGATATCTTCCGAAGAAATTATTTGAATTCCTAAATACGCCATTTTATCTTTAATTAACTGAAAACCTTCTACGTCCAAGGGTTGGGAGGCATCCTCAATAAAGAAACAGGCAAATCCTTCTTTAAAGGCATCATAAAGAGAATAGTACACGCAAATATCCGCTGCCAATCCACAGATGAAAATTTGTGATGCACCTTTCTCTTTTAGGTAATCGGCAAGACCTGTAGATTTCATGTGTCCGTTATCATAGAAAGCACTATAGCTATCTATTTCACGATCGGTTCCTTTACGAAATATCGCGTCCCAGCGCTCCGTATTAAGTTCAGGATGAAATTGAGCGCCAAAGGTTTCCTGCACGCAGTGATCCGGCCATAGGGTCTGGGGCTGTCCATGGATGTGGATAACATCATACGGTTTTCTTCCAGGATGGTTTGAGGCAAAACTAACGTGATCTCTCGGATGCCAATCCTGAGACGCTACTATCAGATCAAATTGATCTTGTACCTTGTTGATAATCGGCACTATTTTATCGCCATTGGGAACTGCAAGAGATCCTCCTGGCATAAAATCATTTTGAACATCTATTATAATTAGAGTTTTCATTAAAATAAAATTTAAAATTTATGGGCATCGATCAGCTTGTCCCGCTCTTCTTTTAAATTTGGACTCAGGCCCACTTTGTAAATATGCGGATTTTGAAAACGTTTGTATTCGGGAGGGAGTAGGGTCAATCTCGATTTTGAATATTCCGCTATTTCGGCAGTGGACTGGATTGGGAGCAGTCTTTTTCCACTTTCCATAACCTTCTTTAATAATGGTTCATGCTGAAATCTGGTGAGATCCAAATTTTTTGTCCTGTCGAAAGGGTGCATCATTTTATTTATGGCTCCTTCGGAAGCTAACGCGATGGCATCCGCTCCATAAAACATTCCATTCTCGTCTAGCATACGAAAAACCTGTTTTTTCGAAGGAAGTGAGATTTTGAGTATATTTTCTGAAAGTTTTATTCTAGGATCTCCGTTATACTCTGAGAGTTTATAAACTCCATCAAGGGAAGCATCCGGTTTTCCCGTAACCAATTCTGTGCCCACACCATAAACATCGATGGGAGCTCCCTGTTCTTTTAAGCTGTTAATAACATATTCATCCAACTGATTGGAAGCTACAATTTTTACATATTCCAGATTGGCGTCGTTAAGTAATTGACGGGTTTTCTTTGCTAAATATGCCAAATCCCCACTATCAAGCCTAACCCCGAAAAGTCGGTCTCCCCTACTCTCCATCTCGTGTGCCACGGTAATGGCATTGGGCAATCCACTTTTTAGGGTGTTGTAGGTATCGACTAAAAGAACACAGTTAATAGGTCGAATTCGGGCAAAATCCCGAAATGCCTCTAATTCGTCCCCATAACTTTGAATAAAAGAATGTGCCATGGTACCCGAGCAAGGAATATCAAAATCCTCAGCGGCCTTCACGTTGCTAGTGCTGTCGAATCCACCGATAAATGCCGCGCGAGTGGCGTAATATCCTCCAGTGGCATGCGCTCTTCGCAAACCCATATCCAACAGAATATTGTTAAATGCACTATGTCTTATTCTACTTGCCTTGGTAGCAACTAAAGTTTGAAAATTAAGTAGATTTAGCAATAATGTTTCAACAATCTGGGCTTCAATAATATTCGCCTCTACCTGCAAAATTGGTCTGTTGGGGAAAACAACATCTCCTTCCATACTGGAATAGACTGATCCTTGAAATCTAAACTTTTTTAAATATTCCAAAAAGGAAGGTTCGAAGTTATGCGTTTCCAAGTAAGCAATATCTGAATCGGAGAACTCCAAATTCTCTAGAATTTCGAGAACATTTTTTAACCCGGTAAAGATGGCGTAGCCACCCTTAAACGGTATGCGCCTAAAATAATAATCAAAAATGGCCGTTCCATCAGGCTTGGTTTTAAAATAAACCTGAGCCATTGTAAGTTGGTATAAGTCGGTGTATGCTGCAGTGATGTTCAAGATATGTTTGGTTTTTGGAGTGGCATTAGGGGTTTTAGTTTATGAGTTATGAGTTAAAATATTAATTATTGGATACATTTATTTTTCATTATTCATTATTCATTTTAAAACTTGTTTTTTTGAAAAATACGAACTTTGAATTTATTGAAGTTCCATTTTTGATTGCAATTATGATTTAAAATTTTTTATATCGGTGGAATTCCCATTCAGGGTGTTTAGGAATTTTTGATGCATTTCATCGGTGTAGTCAAGATGGGTAACGATTCGAAGTTTTCCTTGGCCCATGGTGCTAATCTTAATATTCTTTTGAAGAAGAGAAGTTAAGAAGTTTTCTTCGGAAATATCATCCTTTAGGTAGAAAATAACAATATTGGTTTCCGTTGGTTCTACTTTCTTTATATAGGATTGATTTGAGAGTGTTTCCGCAATTTCCGCTGCTCTTTTATGATCTTCTTCCAGCCTTTCCATGTGATTGTCCAGAGCATAAATTCCAGCTGCTGCCATAAAACCAATTTGTCGCATGCCTCCGCCCAGTACCTTGCGCACCCGCATCGCTTTTATCATTATATCTTTTTTTCCAATTAGAACGCTTCCCATTGGTGTGCCCAAGCCTTTGCTGAGACAAACTGATATAGTGTCAAAAAGTTTTCCGAAATCCTTCGGATCTTGATTTTTTGCCACCATTGCATTCCAAATTCGAGCGCCATCCAAGTGGAATCCTAGATTGTGATTATCACAAACCAGTCGGATCGCCTCCATTTCAGAAAAATTATAACAGGCACCGCCACCTTTATTTGTGGTATTTTCCAAACAGACCAAACTTGTAAGTGGACTGTGGTAAAAATCCGGCGGATTAATGTTTTCCTCCACCTGAGCCGCGGTGATCATTCCCCGGTCTCCATCGATCAATTTGCAGGAAACTCCACTATTAAATGATGCTCCTCCACCTTCAAAATTATAAACGTGTGCCCATTTATCGGCGATCAACTGTTCCCCCGGTTGCGTGTGCAATTTTATTGCTGCCTGATTGGCCATACTCCCAGAAGGAAAGAAAAGAGCCGAATCCATCCCAAACATCTCGGCTAATTTCCGCTCCAATTTGTTGACAGATGGATCTTCCTTATATACATCGTCTCCCACTTCCGCATTTATAATTGCTTGCATCATTTTCGGAGTGGGACGAGTAACGGTATCGCTTCTTAAATCTATGGTCATTTCATTTGAAGTTATAGTTCGTTTTAGTTTTTGTATTCCACGAGAGGGAGAGATTGGTTTATTTCAGTATTTTATTAATGCGATAAGGCAGAGTAAAGAACACTTAGCCCTAAGAATCCCTAAAATTAGCCGAAAAAAATCTTTTCCCTCACGAAGTTAATGGTAATTTTGCTTTCAAACTGTTTTAAATAATGGTTCCAGAATACTAAAATCGAATTATTAATAAAAAGAGATACCCGTTTTCACGGGCATTTATATGACTTCAACAGACCAAATCAAAGACCTTAAGGTGCGGCTAGATGCCTTAAGGCGCTATCTTTGACATTGCCGCAAAACGCATAGAGATTACAAACGAAGAAGAAAAAACCTTTGACCCCAATTTTTGGAACAATTCACAAGAAGCTGAGGCTTTTATGAAAGAACTCCGAACCAAAAAGAAGTGGGTCACCGATTATGAAGATGCCGAGGCATTAACCGAAGAAGCTGAGATTTTGCTCGATTTTTTAAATGAAGGTGAAGGCTCTCCAGAACAGGTAGAAAGTACTTTTCAAAAAGCGGAGGAGGCCATAGAAGCGCTCGAATTCAGGAATATGCTGGATGAAGAAGGCGATGATATGAGTGCTGTTCTTCAGATAACCGCTGGTGCCGGTGGAACAGAGAGTTGCGATTGGGCTCAAATGCTCATGCGAATGTACCTTATGTGGGCCGAGAAACACGGGTATAAGGTAAAGGAACTTAACTTTCAATCGGGTGATGTTGCAGGAGTAAAAACGGTAACTCTGGAAATTGATGGGGAATATGCTTTTGGATGGCTAAAAAGTGAAAACGGAGTCCATAGATTGGTGCGTATTTCGCCTTTTGACAGTAACGCGAAACGCCACACCAGTTTTGTGAGCGTTTACGTCTATCCCTTGGTGGACGACACAATTGAAATTGAAATAAGTCCTGCGGACATTTCCTGGGATTTTGCGCGAAGTGGTGGAGCTGGCGGCCAAAACGTAAACAAGGTAGAAACAAAAGCGATCCTTACTCACCATCCTTCTGGAATTGTAATCCACAACAGTGAAACCCGAAGTCAATTAGATAACCGTGAAAAGGCTATGCAGATGTTGAAATCGCAGTTGTACGAAATTGAACTTCGCAAGCAACAGGCGCAGCGGGCGGCAATTGAAGATAATAAAATGGCCATCGAGTGGGGTTCGCAAATTAGAAACTATGTTCTGCATCCCTACCATTTAGTAAAAGATGTTCGCACAGGATTTGAAACAGGAAATACCGATGATGTTCTAAATGGTGGTCTTGATGGATTCCTCAAAGCTTATTTAATGATGACAGGCCAGAACAGTAAGGATGATGAGCTGTGATAGTTTTAGATCAATCAAGTAGATAAAAAAACAAAGGGAGCAAGATTAAAACTTGTTCCCTTTGTCAATCAAATTCCTTCTGCGGGTATTATCCTCTGAAGTGTTACGAGTATATTCTCAGCTGTTTTTAAGACTTAAGCACCCCGTTTTGATTGTTTTATAAAAGTACAAAAAATAGATGCTCTCACAAACGAATTAAAAAAAGTTTAACAACTTAATTCCCATTAACTTCGAAATAGTCTTTCAAACTTATCCGCTCTCCTGTGTAGGCAAATCCAATTAGCTGAATTTCATAAATTCCCGGGACATCCGAAGTATAAAATGAGGTGTTATATACCAAATTTGAAATGACCACTCGCGGGTGCCACAGCAGTTGCACGCGATAATCGGGGATTCTAGATACTAAGGACTTATCTCCATAATCGGGATTAAAATATTTTCTTTCCAGAACGGTGGACGGTAGTTTGATCTCTCTAATATTTGAATCTGGAGCTGGTCTAAAATCACCTTTAAAAGTCTCGACTGAAATTATGCCATTGAACAATTTGGGTCCATATCTATAAGGTTCGTTGATAATCCGAATACTTTTTATTTTCCGGACGTTGTAATTTATAAGTTCCAGATTATTCTGGATCATCATGCCATCCATCAGAATCAAAGGAGGAATATTATTGAATTTTCCAATTCCATTGGGATCGTAATTATTATAAACAAAGAATCGGGTGTTTTCTCCTGAACCTCTAATAGCTGCAAGGGTTATAATTTCTATAAAAATTTCTCTTACCGTCGGAAAACGAGTATAATCATCTAATAAATATAAAGTCCCAAGATCATAGTAAAATAAGGGATGGTAAATCCGCGGAAAAATGCTATCCTGTTTTTTTTCGAAATAAGCATTTTCAAGTTGGAGTTGTACACTGCGTTCTTGCAACCAACTCTTTAATTCTGGATCAATTTTTATTACGGCCGTTTCTATGTTTTCAAGGGTAAAATCCTTTTTATCAAGTACAATCGTATAGCCTTTTGTGTCTTCATTAGAAGCTACAACTTGCACCAAACTGTTTTCCGAATTATAATCATCGGGGATTGAAAAGAAAAATCTTCCATTTTTATCAGTTTTCGCTAAGTCGAAAATAAAGTCGATTCCAGGAATGGTGAGCGAAACTTCCTTATTGGCAATTGGACTGTTATCCAACGTAGATAAAACCACTCCCGATACTAATTCTCCTCTCAATTCCGGAATATAAAATATGTCAGGATTACGTTCTTGCGAAAGTTTTGAGTCCTGATCCAAAATTTGAACGGGATTTATTTTTCGCACAGATAAAACATAGTCACCACCAGTTTTATCAAATGAATCAAGTGTAAGATTTACTTTTTCTCTCAATCCATAAACTTGTTTATCAGTTTCAATTTTTAGGGTTTCTGTCTTATTATTTTTCGTAATGAGATGTTCACGATTTTGGCTAATCCCACTAATTTGAACTGTATCTCGCGCCTTTAAAGCACCCGTGTTTTCCATGAAAGTATTAACGACATAAATATTTTTTTTGTCAAATGCATCGGCTGGGCTGTTCCGGGAAAAATTGGTATAACCGATTAGGAAATATTTTCCTGTTCTTAAACTTGCGGGCAAAAAAAAATCTCCACTGGCTTTTCCACTTTTCAGCCTTAGTTTATGATTGAATATAACCGAATCATTTTGATTTCTAAGTGAAACATAGCCAACTTTACTCAAATTGCTTTTCACGTTTTTATCACCAATTACCTGAATTTTATACTGAATAAGTTCTCCTGCCAATAGAATATCTGAATTTACTTCCAGCATCGCTTTTTCAGGTAGAAAAACGGAAATATCAACATCGATAAGATTTCTCGGAATTTGTGCAAAGGCTACAATTCCGAAGAAAAAGAATAGTAATATGGAGATGTTTTTCATAATTAATCTTCCCAAAAATCGGGTTTAATATTTGATGAGAAATAGGTACAAACACTACATTCGGGCTGCACGATTGAATAGATTTTCGTGGATGTAGCCTTAATTATTTGATATCCAAAATATTGCAAATAATTTCTTAATGCCTTTCTTTCATTCACGCTATCCATATCACTATTTTTAAAGTAATCAAGTTTCAAAACTTCGCAGTCTATAAAATATGGAGGTTCTTCTAATCCAAAATCGGTATAATCGAAGAAAATTCTCTTGGAACTCATTGAAGAAATTTCAAAAAAACCAAGAACTTTTTCCCTTTCATCTCTTTCAGAAGTTATATTTCCAATCACAAATCCCGGCTGACCTTGAGAAAGAATATTGCCTATACTTCCTAAATCTTTGAGCGTTTTATAAAAGGTATAGGCCTCCAAACTCTGGACATATTGTTTTACCAAAATGGAATAACGTTTCTGAATTCTTGCATCACCTTTTGAAAGGTATCTTATAGGAAAACGAAAGACTCGGTTCTCACTTAGATCCGTCGTGGAAATCTGATTAATTCCTGTTGAAATTTCGGTGGAATAACATATTTCCTCGGGTTCACGAGGATAGAGAAGAATGGTGTATGAAAGCGGATTCGCCTCATAATTCGTTATCTCGAAGGTGTATGGCGACGGATAGGGAGCCACAACTTTATATGTTTCTTCATACTCATATCTAAAGTAATTGGCCTCTCCAGAAGTGTCGGTCGTGTTCACCAAAACTTGAACACCATCTTTATCCTGCGAGGGAGAGACAATGCGTTCGGCATATAATTCACCAATTGCAACTTTGGCGGGTAAGTTTACTTCCGCGGAAGTATAACTACCTCCATCCTGAGTGTTAATTTTTAGAATATAGGAAATGTTCGGCTTTGCACTAAATTGAGAGTCGGAAAGATAATAGCCAGAGCTGTAATCCTGCGAAAAACGATACGACTCTCCATCACTCGCCAAAACAGTAACCGAAGCATTTTTTTCAAATAAGACCTCGGTAGTATCCAAGGTAGAAGTACGGCTCAATTTTACAATTTGGGTTTTCAATTCATCAGTAATCGTGCTCTCCACCACAAGCACACTTTCAAAATCTCCTACTTCTATTTCATACGGCTCGGTACACCCATTCTGAAAAAGGAGTAATAACAATAATGCTATATAAAATGCCGTGATCCTCATAGATTCTAAAACTTAAAATTATACGTTATGGTTGGCACTGGAATAGAAAAGATCGAGGTTTTATATGCCTGAATTTTTCCCGACTCATTTACAAAAAATACCGAATACGGATTATTTCTGCCCAAGACATTATAGACTGAAATATTGATAAAACTATGAGCTAGTTTTTTCAGTTTATGGTTGCCTTCAATGTTTACGCCTAAATCCAACCGATAGTAATCTGGGATTCGAAATTGGTTTCTATCGCTGTAAAGAACCTGCTCCTCCCCTGCATATATAAATCGACCAATGGGATAGGTAATTGGGCGACCCGTTTGATAGGTGAAATTGGCAGAAAAACTAAAGCGTTTTGTCAATTTGTAATTTGCTACAACGGAAAAATCGTGAGGTTTATCGTAATTGGCGGGGAAAAAATCGCCATTGTTTACTCTTTCCTGCAGGAATTGGCTATCCAACTTGATAAAGGCACGCGAGTAACTATATCCAAAATATCCATTAAATTTTCCTTCGTTCTTTTTAAGGAGAAATTCAACTCCATAAGCCTTTCCTTCACCTTGTAACAAGCCGGTTTCCAAGGTTTCATTCAGAATCAGCTCTGCTCCTACCTTATAATCCAAGAGATCGCTCATCTGTTTGTAATATCCTTCAAGGCTCAACTCTAAACTCTTAGCAGGAATATTTCTAAACAATCCCAGGCTATATTGACTTGCCCGCTGAGGGGCAATATTTAAGTCGGATAGCTTCCAGATGTCCGTTGGAGACATTGTGGTATTGGTTGATAAGAGATGTAGATATTGAATAGTCGTGTTAAACCCACCCTTTATAGAAAAATCATTCCCAAGAAAATACCGAACAGACAGGCGATATTCAGGACCACCATAGGTTTTAATAACTTCATTATTGCTGTAGTTTTTAATTTCAATCAAAGAGCTTTCGCTTTTGGGCACTCCATCGTCATAAACAATTTGGGAAGCTTTTCCTAAAGCAGCATAAAATGAATATCGCAAACCTAAATCCAATAATAATTTATCACTTACCTCAAACATATCGGAGAAATATATCGCGGATTCCAAACCCTTTTCCCTATCGATTGATTTAGCTGTGATATCTGAGTTTTCTCCAATTGGTTGTATGGATCCCGGGTCAATGACGTATAATTTACTGCTTATTCCATAAATGAATTTGTGTAGTTTGTTTAACTTATAATTGAAATTCAACTTAGCTTGATATTCGTTCAGTTCATATCCGAAATCGAAATTCCCATTTGCATCTGCCTCGTAATTGATACCGTATTCATATTGGCTGTTCACTAGAATTAGCTCTGTCCTACTTTTTTCATTGAATACATGTCCATAGTTTAAGGATATTAATCTGTTGGTATAATCAAAAATAGAATCGGAAGTAATACTAAATCGATCCTTACTGTAATAAACTGTTCCTTGGATAGTATTGTTTTCATCAATATTTTGTTTGTATTTTACAATCCCGTCATAAAAGGAAGCCTCGCTATTTTGCAGTTGGTCTTCATTCAGACTACGCAATATCCAATCGGAATAGGTAGCTCGGAAACCCACAATCAAGGATGCTTTTTGCTTTACTAGCGGAATTTCTAGGGCTAAATTTGCTGTTATTGGTCCCACAGAACCTTCCCCTGCAAATTTTTCCATATTGCCGGCCTTAGTTTCAATATCAAAAACGGAGGATAGTCTGCCGCCATATTCTGCCGGAATACTTGCTTTATAAATTTCCAAACTTCCGGTAGTAAAAGGATTTACTGCCGAAAAGAATCCCAAAAAATGGGAAGGATTATAGAGCACGGCATCATCCAGCAAAATAAGGTTTTGATCGGCTCTTCCGCCACGAACGTTGAACCCACTTGCTCCTTCCCCAGCTGTTTTAATGCCGGGCATTGTGGTGGAGACCTTTAAAACATCACGCTCTCCCAAAACCAACGGAATCGTTTTTATGGATTGAATATCAATTGTAGTAACTCCCACGACTGCATCGCGAACATTTGCGTCTTTCTTGGACTTTACCACAACCTCATCCAACGATTCGGAATTTTCGCGCAATTGTATATCCAAAGAACCATCGCTATACATTATAACATCCTGTCGGATTTTTTCAAATCCCAGTAAATTTGTTTCCAATTTATTCAAACCATAAGAAAGACGTAGCTCATAATGACCATTAGAATCTGTAATGGTATATTTAGAACGATCAAGGGTAGAAATGGCCAGGTTTTGCAAAGGTTCCCCTGAATTCGAATTTGTAAAAGTTCCTGATAGTAAATAAAATTTTTTAGCTGAATTGGGAAGCTGCTTCCCGATGGTAACCAACTTCCTCCTTTGAACAGCATTTTGTTTTGCATATTCCTCTTGAAAAATAGGCGCATTCTTTTCTTGGATGTCGGTAGCCTTTTCTGATTTCTGATTAAAAAAATTGGGAGGTAATTCCTTATATATATAAGAATTGTTTACCAAAAACACTTTATAATCTTGTATGAGATAATTAATGTTGGTATCCTCAAAAATTCCATCCAAGACATTTTGAAGGGATTGGTTCTCAAAGACTTTAGAAACATAATGGCCGTTAAGCCAATCTTCATCAAAATAAAAATGGTAGGATGAAATCTCTTCTACTTGTAAAATTGCTTCTTTTAAGGGAGTCCGGTCAAACTGGACGGTAATTTCCCGATTTGTTTGGGCGGTAATTTTAGTAAATGAAACAACCATTAGAATAAACAGGAGAAAGCGAGGGTTATGTATAAATGAAAAATATCCCATTTTACGATTTTGTTTTTTGTAAAAGATTGTCCAAATAAGGAGCAAGTTTTTTCATAAAACTATCTCTATCTTGTATATATAATGTCTTGGAATTGTGGTAGAAATCGTTTATTTCCTTTTTATACTCAGGAAATTCCCGACGCACATTGCTTATGGTTTCTACGCGCGCATACGTTTCCTGATATTTAAACAAATAGTAATTTAATGGTTTAAAACTATACTGAACCCCAGATTTTAACACTCTTTTCTTTTTATTTTTTTTGTGGTTGATATATAAATCTAGCTCTTGCCCCTGATAGCCCAACTCAAAAAAGTTCTTTTGCCCAAAATCTTTCAATTTTACAAAATGGCGATCTTTCAAGGTAAATTCGGATACAAATTCATGGATAAGCTTAACATTGAAAATACCCAAGTTATCCTTGGATTTGGTGAGCAATTGATCTTCCAATAAATCGTATTTGAGCCAAACATCCACATAATATTGCCCTCGATAAATAACAGAGCCTTGGGTATAATCAAAGCCTTCTAGATATCTGAATGTACCATCTGTATTCAGGTATAGGTCAATAAATTCTGGTCCATTGAACAAACCGTTGTTGTCCAATCCTACTAATTGATCAAATACTCTATAAATCTTTTCATTGGAAGTAGTCGGTTCTTGGGCAAGGATTGTTGCCGAAAACAATAATATGAAGTGGAAGTATGGTTTTATCAAAATTATATTTATTGAAGAATTTAAAGTTAAGTAAAAAAGATCTCATTAAAATTGATGCGAATCAAGAAAGGTTATGAAATTTTTCAATTTATTAGATCACCGTTTCTTCCAGAAGACAAAAGAAAAGACACTAGGTTTTTAATTGAGGAAAACCCAAGTATCTTTGCTCCAAATTCAAAAATGAAGGCGGCAAGTTTAAAAGAAATAAAAACAGAACTCAACCATCGTTCCCCATCGGAATTATTGGAGTTGTGTCTTCGTCTTGCCAAATTCAAAAAGGAAAACAAAGAATTGCTCACCTACATCCTATTTGAATCTGCGGATGAAGAAAGCTTTATTCAAAGTATAAAAGCCAAAGTAGACGACGATTTTGAAACCATAAATATCAAGACGTTTTTCTATATCAAGAAAAGTGTCCGTAAGATATTAAGAGAACTCAAAAAATTTATTCGTTATTCCCAAAACAAGGAAACCGAGGTTGAGCTTTTAATATATTTCTGCCAGAAACTAAAAGATTTTCAGCCTTCAATAGGAAGAAATACTACCCTTATCAATTTATACAATCGTCAACTGGAGTATATAAAAAAGAAAATTCCCACATTGCATGAAGATTTGCAGTACGATTATAATTTGGAGCTGGAGGAACTTTTTTAACGAGTGTTCAGTAATCAGTGATCAGTTACAGAAGCAGTTGAAAAATAATAAAACCGAGAATATTGAGTAGAGAAATATTTTTGCGAGCAATAACGCAAGAAATGCAAGAAGCCTGAAACAAAAAAACCTGAAACCAGAAACATTTTTTATGACAACTTTATATCATAATCCAAGATGCAGCAGCTCGCGAGAAGCACTCCGTCTGCTGGAAGAAAGTGGGGAAACTATTGAAGTAGTAAAATATCTTCAAAATCCACTTAGCAAAAAAGAATTAGAACAGTTGATTGAACTCTTGGGGATTAAACCTATTGATTTAGTACGTACTAAGGAAGACGAATGGAAAGAAAACTTTAAAGGAAAGAATCTTACCGACAGTCAGATTATTGATGCAATGGTTAAATTTCCCAAACTCATGGAACGTCCTATTGCGGTAAATGGGACACAGGCGATAATTGGGAGACCAGCTAAAAATGTTCTGAAAATCCTGTAGCTTACCAAACTCTTTTCGCAGGACTTATTTTCCCAACCTTTCTTTAACACAAGTTTGACATACTATCTCTTAAACTAAAGATAGTTTCGCAAGTCTAAAAACCTAAAAACTATTCATGAGATTTCTATTTTCCCTCCTTCTAATATTATCTAGTCTATCCATAGTAGCACAGCAATCAGAAAAAAAACAAGTAACAGTAAAAGGTAAAATTCTTGAAGAGGGTACAAACTACCCCTTAGAGTATGCAACCGTATCTTTCACCGATGAGAATGGTAAAATTGTTACCGGTGGTATTACGGATACCGAAGGTCACTACAACATCAAAGTGCCAGCGGGTATTTACACGGTTAAGTACGAGTTTATTTCCTACAAAACCAAAAGCTTAAAAAACACTAACCTTACAGAAAATACCACCCTGCCAACAATATCCTTAGCAATGGATTCAGCTAGTCTGGACGAAGTGGTAGTTCGCGCAGAAACAACCGAGGTACAAATTCGCCTAGATAAAAAAGTATACAATATTGGCAAGGATTTGACTTCTGGCGGAGCCACAGTAAGTGATGCGCTTAATAATGTACCATCGGTTACGGTGGATGTAGATGGCACAATTGCATTAAGAGGTAGTGAGAATGTAAAAATTTTGATAAATGGAAAGCCGTCGGCCATTGCTGGCTTCGGTTCTACTGATGCCCTTCGCCAATTGCCGGCAGAAGCCATTGAGCGGGTTGAAGTGATTACTTCTCCCTCCGCACGATATGATGCCGAAGGCACTGCAGGGATTTTGAATATTATTTTGAAAAAGGAAAAAACTCTTGGTCTTAATGGATCACTTAGCAGCAGTTTGGGAGTTCCGCTAAACAGTAGTGTCTCTGGGAATATCAACCTGCGAACGGATAGGTTCAACATTTTTAATACTACTGGAGTTTACTACAGGAATGCGCCGGGTAAAGCTTCGTATGACAACCGCTATTTTTCCCGAACTTACGTTAATAACATGGGAGACACCATAACCTCTCCACCACCGTTCCCGCGAATTACAGAAGATCGACGTTACCAAAGAGAGAGCCAGGGATTCAATACCAATTTAGGAATAGAATACTTTCTAACGGACAAATCTTCGATTACTGCAAGTACTTTTTATCGCTCCGGAAATTCCGATGATGAGACAAAAAATAAGACCTCCAACTATCGTGATAACCAGATTGTGGAAGATAATTTGCGTACAGATAATAGGGAAAGGGATAATTCCACTCTGCAGTTTGCTCTTAATTATGAAAATAAATTTAATGACAAAGGGCATAAACTCACTGCAGATTTGCAATATGAGAATAGTAAAAACAATGAAAATTCCTTTATTCGGGACATGAGAATATTTCCGGATTCAGAATTATTACCATCAGAAATGGTAACCACAGATGCTAAAGAGAAAGATTATTTGGCACAAGCAGATTATGTGCTACCTATAGGTGAAAACGCCCAATTTGAAGCAGGATATAGAGGAAATTTCAATAAGACCACTACCGATTATTTATTGGAACAAGAAATAGGAACTTCTGGCATTTATGAACGTAATGATAGTCTTTCGAATATCTTTAGCTATGAGCAAAACGTCAACGCTCTTTATTCCCAGTACGGAAACAAATTTGGAAAATTCTCATTTTTAGTAGGTCTTCGTCTGGAAAACACTATAATGAAGGGGAAATTGGAAGCAGAGAATATTGCCGATGATATGCCATTCGACTTAAACTTTGATAAGAATTATACAGGTCTCTTCCCAACCGTAAACCTTACTTACGAATTAAAGGAAAACGAAAACATTACTCTTGGCTATAATAGAAGAATCAATCGACCAAGACAGTGGTTTTTAAATCCATTTCCTTCCCGATCGAGTGAAGCTAATGTATATCAGGGAAATCCCGACTTAGATCCCGCTTATGCCAGCGCTTTTGATTTAGGATATTTAAAACGTTGGAACAAACTTACACTTACTTCTTCTATATATTACCAGTACGAAACTGATGCATTTGAGCGCATTCAGGAAGAAACGGGAGAATTTACCCAAAGTGGGGTCAGTATCATACGCTCCTTGCCTATTAACCTCTCGACAAATCAACGTTACGGTTTTGAACTTGGATTGTTGTATAATCCAGCAAGATGGATAACACTTAATGGAAGTTTTAATTATTACAAATTTAAATCCGAAGGTTTCTTTAATGGCGTGGATTACGGAACGGAGAGTGCCAGTTATTTCGGTAGATTTAGCTCCAAGATTAAATTACCATCGAAGATAGATTGGCAAACCAATGCCTTTTATCGTGGCCCTAGCCAAAATTCCCAAACTAAAAGCGATGGAATGCTATCTGTAGATATGGCACTAAGCAAGGATATTATCAATGATAATGCGACGTTGGCCTTAAATGTGAGCGATCTTTTTAATACCCGAAAAAGAAGTAGTTTTACAACTACAGATACCTTCACGAGTGAGAGTGAGTTTCAATGGAGACCACGTAGTATATCGATGTCTTTTACCTACCGTTTCAATCAACCTAAGCGTATGCGTCCACGCGGACAGCGCGGTGGAGGTATGGAAGATGAGGGCGGATTTGAAGGATAAATTTTTTCTCCTGGATTGCTCTTTAAAGCGCTTTAAAATTCTATATATTAAAATGAATATCCCTTGAATCACTGTCGGTTCAAGGGATTGTTTTTTAATGCTATGCGTAACCTTTAATCCAGTTAGTTATGAAAACTTTAACCAAGTCCATCCAAAAAATATGTATTAGCGCGCATTTATTTTTCCCTACTTAGTATTATCTTTGAAATGAACAAATATTAATTGAGGAGTTAATGTTCGATTAAAGGGGTACCGTGTAAAAATGGCCCCTTTTTGATTTTTCAAGAATTTAGATGTTAGACGGGAGAGATTAGATGAAAGACGCTGATCGAAAGACGAAAGAAGAGAGTGGAGATGCCGCGATGATAGAAGTATTACTCCAATATAGAGACTAAATATCAAAAAAACAACCACTCAAAAATGAGTGGCTGTTTTTTTTTTAAATTATTTTGTTTTTAATTATTTTCTCTAAAAATTATATTTTTTCGCCCATTGCCTCAGCAACGCCCGCGGATAATCTTTTATAGGTTCCATTTTCCAATCGTTCACGTATGGCTGAAAAAGCCTCTAAGGTTTCCTGTATATCCTTCATATCGTGTGTAGCGGTAGGAATCATTCTAAGTAAAATGAGTCCTTTAGGAATTACTGGATAAACAACGATAGAACAGAAAATTCCGTGATTTTCACGAAGATCTTTTACCAATGCCATAGCTTCGGGAATACTACCTTTTAAATAAACTGGAGTTACGCAACTTTGTGTGGTACCAAGATCAAATCCTCTTTCTCGAAGACCTCCTTGAAGAGCATTTACATTTTCCCAAAGTTTTTCTTTCAGCTCGGGCATGGTTCGGATCATATCCAAACGCTTTAAAGCTCCCTCAACCAACTGCATCTGAAGAGATTTTGCGAACATTTGCGAACGCAGATTATATTTTAGATAATTGATTATTTCCTCATCCGCAGCGATAAATGCACCGCTGCTTGCCATAGATTTTGCGAAAGTTGCGAAATAGACGTCGATGCCATCTTGTACACCTTGCTCCTCACCTGCACCAGCCCCGGTTTTTCCCAAGGTTCCGAAACCATGTGCGTCATCTACAAAAAATCTGAAATTGTATTTTTTCTTGAGTGCAATTATCTCTTTCAGTTTTCCCTGCTCTCCCCTCATTCCAAAAACTCCTTCTGAAATAAGTAGAATTCCACCACCTGTTTTCTCTGCAACCTTTGTAGCACGTTGTAGGTTTTTTTCGATACTTTCCATATCGTTGTGCTTATAGGTGAACCGTTGCCCCAAATGAAGCCGGACACCATCTATAATACAAGCATGAGCATCAACATCGTAAACGATCACATCATCTTTTGATACAAGCGCGTCGATGGTTGAAACCATTCCTTGGTAACCAAAATTTAAAAGATAAGCGGCTTCCTTACTGACAAATTCGGCGAGTTCGCGCTGAAGTTGTTCGTGTAGCTCTGTATGACCACTCATCATTCTCGCACCCATTGGATATGCAGAACCCCATTTGGCGCCAGCCTCGGCATCAACTTTACGAACCTCGGGATGATTTGCCAAACCTAAATAATCATTGATACTCCAGGTTACAACATCTCTCCCATTAAACTTCATCCTATTGGAGATGGGACCTTCAAGTTTTGGAAACACAAAATAGCCTTCCGCCTGCTCTGCCCATTTTCCCAACGGACCTTTATCCTTATAGATTTTTTCGAATAAGTCTTTCATCAATTATTTTGATTTTTTTTCAGCGACAAATTTAACGAAATATTGACGATTCGCATAATTTATTTAAGAAGAAGTAGTCCTTTAATGAATAGGGTCTGTCCAAAAATAGATTAGAAAAGTGGAATCTAAATTTAATTCATTTTTTATCAGTTCTGTCCCGCAAAAGAAACAATGCCGCTCAGCTTCTAGAACCAATCCCGAAAGCTTTTGGGAAAGACCAAATTTGTAAAGGGCTATTATTTTATATTTTAACATTTTGATTAGCGACGGCTAGATATCCGCCATTTTGAATATTTTGAAAAGAAAGTTGACAATTTAATAACTTCACGGGAATCTTTCTAATTCGTAATGAAAGGAGGATTATCTAAAGTTTAATCGGACAACAATGATTTTTTATATTAATTAGGCGAAAACGAAGAGGACAACCAAACCGACAATAACCAACAAAATCGCGGTACAATTTTATAAAAGCAAAAACCAAACATACTTCATATAAGGATGTTTGGTTTTTGCAGTGTTTATTATTTAAAGAGATTTATCTTCTTGGATAAACCCCATTTACTTTACATATTCAACTTTTTGTATTTCGGCAGTCTCAGAATCAAAGAAACCCTGTTCGTCCATCCACTTATCATTGAAGACCTTGCTCATATATCGTGAACCGTGGTCAGGGAAAATAACAACTACATTACTATCTTCCGCAAATTCACCATCCTCTTCCAACTGTTTTAGTCCTTGCATTGCGGCCCCACTTGTGTAACCTACAAACAGCCCTTCAGTCTTGGCCAGTTCCCGAGCTCTATGAGCACTACTTTCATCAGTTACTTTTTCAAACTTGTCTATTATATCAAAATCTGTAGCGGAAGGAATGAGGTTTTTACCCAATCCTTCAATTCGGTAAGGATAGATCTCATTTTGGTCAAACTCGTGGGTTTGATGATATTTTTGGAGTACCGAACCGTAAGCGTCAATACCTATTATCCTAATATTGGGATTTTTTTCTTTTAAAAAACGTGCTGTCCCAGAAATAGTTCCTCCCGTACCGCTACACGCTACCAAATGGGTGATTTTACCCTGCGTTTGTTGCCAAATTTCAGGTCCTGTAGAATAATAATGGGCATCAACATTAAGCTCATTAAAATATTGGTTAATATAAACCGAACCCACATGTTCATTGTGAAGGCGTTTGGCAACTTCATAGTAAGACCGAGGATCGTCTGCACTTACGTGGGCGGGACAAACATATACTTTGGCGCCCATCGTCTTCAGCATGTCAATCTTATCTGCAGATGATTTTGAACTTACCGCCAAAATACATTCGTAACCTTTTATTATACTAACCATTGCCAAACTGAATCCAGTATTTCCACTTGTCGTTTCGATAATGGTATCGCCGGGCTTAAGAATGCCCGATTTCTCGGCTTGTTCGATAATATACAGTGCGATTCGATCTTTGGTAGAGTGGCCTGGATTGAAAGCTTCAACTTTTGCAAAATAATTACCCTTCATATTTTGGGTAATTTTGTTAAGCTTTATTAAAGGGGTGTTGCCTATAAGTTCCAAAATATTGTTACAGGCTTGAATTTCTTCTTTCATAAAGACAGAGTTTGTTAATCAATACCTAGATTGACTAAGTATTACAACAGGACAAATGTACGGAAATATTTTTATTACTCTTTAATTCCTTCCAAATCTAAGAGGAAAGCGTAGTCCATTGCAACTTCCTTCAGTGATTCAAAACGCCCGGAAGCCCCACCGTGACCGGCTTCCATATTGGTGTGGAATAAAACCGTATTCTTACCAGTTTTCATATCTCTCAGCTTGGCAACCCATTTCGCAGGCTCATAATATTGTACTTGACTATCATGTAATCCTGTCGTTACCAACAAATTTGGATAGCTTTTTCTCTCCACATTGTCATAAGGAGAATAGCTCTTAATGTAGTTGTAATATTCCAAATCATTCGGATTTCCCCATTCATCATATTCTCCTGTGGTTAATGGAATAGAGTCATCCAACATTGTTGTCAAGACATCTACAAATGGAACAGAAGCTATTATCCCGTTATATAAATTGGGTGCTAAATTGGCAATGGCGCCCATTAAAAGTCCGCCTGCAGAACCACCCGAAGCATAAAGATGGTTTGGAGATGTATAACCTAGCTCCACCAAATATTCCGAGGCTGCGATAAAATCTGTAAATGTATTGATCTTATTGAGCAGTTTTCCATCCTCATACCACTGCCTGCCCAAATATTCCCCTCCCCTAACGTGTGCAATTGCAAAAATAAATCCGCGGTCCAAAAGACTTAGGCGCACACTGGAAAAATAAGGATCAATTGTTGAGCCATAAGAGCCATAACCGTAAATCAATAAAGGATTACTGCCATCTTTTTTTATTCCCCTTCTGGATATAAGAGAAATCGGAATTTTTTTACCATCCTTTGCTGTTGCCCAAAGACGCTCAGATACATAATTGTTTTTATCAAACTTTCCTCCCAAAACTTCAGTTTCCTTTAAAATCGTCTTTTCCTTGGTCTCCATATTGAAGTCAATTATTGACGATGGAGTATTAAGAGCATTGTATCCATAACGAAGAATCTTGGTATCGAACTCTGGATTTTGAGTGGTAAATGCTGTGTAAGTTTCATTATCAAAAGGCAGATAATAGTCATCTTTGTTGTCCCATCTTTTAATACGCAACTGGGTAAGACCATTGTTTCGTTCACTTACCACTAGATAGTCCTTGAAAATATCGAAATCCTCTAAAAGAACATCGGTGCGATGCGGAATCATATCTACCCAATTTTCTTTTGAAGTTTTATCGAGTGAGGTCTTCATCAATTTAAAGTTTTGGGCCTTGTCCTTATTGGTCATCACATACCAATTGTCTCCATAATGAGAAATATTATATTCAAGACCTCTCTCCCTTTTTTGAAAAACCTTAAATTTACCCGTAGGATCGTTTGCTGGCAAAACCCTATATTCCGAAGTTAAAGTGCTGTAACTGCCAATAACAATAAACTGTCGGGATTTAGTTTTAAAAACATAGGTTCCAAAAGTATCATCATCTTCGGAAAAAATAAGCTCGTCGGTTTTAGGATCCGTTCCCAAAGTATGCCGATATATTCTATCTGCCCGAAGGGTTTTTTCATCTTTCCTTGTGTAGAAAAGTGTTTTGTTGTCGCTTCCCCAAGTAGATCCACCGGTAGTTAATGGAATCATCTCCGGATAAATTTCACCTGTTTCCAGATTCTTTATATAAATATCGTATTTACGTCGGCTCAAGGTATCTACCCCGAACGAAACCAATTTATTATCCTCTGAAACACTCATACCCCCAAGGTTATAAAAGGAATATCCCTTGGCCATTTCATTTACATTAAAAAGAATCTCCTCTTTTGCATCTAGTGATCCTTTTTTACGGGAATAGATAGGATAATCTTGACCTTTTTCATATCGAGTGATATAGTAATACCCATTCAGTTTGTATGGTACGGACTCGTCATCTTCCTTAATCCGCGCCTTCATTTCCTCAAAAAGATCCTCCTTGAATTTCTTGGTATGGTCTGTCATCTTCTCATAATAATCGTTTTCCGCCTTTAGATAATCGATTACTTTCGGATCATCGGGATTGTTGAGCCAATAATAATTGTCCACACGAACATCGCCATGGGCTTCAAGATTCTTAACTATTTTTTCTGCTTTTGGGGGATTGATTTTCATATTCTTTTCTGAAAGGTTTTGCGCAATTGATGAAGCGGCAAAAGTAAGACAAGCAAATGAAAAGAAGGTTAATTTTATCATTATTGAAAGTTTTTAAAATCAGCCTAAAGTAGTAATTTTGAGTCGGATTTAAACTATAAAAAAATGTTTGGAGATTTAATGGGAATGATGGGTAAACTTAAAGAAACCCAAGAAAAAGTAGAAGCTACTAAAAAACGGTTAGACACTGTACTTATCGACGAGGCCAGTACAGACGGTTTACTGAAAATTACCCTCACAGCCAATCGTGAAATAAAAAGCATTGAAATAGAAGAAAGTTTACTTGAAGACAAGGAACAATTGGAAGATTACTTGGTGCTTACCCTAAATAAAGCCATCGCGAAAGCAACAGATATCAACGAAACTGAATTGGCCGCCGTTGCTAAGGAAGGAATGCCCAATATCCCGGGACTTGATGGAATGTTTAAATGATTTTTATATAAGTAGCAGTATTCAGGTTAGAAATTTAGGTTTAAAATCAGTAGTGTCCGATAAACATTTTTAAAAGCGGGATTTCCAAGAAGGATTTCCCGCTTTATTTATATCTTAGTTTTTACCACAAAACTTTAGATATGAACAAAAGTAAAAATTTCAGCGGACAACCTATTATCAAACAAGTTTTAAACTTCCTTGACCCTAAGGATGTTTATCGGACAGCAAAAAAGCATAACAGCGACAGGTACACCAAAAAGTTCAGCACCTATGATCACTTGGTTACGATGATATTCGCTGTTATCAGTGGCTGCAACTCACTTCGCGAGGTAACGAGTATAATGCTGGCGTGCGAGGGCAAGATCAACCATTTGGGGCTACGGGACTTTCCAAAACGCAGTACATTGTCCGATGCCAACAAAAGAAGAAGTGCAGAGGTCTTTGCGGATATTTACTCTGGTCTCTATAAACGCTACCACCGGTTTTTATCGGACAGCAGAACCAGGGAGCCCGCCATAAAGGACCTCAAAATAGTCGATTCCTCGACAATAGCGCTCTTTAGCGACATCTTGAGGGGTGTTGGCCGGAACCCGCTCAACGGCAAAAAGAAGGGCGGGATAAAGATGCACACGATGATCAATGCCATGGAAGATGTTCCCTGCCTGATCAAATTTTCTGATGCCGCAACGCACGATCATACATTTTTAAAAGAACTTGGTCTAAAAAAGGGCTCCTATGTTGTTTTTGACAAGGGATATGTAGATTATCAGCAGTACGAGCAATGGACGTTGGACGGCATCTACTTTGTGACCAGGCAAAAGAGCAATGCACGCTATACGAGCTTTGAAGAGTTTGATATACCGAACAACGTGGACGATGCTGTCCTCAAGGATGAAAAGATAACGCTTTCCGATAAGGAAGGCAACGAATTTCATCTGCGACGGATAGCCTTTTGGCACCAGGAGAAGAGCAAGGTATATGAGTTCATCACCAACAACTATGAAGTGGAGGCCGACAGGATCACTGATATCTACAAAAATCGCTGGCAGATAGAGACCATGTTCAAACGCCTAAAACAGAACTTTCCCCTCAAATACTTTCTGGGCGATAACCAAAATGCAATAGAGATACAGATCTGGGTCAGTCTGATCATTCAACTCATAATGCTCGTAATACAAAGAAAGGCGCAGAGAAGTTGGGCATATTCAAATATGGTGTCTGTAATACGCCACCATTTGATGACCTACATCGATCTGTTCAAGTTCCTGAAAAACCCAGACTCCAAATGGGAAGAAATCACCACAAAAAACATTGGCCAATTGAGCTTTTTCGATCCTTAGGGGGTTCTGTTTTGAAAATCGGAACACAATCCAGTAAAATAAGGCAACGACAATGCTATTTTTGCTACTTTAGATTTTTATCGGACAACAATGGTTTAAAATATAAAATCTAGAGACTAAAGTCTAAAATCTAGACCTTAAAGAAATATAGAAAGCCATTTGCAAACAAATTTGCTTCTAATAAACTGCGGTTTTCAGTGGGCTTATTTATTTCTATTCGCGTCGTAGTTGTAAATAAGTAGCAGTATTCCGTTGCAGTAATTAGCGTGAAATTAATATTGTTAGTGGTGAATGATCAGTTCGGGGACTTTATAGAAATCCTTTGATCCTATTATTTTTTAGAATTAATGGAGTTCTCAATTCTTTTCTTGAGTTTCAAGGGATAAATCACGTAATAAAAGAGGATAAGCGAAAGCGAGGCGCCAATGATAATCACGGCCAACCAATCAGGCATATCCGTGTGTCGGGTTACGAAGCCTTCCAAAAATCCGGCGATTATAAAGAATGGTACGGTGCTTAGCATAATCTTTAATCCATCTTTCGCGCCTCTAATAAAAGATTGTAATCGCGTGTAGGTTCTTGGAAATAAGAGGCTATTTCCCAAAACTATTCCACCGCATCCCGCAATGATAATTACGGAGATCTCGATTGTTCCGTGTATCCATATTGTTCGAGCAGATTCCCAGAGCAATCCTTTTTCATAGAAAAAATATTGGAAAGATCCCAGCATAATAGCATTCTGCATGATTATATATACCGTTCCCATACTTAGCAACAGTCCATAGGAAAAGGCCATCAAAGCAACTTTAATATTGTTGATGGTTATTCCCAAAAACATATTAAGGGAGCCCATTTCTTTGTAAACAGCCATTGGATCTCCTCTTTCAATATTAGCCAGGGTCATATTTACGTAAGAATCGCCCATAATGAGGCGCACAAAACTTCCATCCGAGGCGGCAGAATAAGCACCAATTATGGAAAAAAGCAGAAAGAGCAGAAATGAAAAAAGCAATTGTTTCTGATATTTCGCAAAGAAAAGTGGAAATTCCTTGGTATAGAAAGTGATAAACCGGCGGCGTGATTCGCGTTTAGTTCTATAAATTTTTTGATGAGCCAATGCAGAAAGACCATTTAAATATGCCAATGTATTGCTATTGGGATAAAAGGTTTGGGCATAACTGAGATGGTCTGTTACCTCGATATAAAGATTGCTCAATTCGTCTGGATCTATAGGAACATTATTCCTTAGAACGCTTTCGAATTTTAACCATTTATCTTTATTTTGCTTCGCAAAGGCAGCTTCGCGCATATAAGAGTGTAGTTTTGCCCAAAGGAACAGATTTAATGGATAATTTTCAAATAGAAACTGCCCAAAATGTGAACATCATCCAGAATGTGGCAGGGATAGGTGAACGCATTCTAGCATTTCTCATTGATATATTGATCATAGGACTTTATATTTTTGCTATTATTCTAGTCCTGACAAACATAGAACTTAGCAGCGATTATTCGATGCTGATTGGTATCACAATAAGTTTGCCTATTTTTCTATATCACCTTTTGTGGGAAATGTTATGGAACGGGCGTAGTCCGGGAAAATCGGCTATGGGACTTCGAGTGGTGAAATTGGATGGTACAAAACCGGCATTCTCCAATTATCTTATCCGTTGGTTGCTGCGCATAGTTGATATTTCAGTAACCAGTGGCTCCCTGGCTTTGGTGACAATTTTATTAAATGGAAAGGGACAGCGCGTTGGCGATATCGCAGCTTCCACAACGGTTATTACCGAAAAACAGAAAGTGAACTTTTCAAATATTTTACTGGCAGATATTCCCGATGGGTATATCCCTACCTATCCACAGGTTACTATCTTTAGTGATAATGAAATACAAACCATTAAGAATATTTACGATCAAGCTCGATGGAACAGAAATCACAATTTAATTTTGAAACTCGCAAAACAAGTGGCAAAAGTGATGGATATACAGTTGGAAGAAAAACCAGTGATATTTATTGATAAGGTGATAAAAGATTATAACTACTATACCCAGAACATGTGAATCTAATTTTATTAATAGACATACTCGGGACGGTGGCCTTCGCAATATCCGGGGTTCTTACCGCCATCAACAAAAGACTGGATCCATTCGGGATTCTTATAATTGCTTTTGTAGCTGCTATTGGTGGAGGAACTTTAAGAGATATCCTTATAGATGCACCCATAGCGTGGATGCGTGATTTAACCTATGTGTATGTTATTTTCGGCACAACCATCCTTACAGTAATCTTTAGAAAACGATTGAACTACATTCGGCGTTCGCTATTTCTCTTTGATACTATTGGGATTGCACTTTATACTATTGTTGGTGTGGAAAAAGGTATTGCGGCAGGTTTCTCGCCAATTATCTGTATTTCCCTTGGAACGATAACAGCTTGTTTTGGAGGGGTTATCCGTGATATTCTTTGTAATGAAATCCCTATTATCTTCAGAAAGGAGATTTATGCCACTGCGTGCATCTTGGGAGCTTCTGCCTATTTCCTATTATTGCAAACCCCACTATCCACCGACATAATTGTTATAATATCTGGTTCTATAGTGATGACGGTACGTTTGTTGGCTGTTTATTTTAATCTTTCGTTACCTACAATTTATACGAAGGAGGAGTTGGAATAATATTATTTCCATAATACCAACCTTTTATATGTAGTGGGAAGTAATTCCGAAGATGAAAAATCTATTCAGAAAAAAACCGACAAATATTCTTTATTCCAGCACTCTGGCGGTGATATAAATATTGTTTAAAGGCCAGTCCCCGCTATCGGCTTCCACTTTAGAAATTTTTTCTACTACATCCATTCCTTTTATAACCCTTCCGAAGATGGTGTATTTGCCATTCAAGTGGGTGGTGGAAGATTTTGGTCCAAGGAAAATAAAAAACTCATAAGGAGCAGATTTGTTATCTGGGTTTTCTCTGTATTCCTTGGCGCCCGAAACAGTTCCATATTCATGGACACGACCTGGCACAATTTCCGCGGGTAGCAAATAACCATTTCCGAGTTCAGCTCGTTTTTTTTGGGTTGAGGCCAGATCACTATTACCTGCCTGGACAATAAAATCTGGAACTACTCGATGAAAAAAAGTTTCATTAAAATAACCTTGTTTTACCAGATAAATAAAATTGGCGCGATGTAGCGGCGTATCTTTATATAGTTCAATTTCAATATCTCCAAAACGTGTACTTATCAAAACTTTGGTTTCGGGATTGTTCTTTCCGTATTTGGTGAGAAAAGGAACCACGTTTTCATTGGTAATTTTATCAAAAGTGCTTCCCAATGTAACGGTTGCTTCGGATTGCGAAGCTTTGTTTTCCGGCGTGATAGCTTCGGTTTTAATACGCATCTCTGTTTCGGATTCGGTCGTCTTTTTCCTATCTTCACAACTTCCGAAGACAAAAAAGATTCCGAGGAAATAAACAAACAACTTTTTCATAGATGGATTTTCGGGATTTTGAAAAACGAATTGTAAAAATAGAAAAAATGCCCCTTCCCGGCGAAACTGTCCAATATAAAATGGCTCCTCTTGAGCGTTTGGGAGATCTTGAACTAAAAGCCAACGCAATAAAAAATGCGAAAAGAGCTGGAGTAATGGCTCTCTTCTACCCTACGGAAAACTGGGAAACCAACTTAATTTTGATACTTAGAAAAACTTACAAGGGCATACATTCGGCACAAGTTGGCTTTCCTGGGGGAAAGATTGAATTAACGGATCGCTCCCTTGAAGATGCCGCGCTCAGGGAAACAGAGGAGGAAATTGGAATTTCCAGAAATAAAATCTCTGTAATTAAAGAACTTACTCAAATCTATATTCCTCCAAGTAATTTCTTTGTGCAGCCATTTTTGGGGATTATGGCGGAAACTCCAAAATTTGTAAGAGAAGAAAGAGAAGTAGAAGCGCTTATAGAGGTCAATCTCAACCAGTTTATGGACGAACATTGCGTGACCACGGAAATTTTATCCACATCCTATGCCACCGATTGGGAAGTGCCCGCCTTTAATTTAGAGGGGCATATAGTATGGGGGGCTACTGCAATGATGCTCAATGAGGTGCGCGAATTACTGTTGCGAGCCCTTTAAATGCTTATTTTACTATATTTGCCGAGTCAAAAAAAAATAAAATCCAATTACGGATTTTTGAAGAATAAAGTAAATTTTCCCTAGATATTTTGTCCAATTTATAGCGGATTATTTTAGGATAGATCATTGTAAATATTTACAAACCAAGGGGAAATCCAAGAATAAGAAGTTAAAAGTTTTGAAATGGGTGTGAAAATTAAGGAAAGCCACATTAACTTTGAAAATATCATACCATTCATTTTGGACTATCAAGCGATAATCAACACAAAAAATTAAACCGACAATTACTAATGGGGCTTTTCAAAAGAAATCCATTCGGACATATTCTTTTTATAAAACTTTGGTTAATCCGAATTATGGGTGCCATGACCCATCGGCGATTTAAGGGATTTAATGAATTGAAAATCCACGGCAGTGAGGTTATTCGCAACCTTCCCGATACAAATGTTCTTTTTGTGAGCAATCACCAAACCTATTTTGCAGATGTGGTGGCAATGTTTCATGTTTTTAATGCCAGTTTAAGCGGTAGAGAAGATAATATTAAAAATATTGGATATTTGTGGAACCCAAAACTGAACATCTATTATGTAGCCGCAAAGGAAACCATGAAAGCTGGTTTATTACCCAAAATCATGGCTTATGCGGGTTCGGTAAGTATTGAGCGCACCTGGCGTGAAAAAGGTAAGGAAGTAAACAAGCAGGTAAAAATGAGTGATGTTAGCAATATTACTAAAGCACTCGATGATGGTTGGGTAATAACCTTTCCTCAGGGCACAACCAAACCTTGGAATCCCATTCGTCGAGGAACTGCCCATATTATAAAAAAGAATAAGCCGGTTGTAGTTCCCATAGTAATCGATGGTTTCAGAAGATCTTTTGACAAAAAAGGATTACGTATCAAGAAAAGAGGAATTCTTCAATCTATGGAAATAAAACCACCCCTGGATATTGATTACGAAAACGAAAGCATGGCAGAAATAGTCGAGAAATTAGAATATGCCATTGAACAACACCCTTCATTTTTAAAGGTAATTCCTAGAGAAGAAATAAAAAAATCTGAAGAGCTCAATAAGGAACGCCAATGGCGTTATTAATTCCTTACTAATGATATCCATCATTTTTCTTTTATTTTAGAATTTATATTTTGGAGGTTATTTTGTATAACCTTTAAACCTTAATTTGATGTTTGAACTTAAAAAAAGTGGTGAAAAATTTCACTTTGTATTGAAAGCGGGAAACGGCCAAGTTATTTTATCTAGTCAAATGTATGCTTCAAAGGCTTCGGCCATGAAAGGAATTGAATCTGTAAAAGCCAATGCGGCCGATGATTCTCTCTATGAAAGAAAAACAGCAGTAAATGGAAAATTCCACTTTAATATTAAGGCAACGAATGGGCAGGTTATTGGTAGCAGCCAAATGTACGCCTCGGAAGCTGGAGTCACCACAGGAATAGAGTCCGTTAAAAACAACGCTCCTGCCGCTGGAATTAAAGAAGTATAAACTATTAGTGGCATTTGGAGAATTAAAAAAGAGCGCTCTTAAAACTTGGATAGTTTTAAGAGCGCTATTATTTGTCGCTTCAATCTGTAAAAATCTTACTTCAACTTATCCGCGTGCATTTTTCGCAGTTTCGCAACTTTAGGTGAAATAACAGCCCTACAATAACCTTGTTCAGGATTGTTACGGTAATAGTCTTGATGATCAGTTTCAGCGGGGAAAAATGCACCCAAATGTGAGAGCTCCGTCACTATCGGATTGTCAAAATAGGAAGACATTTCATTTATAACTTTTTCGGCTATTTCCTTTTGCTGTTCATCGTGGTAAAAAATAACCGATCGATATTGGGTGCCCACATCTGCACCCTGACGATTTAAGGTTGTGGGATCGTGACTCGTCATAAAAATCTCCAATAAATCTTTATAGGAAATAATATTGGGATCAAAACTTACCTGGATCACTTCGGCATGACCCGTTAATCCGCTGCACACTTCACGATATGTTGGAGTTCCAGGTACAGTACCTCCGGAATATCCTGAAACAATTTTTTCAACTCCTTTTATCTGATCGAAAACAGCTTCCGTACACCAAAAACATCCGCCACCTACTGTTAATTTCTGCAATTCGTTATTCTCCATTGTACAATTTTAACAACAAAGTTAATCAGTAATAAGGTTGGTTTTAATTAAGGGGGTGTTAAACTGGTTTGTAAGTATATCAGTTTATGAGGAGATGAGTCGATGAGTGGATGAGTCGATGAGTCGATGAGTTGAGGAGTTGAGGGGTTGAGGAGTTGAGGAGTTGAGGAGTCTATGAGTTTGTTTTTTTCTGACTTCTTCTGACAACAACAAAATTTGTGGGTGTCAGAAATTGGAAAATTCGAAAACCACCTTTCCTCCGAAGCCTCAGCTTGGCCAAGGGAATTGAAACATGGAACTAGAAAACTTGACTAGATACTAGAAACAAGACGCCTGAAAACTAAACACTACCAATTACCAACTACCCTCTTGCCTCTCAACACTCATTTTGCGTCCTTATACGTTTCATACATCGAACCATAATGCGATTTGATAAACATTTCAAATGGAATTTCCTCTTGCTTTATAAATCCTTTTTTGCTGAGGTTACCTTCGGAAACCAAGTCAACTACGGCAGATATGCTACAAGCGGTTGTCCAACTTATTGCACGCCATTCTTTATTATCCAAAGTTATCCGGCGATAGGATTCAGAAAACTCCTTTCTTCTTAATTTTCCATCCATTATTCCCTCCACAGCGGCATAGACCAGAACAATATCCTCATCGACCAACGGAAGGGCATTGTTTAAAATATTCTTTGCCAGTTCTCTATCATTTTTCAATAATAGATCGTACAGCAATAATTTCATTCCGTCCCTATGGCCTGGGTATCTAATGGTTTTATAATTTAAGGTATCTACCTTCCCATCCAAAGTCTCACACATGGTGCCCAAACCACCTGAGGTCAAAAATGCTTCATATTGGCGACCGTTAATATTTATGGATTCAACATCATCGAGTGAACTAAGCATTTTTCGTTCGCCATTATGGATTACTTCGGCATCATTTATATACTCGTTGATAACCCCTTCGGCACTCCAGGTGAAGCTGTACCCCAACTGTCCCATTGGATGCAAGGGCAAAGCGCCAACTCTTAATTTTACGGCACGAACTTCGGAAAACTGACCGTACAGACCCGCTCCTAGGATTCCAATAAATCCGGGAGCGAGGCCACATTGTGGTGCTAGCACGGATTTACTGTTTTTTGCCATTTTTTGTATAGCATTTAGGGTAGGTACGTCTTCCGTAAGATCGAAATAATGAACTCCCATATCAACAGCGGTTTCAGCTATTTTGATATTGAGGAAATATGGCAGGCATGAAACAACGGCATCCTTGTCCTTAAGGAAATCTCGGATATTTTTATCATTAGAAACGTCCCCTTTTAAAACATCAAAAGAAAATTTTTCATTGATGTCAAATTGATCCATTCCTTGTACTTCATACTTCTGGCTAAGTAAGGTTGCCACAAGGCTACCAACCTTTCCTAGTCCTAAAACACCTATTTTTTTTATCATTATTTTCAATTTTTAGAAAGGGATGAAAGTAAACTTTTACGATCTATTATGCAAGCTTCAAAAGAAAATCGGCAACCACAATTGGGAAGTAACAACTACATAAATTACTAATTTAAATCAAGTCCGCGAAAAATAGACTAATCTTAAAAAGGATATCCGATTCCAAAATTAAAAATCGGGTTTTTATAATCAAAATCAAACCGGTCTTCTTTATCTTTTGACGGATCGTGAAAAGGTGCCGCAAGGTCGAAACGGATTACAAATCCCTGAACATCTACGCGCAAACCTACTCCGGCACCCATCCCAAGTTCGTTGATGAAATTGGAGGTAAACTTATCTTCGTAGTTATAAACCTCATTTCCTTTTGAGTTCCAAACGTTTCCGGCATCTGCGAAAACTGCTCCTTTTAAAAATGAAATTATAGGAAACCTGTATTCAATATTTGCTTCCAGACGTATGTTTCCAGTACGGTCGTAATAGTTATTTATTTCATCACTATCTCCCTGATAAGTTCCCGGTCCCAGCGATCGTATCCTAAAGGCACGAACACTATAGGGTCCCCCGGAATAATATTGTTTAACATAAGGCATAACATCGGAATTACCATAGGGCATTCCATAACCGCCAAACAATCTCGTGGCAATTAACTGTTCTTTTCCTATTTTAAAGTGATATCTAAAATCAATATCTGTTTTGGCATATTGCGCATATTCCATTCCTAAAATTGATTTTTTCCCATCTTCGTTTTCCTTCCCAAACAAACTGATACTATTTCCAGCAATATCCACATTGGCATTTACAAAAAACTGATGTTTTTTATAAGTGTCTATCATTCCATTAAAGGTAAATGAATAGTTCAGCCCCGAAATAAATTGCTGTTCAAAACTGCGTTGGAGAAAGGGATTCTTATCTAATATAGAGTCAAATTCCACAGAAGTTTTCATCAATTTAGTATAGTTTACCGAAACAGGAATAATTTCATGGGTAACATACCGATTTGCCTGCCAGGAATAACCAAATTGAGCGGTAGCCGATAAAAGTGTATAAAGTTTTGTCCTACTTAGGTAATCCACACTAACAGCTGCTTTTGTCTTGGGTATGGCATACTTGAAAAAATCGTTGCTGATTTTCACCGGGAAAATAACCCGAGGAAATATTAATTCGTTCTTTAACCCCAATTCAATACTGGTGTTTCCCACTTCCCTGCCTCCACCTGCTTGAAACTCATACCCTACTTTGGCCGTGGTGTTCAGTGTTTCTCCTCCTTTAAAAAGATCTCTATTGCTGTAGGTTAAGGCAAGTCCCGGTCCTGCAAAATTATTAGATTTAGTAACCGCTTGTAATTCAATACGTATGGCCCTCCTGTTCAGCGGAGATAAGAAAATATTTGCTTCCAAAATTCCCAAACTATCGGTAAGCAGAGAGTCCTGTTCTTTGTATTGAATATTGACAAACTTATAAATTCCAATTGTAGAAAGTCTTCGGGCAGTATTTCTGGAATTTGCAGGGCTATAAAGTTGACCTTCTTTTAAGGTTATAAATGGATCTAAATATTTCGGTTTAAAAAAATCCTCACTGTTTATAAAACTCTTTTCATTAAAACGCACCGTTTCCTTTACCGTGGAATCCTGAATATCATAATTAGCGTAAACGTTTATTTTAGAAATTTTATAAGGAACGATGGACTTTTCAGGAACATCCTTTTTAAAACGAAGGAAAAGATCGAAGTTTCGTTTTTTATATTGATTGGTGTCCGCCTCAAAAATCATGAATTGGGAATTGAAATTATAGTAGCCCTCACCTTTTAAATCGGTATCGATTCGTTCCCGCTCCATTTTCATATTGGCCAGATCAAACCGCATACCTTCGGAAAGTTTGGTATCCTCAACACTTTTTTTGATTTCGGAATAAATGGGTTCTGGCAGGGAGTCAACTTTATAATTTTTCATGGTGTACGGTCTGGGCACTCTCAACCTATAAGTTAAGGACGCCTCCTTCTCCTTTTCATCAAATTCGGATTTTGCAGAACTGTAGAAAAACCCCCTATTTTCTAAACGGTTTAGCAAGATTTCCTCAACCTGATAAGGTTTCACATCACTTTCATAAACGGGTTCCTCTCCAATTTTTTTATATAGAAACTTGGTGATAAAGTTTGGTTTCTTCTGCTGCATTTTATAATAAAGATGAAGTCCGGGACGCATACCCAAGAAGCTCTTATTTGGTTTTGGACGCAATGCCTCTTCCAGCACAGACTTCAAACCCTTTTCATTATCGATGATAGAATCAGATTCTATTTCAATCTCCGCCCCCGTATATAACCGCTCTCCTTCGGGGACGAATTTTTTCACCGCACAGGATTGCATAACCAGGATGATAATGGATAAGATTGAAAATATTTTGATCGTAAATTTCACCTAATTGCTAATTTTTTTTTAAAAATAAAATTCCTAATTACCTTCGTCTGTTTTACGGGTACCCTCTTGGGCACGTTGTAATTTTTTCTGTTCATCCTCCCTTTTTTCTTCTTTTTTCTTTTGCCTCTTCTCCTTTTTAGCTTCTTTTATTGCTTCTTTCTCCTCTTTGGTTTGACCGTGCAATAAAGCGTCCCACAGTTCATTAAACTTGTTGAACTCCTGTGTAAAGATCAAAGCTATACCGCTAACGACAGTCTGACCGTCAATTACATTATCAAATTCATTATGATGAAAACCTTTTAAGCGGTAACGACCATTTTCGGTCAATAAATATTCAATACTTATATTTCCTATAATCGGCGTTGGTTCGTTCGTAGGACTGCTCCCCTGCAGATCTACTTCGCTGCCCACTCGCACAATCACTCTATCGTCAAAAAGTTTTTTCTGGGCGGCAATGTCCAATTGCGTTCTTTCTTGGGGGGTTTCTCCCTGATAATCTGTATAACTATCTAAACCGAAGTCAAGTTCCAACCCAGTATTTCCCAATATTTTGTCAGAAAAAGTATTCAATTGATCGGAGAGCGCATCGTTTAAATTATCCCGAGCTACAGATGCAAAACCTCCTCCACTACCGTCGCTTCCGGGATCTGGATAAAAGCGGTTGAGCACTAACAGTGAAAATACCTGTCTGTTCAATTCATCCGTTTGCTGGTTTACCTGTTGAATTCTTCCATATACCTGTCCTCCAATTGCTCCTTGCTCGTTTTCGGGCATATCCAAATCGAAGGATATTTTCGGTTTAAGCAGTTCCCCATCGATATTCAGATAGACATAAAAGGGTAGAACTTGACGATACTTCCCTTTAACGGAAGGATCCGCTCCAGAACTAATGGGCGCCATCAATGCCGAAGCAGATGTTTTAACTTTATAAATGGCCTTTACATCAAGTTTGGCGTCAAATGGATCACCAGACCAACTTACTCTACTACCCGGCGCCAACTCAAACCGGCGATTCACAAGACTGTATAGATTCATTTCATAATGGCCACCCGCGATATCATATACTCCAGTGAGCGATATTCTTCCATTTGGATTCATAGTAAAATTGAAATCACCATCGCCATAAACCTCAAAATTATCTTCCGTTTCCTCATCGATTACAATAGTAATCTTGGCTTTTTTGCCAATCTTCAAAAATGCGTTGATATCAAATCCAGTTAAAACTGCGGATTTTTCTTCCGTTCTGGTCAATACTGCGTCCGGATCCTCTCTATTTACAAAGATTACTATCCCATCTCTTTCCTCAATAGCCACAGAGGCCGACGGAAGAACATACGTGATATTTGTATCATCATCCAGCCGAAGTCTCGCATCCAGTTTAGGAATTTGCAAATCTCCGGTTAACGTGGCATCAGCATTAAAGGAAGCCCTGCCATAAACCATGTCGTTATCCTCTTTGGTGGCATTTATTAGCTGAAAGTTTTCAGCATCCAGTTTTAAATTAAATGTAGGATTTATAAATGATTCCGTTCCGATATTACCAGAGAGGACCAACTGATTATTATTTTCATCACGTACAGTAAATCCGTCCATATAAATCCCAGAATTATCCAATTTTATGGATTCATTCGCCAGAGTAAAGGGAGCGTTCAGTTTGGAAATTGTAAACGAGGCATTATCAAAATTCAGATTTCCTTTATATTGAGGATCTTTCGTTGTTCCAGTAACGTTGAACTTTCCTGAAAAACTGCCTCCTGTATTTTTTACCTCACCTAAAGAAAATCCTTCGAGTGCATACATATTGAATTTGTTTATTACCAAATCCAAATCTTGTCTCCCCTCTGTTTCACTTGCAATATAATCGCCCTTGAGGTCCAGGTCCACCTCTCCTTCTTTCATTGCCATTTCAAAATCGTATCGATCACCACCGTCAGATTCCGCTTTTGCAGTCAACCTTCCCAAATCGATATCGAGCATTTCTAGTTTGTCAATCATAAGATCGGCCAGAAGTCCTGTTTTACCATATGGCTCTACCAAAGCAAGATTTCCATTTAAATTTCCTTTAGCCAATTCCTCTTCAGGATTTAAATAATTCAGAATCTCGCTGAGTTTGAAATTTTGGAATTCAATGGCGGCGTGGTCACGGGAAATATCGGGCATCTTATCGGTAAGTTCTACCTTTTCATCGCCACGGGTAAATCGAAAATCATTAAACGCTACCTTCTTTCTGCTGATAAGGACTTCATTGTTTTCCGGAGTTTCCCATTTCTTTCTATCCAGTATTAAGCTGTCCGGTTTTACGTGAAAGCGCAATTCTTCGGAAGTTCCCGTAATCTGGGAGTTAATATTAATGAGAATACTGTCTTTATGAATTGCGGTAAAAGCTAGATTGAGTTCCTCATTTTCCTGATGTCCGCTTATTTTAGTTTTAGGAACGTCAAGAGGTCCAGCTTTTAAACTGTTGAAGCCAAGATCGAATATAAATTTATCCTTATCGCTATCCATTGTAAACGCCAGACTATCCAACTCGTTACCACCATAATTTATATGAGGAGCTTGAATCTTGGCAGCCAATTTCCTTTCACTTTGATCAAAGTAGGCAGCAATGCTGATAGTATCCAAATCGTTGACGTTTACTAAAAAGACCTTGTTTAGAACCGGAGCTTGGGCGATCCTTCCGATTATTTTCAGCTTTACGGGATTCTCAACCGTATCGGACAAAACAACTTTTTTGGAAAAATAACTGGCAATATGTTTTTTGATTGCCGCTCCAAATGTTTCGGGATCGGTGTTGCTCTCCAAACTCAATTGCAAAATTTTATTATCGACCCAAATGGAGGTAGTATCTTTACGAATGTGCGCTGTTGCGAGCACATCGCCCAGAAGATAGGTTTTATTATCATAGACCACTACTCCATTACCAATGGTAGAAATTATGTCGAAACCTTCTTTGGAGCCTTCAAAATCGGCATCTAATACTAGACCCGTTCTCACATCCCGGTCCATGACGCCAATTGCCTGAAGATTCACACCTTTTACATCCAAATGCGCACTTACCTTTGGTGAAACGGAATCCAGAACAATATCCGCATTAAAGGCCAAATCAAGATTTTTATCTTTATATGCCGAAACAATATCCCCTTCTCCATTCGCGATCTTACCATTAATTTCCCAATCTTTTATAGCATAATCCCTAAACTGAAAGCTGGATATTTTAGCATCTAAAGTTGCATCAAGACTATTGATATCCTTTCCAGAACCTTGTGTTTTTATGCTCAGGCTCAGCGCACCAAATTCTTCGTTATTTAGCAGCTCGTTGATTTTGTATTCCTTTATTTCAACATCGGCATCAAAGGCAATTTCGGAATCATTTTTAAAGTGTCCGTCAATAATGGCAATTCCCTGCGAAGTGGTAAGATTCGCCATGGCATAAATATCTTCAGGATTTCCTTTGGCATGTCCCTCCAAGGCAACATCTTCTGGTAAGCTCACTCCCAAATCCTTTTCGCTGACAAAACGAACCAAATCACTTCTCTTGGTCTTTGCGGAAAAGTGGGGAATATTGAATTTAAGATTTTCGGGATTGGTGGCGTTTTGGATAGTTCCATTTGCCGAAATCCGTGTGGTATTTCCCCAGAAAACATTTAGCTTCGGAATTGAAATAGACGATAAATATCCCGAGGCGTCCACATTTCCTGAAAGTCTTTTTTCTGAAAGAGTCCTTAGATATTCATTCTTACGAAGGTCGGGTTGAAATTTGAAAATCTCCTTTAAATCCACCGCAAAAGATGGCAAATCAAGGGCGATCTTGGATTGCTCGGGTTTGTCGATTAAATCAGCTAAAGATTTATAATCAAACCGAACTTTACCGTTCAGACTATTATCATTTAAAGCCAGTTTTATTTTATCTACATCCAAGTATTTATCCGAAGCGTCAATATTGAGAGTCAATTGTTTAAGGTTAAAACCTGAGCCCTCTTGAAAGGTTAATTCATCAAGATTTAAACCAGCCTTTTTATCTTTTAAGAAAACATTATTTGCCTGTAGATTAAAATTCTGAAGAGCAATTGCATTGGGATTGAAAACGTTTTTCTTGACTTCATTTTTACCTACAAAATAACTGATGTTATTGCCTTCCATATCAATTTTGGAAATAGCAATTCTAAAATCAGGCCATTCGAAATTTCGGATATCCTCCTTTGCTTCATCTTTAACTTCTTCGACTTTTTGGGTTATTCCATTTACTTCCGTTTCAGTATTTAAGGTTATAATGGAATTTTTTAATCTGAAATCGCCGATATCGATGGTATTATTAGCTAGATCTGCCTCCTTCATTTCTAAATAAAGATCGGCAATCTCTGCTTCGGCTGCTATTCGATCGCCGTAGGATTGATAATCGAGAAACACATTTTTTAGTGCGATTTTATCCAATTCCAAAAAGGGCAAAGGACTGTCTCCCTTGGGCTGCGGTGGAACGGGTGATTGGATATATTTAATGCGTGCATTTGAAATAGTTGCTTGGGAAGCGCGGAAATCCATATTTTCCAGATCCGTTTTTTTCATCTGAAGATTGAGACTTCCTATTTGAAATTGACTATCAATCCCCAATACGGCATCGTCAAAAACAATGTTGAAATCCTTAAAATGGAAATCGCCCAAGATTAAATTCATCGTTGATGAGGTAGTGTCGACGGCAACTGTAGTTGTATCAGGTGTAACGAAAGCGTCGATAAGAAACTGAAAGTTGTAACCGTCAATTGAGTCCTTTCGGATTACATTTGCCCGCAGGCCTTCCCAATACAGATTGTCGATTCCAAAACTGTTTCCGCGGATTAGGGGCAATAAGGGTATATCTGCCTCCAAGGATTTCGAATAGATTAGGGTGTCCCCCTTTTTATCTTCTAAAAAAAGACCCTTCAACATCACGTTTCCATCAAAAGTAATAAAGAGCTTGTCGATCTCAACTCTGGTATGGGTTTTTCCCGAAACGTATTTAACAGCCCTTTGTACAATAATATTCTGGCCCCACGGACTGCGAACAAATAGGATAAGAAGAAACACCAGTAGAATTAAGATCCCGAAAATCCATCCGATGACTCTTAAAACCCTGTGTTTTTTTTTCCTTTTGGTCTTTTTCTTTTTCTCTTCCAAAGGCTTTGGGATAGATTTCAAAAATAGGAAAAATACAGTATACAAAACCTAAGAATCCCTCTAACTATAAGGATTTAAGCATAAATCTATGTTAAAAATGGAATAGGAAATATCTATATTACGTCGAAAGTTCCATTAAACTTGTTAAACAGCCGAATTGATTTATTACCATACATCAATGTAGTTATAAAATTGGTGCTCTAGCTTTGTAAAAATTATTAATCCTTAAAACAAAGAGACATGCAAAAACAAAAAATAACAATTTGGAAAATCGATCCCGCACATTCAGAAATAGAATTCAAAGTAAAACATATGATGATTTCCACAGTTAGTGGGAGCTTTGAAAAATTTGAAGGACATTTAGAAACTACATCAGATGATTTTAAAGATGCAAAATTTTTCTTTTCGGCAAATGTTGATAGCATCAATACAAAAAGTAAGGATCGCGACACTCATTTAAGATCTGATGATTTCTTTGGCGCAGCAACCCATCCCAACTTAACTTTTATCTCCAAATCATTTGATGGTGAAACACTTGTAGGAGATCTCACACTTAAAGGCATTACAAAAGAAATAAAGCTTGATGGAGATTTTAATGGGATAGCACACGATCCCTACGGACAAACAAAAGCGGGATTTGAATTTGAAGGACAGCTTAACAGAAAAGACTTCGGTTTAACCTGGAATGCAATGACGGAGGCCGGAAGTGTTGTGGTGAGCGATAAGGTAAGACTGCTCATTTCAGTTCAGTTTATTAAACAATAGAAATATTAATAGAAAATAAATTATAAAAAATGAAAACAAAAAATATAGAACGCGTAGTAAATCCGCCACGACCCCATATGGTTGGAGATGGATTTCGGGTCCACAATTATATTCCATCTGGTCTTGGTGTAGGTTTTGAACGGATGGATCCATTTATAATGATGGACTATAACAGTAAATTTTACTTTCCTCCCACCGATCAACCCCGCGGAGTTGGCGTCCATCCGCATCGCGGTTTTGAAACCGTTACAATTGCCTATAAAGGCAAGGTTGCACATCATGACAGTGCCGGAAATAGCGGAGTAATCGAAGAAGGTGACGTGCAGTGGATGACCGCCGCCTCTGGCGTTCTTCATAAGGAATATCACGAGGAAAATTTTAGTAGAGAAGGTGGGGATTTCCAAATGGTGCAGTTATGGGTCAATCTTCCAGCAAAAGATAAAATGAGCACGCCAAAATATCAGGGTATCGTAAACAGTGAAATAAAAAAAGTTGAACTGTCTGAAAATGCTGGTGTAGTTGAAGTAATTGCTGGGGAATATCTTGGAACAAAAGGGAGTGCTTCTACTTTTACCCCTGTTTATCTTTTAAATGCAAAGTTAAACATAGGAGGAAAAGCTAGCTTTAATTTTCCAGCCGATTATAATACTGCTGTTTTGGTAATTGAAGGAAAAATAAGAATAAACAATTCAGAGGAAATAAATACTGATAGTTTGGCATTGATGGCAAATGATGGTGAAGGGTTCAATATTGAAGCTTCTGGCGATGCCGTTGTGTTGGTGATAAGTGGAGATCCTTTAAATGAACCGATTGCCGCCCAAGGTCCTTTTGTAATGAATACTCGCGCAGAGTTGGTTCAGGCAATCAGCGATTATAATATGGGAAAATTTGGATATTTGGAGTAACCGAGGATGGGCTAAACCTAACAGGTCTCAATTTGTCCGCCGAAGCTTTTTTAGCGTAGGAGGAAGATCTGTTGGGTTTTTACAAATCAAATTTAGGAATTCCGATGTGCCAGTTCCTTTCTTACCCTACTTAAACTTTCGGGGGTTATCCCCAGATAAGAAGCGATCATCCATTGTGGTACCCGCAATAACAAATCTGGATAAGTTTCAATAAAACTTAAATATCTGTTCTCCGCAGATGCGCTGAGTAAAAGATTAAGCCGTTGTTGTATGTGTCGAATATGGTTATGTAAAAGTTTCTCATTAAACTTTCTGAAATTTTCATCCAACTGAGTAGCTCGATCCATAAAGTTTTTATCCAACAATACCACTTTTGAATCTTCAATGGCCTCTATATAAATTTCAGAAGTATCTTTAAAATAAACGCTTCCTCTATCTACAATAAACCAATTTTCAGGTGCAAACTGAATCAGGTGCTCCTTTCCGTCCTCTCCAAGTGTATAAGACCGAAGCAATCCCTCTTCTACAAAAAAAGAATGACGGCAAACCTCTCCTTCCCGAAGCAACATTTCTCCTTTTGGGAAATCTGCTTTTTCCAAACTTTCATATAATGTATCCGAATGTGCTTCTGAGATTCCTGCCATGTTGGTCAAGTAGGATCTGAAATTTTTTTCTAAATCATTATTCTGCATCTTATGTTTTAAAAAATGATTGTTTAAAAGTATAAAATAATTCTTCCGGAGTAAGGCGCAAATTTCAACTCGAAAGTCTGTACCGCTAAAAAAATTCTAAATAAGTATAAGCTATTCTGTTAATGCACTTCGGTTGCATTTCTTGATTCCCTAATTTTGAAAATTTACAAATTGGACCAATCCAAAATATTGAATTAAAAAGCCCTTTAAAATACTGCATCATGAAATGGATATTCGAAAATTTTAAAGCTGAACTAAATAACCTTACTCCCGAAGTTCGGGAAAAGGCATTAAAAATAGCTGAAAAAATAATGGAAAAAGGTGGTGTATCAGAAGATGAGGCCATCAAAAAAGGTATTGCCAAAGCCCAAGAATGGTTATATGATTCAGAGGGATAAATGCTGAGATTAGGAGAAGAATTAAATGAAAAACGCAATCGAGAATACCAACAGTCCTATAATTGAAGATAGCTGTTGCCATCCTACCCCTGAAATAACAGATAACACTACTGTGGACGACTGTTGCACCCCTACTGCCACGACAGAAAAAGTAGAAAAATCTATATTCCATACTTATCTCCCGGCCATTTTCAGTTTTATAATGCTGATTGCCGGGATTATTCTCGACTATCTGAACATTGCCTTTTTTACAGGGGGAGTACAACTAGTTTGGTATCTTTTAGCTTATATTCCGGTAGGATATCCTGTCTTAAAACACGGATGGGATGCAATATTAAAAGGTGATTTCTTTACGGAATTTTTTTTAATGGGAATTGCAACCATCGGCGCCTTCGCACTGGGCCATTATCATGAAGGCGTGGCGGTAATGCTTTTCTACACTTTAGGAGAGCTTTTTCAACATTCAGCGGTTCATAAATCAAAGCAAAATATTAAGGCACTTTTGGATATACGGCCTAATGTGGCCATGGTATTTCGAAATAATAATTATGTATCCGTACATCCTCAAGAGGTAAAGATCGGAGAAAAGATACAAGTTCGAACTGGAGAAAAAATTCCGTTGGACGGAAAACTACTTTCCACAAATGCAACCTTAGATACTGCAGCAATAACTGGTGAGAGCAAACCAGCATCAATGTATGAAGGAGAAAATGTTTATGCCGGAAGTATTAATCTGGAAAATGTTATCGAAATAGAATCAACCAAAGTTTTTGAAGATAGTTCAATTGCAAAAATATTGCACTTGGTACAAAACGCAACTTCCAGAAAATCCAAAACAGAACTTTTTATTCGCAAATTTGCCCGCGTTTATACACCAATTGTGGTTTTTGCAGCGCTTGCCCTTACCTTTCTGCCCTACTTTTTTGTTGAAGATTATGTTTTCGGGGATTGGCTTTACCGAGCCTTGGTATTTCTGGTTATTTCCTGTCCTTGTGCCTTGGTTATTTCCATTCCATTGGGATATTTCGGAGGTCTGGGGGCTGCTTCCAAAAATGGAATACTTTTCAAAGGAGCATCATTTTTGGACAGTATTACTAAGATCAATACTGTGGTAATGGACAAAACCGGCACCCTAACCAAAGGAGTTTTTAAAATAAAAGATATAAAAACCTTCGGAATTGATGAAGCAGAAATGATGGGTTACCTTCAAGCTATTGAAGCCCAATCCACGCATCCTATAGCAAAAGCGATTCTTAAATATAAAAATGAAACAACCTATTCAGCTTCCGATGTATTGGAAACCGCAGGCAAAGGATTACAAGGCACCGTCAATAACAAAACAGTTCTGGCAGGAAATAAAACACTGATGGATTTGCATAAAATCCAAGTTGCCGTTGAAAGTATTTACATTGTTGATTCAATCGTTATGATTGCGATTGATGGAGAATTCAGAGGTTATGTAACCATAGCAGATGAAATAAAAGAAGACGCCCAAGAGAGCATTCAGCAGCTGCGTTCACTCGGCATCAAGAAAATAATTATGCTGTCTGGGGATAAGTCATCAATAACTGAAAAGCTGGGAAAAGAACTTGGATTACAGGAATCAATCGGTGGCTTATTACCGGAAGAAAAATTAAAAAAAGTTGAATCTCTCAAAAACATTCCGGGAACAAAAGTTGCATTTGTGGGGGACGGAATAAATGACGCGCCTGTAATTGCAGCAAGTGATGTGGGAATTGCAATGGGTGGTTTGGGAAGCGACGTTGCTATTGAAACTGCCGATGTTGTAATACAGACAGACCATCCGTCAAAAATTGCACGTGCTATAAAAATCGGTCGTTCTACAAGAGCTATCGTCTGGCAAAATATTGCCCTTGCATTTGGTGTAAAACTTATAGTGTTGATTTTGGGCGCAGGCGGAATCGCAACTATGTGGGAGGCGGTTTTTGCAGATGTAGGAGTTGCTTTTTTAGCAATTCTTAATGCAATTAGACTTCAGCGGATGCATTGGGATTAGTGCTAGGGTTTGGGGTTTGTTGTTTATAATTTGTGTTTCGGAGTTTCTAATTCTGCGTTTCAGATTTCAGGTTCAAAATAATTGAAAATATTAATGTGGAGTGAGGATTTGTAAACCTTTCAAATTCAATATTGAAATTTGAGCATTGAACATTGAGCATTGAACATTGAACATTGAGCATTGAACATTGAGTATTGAACATTGAACTTTCTCCATTCCCATTTGCTTAATGTATATTTGCAAAAATTTTGTTTTAGAATGGAAAAATCAATTAGGGCATTTAGAATGATAAGTATTTTGGAAGCGGTTTCCTTCCTCGTTCTCTTGGGAATCGCAATGCCGTTAAAATATATTTGGCATATGCCTCAAATGGTCCAAATGGTTGGAATGGCGCATGGAGTGCTTTTCTGCTTATATGTTGGTGGAGCATTTTATATGTACAAAAAGCTAAATTGGTCCATAACGGAACTTCTCGTTGTGATACTTTGTTCAGTACTTCCGTTCGGACCCTTCTATGCCGACCGTAAGTATTTACCATGAATCAAGAAAAGCTTATAGTATATAGTTCCTTTATTCAAAATTTGCTTGTAGACCAAGGGATGCAGGAGGGATGGGCTATATTTTTAAATGTAATCATCAATTGTATTATTGTCGCCATCGGACTATTGATTATTGGTGGCCTCTTTCGACAGTTGGTAGTAGCCTTGTTCTCAGCGTTTAGTGGCAAAACAAAAACCTCTTTTGACGATTATCTGGTGCAAAGTAATTTTCCGCGTTTTATTGCGAGATTACTGCCGTTATCAATTTTATGGTTCCTCATTCCTATATTATTTGCTGAATCTACATTTGTGGCAGAATTGGTTTTTGCGCTACTCAAAGTATATCTAGTAATATTATGGATTCTTATATTCCGAAGTATACTTCGTTCTATCCATCGTTATCTCGAGGGCAAAGAGCGCTTTGGCGATAAACCAATGGAAAGTTATGTTCAGGTTCTCATGATTTTCGCCTGGGGAATTGGAATTTTTTGGATTATTCAACTTCTTACAGGATATTCAATTAAGAGTTTGGCCACCTTAGGAGCGGCTTCGGCTGTAATCCTACTTATTTTTAAGGATACCATTTTAGGCTTTGTTGCCAGTATCCAGGTTTCTGTAAACGATTTAGTACGAATTGGTGACTGGATAACCTTTGAAAAATTTGGAGCCGATGGGGATGTTGTGGAGATAAACCTAGCTACCGTCCGAGTTCAAAATTGGGATAAAACTTATACTACCATCCCAACATATAGCCTAATTTCAGATTCCTTCAAAAACTGGCGCGGAATGAGCGAAAGCGGTGGAAGGAGAATAAAACGTTCAATTTATATAAAACAATCTACTATCAAATTCCTTTCTCCCGAGGATCTGGAACGTTTCAAAAAAATTGAATTGGTAAAACCTTACATAGAACACCGTCAGCGGGATATTGAAAAATATAACGCTGCAAAAAATGTAAACAAGGAAATCCAGATAAATGGAAGAAATCAAACCAATCTAGGAGTTTTCAGACATTATATGGATACTTATATAAATGCAAATTCTGCAATTCATAAAGACCTGTCCTTAATGGTCCGACACCTTGCGCCAACTGACAAGGGAATTCCTTTAGAAATTTATTGTTTTAGTAGAGACCAACGATGGGTGAATTATGAACATATCCAAGCAGATATTTTTGAACATCTACTTGCTGCTCTACCCTATTTTGATCTTGAAGTATTCGAATCTCCAACAGGGACGGATTTTCAAAAGTTGAATTAAATTATTTTGCCAGCCTGTCCTTGGCGAATTCCTTTGCAGTTTTCCCATGTGCGATAGGCTTGCCATTTTCACCAAGAGCCACCATTATAATTTTAGAGATACTGATAATCACCTCGTGCGTCATTTTATTGCGGACCTCACAGCAGAGAGTCAGAGATGTATTTCCAAAACCGACAATATCCAACCCAATTTCAATAATATCCCCCTTCTTGGCGGAACTTCGAAAGTTTATCTCGCTCATAAACTTGGTAACGGTCCTGGGATTTTCCAATTGAATAATAGCATAAAGAGCGGCTTCCTCATCAATCCATTCCAATAATCTTCCACCAAAAAGTGTTTCATTGGGATTGAGGTCTTCGGGCTTGACTCATTTTCTTGTGTGAAAATTCATTTTAAAATGTTTAGAGGTTAAATATAATAGTTGATTTGCAAGCCGGCATAATATGAAGGAAGTTTAAAACAATACTGCCACGAATTCACGAATTATAGTAAAGGAGCAACTGGGGTCTGTCCAGCTAGCAATTCGGATTTGAAGAATTGTTAGCGTGCGCTTCCACTGCGCTCAGCGTGATAAAGTTGCACCATTATAATGCATCTCTTAAATTTGTTACCAGTATCAGTCTGTTCGAAGCCTATCAGGAGTCGAATACCAATGTGCGAATCAAGATTTCTAATTGGCTCCGCTGAATAAGCCAAAAACATCTAAATCATTCGTGAATTTGTGGCAGCCTGAATTCTTATTTATTAATATAAACCGTCTTCCTATTCACAAATTCACGAATTCCGTGTTCGCTAAGTTCACGACCATACCCGCTCATCTTTACTCCTCCAAAAGGCAGTCGAGGATCACTTTTAACCAATTCATTTATAAAAACGGCACCCTCATCAAATTGAAAGGCAAGCTTTTCCGCTTCTTCAATATTTTTGGTAAAAAGCGAAACTCCCAATCCAAATTTTGAATTATTGGAAAGATCAATAGCTTCCTCAACGGTTTTAAAAGTTGTTACTGAAAGTACGGGACCAAAAGTTTCTTGGTTGAAAACTGCCATCTTTTCGGTAACCTCTGTTAAAATAGTCGGTTCAAAATAAGCGTATTGTCTTTTTCCTCCCAACACCAATTTAGCACCAGCCTCAATGGAATCATTTACTTGTTTTTCTAAATCCTCAGCGAGATCTTCTCTGGCCAAAGTTCCAATAAATGTTTCTTCGTCCATAGGATTTCCACTTTTGAGTTCTCTCACTTTTTGGACTAATTTCTCGGTAAACTCTTCCGCTAGGGACTCATCAATAATCAATCTTTTTCCCGCGATACAACTTTGCCCTGTATTTTGATATCTCGCCATAACACAGGTTTCTATGGTCTTGTCCATATCGCAATCCTTAAATACCACCAAACCGTTGTTTCCACCGAGTTCCAGAACTGTTTTTTTAATATTTTTCCCCGCAATGGAAGCTACCGAAGCCCCTGCGGGGCCACTTCCCGTCAAGGTTACTGCTTTTACCTTTTCGTTTTCAATCACACCTTCTACAGCATCACTGTCTATGAGTAACGTGGTAAAACAATTTTCAGGAAATCCTGCTCTTTTAAAAACCTTTTCGATATTCAACGCGCAACCAAAAACATTTGAAGCGTGTTTTAGTATACCAATGTTTCCAGCCATTAGTGCGGGAGCAGCAAATCGGAATACCTGCCAATATGGGTAGTTCCACGGCATTACCGCCAGGACCACGCCAAGAGGTTCGTAGCTAACATAACTTTTGTCCGCATCGGTTTTCTTTATCTCATTTTGAAGTTGGGATTGGGCATTTTCCGCATAATATTCACATACCCAAGCGCATTTCTCAATTTCGGCAATAGCTTGCGAAATAGGCTTTCCCATTTCCAGTGTCATCATCTCTGCGTATTCCTCCTTGTTTTCCTTTAATTCCGCAGCAGCCGCCAGCATTAATTTTTTTCGTTCGGTATATGAAGTTTCCCGCCATTGATAAAAGCGTCGATCTGCCTTTTTTATGATTTCTTCAACCTCATTCTTAGTGTGATTTTTATAAGTTTTGATTTCTTTCCCAGAATAAGGATTCGTCGATATTGTTGTTGACATAATAATTATTTTTGAATTTCAATTTCCTGTTTCAATGTTCAAGAGTTGGAATTAACCTAAGGCAAAATAGCGTAAGATGTAAGACTTTCATTTTGCGGAAAAATACATTCCAATATACCGATTTATCCCACATTTATTTTAAGTCATTTTAATTTGCACAGGTTTATAAAAGTATTGAAAACATTGGGAAAAATATGTCTGCTTAAGACGACTTTAACGGCAGCATTGTTTAAAACATTCCTTATAAATGCTCGTTAACTTTACAGGATTATAATACATTTGCGCATACTATAAAAAATTGTTTTTAATAACCAAAATATTCCCGATTTGGGAGATTTAATATGAAAAATACAGCTCTTACACATATTCACGAACAATTGGGTGCGAAGATGGTTCCTTTTGCAGGTTATAATATGCCAGTTTCCTATGAAGGGGTAAATGCAGAACACGAAACGGTACGCAAGGGTGTAGGTGTTTTTGACGTTTCGCATATGGGCGAATTTTTAGTGACCGGTCCAAAAGCGTTGGACTTAATCCAAAAAGTGACCAGTAATGATGCTTCCAAAATTGTAATAGGACAAGCTCAGTACACCTATCTTCCCAATGAAACTGGTGGAATTGTTGACGATTTAATTGTTTATAAAATTGAGGAAGAACAATATCTTTTGGTTGTGAACGCTTCCAATATTGACAAGGATTGGGAATGGATTTCAAAACACAATTTGATGGGCGCGGAGCTAAGAAACATTTCTGATGACTACTCTCTACTCGCCATTCAGGGTCCAAAAGCTATCGAGGCAATGCAACCACTTACTTCCGTGGATTTGTCTGCGCTTAAATTCTACCATTTTAAAGTAGCTGATTTTGCTGGAATTGAGCACGTGATTATCAGCGCTACAGGATACACGGGAAGTGGTGGTTTTGAGATTTACTGCAAAAATGACCAAGTAGAACAAGTTTGGAACAAGGTATTTGAAGCAGGAAAAGAATTCGGCATAAAACCAATTGGTCTTGCTGCCCGTGATACCTTGCGTTTGGAGATGGGGTTCTGCTTGTACGGAAACGATATTGATGAAACTACTTCACCTCTAGAAGCTGGACTGGGATGGATTACAAAATTCAGTAAAGATTTTGTCAATTCTGAAAATCTGAAAAAGGAAAAAGAAGAAGGAATAAAAAACAAATTGATAGGTTTTGAACTTAAAGATCGCGGCATTCCAAGACACGATTATGAAATAATGGATAAGTATGGAAACGTAATTGGAAGAGTTACCAGCGGTACCATGGCGCCATCACTAAACAAAGGAATTGGTATGGGCTATGTAACTGTTGAAAATAGCGCTCCAGATACCGAAATCTTTATAAGCATACGGAACAAACCCGTTGCAGCTACCATAGTGAAAACCCCATTTTATAAAGGATAATGGTGGAGTACCAAGATATTTTAAATGAAATCCACGACACCTTAAGCAAAGTCAAGAATACCGGCGAGGTAGCCAATTATATTCCTGAATTGGCAAAAGTGGACAAAAATCATCTTGGAATCCATTTGCAGTTGATAACCGGAGAAAACTTTGCTATGGGAGACTCTCAGGAAAAATTTTCCATTCAGAGTATTTCCAAAGTTCTTTCATTGGCAAAGGCGTTTCAATTGATTGGGACTTCTTTATGGGGTAGGGTTGACGTCGAGCCTTCGGGAAATCCATTTAACCATCTTTCCTTATTGGAGCTTGAAAACGGTATTCCACGTAATCCGCTAATCAATGCTGGTGCAATTGTCATTGCCGATGTTTTGCTTTCGAACCTGAAAAACCCAAAAGAGGACTTCTTAAATTTTGTGCGTGAACTTTCCCATGACGATAGCATCGAATATAATAATGCCATCGCCGAGTCGGAAAGGGTAACTGGCTTTAATAATTACGCAGCGGCAAACCTGTTGAAATCGTTCGGTAATCTTCATAATGAAGTAGAAGATGTTTTGGATTTCTATTTTCATCAATGCTCGATAATGATGAACTGCCAGCAACTTACAAACGCTTTTTTCGTTTTTGCAAATAAAGGAAAGTGTTTAAAAAACATCCGCCATTTATCGGCGAATAAAGTAAAACGAATAAATGCCATTATGCTTACCTGTGGTTTTTATGATGAAGCAGGAGAATTTGCATTTGAAGTTGGTTTGCCAGGAAAAAGTGGCGTTGGCGGCGGTATCGTGGCCCTTCTTCCCCACTGTTACACCATAGCCACTTGGGCGCCGGCATTGAATCCCCAAGGCAATTCTTATCTGGGGATGAAAGCGCTGGAACATTTTACCACCAAAACCGATTTGTCTATTTTTTAAGTGAAGAAGGAATTAGATGATTGAAAGACAAAGCAAACAGCGTATTCTGATTTTGGGAGGCAGCGGTTTTATCGGTCACGCCCTTTACAAAGAGCTTTTTCCTTATTTTGATGTTCACGGCACCTATTGCAAACAGGAAGGCACCTTTTCAGAAAATAAGGTTTTCCATCATCATTGCGTGGAAAAGGACTCAATGTTTCTTTTGCTGAACAAGTTGCGGCCCACGGTTATTATTTCGGCCATAAAGGGCGATTATGATCGCCAAATTGAAGCACATTGCCAAATTGTTGAATATGCATTGTTAAATCAAAAATGCAGGATTCTTTATATTTCTTCTTCAGAAGTATTTGATGCAAAATGGCGACACCCTTCTTATGAAACTGATGAACCGCTTTCAGAATCGACTTTGGGAAGATTTAAAATTTCTGTAGAAAAATTGTTGCTTGAAAATATTCCTTCGCAAACTACCATTATTCGATTGCCTATAGTTTTGGGAATTAATTCTCCTGCCATTTTCCATTTAAGACAATGTATCCGCCATAAAGCCACGTTTGAAGTATTTCCCAATTTGGTAATTACCGCAACTACCATAAATAAGGTTTGCCAGCAAATCCATTATATAATCAATCGTTCCGTGCTTGGTATTTATCATTTAACAAGCAATGATATGGTGCACCATGAAGACCTTTTTAGAGAAATAACTTCGAAAATTGGAGATAATATACCTATCTTTAAAAGCGTGTTCACAAGCAATGAAGTCAGCTATAGCGCGCTTCTTCCAAAGAAAAATAAAATGCCGAAAGGAAATCAAATAAGTATTTCGGAAGTAATTGAAGAGAGCAGCCTTAATGAGGAAATAGTTTCGATAAAATAGAAGCTGCAATAAAATTGAATTAGAGTTATAAACAATTAAAAAACATAATCATGAAAGCACTATCAAATAAAGAAATAGAAGACCGATTAAAAGATTTAGAAGGATGGGATTTCGAAATGGATGCAATCCATACAGTTTTTGAATTTGAAGATTTTAAAGAAGCTTTTTCTGCTATGACACGCATTGCTTTTGAAGCGGAAAAATTGAATCATCATCCAGAATGGACCAACGTTTACAATACCTTGGAGATTTTCCTCTCTACGCACGAAGCCGATGGTGTTACCGAAAAGGATTTTGAACTGGCAAAGATTATTGACGATTTGATTGGGTGATTTTCAGTGGTCAGGGATCAGTTATCAAATTTACAAAAGGAAATTTAAGTCAACCTCAAACCTGAAACTTGGAACAAAAAACCAGAAACGCCTTTTTAGAATTTTTTACCTTTGCCTACTTTTCAAGAATAAACGATTAACAATAGATAATTAAGAATAATAATATATGGGAAGAGCTTTTGAATTTAGGAAAGCAAGAAAAATGAAGCGGTGGTCCGCTATGTCCAAAGCCTTTACAAGAATTGGAAAGGACATTGTGATGGCAGTTAAAGAAGGTGGTCCAGATCCGGATGCCAATTCGAGATTGAGGGCCATAATCCAGAATGCCAAGTCGGTGAATATGCCGAAAGAAAATGTTGAAAGGGCGATAAAACGGGCCAGCGACAAGAGTCTCGGAGATTATAAAGAAGTTCTTTTTGAAGGTTACGCCCCTCACGGGATTGCCATTTTGATAGAAACCGCTACGGATAATAATACGCGAACAGTGGCCAACATCCGAATGCATTTCAACAAATGTGACGGAAACTTAGGAACCTCTGGATCAGTATCTTTTATGTTTGACCATACTTGCAATTTCAGAATTAGCCCAGAAGGTTTGGATATAGAAGAGCTTGAGCTGGAATTGATTGACCACGGATTGGATGAGATATTTGAGGACGAGGACGGGATTATAATATATGCCCCCTTTGAAAGCTTTGGCGATATTCAGTCATTTTTAGAAGAAAAAAATATTGAAATCCTTTCTTCAGGTTTTGACCGAATCCCTCAAGTTACCAAAAAGCTAAGTCCCGAAGAGACTGCGGATGTTGAAAAACTCCTCGAAAGAATAGAGGAAGATGATGACGTACAGAATGTGTACCACACAATGGAAGAATCTTCGGAGGAAGAATAAAAACTCTTGTATAAAATAAATATAGCCGTTTCAAATTAACATTTTGAGGCGGCTTTTTTTATATGATAAGTGCGGGATTATAAAGAATTCAGGTTTAATATCAACACGATCCATTTCTTTAAAATTCTTCATACATCATACAATTTTTGGCGCCCGAAAATTAAATAATTACATTTATTTTGAAACTCCATTCATTCTCAATTTTTTGATTTAGTTTTATTCGCTTCTAACTAACATCAAAAAGCATTTATGGGATATTCAATCAAGGAAATCAACACTCTTCTTAAAGGAGAATTAATAGGTAATACCACTGTCCAAATTGAAGGGCCCGAGGAAATAAAAAAGGCCCAAAACAACCATATTACTTTTATTGGAAGTAAAAAATATGAAAAGTTCTGGGGAGACTCTAAAGCTTCCGCGGCATTCGTAAGCGAAAATTCCACTATTGATCCTGGGGAAAACCGAGCTTTTATAAAGGTTAAAAACGTGGATTTGGCGATGGCCGAATTGTTGGAACTTTTCAATCCTTCTCAGCCCATTTTTGATACCGAAATCCATCCATCGGCGGTTATTCATGAAACTGCTAAAATTGGCAAAGGATGTAAAATCGGTGCCAATTGTTATATTGGCAAGGACGTGGAATTAGGAAGTGAGGTAATACTCTATCCAAATGTTTGTGTTTTTGATGAAACCGTTATTGGAAATAATACCGTTATCTGGTCTGGAACAGTTGTACGCGAAAGATGTGTTATAGGTAGCCATTGCATTTTTCATATCAATGTAAGTATTGGTGCGGATGGATTTGGATATCGTCCTAGTGCCGATGGCAGAGGTCTCGTTAAAATCCCACAGATAGGAAATGTTATTATCGGCAATTACGTCGAGATAGGCGCCAATTCGTGCGTGGATCGAGCCAAATTTAGTTCAACTATAATCGGTGACGGCTGTAAAATTGACAATTTGGTGCAAATAGCCCACAACTGTGTGATGGGCAGATCGTGCATTATGGCTGGTCATAGTGGATTGGCAGGATCCGTCACTTTAGGTGATGGAGTAATAATCGGTGGCAGCGCTTCAATTAAGGACCACGTTACTATTCATTCCGGAGCTACTGTAGGTGCGGGCTCTGGCGTAATGAATGATGTTGAAGCGGGAAAAACTGTTTTGGGATACCCAGCTCAGGACGCAAGAGATATGCTAAAGGAATGGGTAGCCGTAAGACGGTTTCTGAAAAATCAATAAATGGTTAAAAAACCAAGAGAGTAATAGATTGAGAGTCTTAGGACTAGATGTCTTTTTATAGAACATTAGGAAATTGATTTTTAATAAAATCTGGAGTGCGCTCGACCGGAAAATTTACAATTTTACAAAACGAGTTATTTTTAATCCTTTTAATGAAACTGGAAATTCTACTATTTTAGGAAGCCACCTAAAATACCACCTAGTCCTCCCCTATTTCCACCACCTAAAAGGTCACTAAGGAAAGACGAATCATCTTTAGTATTTGAACTGTTTTTCTTAGATATTATATTCATCAAAACAGGAAGTGCAATCGCCACAATTTTTTGCGCTTGTGCAGGAGAAATTCCCAATTTGCCAATTAGCTCCGTGACGAGATTCGAACTCAGGTTGGACTGAATATTATTGGCCTCCGAATTATTCGGATCGTCAGAAAAAAGATTCATCAATCCTGAAAAATTACCTCCCATCATTTCCCTTGACGCTTCCTTCTTAAAAACATCGCCAAAAACTGAAAACACATCGTCCAGATTATCGGACGAAACCTCGGTTTTAGTTGTTAATTGTCCTCCTACTTCCGACTTTAATTTTCCAATCAGTTCTTCAATCATGATTTTTTTACCTTAGATTAATAATTTTGGTACTGCAATGTAGGGAGATTATGATCTTTGCCAATGCATTTATAATTATTAATATGGCTTTTAACAGTCGAAGAAAATCAATTTATATTGGAAGAAATATAATAATACAAGTTCATCCTCATTTTTTTTTTAAAAAATATCGATGAATAATTTCCTCAAGAAAATTCCTTTTTCTTGCCAATGACACCTTTATAATATTGACGAAGTCTTTCGGAATCGCTTTCGATATTCCCAGTGGGATAGAAAGGTTGGTGGATAATTACAGATTTAGTTGTATAATCGAAAGCAACAGGAATGATGGGAACATTGGCCGCACGCGCAATATAATAATAGCCGGTTTTCCATTCCAAAACCTTCTTCCGGGTCCCTTCAGGCGCCAAGGCGAGACGAAATTCTTCCTTGTCACTAAAAATTTCGGCAATGGCTTCCACTTTATTCTGTCCAGATGTACGGTCTAATGGAACGCCGCCCATCCATCTAAAATAAGCACCAAATGGCCATCGAAACAATTCAGACTTCCCTATAAAATTTATTTGAATATTTAAAATGCGTCGCGTAAAAACACCAATATAGAAATCATGCCAACTTGTATGCGGCACCACGATTATGACGGCTTTTTTAATAGCTGGATCGAAGTTGCCCTGGATTCGCCAACCCATTACATTAAAAAATAAAAATTTGGCGAAGCCCATTTTTGAGAAATTACAAATTACATCTTTCGATAAAGATTTCTCAGCTTTTCGCGGGTAATAGTCTTTTCCCACTCATCGCCAAGTGCATTTTCCCAAAGAGGAATCATTCCCATTGCAACATCAATCATTACATCCATTTGCTCTTCAGTAAGGTCTTTACATACTCCCTGAGGAATCTGGACATTGTGCTTCTTGACCATTTCTTTAAAAAGAGCCACATCTTTTGAATAGAACTCGTCCAAAAATTGGAATGCAATGCAATTTCCTACTCCGTGTTTTGTTCCTAAAACATAACCAAGACCATAGCTCATAGCGTGTGCAACTCCTACTTGAGAGTAAGCAATACTCATACCTCCATGCCAAGAGGCCATCATTAATTTCGCACGGGATTCTGCTTCCGAAAGAGAATCGCTAAGAAAAATCTCCAAACACAGATCGTAAGCTTTTTCACCATAACTCTGGCTGAAAGCATTTAGAAAAGTACCATTTAACGATTCTACGCAATGGATAAAACAATCCATACCTGTAAAGAACCATTGGTTTTTTGAAACCCCTTGCGTGAGTTCTGGATCGAGAATAACCTGATCAAATGGGGTGAAGTCACTATTTATTCCAAGTTTCCTCACAGGTCCGGTAAGTACAGTAGTTCGAGAAACTTCTGCACCAGTTCCAGATATCGTTGGAATTCCTACGTGATAGATCGCTTTTTGTTTTACCAAATCCCAACCTTGGTAATCGGCAGAACTTCCTGGATTTGCCAGCATAATTGAAACAGCTTTCGCAAGATCCATCACCGTTCCACCGCCTATCCCTATAATACCCGAGGGTAGATTGGTGAATTCTGCTTTAATATCCTGTACCAAACTATCCACCTGAGAAGTTTTGGGTTCTTCCTCTGTAGATATAAAAAGCATTTTATCATTAAAACGAAGCGTAATACGATCCAAAAACTCCTGATTATCTTGGAAAACATCATCAACCAAGAAGATAAAGGGTGCCATTTGTTGGCGTTTTGGATTTAAAATATCTGCAAGCTGATCAAAGCTGCCTTCTCCAAAAATAACCTTTGGAACCATGGGAAAATTTCTAAACTTGTTATTTATGCCATTGGGTTTGCTTTCTTTTAGCAGTTTGTTTGCTCTGGCCAAATCTTCAGGAGTGTCTATTTCAACGCCTACAGAATTGAACACAACCATCTTAATATTTTTTCCATATTCCAAATAACGGATGCATTCTATCTTTTCCACAGCTTCTAAGGAACGCATGGGCAGTCGGTAAAAATCCATAATTGCCTCTTTCCTAAAAGCGTAAATACCTTTATGCTTATAATATTGGATATCTACATTTTTATCCCGCGGATAAGGAATTGGCGAACGTGAGAAATAGAGTGCAAAATCATTTTGATCCACGATAACTTTTACAGTGTTTGGATCGTTTATTTCCTTCCAATCGTGGATTTCGGTCATTAAGGAGGCGAGATCAATCTTATCTGCATCCGGCCCATTAAACACAGAGAGCACTTTTTCTAAGGATTCACGACTCGTAAAAGGTTCATCTCCTTGCACGTTCACAACAATATCCACATCCATATTTTCAACAGCTTCCGCAATACGGTCGCTTCCACAGTCATGTTCCTTTTGGCTCATTAATGCCATTCCGCCGTTGTTGGATATTTCGTCAAAAATAATCTCACTATCGGTTACAACATACACTTCATCAAATAGAGCGGTGGCTTTGGCAGCTTCATAGGTTCTTACGATTACAGGTTTTCCACCTAAGTCCTGCATCAATTTGCCCGGAAATCTAGAAGCGCCATAACGAGCGGGGATCATTGCTATAATTTTCACAATAACTTTTTTTTAAAATATTTTCAAAAATAAGAAGATTAAGTTCTTGAAAGCCTTTTTTTGAAAAGCATTTTGCAAAACAAATAATGGGATTTGTTCTTCTTTAAATCGACAGAAATAAATGGTTTGGAACAGTTGGTGTCTTTCTTAATTTACAGTTTAGTCCCCAAAAAAATCATCTTTAAACCCTATCAAATACAATTTCTCCTGAGCCCTGGTTATAGCAGTGTACAACCATCGTAGATACTCTTTATCTACTCCATTGGGAAGGTACGGCTGCTCAACAAACACGGTATTCCACTGTCCCCCTTGCGATTTGTGACAAGTAATGGCATAGCTAAACTTTACCTGTAAGGCATTAAAATATTTGTTGTTCTTTACCGCTAAAAATTTCTTGTACTTGGATTTTTCTCCGGCATAATCCTTCATCACCTCTTGATAAAGACTATTGGATTCTTCATAAGTAAGAGATGGACTTTCTGAGGTCAAGGTATCCAAAAGCAGCACGGTTTCTAAAGGCTCCATATTTGGATAGTCCACCATCCGAACTTTTACTTCTGCAAAGCGAAACCCGTATAATTCTTTAAAAGCGAATATTTCCAACACTTCTACAATATCTCCGTTGGCAATAAAGCCAGCTTCACTTGTGTTGTCCACCCAAAAATAATTGTTCTTCACTACCATTAAATAATCTCCAGAGGAAAGTTCGGCTTCTTGGAAAAGGATTCGTTCCCGGATACTTTGGTTGTAAAGATTTGCCCGCTTGTTGGACCTGACGATTATAACCGTCCCCTCGTTTCCCAATTCGGAATAGCTATCGCTTATGGCATCCATTATTTCCTGTCCATCTACAGGACGGATAATGTCAGGAAACGACCGTGCTGTAAATTTAAAAGTATCAAAAAAACCGTCCTCAAGATGTTCCCTTATTCGGGTTGCATTTTCCAAAATACCACTGTCTTGCTGTTGTCGAACTACTTCGCTCAATTCAATATGGGTGACCTCCCTTTGGTATTGCGATTCCAGTATCTTCATATCAAGAGCAGGGCTTACGGAAAGATGGACGGGTGGTAATTGAGCGGTATCCCCAATTAATAATAGTTTGCAGTTATGGCCACTGTACACATATTGCATCAAATCGTCCAACAACGACCCATTTTCAAATAGTCTGGAATCTTGGTTAATATCCGGTATCATGGAAGCTTCATCCACAATAAATATAGTGTCGCGATGTTTGTTGGTTTGAAGTGTAAACGAAACAGAACCTTTGGCGCTTTTTGGAAAATATATCTTCTTATGAATCGTGAAAGCCTGTCTTTTTGAATAATTGCCAATCACCTTTGCCGCACGTCCAGTGGGTGCCAGCAGCACAGATCTCATTTTTCCTTTGGAAAGGTTTTTAACGAGAGAGCTAACAATTGTAGTCTTTCCCGTTCCAGCATATCCTTTTAATAAAAAAGTTTCATTTTTGTTCTTGCCCAATACAAATTTGGCTAAAAGCTGAAGGGCGATATCTTGTTTAGAAGTGGTTTGGTGGGGAAAATCATTTTTTAAAAAATTGTAAAATTCGGTAACGTTCATCATTTTCAACTGTCAATAAGCGGTTTAAAGATAGACATCATTTTTTCGGAATAAACTTTTGCGAACAAAAAAAAATTGTAGATTTGCGATACACCTTTTGGGAAATCAATATTTAAACAAAATAAGCAATGAAATTAGTAATTCAGATTGTTCTTTGGATTGTTATAATCTTTTTGGGTTGGAAACTTTGGACCTCAATTATGGGACCAGTAGAATTCAATAAGGTAAAAGAAGCACGCTATGCAAAAGTAATCAAAAACTTGAAGGACATCCAAGCATCAGAATTGGCTCATAAAGAAATTACCGGAACTTTTACCGGTAATTGGGACAGCTTAGTGCATTTTATTGAAACGGCACAATATGCCATAACCCAACGACGTGATTCCAGCTACGCCGACGTTGCAAAAAACAAAGCATTCGGAATTAGTGAAGGATATTATATCGATGTATCCTTAATTGATACCTTAGGATTTACGCCTGTTAAGGATTCTCTTTTTGGTAACTCAGATCGATATAAAACAATGATGAACGTTCCTATAGAAGGCGTGAACGCTAAATTCGATCTCAAAGCTGGGAAAATAACCAAGAATGATGCAACCTACGCAGTTTTTGAAGCTAAGGTACCGAAAGATGTTGTATTGCACGACTTGAATAAGGATTTGGTAATCCAGGAAAAACAAGTTCAATCCGTGGATGGAGTTAATGGAGCCTTTATAAAAGTTGGTTCTATGGACGAAGTGGATACCTCAGGAAACTGGCCTAAAATTTACGACACTGTCAACAAATAAAGACATAGCGCAATTAAATACAATCAGACTGTCCGTTCAGGTTTCCCTGAACGGGCTTTCTTTTTTGGCAATAAATGTACAAGAAGGAAAAACACTGTTTTTTGAGGAAAAGAAACTATCCTACAGCACCACTCCTGAGGAACTATTGATGGAAATTGAAAATCTTATTTTTGAAAATAAGGTTCTCCAGCAGGATTTTTCTGAAGTATCTGTTATTTATTCCACCGCAATCTATGGACTCGTTCCTACTGCCCTATTCGACGAATCCCGAGCGAGTGAATATTTAAAGTTTAATTCAAAAATCCTGGCCAATGATTATATTGCCCATGATATATTAGAAAATCAAGGAATTGTCGTGGTTTATGTTCCATATATGAACATCAACAATTTTTTCTTTGAGAAATATGGCTCCTTCAATTATTACCATTCGGTAGGTGTTTTGTTGAAGACCCTATTAGAAAAAGAAAACTATTCGCTTCCCAAAATGTACCTCCATTTCCAACAAAATAGTTTTGATTGTATCGTACTAAAAAATGGAGAACTCCAACTTTGCAATACTTATGCTTATAAAACTGCAGAGGATTTCATCTACTATACTCTATTCTGCATGGAACAATTAAAGCTCAATCCAGAAACCATTCCTGTTTTACTATGTGGTGAAATAGAAGCGGATGATGATATTTATAAAATGGCATATACCTACATCAGAAATATCGATTTTGTACCCAAGGAAATGAATAGTTTAGAGATTGACAATACAGAAGCAGCCCATCGACATTTTACACTAAAAAATCTGGGATAATGAGAATAATCTCTGGCTCACACAAAGGTCGACGACTTACTGCACCTAAAAATCTACCGGTTCGTCCCACTACCGATTTTGCAAAGGAAGCGCTATTCAATATTCTGAGAACCCGACTTTATTTTGATGAGATCACCGTTTTGGAATTATTTGCAGGCACAGGAAACATAAGCTTCGAATTTGCCTCGCGCGGAGTTCCTAAAATAACTTCTGTGGATTCCAATACTGGATGTATCCAATATATAAATAAAATATCTGAAGAATTCTCCTTTCCCATTACCGGTATAAAATCGGATGCGGAAAGTTATTTAGAAAGAAATTCAGAAAAATTTGATATCATTTTCGCCGATCCTCCTTACGAGTTTGATGTACCCCATTTTGAGAATATCGTCAATTTAGTCTTTCAAAAGGAATTATTGGAAAATGAAGGAATGCTGATTATAGAACATTCAAAGGAGAATGATCTTTCCGCTCTTCCACATTTTTCCGAAGCCAGAAAATATGGAGGAAGTGTTTTCAGTTTCTTTATGACTGAAGAAAAAGTAAATTAGAAAGATGTATAATAATCCACCCCTGAAGCTGTGGAAACTATAGGTTTTATCAGTATTCCTTTATTCCTGATAAATCTATCAACGTGTTAGCTTTAAAGGAGTATCGGGAAAATCAGGAAAAGAGATTCCCGCCTGCGCGGGAATAAAAAAATGCAGGCCTATAAGCCGGGTTCTGTCCCCGAAGCTAGTTCGGGGCCTTATCATTTATCTAGACGTTCCGTTACCGAAACGCTCAATCTGCCTACCCTCCTGCATCGGGCGGGAACCCTTTCCCGATAGCTATCGGGACACAGGTTTACGTGGCATTTCACCGCATAGAGTTTACCTGATTTCACTACAGCATTACCTGTACATCCTTTCTGTTGCACTTGTCCTCCCCTCCCGAGCCGAGGCTATGGAGGGTGACGGCCGTTAGCCGCTATGCATCCCTATGGTGTCCGGACTTTCCTCTCCCGAATTAAATTCGGGAACGATAAGGCGGCCTGCGCTGCAAATGTAGCCTAATGTTAATAAATAAGGGAAAATACAAACCTCTAATTTTTTAAAACACATCGTTCATATCTATATTTGTCTTTTTGAAGATAGTTGGAAAGTTGAGAAGGTGGGAAGTTGAGGAGTTGAGGAGTTGAGGAGTTGAGGAGTTGGAGAGTTGAAGAGTTTAAGAGTTTAAGAGTTTAAAAGAAATTAAAAACTTCGATGAATTTTATAGTGAACGCTCCCAAACTATTTACTGATTACTGATTTACTGGCCAATGAACACTGAACACTGACTACTGACTACTGAAAAATATGGAACAATTCATTGTATCAGCCCGAAAATATCGTCCTGCCGTATTTAAAGATGTCGTGGGGCAACAGGCTATTACCAACACTTTAGAAAATGCCATAAAAAACAATCATCTTGCCCAGGCCTTGCTTTTTACGGGACCGCGTGGAGTTGGGAAAACCACCTGTGCCAGAATTCTGGCAAAGGAAATAAATCAGGATGGCACCCAAAAGGAAGATGAGGACTTCGCATTCAACATTTTTGAACTTGATGCTGCATCCAATAATTCAGTAGATGATATTCGGAATTTAATTGATCAAGTGCGCATACCTCCTCAGGTTGGTAAATACAAGGTATATATTATAGATGAGGTGCACATGCTCTCAGCTGCTGCTTTCAATGCATTTTTGAAAACCTTGGAGGAACCGCCGAGACACGCCATTTTTATTTTGGCAACTACCGAAAAACATAAGATAATCCCGACCATACTTTCACGCTGCCAGATTTTCGACTTTAGGAGAATTGGGGTTCGCGACATTAAAGAACACCTCGCAGAAGTTGCAAGATCGGAAGGAATTGAAGCAGAAGACGATGCCTTACATATAATTGCAGAAAAGGCTGATGGAGCTTTACGAGATGCACTTTCTATTTTTGACCGTGTCGTTAGTTTTGCCGGTAAACATCTTACTCGCGAAGCGGTAACTGAAAATCTCAATGTTCTGGATTATACTTGGTATTTCCAGATAACGGATTTACTATTGGAAAACAATATTCCACAGGTATTGATAACTTATAACGAAATTTTGTCAAAAGGATTTGATGGACACCATTTTGTAATGGGCCTAGCCTCCCATTTCCGAGATCTTTTGGTGGCTAGAAACCAGGAAACCATCGAGCTTCTTGAAGTTGGAGAACAGGTAAAAGCTATGTACCTGGAACAATCCCAGAAAACAAGTCAGCAGTTTTTGATAGATGGGATTGGGATTGCCAATAGTTGCGATTTAAAATACAAATTAAGTCAAAACCAACGCTTGTTGGTTGAATTATGCCTGATGCAATTAGCTTCCTTGACTAATCAGGGCGAAAAAAAAAAGCTTGATTCCCGCTTAGTTGTAAATATTGCAGATAACCAAAACCCTTTTGTTCTTCCTCCCTCTCATTTTAGATCTCCACAATCGGCTCCTAGAAATGAGATCAACAAAGGTCAACAAGTCACATCGGCAGGTAGCATGGTTCCCAAACCTATAAAAGAGGAAAAGATTGAACCAGAAACCAATCGTGTAAGCGAACCAGAAGATAAAAGTTCCTCAAAAAACATTACGATAGAGAATAAGATTCCTAGCGAGATTTCAACCCCTAATAATCCTGAGGAATCTAGGGAATCTCCTTCCTCAAAAAACAATAATTCTGAACCTCCAAATCAGAAAGTTATTGAGCGTCCGCAAATATTAGCGGAACGGAATGCCCGTAAAATCTCAGCACTTTCTTTAAAGAGCATTAAGAAGAAACAACAACTAAAAGAAGAATTCATAGCAAGCCAACCGGAAATAGAAGATTTTCCAACGGAGGAATTTTCTGAAGAGGAAATGAAAACAGCTTGGCACTCATACGCAGAAGTAGTTCAAAAGGAAGGAAAATTTAACTTACTATCCCATCTTACAATGGGAGTTCCGAAGCTCGAGGGTTCTATAATTCATCTGGAATTTCCAAATCATACTATTAAAACGGAAGTGGAACGTGCTAAATTTGAACTACTTGAATTTTTACGTGAAAAACTTCAGAACTATGATATTGATCTGGATATAACTGTTAATGAAACGGAAGAAAAGAAATACGCCTATTCGCCAAGGGAAAAATTCGAGAAATTGAAAGAAAAGAATCCATTAATCGAAAAGTTGCGACAGGAATTCGATTTGGACATATAGATAAGAAAGCTAAACTGATTTTTTGAAAATTCATAATTCATAATTAAAATAAAATGTTAGGTTTAAAACTTCCCACAGATCCACGGTGGGTGAATATTGTTGAGATGAATATTGAGGATATCCTCACAGATCACGCATGGTGCGAACAGAAAGCGGCTTCGACTGCCGTTTCCTTGATTGTTGGATTTCCGGAATATACCGATCTAATCCAGGAAATGATTGCATTAATTAAGGAAGAAATCAGCCATTTTAAAATGGTTCATGATAAAATCCTGGAACGAGGATGGATTTTGGGCCGAGACCGAAAAGATGAATACGTTCTGCAAATTGTTCAGTTTTTTCCGAAAGGTGGAAGTAGAACCACCCAATTAGTACACAGATTATTATATGCAGCTCTTATTGAAGCCAGGAGCTGCGAACGATTTAGATTGCTTAGTGAAGAACTTGAAGATAAGGAACTTGCCGAATTTTACAGAAAGTTAATGATCAGTGAGGCAAACCATTACACTATGTTCCTCGGTTTTGCTCGGCAATATGGCAATCGTGAAGAAGTGGATAAAAAATGGAACGAACTGCTCACTTTTGAAGCGGAAATAATGAAAGATTTAGGAAAACATCATTCTATTCACGGGTAGTTGAATAGTTTTTTGTTTAAAGTGAAAATACAATTCGGAAACGAAAATAACCACTATTAAAAATTCCAGTAATGAAAATTAGGCGTAGAAGAAAACTGGTTGCCTATTCAAACCTTTTGGATCACCCCATCCGCTTCAACGCATTTGTTTTTAGTCGAATGTTTATTCTTTGGGCCGTATTAGGTCTTATTGGTGGAATAATCTCGGGTAGTTATTGGGTTGTATTAATGCTCCTGACCGATTTCCTTGGCACTTGGCAAGGTTGGCTGGTCATCCCGGTAATGGCTATAAGTGGGCTTCTTGCGGGATTAATAATTTATTTTATCGGGGATCCCGGCGAAATGGAATTAATGGTCAATAACATCCGTTTTAATAAAGGTAAGTTGGATCCAAAGAACAATCCCTCAATGATTCTTTCTTCCCTGCTCTGTATTTCTTCCGGTGGAAGTTTGGGACCGGAAGGACCTCTGGTACAGGTTACGGGATCTACGGGAACTTGGATGGGAAAGATTTTAAGGATCAAGGGTGAAGAATTGCGCTCGCTCAGTATTGCAGGTATGGCCTCCGGTTTTACCGCGCTTTTTGGAGCTCCATTGGGTGGGAGTCTATTTGCATTGGAGATTCTCCATCACAAACATTCGGTTGAGTATTACAAGGCAATCATTCCTGCTTTGGTCGCAAGCGGGTTTAGTTATGTAGTATTTGCCATTATTGTTCAATTGGGTTTAGGACCAATGTGGAATCTTCCAGCCTATGAAATGGAAACGGTATTCGATTTTGGTTGGGCGGTATTATTTGGTGTAATCGCAACTTTTGTAGGTTGGGGATTTATCTTCTGCACTAAGTTTTTCAAGACTGTGTTTAAAAGAATAAAAACACCAATTTTTATCAAAACTTTTATTGGGGGAATCCTTTTGGGTACCATCGCATTTTACATTCCTATTACCCGGTATTTCAGTCATTTTGAAATCAATGATTTGTTAGAAGCAAATGGTACGGTCCAATTTTTGGCGGCCGTGCTTATTTTTAAAATTATCGCTATTGCCATTACGGTGACTTCTGGATGGCGCGGCGGATTTATAATTCCTCTGTTTTTTTGTGGAACCGCATTGGGACTTTTGGTTCACACTATTTTTCCTTCCATCAGTCTATCGTTGACTATTGTAAGCTGCATGGCCGCAATTAATGCCTGCGTGACACGTACGCCAATGAGTACTACTATTCTTTTGGCTACATTAACCGGGTTTACTTACTTTATTCCTATTCTTTTTGCGAGTTTAACAGGATACTTTCTTGCTCCCCGTATTCCATTTATTGACGCTCAAATGGAAGAAAAAGAAAGAAGATTAATAAAAAGGAAGAAATTTTCTCGCTCATAAACATTACGACTTTCAATCAAGTACTCCTAGAAAGGAAATACATAATTTTATACACCCGGAGTTATCCCGACTATAAGGAAAGCTAGATTCCTAACTACTTTTACCAGACGCCCTAAAGGGAGCCTAAGTCCGGAAAATTCATAAAAACCACTGTTTGGATTTCTCCTCTTTAGGGGGACGTGGGTAAACTCCAATCCGGATTCTGCTAACTAAAAATGTTCGTTCCCAGACCCGTCAGGTAAGAAGAACGAACACATAGCTAACACTTAAAACAAAAATCTGTATAAAACGAATTATCAATTACATACTTTTTCAATAAATCTTTCTATTCCCATATTCTGCAATAATCAAAGTTAAGCAGGCAATCCCGAGATTTTTCATACTATTTCACCAAATGCGAAGATTAGTTTGCAAAATGTTATTGTTTCAATCTATCTACCGGTAAAAAATTGTTTTTAGGAATGTCAATTCTGAATATAAATTTCAATGCAATTTCCCTAAATTCATATAAAAAATTATGCGCATTTGGAAGCACTAAATCCACATTTGGTAAAATAGCGCTATAGCCAAAAAGATGAATGCATAATTTTATCCCAAATATCTGGAAAGATGGATCTTTCGATTAAAAAATGTCAGGTGCTTTTTTTATGGATGGGCCATTTTTTGATGTTTTCTCAACAATATTTGCCCTCTGAAGGCTCTTCTCCTACCCTTGGGATACCATTATCAAATATCATAAATTCGGTAAGTGCCCCTTCCGGATATTTATATGTCGCAGACCGAAAAGGAATCTTCAAGTACGATGGTTATCGAGCCATAAAACTCCAACCCCAAAAACAAGTTTGGTCATCGTTGTTAGTGGATGGAGATTATATTTTGTTTCAGGACATAGAAGGACTGAAAAAAATAAATACCGTAAACGACAACATCGAATTAATTTTGAAAAATGAATTTACGGATGAAAATCCCAATAATGACCATTTTGATAATATTTTCGTGGATTCCAAGGGAAGAATTTGGAGTACTGATTTCAATTATGTGAAATATTATTCTCCGAAAGATAATAAGCTTGCTACCCTTTTGATAAACTCCGAGAGCAAGAATCTGAGTAAATTTTCAATTTTTGAACCTATCCAAAATGAAATCTGGATCGCTTCAGAGTACGGCCTTTGCATTTGGAAGGAAGAAATAAACAAATTGCAGCGTCATTCAAACGAAGCACTAAGTAAACTGAAATTTTCATCCGCATATTTTTCCAAATCCTCAAACATACTACTTGCTACGGAAGACGGAAAGATAATTGAAATCAGCCCAAATGATAGTAAGATTCAATATAGAAAAGCGCTTCCTGATAATGAAGTCCCAATAGGCTTTTTGTCATACAACAATAATGTTTTCATTTATACCCACAAAAAAATATTTCTAATTGGAAAGGAATCTTATGTCGAAATATTTGATTCTGGCAAAAGCAATATCTTCAATGTACATATTGATATTACCACAAACATCTTTTGGATATCAACCGATAAGGGTTTATTAGAGCTATCACCACGTAATCCAGGAATTGAAATTCTGGAGTTACCACTACCCGATTCAGAGGAAAAAAATATTATTTCGGTAGTAGAGGAATTGCCTGATAAACTCTGGATCTTAACCGATGACGGTGAAGTTTGGTCTTTGGAGGGGGATATTTGGAAACTCAGATTTAGAAAAAATGGTCTAAAATGTTATGTATTAAATCTTGTAAATGACAAGATCGTTTTGTCCACACAAGACGGAATTCATATTTTTAGTGATAATGGTTTTCAAGAAATTCCTTTCAAAAACATTTCCCCTGGAGAGGTCATAAAAATTTTAGAAGTTGCACCACAAGAAATTTGGGTTGTCTTTGCCCATCAAAAAATCCAACGTTATTCATGGCCAGATATGGATCTCCTACCCGATCGTTTTACCAATCCAGAAACTTTCTGGAAAAATAATCAATGGAACGATATTTTGATGGATCGCGAAGGAATGATATGGTTGGCTGGCTGGATGCCTAAAGGTTTTGGAATAAATCGTTATGATCCGGTTAAACATTATTTTACGGACATTTCCCATTACGGCTTTAATAACTCCAAATCTGATTTCGTCGGAGATTATTACAATAGAATTTCCTTGACAGACTCCTCAAACTTATTGTTCTCGGCATATGGGGGATTTAATGAGGTGGATGAAAATGGTAGAGTGCTCAAAAAAGTGGATATAAACCAATATCCTATTTCAGATAGCCATCTTGAAGGAATCTCATCAGACAAAAAGGGAAATGTATTCTTTGCCACTGCATCGGGATTAAATGTTTATCGGAGAGATTTGGATAAGGTGGTACAATTTCAAAATGTAGATGGTATTCCTGAAGAAACTCTTTTGAATGCTTTTACCACACTTAAGGACGGAAAATTTGCTATAGGAATTTCTAATGGAATTGTCATAATTGATCCTGACAAAATATTGGCAACCCAGCTCCAAAACAGGTTTGCTATTTCAGAAATAAAGATAGACGGAATATTGCAAAGTGAAATAAAGAGTGATATTGAACTTTCTAAAGACCAAACGGACCTGACAGTTTATTTTTCAAATTTATCATTTTTAGATCCAAGCAAGGTAAGATATCAATATCGCTTTATTGACAGCAATAATTGGATTGATTTGGGGCACAATCCTGAACTTTCCATAAACCATATTTCTCCGGGAATATACCATATTCAGGTTCGCTCAGAAGACAACCTCTTTAATATCCAAAAAAAAATATTGTCTCTTAGCATATTGGCGAATCCACCCTTTTTCAAATCCAATCTCTTTTACTTTTTATTGCTGCTGTTGATCATAATCGTGGTGGTCCTCATCCAAAAATATCTAACTGCCCGAAAACACAAGGATGCAGCGTATCAGCAAAAAATAAAGGAAACCGAGATGCAGATGCTCCGCTCCCAGATGAACCCGCATTTTATGTTCAACACTTTGAATTCGATCAACAGCTATATCATTCAGAATAAAACGGAGGACGCCAGTGCTTATTTGACCACCTTTTCCAAATTGATGCGCAGCATTCTTCAGAATTCAAAAGAACAATGGATCACATTGGACAATGAACTTGAAACCCTCAGACTTTATATTGACCTTGAATCTGCGCGATTGGAGCATTCATTTTCTTATGAAATAAAGGTGGAAGAGGAAGTTGATCCAAACAGCATTCAAGTGCCTCCTTTAATCATTCAGCCTTTTGTAGAAAATGCCATTTGGCACGGCCTGCGCAACAAACGAGGAAAGGGAAATCTCAAAATCTCGGTATGGAAACCAAGTGAAAATGAATTGCAGATTTCCATTGAGGATAACGGAGTGGGCAGAGAGAGAAGTACACAACTAAAAACAAACCAGGTTTCCCACAAATCCTTCGGAATGGAAATAACCCTGGACCGACTGAAAATGCTGGATTCCGATAACAATATTGTCATTGAGGATCTATACGATTCAGATAAAAATCCTTTGGGAACCAAAATCATACTCACCATAAAAATTTCCGATCATGATTAAGCTCATTATAATTGACGACGAAAAGCACGCTTTGATAACCCTGGAGCATCTACTGGAAAAATTTAAGGATGTGGAGGTTTTGGCCACGGTGCAGGAAAGTATCCATGCCAAGGAAATTATTGAAAAACTTAAACCCGACCTCATTCTGTTGGATATTGAAATGCCCTTGCTCAATGGTTTTGATGTTTTGGAACAGTTTAAGGAAATCCATTTCAAGGTCATCTTTACCACGGCTTATGATCAATATGCCATCAAGGCGCTAAAGGTAAATGCGCTGGATTATATACTAAAACCCATAGATGCCAAGGAAATGCGGGAGGCTCTGGACAAATACAACAATAACCAAATATTTACCACCCACGAGCAATTGGCAAATCTGGCAAAATTCAACATTGGCGAGATGTTGGATACGCTGGCTCTTTCCACAAGCAAGGGATTGTTGTTCATTAAGATCAAAGACATCATGTATTTAACCGCAAGCAGCAGTTATACGTACGTGAAAATGGTTTCGGGAGAAACTCATCTGGTCAGCAAATCGCTTTCCAACTTTGAGGAGGTCCTCACGGATTATCCTTATTTCTTTAGACCGTTTAAATCCAACATTGTCAATCTTCACTTTGTAAAGCAATATATACGCGGTGAGGGCGGGGAGCTTATTATGCAGGACAATACCTCTATTGTTGTGAGCCGGACCAAGAAACAGGAGTTTTTGAATTTGTTTAAAAAAATTTAAACTTTATCTTCTTGGGAAAATATTTTTTAGACCTCCTTTCAAAATCTTTCCCACTTCATAAATCCAAACTTACAATTGGTATAATGGGAAAATACCTCAATACTCTTCATTAGTATCTTTAAACAATGTACGCCACCCTATTGCAACATTCCACGTTGAAAAGATAGAGTTTCACGTCCATAACCAATTTCATCGAATATCTCCTTTCGGAATGAAAACCAAGTATCTAAGCCTAAAATAGGACAATTAATTAACAACTCATGAAAAAAAACCTCAATCCAGAACAGTTTAAATTAGGATGGTTACCAGACCTTCCCGATCCAAGGGATTATTTATATGCTGCCCCTGTAAAAACCTTGCAGAATCTTCCCGCCATAGTTAATTTGTCTAAATCCTGTCCACCTGTATAAAACCAGGAGCACTTGGGAAGCTGTACGGCAAATGCTCTATCAGCCGCTTTCCATTTCTGCCGCATCAAGTAGAAAAGGTCAGAATTTCAGCCTTCCCGTCTATTTATATAACTTCAATTATATAAAACTCTAATGCAATCTTTTTCTCCTAAAATTGAAATTCCGTATAGACTAATAAAAATCGACAACATGAAAAACCTCATTCTTTTCCTTATTACCGGACTTTACGCATCAATGGCATTTTCACAAATCCATTATCCCCCAACCCCAAAAATATTGGTCCAGGATACTTTATGGGGAAATGTTTACGATGATAATTATAGAAGGCTGGAAAACATGAAAGACCCCAAAGTTGTTTCATGGTTTAAGGCCGAAGCCCAACTTACCGATTCCATTATGGACAACATAACCGGCAGGGATGAGCTTATTGCTGAATGGAGAAAATTGGATGCCCTTCAGCCGCCTGTTTATTATGATATAAAGGTACAAGCTGGAAGATATTTTTTTCAAAAAAGCAATCCGGGCGAAAAAGCGAGCAAAGTATATTATCGAAATGGAATAAACGGAAAGGATGAGTTGTTGTTTGATCCTCTAACCTTTATTCCCGGAAAAACACTGTCTGTAGAATCCATTAGACCCAGTTATGATGGATCCAAGTTGCTATTGGGATATTCCGAACAGGGTGCAGAAGTGTCAACTCTTAGAGTAATGGATGTAAATTCCAAGAAATTTTTGCCAGATGAAATTTTAGCAACTGCCGGTGCGGGAGGTTGGACTTTTGATAACAGTTCCTTTTTCTATACGTGGATTAAATCCGCAGATAACACCGATCCCGCAGCCCGTCTCAATCCTAAATTCAAACTTCATCGTTTGGGAAACCCTGTAAGCTCTGATATTGACTTCTTTAGCAATGAAAAATATCCATCTTTGAATATTGATTCAAAGGCCTATCCTTATGCATACTTATCCAAAGATGCACCGGATTATATATTTTCCACCGTGGAAACTGTCCAGCGTGAAATGGCTCTCTATTACGCCCCCATTTCGGAATTCAATGCTACCATAAATTGGAAACCGCTAATTACTACCGAGGACGAAATTGTGCGGAATACAGAATTCTTCGATGGAAAGATTTATGGTATCACTTATAAGAACGCAAAAAACTTTCAGTTGGTCGCAACAGATTTAAAAAATCCGGATTGGAAGAATGCCGAAATTGTTGTACCCGAAAAATCCTATACCCTTGAAAATTTTATCCGTTCAAAGGATTACATCTTATTACACTACAGTGACGGTCTGGTTGACTATCTTTTCAAATACAATCCCAAGACCAAAAAAACCACAGAAGTAAAAACTCCTTACAAGGGATCGATTTACCTTATCCGTCTGGATTATAATTCCAATGAGATTGTGATGCTGAGCACCTCGTGGAATAAACCTTTTACGGACTTTATTTATAACGCGGACACAGATCAATTCAGTGAAAGTTCCTTTAATAAAATGCCGGATTATCCTGATAGTTATACAAATCTGGTGGTGGAGGAAGTTGAGGTAAAAGGGCACGATGGGCTCATGGTTCCGTTGTCTATTATTTACCAGCCGGGTATAAAAAAAGACGGTTCAAATGTTTGCTATATGGAAGGGTATGGTGCTTATGGAATCAGTATGACCCCTTCTTTCGCAACTCGACTATATTCCATGGCAGTTAAGGGAGTGGTGATTGCCATTCCACACGTTCGCGGTGGTAGCGAAAAAGGAGAGGAATGGTATAAAGCCGGTTTTAAATCCACAAAACCCAATACCTGGAAGGATTTTATAAGCTGTGCGGAATATTTGATTGACCAAGGTTTTACCAATTCAAAAAAGTTGGCAGGATCTGGAACAAGTGCCGGCGGAATTCTTATTAGCAGAGCAATAACAGAAAGACCGGACCTTTTTGCTGCCGCCGTTTGCAATGTAGGTTTGGGAAATGCCATGAGAGGAGAGTTTTCCCCAAATGGCCCGGTAAATATTCCCGAATTCGGAACCGTAACGGACCCCGAAGAAACCAAAGCCTTATATGAAATGGATGGGATGCAGCACGTAAAGGACGGTGTAAAATATCCCGCCGTCATGTGCGTGGCCGGTTGGAACGATCCACGTGTTGTTCCATGGCAACCGGGAAAATTGGCCGCCGCACTTCAAAATTCATCAACCTCTGGAAAACCCGTTCTGCTGAAAATAAATTATGACAATGGCCATTTCACCGATGACAAAGAGGTGAGCTGGGCAAACTTCGCCAACCAGTACGCCTTTTTGATGTGGCAATGTGGACATCCGGAATTTCATCCAAAAAAATAAAAAATAATCTGACATTTCATTAAGCCAATTTCACACTTCCTAAAACGGCAGATTGAGGAGGCCCATTTCGCGAATACTTTTATATCCTGTTCATCTATAAGCATTTATTATGAAAAGGAAGTTTATAAGTATTTTATTAATAGGCATTATATCAGAAGGATGTTCCAGTGAATTCGGCTTGAAAAACATGGATACAATTACCCCTGATGCCAAGAATTTTATTACCGAAAGGAAGGAGAATTCCGTAGAAAAGGATCTGACAGAGAATCTGGAAAGATATAACCTACCCATCTCAAAAGAGACTTTTGATATCCTTGCTGACTATGAGCAATTGTGCATTTGCCTTAAAAATATTGCGAATTATAGCCCAACCTTAAACTTATTATTCTAAAAATTAAACTGCTACCTATATGAAAAATAATTTAAATTTTTTCCGTTCGGTATTTAAAAAGGGTTTTAAATTTCCGATTGTCATTTTAGTTATACTTCTGTCACACGCCTGTAGCGAAAATGACGATCCCGAACCAACTCCGGCACCAGAGCAAAATCTAACCTTACACGTTTCAGGAAAGGATCTAATGCTTCCCAATGATGAAAAAATAATACTCCGTGGCATCAACTACCCGATAATTGATGCTTATGAAATTGGTTATCCCGATGTTATCCATTATTTATTGGACGAAGCTTCAAAAACGGGTGCCAATTGCATCCGTTTTCCCTGGTACACCAATGGAAAGCATTTTTGGGATGGTCCATTGGGTCATCCGGGATTAGTTGATAGTTGGGTAGCTGATGGCTCTTTAAAGGATATGCTGGCGTATAGCCACCAAAAAGGAATGATTCCCATATTGGAACTTCACGATCCCGGATATATTACCTGTACCAATGACTGGAATTATTTTAATACGGTGGTGGCAGATTGGTGGAAAAGCGAAAATGTAAGAACGCTTATTGAGCAAACCCAGGAATATTTGATTATCAACCTCGCCAACGAATTTGGTCATGTTCGTTTTGGTGCTGATCCCAATGCGCTCAACACTTTTAAAAGCAATTATATACAACTTATCCTTTCCCTAAGAAATTTGGGGATAAAGGTTCCCATAATGATAGATGCTCCGGACTGTGGTACCTCGTCTTCGGAATTGCTTTCCATCGCCGAAGAAATGCTTCAGGCAGATCCGTTACACAACCTCATTTTCTCTGTTCATGCCTATTGGTATGGTTATGCTTCTACACCGGTAGTGATTGATCAAAAACTGGATGAGATTAATAATAAAGATGTTTGTTTTGTCTTTGGGGAAATAGCCAATTTCCAAGATGTAAATGAATGTGGCTCACAAAATATTCTGGACATTACCACCCACGTTCTTGAAAAAGCATGTTCCAATCAAATAGGCTGGCTGGCCTGGACCTATGATCAAGATTGTAGTGCACCGAGAGAAATGACCACGGATGGTTCCTTCCTAAACTTAACCGAATGGGGGAATTTTATTGTGAACGATCCAGAATTCGGACTAAAATCCAATGCGGGCTGTGGCGCCCATTAAAACTTAATATTAATCCTTAAAAATTGTTGCACTATGAAATCAAATTTGAAGTTAATTATGATTGCCCTTTTTTCACTGGTTCTCGCCTGTTCCCCAGAAGATGGCAAAGATGGTATAAATGGAGTGGATGGCCAGAATGGCCAAGATGGCCAACAGGGAATTCCCGGAGAAAATGGAAATGCCAATGTGGTCTCCTATGGATTCGATGTAAATCGTGCTGATTGGGGCTCCCCGGCAAACTATGGAGAAGGTAATATTTTTAGAGATTTTGTAATTACGCAAGACTTAATTGGGGGAAACAGTTTATCTCAAATATTCAGTGATGGCGGAGCTGTGCTAATATATGCCAGGATTCTTCCCGTGGGAGATTATTTCTTGATGCCAATTGCTTTTTCGTATGCCGGAGTTGGAGTGAGGTTGACCGCCTCCTTAAACCGAGAATCTTTGTTTATCAGTAAAACCACAAACGGATGGGACAATTTAAGTATTGCCGATAATGAAATCCCAGAAGTTATAAACTTCAAAATAGTGCTCATTCCCAAAGAAGCGGCTGGTAGAATGGCAAATAATAAAGAGGTTGATGTTAATAGCTACCAATCTGTGATGAAGTTTTTTTCGGAAGAGATAAAACGGATGGAATAATTTTGTTTAACCATACCATTGAGGAGCCGTCTGGGAAATAGACGGCTCTATTTTTTTAGCAGACTTGTCAATTGAGCATAAATTGCTATCCTCCCTATTATTTATGATATAGATAAGTTAGGGGCAAATTGAAAAATACTATGAGAGTAACATTGGCATTTTTGATTTTAATGATGATTGGTTGTTCAAACCAAAAAAAAGAAAACGGAATTGAAACTAAATCTGATTTTGAAAAATATGATGAATTAGTTTGGAGCGGAATGCTGAATTTTAAAGACAAAAATTATGAAAATTCACTATCCGATTTTTAAGATGCATTTAAAATCAAATCTAACGAAAGTGTTTCGGATTATTATTATGCTTCGGCTTCTGCCCTAAATTTAAATATGGATAAAGTTGCGAAGGACTTTTGCCCGTAATTGTAACAAAATCACGACACAATGGAATTACCTAAACTTTCATTCTATGCGGAATTATAATGGGGACACCAAATCCAGAAACCACTCCTTTACTTCGCCTTCTAAGTGAGGCGAAAGTCTTTCCCGGACCATATCGTGATACGTATTGATCCAATCAATTTCTTGTTGCGAAAGCATCTCTCGCACCATGATGCTTTTAAAAAACGGACATAAGGTTAATGTCTCAAATTCATAAAAAGTATTCCATTCCGTTTTTTTCCAGTTTTTAACCAAAATAAGATTTTCATGCCGGATTCCATATTTACCCTCAACGTAGTAACCCGGCTCATTGGATAGCACCATTCCGGCTTCTAGATCTACGGGATTAAGATCTTTTCGGATACTTTGGGGCCCTTCGTGAACATTCAAGAAACTTCCCACACCGTGACCAGTTCCGTGATTATAGTCCTTCCCCTCTTTCCATAATGGCATTCTGGCAAATGCATCCAGCTGTACTCCTTTGGTTCCCTTTGGAAATTTAACCATTGACAATTGAATAAGTCCCTGCAAAACTCTTGTAGCGTCTTCCTTAAATTCTTGCGACACCTCGCCCAGTGGAAAGGTGCGTGTAATATCCGTTGTTCCTTCTATATATTGTCCGCCTGAATCAACTAAAATACTGCCCTTATTTGTCACCTGTGCACTACCTTCAGATTTGGCAGAATAATGGATAATCGCTCCATTTCCCTTATATCCCACAATACTGCCGAAACTTTCTCCGATAAAATTCTTTCCTTCGGCACGAAAACCCCGCAGTTTCGTACCAATAGTATATTCATCCAATTCCTCTTCTCCAGCCGTTTGAGTAAGCCAATAAAGGAACTTCACCATAGCCACTCCGTCACGAACCATGACCGTTCTGAAACCTTGCTGTTCGGTTTCATTTTTCACCGCTTTCATTAAATTGCCCGGAACTGGTTTTTCAATGATTGTATTTTCACTTTTAATAGCTTCAAAAATGGATTGGTTACTATTGGGTGAAATAAGAATTGATTCGTCTTTTAAAGTTTCAAGATGGTTGAAAAAACTGTCGTAAGATTTTAGTTCCACTCCCTCCTTCTGAAGTTGGCTTTTTGTTTTTTCATCTATTTTCTTCATATCGACAAAGAGAAAACATTTTTCTGTTGAAAGAACAATGTATCCTAAAAAAACGGGGTTACTCTTTACATCACTTCCTCTAAGGTTTAATGTCCAAGCAACATCATCCAAGCTTGAGATTATATGTAGAGATGCGCCTTCAGATTTCATTTTCTGCCTAATACTGGAAATTTTATCCTCTACGGACTGGCCAGCCAATTCTACGGGTTGGTCAAAAACAGAATTTTTACTCGGGGCGGGCCTATCATTCCAAACGTTATCCAATAAGGGTAAACTCCTGAGTTGCCTTTTGTGTTTTGACAATTTATCCTTTAATAAAACCCAATTGGCGTGCGAAGTAGCCAAACTGTTGACGCCGATGGCAGCTCCCTCAGAAGTTTCGGAAATTATCCAATCGATATAATTTGGAGTGCCTTCAATTCCATCCTTAAACAGATCGATTCCCGAGCCTTCCAATTCTTTGGGAGCTTGGGTGAAGTAACGGCCATCCGTCCAAAGCCCGGCTTTATCAAGAGTTACAACCACAAAACCGGCAGATCCCGTAAACCCTGAAAGCCAGGACCTCTCCTGCCATTCCGACGGAAGGTATTCGCTCATATGCGGATCGGCAGCATAAACAATAAAGGCATCAATCTTATTTTTCTTCATTTCGGCTCTCAAAGCAGCAACTTTTTCTTTGGCTTTCATAGGTTTATTTTTGGAAGCAGAAAGTTACAGAAAGTCTGTTTCAGAGAAAAAGAATATAAACCTTTAACAAGTTTTTAATACCGTATAAAAACCAATCCTAAAATTTGATGGCATACCGCTTAAAGGAATTTAAAATTATATTTGTTGATAGAAGAACATCTTCAATTTCTTTCGACTACTGTAATATGAACTTGACTTAAAATTTTAGATAATGGTTAATACGCGAATGGGAAATCGTGGGGATATTGATGGAATTCTGGCCCTGCAATCGAAATATCTATATAGCAACCTAAGTGAAGAGGAGCGGAAACAAGGTTTTGTAACCACTCCGTTCACCAAAGAACAATTGGAAGAGATTATTAAACAAGATGGAATCTTTATTGGCGAAAAAGACGACAACATAATAGCTTATGTCTTTGCCGGGAGCTGGAGATATTTTGAACCATGGGAAATCTTCAATTATATGGTATCCCGTTTCCCCAATCTATCTTTCGAAGGAAGAGCAATCACAACTATCAATAGTTTCCAGTATGGTCCTGTTTGTATTGAAGAAAGCTTTCGTGGAAAGGGTCTGTTTAATCAAATCTTCGAAGAAATGCGTTTAGAGTTTCGAAAAAAATATCCCATCTCGGTTACCTTTATTAATAAAATCAACGTGATTTCAGAAAAAGCCCACACAAAAAAATTGGGTTGGAAAATAATAGACGAATTTCAGTTTAACAACAATACCTATATCGCACTGGCATTTGATATGGAGCAATCGGTATTATAATAAAAATAAGTATTTCCGAGAAGAAACAAGACAGCTACAACAACCCGGAATCAAGAGCCAAGAAGGAAATGTAAAAAACTGATAATGTGGCTTATAAATTAAAAGATAGACAAAATTATGATATTTCAATTTTATTCCTAGACCAATTTAAAACGAAAAATAGATAGAATTATAATAATTCACCCAAAAAACAATTTCTAGTTCACTTCCAATTCCGCAGCAATCTTTTCATTGTAAAGACTTTTGATAATCCCATCGCTTAAACCAATTTTCGGAACGAATACATTTTTGGATTTGCTCCACTTCATTGCCGAAAGATAAATTCGGGTTGCAGGCACTACCACATCTGCACGGTCAGGATTCATATCAAGCTCGGTAATCCGTTCCTCAAAAGACATTGCCTTTATCTGCTTGTAATAAGATGATAGATATAAGTAGCTAAGAGGCTTTCCCAGTTTTTTACCACTCTTTTTAAAGATGGTATTGATGTTTCCGCCACTACCGATCATCGAAACTTTTTGGAAAATTTTTGTCTCCTTTTTTATCCATTCTTCCATATCGTCCCAAACTCCATCATCTACCAATCCTTCAATTAGTCTTACGGTTCCAACTTTAAAACTTTTGGATACGAGACTATGGCCGTTTGCGAAAACGGTAATTTCCGTACTTCCTCCTCCAACATCCACATAGAGAAACACCTTGTCATCCTGAATCAAGGTTTTTAAATCGGTTGAGGCGATAATAGCAGCTTCATCCTTGCCATCTATTATATTGATTGAAATGCCGCTTTCTTTTTCAATTTTATCCGCAATCCGTGTTCCGTTAGAAGCTTCCCGCATCGCTGAGGTGGCACAGGCACGGAATCTTTTTATTCCGTGAGTGCTCATTAATAACCGGAAAGCTGTCATGGCATCGACCATCCTCTTTGAATTGCTTTCTGATATTTTTCCATCGAGAAAAACCTCCGCACCCAGCCGAATGGGCACTCGGACCAAGGATGTTTTTTTAAAAAGAGTATCTTTTCCCTTCTGCTCTACAACTGTTACAATCAGCAAGCGGATGGCGTTACTGCCAATATCTACCGCTCCGTATTTCTCAATATTTAACAAATCAGTTTACTTCAAGTTTATTTAAATAATAATCGTACATCGCAAATTGCGACCTTACTGGAGGCTTGTTGTTTTTACGATAGGCATTATCGTTCTTGGCGCTGAAAACACGTGCTTTTACATTATCTCTCCAACCTATTTCGAAGTTTTCCAAAAGTTCCTGCTTTATTCCTTCATCATAAATAGGACAAGTAATTTCCACTCGGTTGTCAAGATTCCTGCCCATAAAATCTGCGGAAGATATATATACCTTAGGTTTTCCAGCATTTTCAAAAATAAATAATCGTGGATGCTCCAAAAACTTTCCGACAATACTTATTGCCTGAATATTCTCACTCATTCCTTTTACTCCGGGAATAAGACAGCAGATACCGCGAACAATCATTTTTATCTTCACTCCTGCCCTGCTTGCTTCATACAATTTATCAATCATTTTATAGTCGGCAAGACTATTCATTTTAAGCCGGATCCCACTTGGCAAACCTGCTTTCTTGTTCTTGATTTCAATGTCGATAAGATGTGAAATGGCATTTCGGGTGTAATGGGGAGAGACGATTAAATGTCTATATTTCTTAATTTGATAATTCACTTCAAAGAAATCGAACACCTTGTTCATTTCCTTACAGATCCTTTCATCTGCAGTAAATAGTGCGTAATCCGTATAAAGCCTGGCGGTGGATTCATTAAAGTTTCCTGTGCTAATCAACCCATAACGAACTATTTTTTTATTTTCAAGCCTTTCGATTAAAATCATTTTGCAGTGAACTTTTAATCCCTTGACCCCGAATTTAAGATGCACGTTTTCACTTTGCAATAATTCAGCATATTTGATATTTGCTTCTTCGTCAAATCTTGCCTGCAGCTCAATTTGGACCGTTACATCCTTGCCATTTTTTTTGGCATTAATGAGCGAGCTGGCTATATGTGAAACTTCTGCCAGGCGATATATGGTAATTTTTATGGATTTCACCTTTGGATCCAATGCGGCTTCCCGAAGAAATTTCACTACATACATAAAGGTCTGATAGGGTGTATGGAGCAAATAATCCCTTTCCTTAATTTTGTCAAACAATCGTCCCTGCATACTCAATCCAGGAATCGGCAAGGGTTCCGTGGGTTCGTATTGAAGATCAGGTCTTCCCAATCTTGGAAAGTTCATATAATCTCGTCGATTGTGGTAACGCCCTCCGGGAATGATACTATCCGTGTTATCAATTCCCATTTTTTGCAAAAGATATTGAAGGGTCTCAGTATCAATATTCTTGTCATAAACAAACCGTACAGGATCGCCTATACTTCTTTTCTTAACGCTTTTGGAAATTTTCTCAATAAAACTTCGGCTTAGATCGCTGTCGATATCCAGTTCCGCATCGCGGGTAATTTTTATCATATGTGCCGAAATACTTTCGTAATTAAAAATGCCGAAAATATTGTGTAGACAATGGCGGATTAAATCATCAAGAATAATTACGTACTGCTTATCTCCCTCCTGTGGCAAGACCACAAAACGGTCTATAGTTCTGGGAATCTCAATAAGGGCATAGTTGTATTTAGTTTCAAAAGTATCATCCTCCTTGGCCATTACCATTCTTATGGCTAAGTAAGCGGCACTGTCCCTTAAACTGGGAAATTCGTCCAGCTCGCCAATCATTATGGTCATCATCGCTGGACTTACATACTTCACAAAATAATCGGAAATAAATTGACTCTGTTTTCGGGTAACCTGTGTCTCGTTAATGATAAAAATATTTTCCTTTTTCAGTTCGCGATGGATATCGCTGAGGATTTTAAGGCTATAGGCCTGCTGATCGATTACGGTATGGGTAATCTCTGCCAAAAGTTCCTTGGCCGAAAATCCTCCCAGAAAACTTCTACCTGTTTTGCCCGCCTCCTCAATCCGACGAATGGTAGCATAACGTACCTTAAAAAATTCATCGAGATTATTGGAGAAAATCCCAAGGAAACGAAGCCGCTCCAACAAAGGAATTTTTTTATCGTAAGCTTCTTGCAAGACCCGAGCGTTAAACTGAAGCCAGCTCAACTCCCTGTTGATATACTCGTTGCGAACTTGCGGAGAATGTGTTGCGGTTTTCTCTATCATTATTTTAAATCCTTCGGAAATATTGTTTTTACGGTTTTTCCCGTGGTTAGATCGCTCCAATGGTTTTCATCAAATTCCAACATAACAAAACCACAAGTGGGAACATTTTCAATATAACGGTTGCCGAACATATTTACAATGGAAGTGAATGCGTGATTGTGGCCCACGATCATCACCCTATCGAGTTCATCATCAAGAGATTTTATAAAACGAATAACGGCTTGACCGCTAAAATCATATAAATCGTGGCTCGTATCAAATTGCGATTCGGGAAGATTCCAGGCATTTTTGAAAAAATTTGCAGTGGTAAGGGCACGCACAGCATCACTGCTAATAATTTTTTGTGGGGCTTCAATTTCAGAACTAACCTTTTTCGAAACTAAAAGACCATCATCCTGGCCTCTTTCTTTTAAAGGTCTTTCGTGATCGTCCACATCATGTTTCCAAGAGGATTTTGCGTGTCTAACTAGATATAGTGTTTTCATTAGAAAGGTTTATTTATTCTCTGTTTTTGTAAAAAATCAATTCTTTTAAGTATACAAGTTTATTCCTTCAAAGGAAAATTTATTACTAGAGAAACATTAATTTAATAAGTGCAGGTTTTAAATTACCGATTTTACACAATCTATTTTTTGGAAATGTTTTAACCAACGAATTTAAACAAAAAAATGCTCTATTTATACCCAATTGGGAGGAATTGTATAGGGATAAAAAGTTCAAAGATGCCAATTGGAAAGGGTCAAGGATGATATAGTCATTTTTATAAAATTTCTACCTATTACAATGGTTTTGAAAAGAAACCATCTCGTATATCAGACGTTCGTAGTTGTGGAACAATTTGGAAATTGCGTTCTATATAATCAAGAAATGAATCGGTTATACAAGGCAATTTTCCATTTCCAACATTAAAAAACTCCTCTCCTTTGGGGGAATAATATTCTAGATTTCCTCTTTGTTTTTTTTCATATTCCCAAGCATAGAATTTTGATGACGGTTTGGGCTTTAAAATTTGTTTTATCTCAAAACTATCCGTGGCCTGATGGTTAATGTTGGAGGTTAAATTGTCTAAATGCATAGGAAATAGAAAAATTAAGGGTAAAACTACCCCTGATAAAATAATCCATTTGCGCAATCTGTTTTTCTTGTCTATAAGGGCAACTATTTCTCTAATGATCACAGCTCCGAAAAAGAATATTTCGGGAAGAAAAAATCGAAATTGGGGTGAGGTGAAAAGTAATATAACAAAATGAAGCAACATTATAAAATAGAGAATTTTATACTGTTTTCCTTCTCTAAAACTTTTAGTAAATGGGAATAAAATAAACAGCAGTAGTATGGACTGATTAAAAATTCCCGCAATTCCACTCATTTGAATCCAAAACAATAGCTTACTTCCTACTGTTGAAAACCACTGAGTACTCTGCACAAAAACTCCTACGTTTTCTGGCACAGTAGCAATAAACAAGATGGCCTCTGGAGTCCGCCAATCCACATCTAGGGAAAAGTAAGTAAAGGGATATAGTGGGTACCCCGAAAGAATACTGTTTTTAACAACCCATAAAATAGCAAAAAACAATCCCGTAAGTACAAGGTATCGCCTATTAATAGGATCCAGTTTCCAAAACAAAAACAATAAGACAAAAGGAGCTAAAATTATTTTGATGAATACTAGAAACACAAAAAAGAGTATGGCAGTTTTGCTGTTTTTCTGAAATATAAACCAATAAAATAGTATTGGCAGTAGGACTAAGATTGGTAGATCAGGAGATGGAGAATCTAAAAACTGAAAGATCAGCACATTGAATACCAATATATATATTATCCACGTCTGCCGATTTTGTTTATGATATTCGTTCAAATAAAAGAAAGTGCAGACTATAAAAACAAAACCGTTAATATCGTTTATTACGTCTGTAAAAAAACTAAAATTCAAACCCGCTTGAAGGACCTGCCAAGGCGATCCCTGAGCCAAATAAATATGAAGATTTCCCAATCCCTTTACAAAACCATATTCATTAAACCATTTTATAGTCTGCAAATAATAACTTTCATTATCGATAATAAAAGGCAATAGCGAAGATTTGGCAAGTACCAATATCACCATTATTAGAAATAAAATTTTAAAAAAGGATTGCCAAGAACTAAATTCAGATTTCAGAATTATGAGTTTAGTTTTTATGTCCCATTTTTGCCAAAACAACAAAAAGAGATACAGAATAACGTTACCGATAAAGACCTCAATATTCAGTCTAAAGAAAAAAGCGGAAATAGTAAGTAGGGCAGTCTGGAAAACTATTCCTAAAAGTAAAGTAATAGCAAAAGAATTATTCCGAATACGTAAAATTCGCTCGGCAAAGGTTCCGAATGGCACTAAAAAAACGACTAAAAATAGATAGTAAAAGAGTATTAAGAGCATTCTTCATCCAATGAGACACAAATCTATATAAATTATGGTGCCTCTCGACAAAAAGAACTGAAACGCGGAGGGTTCCATCCACTTCTTTACTAAATTTTTCCTTACTTTGTATTTATTGAAAAATTCCTTTAAAGATTCGACCCTCTTCAATTTGGAATACTTGAATATTACAAACCTTAATATCATATATGAATATAGATTTAACAAATAGAAATGCTATCGTTTGCGGAAGTACCGCGGGCATTGGTAAAGCCACGGCGATCCAATTGGCCAAACTTGGTGCAACCGTAACTCTATTGGCGAGAGATGAAGAAAAATTAAAAGAAACCTTAATTGAATTGCCCCACGATAAAGGTCAAAAACACAACTATTATGTTGCTGATTTTACCAAACCAGAGCAAGTAAGAGAAAAGGCTTTAAGAGCCGCTTCCAATAAAACCGTTCACATCCTTGTAAACAATACCGGAGGACCGAAAGGCGGACCTATTTTCACTGCTGATGTGGAAGAATTCGAAAAGGCATTCAAAATGCATGTAATCTGCAACCAAGTCCTCGTTCAAGCTCTTGTTCCGGGAATGAAAGAAGCTGATTATGGCCGTATAATCAACATAATTTCTACTTCAGTAAAACAGCCCATCGATAATTTGGGAGTTAGCAATACTATTCGCGGTGCAGTTTCAAGCTGGAGCAAAACCCTGGCAAACGAACTTGGCCAATATGGAATTACTGTTAACAACGTCTTACCAGGATATACAGCTACCGATAGATTGGACGATATTGTAGGAAATGCGGCCAAACGAATGGAAAAAACAGAAAAAGAGGCAAGTGATTCTATGAAGAATCTTGTTCCGGCAAGACGATTTGCACAACCGGGCGAAATTGCCAACGCAGTAGCCTTTCTTGCAAGTGAAGCTGCCAGTTATATAAATGGTGTTAACCTTCCGGTAGATGGTGGGCGTACCAAAAGTCTGTAGCAATTTTCTAGCTCAAAAAACTTTTAAAAATTACTTGTTAAGTAGAAATACGTGTAATTTTATAAAAAAAATTATACTCCCAACTCAATTAAAATGAAACCAAAACTTAGAATCAACGGACATTCCCACCTTCTGCCGTATCCTGAAGAAATCCCCGAATTCATGCGGGAAAAAGAAATTTTTTGGGTAGATCCAGAAAGGAAATTCATGCTTCAAAAAGATTGGAGCCGACCCGTTACCGATTCAAGCTTCTTTTTGAATGAAAAGCTGGATTGGATGGACCGTTTCAACATAGATCACGCTGTTGTTCTTAATCTTTCCCAACTTTACGGGAATGGTTTGCGGGTTGAGGAAATGAAGAAAGCACTTCGATTCCAAAATGATTTTAATGCCAAGGTCCAACACGATCATCCTTCTAAATTCACCTGCGGGTTTGTGGTACATCCTGGTTTTGTTCGGGGCGCTCTTTGGGAAATTGAGCGCTGCGTAGAAGAGCTTGGTCTTCAGTTATTATGTCTCCCCACACATTATATGGACTCAATTGGGACTTGGCGCTGCATATTTGACGAAGAAAATGAGCCAATTTTTGAAATGGCTTCCAAATACAATCTTGCAGTTGAAATACATCCTTACGATGGCGAAAAGTTTATCAAACTTGAAAATACTGCATGGCGATTTCATCTTATCTGGATGCTTGCTCAATGTGCGGATGCTTACCACTTTCTTACCTTAAATGGATATGCCGACAAATATCCAAATATGCGGACCTGTTTTGCCCACGGCGGACAATTGGCCCAAATAAACCTAGGTAGAAGAATCCAAGGTTTCGACGGTCGTCCCGATCTTTTCGAAGGAAAAACACATCCCCGAAAATCGGTAGGTCACCGAAATATTTTCTTCGATACCTTAGTCCACGATACCCGATCCTTAGATCTAGTAATTAAAAACCAAGGTTCCAAACAAGTTTTAGTTGGTTTGGACGATCCTTATCCTCTAGGAGAAATGGAGAGCGCACCCCAATCGTCCTATCCCGGAAAAATTCTAGATCTGGCGCTGGAAAAACAAGTAATTACCCAAGCTGAAGCCGATGCCATGTGGGAAGACAATGTAATACAATGGCTCTGTGGAGACGATGAGGAAGCGAAGATAAAGCTGAGAAATAGGATTATGGGAAATGAATAATTGGGTAATAAATAATGTAGAATGATAAATGAATAATAAAAATCTCAATTGACGGTTTTCAATTTACGATTTACGGTTGACGATTTTTGATTTACAATTTATGATTGACGATTTTCCATTGACGTGTTCGATTTGCGATTGATGAGGTTCGATTCACGATTAACAATTGACGATCCATGACCAGTTTACGCTATCCAAGCATTACTTTTTACTGACCACTGATTTACTGACAACTGATTTACTGACAACTGATTCACTGATTTACTGATTACCGACTGCTGACTAAAGACTACAGACTATAAAAAATGGAAATCCTTCCCGACAAAATAAACAATTACGTAGAACAACATTCCCAGGTTGAACCGGAACTTCTTAAAAAGCTTAACCGCGAAACTTGGCAAAAAATGATTGCTCCAAGAATGTTGAGCGGGCATTTGCAAGGACGGGTTTTGAGCATGCTTTCCAAATTGATACAACCTCAGAATATCCTTGAAATTGGAACTTATACAGGTTATTCTGCTCTTTGTCTAGCCGAAGGAATGCAAAGTGATGGAGAACTCCATACCATCGACATCAATGAGGAATTATTCGATTTTCAGCGCAAATATTTTGATGAATCTCCTTTCAGTAAACAAATTATCCAGCATACAGGAAATGCTCTGGATATAATTCCTACATTAGATAAAACCTTCGATTTGGTTTTTATAGATGCAGATAAAAGTAATTATCCTAACTATTTAGAATTAATTCTTCCAAAACTTAAAAAAGGTGCCGTCATTTTATCCGACAACGTACTCTGGAGCGGAAAAGTAGTGGAAAAAGTGAAAGATGATGACGTGGATACCCAGTCACTTCTTCAATACAATAAGCTTTTGAATGAGCATCCAATGTTGGAAACCGTGATTCTTCCAATTCGGGATGGGTTGAGTATATCGCGGGTTAGATAGGTAACAAACCTTTCACCTTTAAAAGTAATAAATAATAAGACTTCCTTCGGATTAATGCTCTTTTGTAATGTGGAGCTTTAAAAAGCACCGAAATGAACAGCATTCCATATCCTAACAAACCAATAATTTGCTGTTAAACTAATTTTAAACAGTCCGCGGGCAGGAACAGTTTTTTCTATATTGAATTTTTATTCTAATGAAATAGAAAAAACGCAAGAGATTGGAATCAAATACCAACGTACAAATTGAAGATTTAATAGGCGAATTAACTCCTGGTGACAGAACCGTTCGTGAGCTTCCCCATGATGGTTATTTGTTTTTGGAACACGACGTTCCATTTCTTATTATTTACAGAAGAAAACCTGATGACTACGCCACGCTTCGTCTGGCAAGGACTGGCGCTTCCTATTTAATTGTTGGAGAAAGTCATTTTGATTACTTTCAGGAATTTATTAACCAGATTACCGAGAAAATGAGCGCTCGGTTTGGAGCATTTATTTTAATGGAAATCTATAGTGGCGAAGATGGTAGTTCAGAATTCATTATTAGAGGACCTTCCCATAAACTTCCAGTCTCATTGGAAGTACTTCGCGAAGAATTGGATAAAGTTGAAAGTCGCCGTTTTGGAGGACAATTACTATCGGCTCGAATTGAACAAACCAAAGAAAGACAACCAAGTAATCAAGAAGCATTCTTCAGTATTGACGAAATCAAAGAATGCGGAGGAACCTTAATTGGGGTGGAGATACCACCGGTTTACCGAACTACAGAAGGAAAATTATATCCACTCTATTTCAGAAAGTTCCGAGATGGATTCGCCAAAGCCATACACAAAGCGGTTTTTGAATTTGTAAGAGTTCAAACCTCATCGAATATCCAGGGATTTGCCGCACTTGGAAAACGGGAAATCCATTCCGAAGTTTTTAAAATAGATAGGGAGCTTACCAAAATAGAAAGTCAGTATCAATTCCTCTTATTGGTAGCACCAGTAAACATCCAATCTATTCGTGAGTGCTTTTTTAAAACTAATTTTGAAGAAGTAAATCCATATCACTACCGACTTTTACCCATAGATCCAGACATTCTAAAGCGTCAATTGTACAACTTGAGAATCGATGAAATCGACGATCCGGAACTAGCTTTTCTATTTGATGAAAAGCGGGAAGAGATTTCGCAACAGTTAACCATGTTAAAAGAACGTGGTTCAAAAAACTTCTTTTACAGCAGTATGCGACTCTATGGAGGGCTAGAAAAAAATGTAGCCGCAGAGGCAAAGTCGATATTGGAAAATATTTCAGAAGACAAAATACAGGAAAATCAAAGATTTCTAGATGCCGAGGCATTTGCGGTCATGGCAAAATCGGAATTTGAATATTTTAGAAACCAGTCAGCTGATTTTTCATCACAGGTATATATAAGAGACGACGTTAACGTAATGATGGTTTCCAAGGGAGAGCTTTATTTGCCCTGTGATTATACCATGACAACCAACGAAGCCGAAGCGCTTATACAACACGAGGTAGGAACGCATGCACTCACCTATTATAACGGAAGTCGGCAACCCTTATCCCAACTTTCGCAAGGGTTGGCAGACTATGACGCCTTGCAGGAAGGAATAGCCGTTTTATCAGAATATTTGGTAGGCGGTTTAACAGGAAACCGATTAAGAACATTGGCTGGAAGAGTGATTGCAGGGGAAGCACTTTTGGATGGTGCAGACTTTAAAGAGGTATTCTACCTCCTCCATTCGCAATATGGATTCTCAAAAGAGCCAGCTTTCAATATTACTTCAAGGTTTTTTCAGGGTGGCGGATTTTTAAAAGATATAATCTACCTAAAAGGACTTATTCAATTGCGCGACTATTTGATGGAAGGCTGTGATCTAGAGTTTTTACTAGCAGGAAAATTTGCTTTAAAACACGTTCCTATGATAAAGGATTTAACAGATAGAGGATTATTATCCCCTCCAAAAATAAAACCCAGATACCTTAAAAAAGAAGGTTTTGAAGAACGATTAAAAAAAGTGCGAAATGGAATAGCGCTTTCAAAAATGGTATAAAAAATTGCCCTTAAAGGTTTAACTAAAGAAAAGTAGAGAAATTGGGCATTCTCACTTCCTTTAAAAACTAACAGAAAAAATAATGAAAATATGTTTTGTAATAAGCGACATTAAAACCGAAACCTGCGGCACGACTGTAGTAATTTTAAAAAAAGCGCATGAGCGAGGCCACGAGGTTTATGTGATGAGCGTAGGAGATTTTATTTTCCATAGAGATGAAGATATAAGCCTTCGCTGCAAAAAAATTCCAGCTTCTGTAAAAGCTGATAAAGTTGAAGATTTCTGGGCACAGGTCCAGGATGATGCCATAAGAGAAAAAGTTATCCCAAGTAATGATCTGGATATTCTATTTGTTCGAAACAATCCAACTGAAGAAACTTCAGACCGTCATTGGGCGGAACACAGCGGGATTGCATTTGCCCGAATGATACAGCAAAATGGGGTCCTGGTTCTAAATGATGCCTTTGCTATGAGCCACGCCTTTATTGACAAACTGTATTTCGAAGAATTACCTGCGGAAATAAAGCCCAACAGTTTGATTACCCGAAACAAAGAAGATCTTTTAAAATTTTGGGAAAAGAACGGGAAGAAAATGGTCTTAAAACCCTTGGAAGGCAGTGGTGGTCAGGATGTATATCTTATTGATGAGCACAAAAAGAACATCAATCAAATTATCGATACGCTTACCGCCAAAGGATATATAATTGCCCAAGAATTCCTTCCTGAAGTGAGCAAGGGAGATGTCCGCGTAATTTTAATGAACGGTAAAGTCCTTGAAGAAAAAGGAGAAAAAGCAGTAATTCGTCGCGTAAGCACGGATAAGAGCGAATTTAGAAGTAATCTTTCCTTAGGAGCAAAAGCCAAAAAAGCGAAATATACCCCGGCAATGGAACACATTGTTTCCCTCACCGCACCAAAATTGATCCGGGATGGTTTATTCTTTGTGGGGTTGGATATTGTGGAAGACAAGCTTATTGAAATAAACGTATTGAGTCCTGGCGGAATTGATCACTGTGAGAGTATCGGAATGGTGCCTTTTACGGACACTATTGTTGATGCTTTGGAAAGAAAGGTTACTTATATGAAATATTATAAAAATAAACTGAGCAACCGCGTTTTGGCAACAATGGAGTAAAAACGATTTATTAAAGTGATATGCGGGGTGGTAGATAGATTTTAGAAGTCTTGCACCTCGCAATCAAAAATAAAACCATCAAGTTTTGAAAGAGATATCAAGAATAATTGGAGAATACGGTAATGGGACTGAAGGTCCCTTGCTCTTTATAACAGGAGGAGTACACGGAAATGAACCTAGTGGGATTCTCGCTATGCAAAAAGTATTTGCAATACTGAACGACGAACAGCCAAATATTAAAGGAAAGGTAGTTGGGGTTTCCGGTAACCGAGAAGCCTTGATGAAAGGTGTTAGGTATATAGATGAAGATCTGAATCGCACGTGGACAGTGGAAAACATTAAATCAGGAAAAAAGGATTCGCATGAAAAGAAAGAAATGTTCCAGATAATTGATATTCTGAAAAAGTATCCCGAGGAGGATTTCACCAAAAGATATTTCTTGGATTGCCATACTACGTCATCAGCAAGTGAGCCCTATATTTCTGTACAGGTAGTAAATGACAACGACGAATGGGCGCATAAATTCCCAACCTATATAATCCGGGGATTTTCAGATATCGTCCTTGGCTGTATTGATCATTATGAAAGCAGAATCGGGATAACCGGTTTTACATTTGAAGGTGGGCAGCACGAAAGCAAGAAATCAAAATTAAACCATGAGGGAATGATTTGGCACGCGCTGAAGGAAGCCTGCGGTTTGGATTTGCATACATTAAAAAACTATCCAGAGTCGGCAAAAATGCTGGAGGAAAAAAGAAAAAATCGAAAAACTTTCGAGATTGAATACCGTCATGGTCTTGAAGATGAGGATGATTTTAAAATGGAACCTAACTTCAGTAATTTTCAAAAACTTAAAAAGGGGCAATTACTGGCTCATCAAAATGGAAAACCTATTTACAGTGAGTGGGATGATTATATCTTCATGCCTTTGTACCAAAGCCAAGGAAATGATGGATTTTTCATTGTTAAGGAAGTTAAAGTCTAGTAGAAATTAGGAGCCTACCCAATTATTGGGCTTTAAAGAAGCGCTCATTCGAAATGGTTTTCTGACAGAGGAAATGAAATAAAAATGCAAAACCAGTTCCCACCAATGCACCTACAAAAATATCGCTCGGATAGTGCACTCCTATGAAAATCCTGCTGGATACAAAAAGAATAGGCCAGATATAGGCAAGATGGATCCATGTGGTAAACCGTCGTAGAGACAATACCATAAACGTAGTTATTGAAAAGCTGGATGAAGCGTGTCCTGAGAAAAAGCTATAGTTGGTAGGCTTCTGAAGAATACGAATAAGCTCAGCTAGGGCCTCAACATTATTGGGTCGTAATCGTGCTACATATTCCTTTACGGCTCCAGTAAAAACAATAGTAATGCCGAAAGTCAAAAGCAGGAAAAAAACTACGGTCCCTCCTTTTCTACCACGATAATAATAGAAAAGAAGAATTATAAAAAGTGCAAACAGTGGATACCAACTCTGAATTTGGGTTACGAACAACCAAAACTTATCGAATTTTTCAACTCCTAAACCATTCAGAAAAATGAAGATTTCCCGATCCCAATGTTTTAGGGTTTCAAGCATTAAAACTTCCTCTTTATTGGGCCGGTTATATCGTCAACATCTTCCTTTACCTTGTCAATTTCCTTACGCACATCCTTAGTAATATCAAGGTCGATATCTTGTTTTTCAATACCCTTTGTAATTTCAGATTTAATGTCGTTCGTAGCATCTTTCACTTGGCGAATGGCCTTTCCCATACCTCTAGCTATTTCAGGCACCTTGTCTGCACCAAAAACCAAAAGCACGATAAAAAGGATAAACCCAATTTCGGTACCGCTAATAAAAAGAAAGATTGCTTGTGAAATCATTGTGCAAATATACTTAAGCCCGTACGAGTTAACGCTAAGGAGAACATAAAATTTTATTCCAAGAAAATGATTTTTGTAGAAGGAGGCCAATTACTATTTTCCTTGCATTTTATCGGTTGTGTATTTGATGATTGTCGTGTGCCGAATTAAAAGTTCGGAAGGATTGTAAGTAGGTAGATTTTCTATATAGAAAGAACACGTTTTTAGAGAGTCCTCAAGGTTTTGAGCTCTTGTTGACGTAACAGGGTCCAGATTTAAATTCAATCCAATGGATATCTTAAAATCCGTAAAACTTACAGATAAAAAGAAATGGGAAACCCAAAATTACTCACTTCGCTTTTTGTATTCCCTGCTCTTCTGTTGTAAGAAACTCATCAATTCGAGCTCATTTTCAGGTTTTAGCATCTCCTTATTGAGACCTTCTGCTTGTGCAAAATAGAGAAAATCAAAAGCCTTATCCCGCGGAATATCAAAATTATCATAAATAAACTCACGGCTAAATCGCTTTTGCATATTATTGCTAAGAACTTCGTTTTCCTGCATCTTTTCCCTGCTGTGGGACTTTTCACCTTTCGGAAATAATAAATTACCTACGCCACCCAAAATCGAAACGAAATTAAGCCCGTATTCTAGATGGGAAGTACCCAAGGCTTCTTCGGCGACATTTCCCTTTATGGAGGATTGTTCATCGGGTCTAAAATCGTATCCGAATTCCAAACTTTTGTAACTTAGATCCCAATCCTTGCCAATAGAATAGGTAGGAATCTTCTCAATATCGGCGCGAATATTTCCCGAGAGGTCATAGGGCCTAATGACAACTTCATCCAATTGTGTAATGCCAGGGTTTAGAAAAATTTTGAGTTTTCTTTTTTCCACCACGCCCTTATCCATTACTACCGTAAAGGTTTTATATTGCAGTGCAAAAATTTGAAGACGATCGTTTTCGGCAACTGCGATTTCAAAAGAGCCGTCCTCGTCGGTGACCGTTCCCTTTTGCGAAGAAATATTATAAACTGAAATGCCCTCGGCATCCTCACCTTGGGGCACAATTATTTTCCCTTCAACTTTTACCCGCTCAATATCTTGAGCAATAAGTATTGGAGAAATAATGAAGAATAGAAGAAAGAGTAGTTTTTTTACCATATCATAAATGTACCGCTTTGTTTTCTAATTGGAAACCTTAAAATCGATTTCTTCGGTAAATTAAAGATGAATTTCCAATTTCATATTAAATGACAGGGAAAATAAGAAATTTCATTATAACTTTTACACAATTCCGACCTAAACATCTTCTATTTTAAATAACTTTGCTCTTCCAAATTTGGAATACTTCACTGATACTATTATATTAAAGATTCTATTTCGTACCCATGAAAGAATCCCAATTTACACCGAAATTTTTTTCTCTCTTAAGGAAAGGAATTGGTAAAGAACAACTTCAAAAAGATTTAATTGCAGGAGTAATAGTTGGGATTGTCGCTCTCCCCTTGGCCATAGCGTTTGCAATTGCCTCCGGTGTATCGCCCGACAAGGGTTTAATAACAGCCATCGTAGCCGGACTTTTAATATCGGTATTGGGTGGAAGTCGTGTTCAAATTGGTGGTCCTACCGGAGCTTTTATCGTAATAGTGTATGCCATAGTTCAGGAATTTGGAGTAGATGGCCTGATAATCGCCACTTTTATGGCGGGTATTATTTTGATTGGGATGGGATTGGCACGACTTGGCAATCTACTCAAGTTCATTCCCCATCCGCTCATCGTCGGTTTTACCAGTGGAATTGCCGTGATTATCTTTTCATCTCAAATGAAGGACTTTTTCGGTCTTTCAATAGAAACCGTCCCCGCGGACTTTATTGAAAAATGGAAGCTTTATGCCTTAAATTTCGGGAGCATAAATTGGGCTGCAGTTGCCATTGCTTTAGGAACAATAATCCTTGCGCTTACATTTCAGAAGGTGAGCAAGAAAATTCCGGGATCTATTGTGGCAATTCTTGTTAGCACCTTGATAGTTTATTTCTTTAATGTTCCAGTAAGCACAATCGAAACCTCCTTCGGAGATATTCCCAGCAAGCTTTCAATGCCCGTATTTCCAAATATCAATTTCGCAACTGTACAAAAACTTATACAACCAGCCTTTGCAATTGCACTATTGGGTGGAATTGAATCCCTTCTTTCCGCGGTAGTAAGTGATGGAATGATTGGCGGTCGTCACCGCTCAAATGCAGAATTGGTAGGGCAGGGAATCGCCAATTGCGCCTCATCCATGTTTGGAGGTATTCCTGCAACCGGTGCAATTGCCCGGACCGCCACCAACGTTAAAAATGGTGGTAGAACTCCCATTGCGGGAATCACCCACGCTCTTGTACTTTTGGTAATAATGTTGGCTCTGGCTCCTTTTGCCAAGTTAATACCAATGGCCTGTTTAGCAGGAATACTGATTGTCGTGGCCTATCATATGAGCGAATGGCGACAATTCAAATCTCTATTAAAAGGGAATAAAGCCGATGTTCTGATTTTATTGGTAACCTTTTTTCTCACCGTATTTTTCGATTTGGTTATTGCCATTGAAATCGGGATCGTAATTTCCAGTTTTGTTTTGATGAAAAGAATGAGCAAGGCTACTACCGTTCAAGTTGCAAATGATATGTTCAACAATCAATACAACCAGCCTGAGGAAATATTTGATGATGAGCTGCCCATTCTGCCTAAAGGAGCAACGATGTATGAAATAAATGGGCCATTATTTTTTGGCGCAACCCAGACATTTCAAGATACGTTGACTCGTTTACCCGATAAACCGAAAGTGTTGATTTTAAGAATGCGCCACGTACCTTTTATAGATGCAACGGGAATTTATAGACTAATGGAAATTATCAAAAAATTTGCAGCCCAGAACACCCACGTTGTCCTATCCGGCGTTAACCCAAAAGTACTATCAGATTTAGAAAAAGCTTGGATCTATTCCATTCTTCATAAGGAAAACATTACCCCGAATATTGAGGCGGCTGCAGAAAGAGCACAGCATTTGATTCATATTTAACAAAGAAAAATCAAAAAAATACTATTGAAACCGAAACTATATTGTAATATTGCAATATAGCTATATCCATATGAAGAAAAAAGAATATACCGAAGAGCAAGTTGAGATTTCCAATTTGCTGAAAGTATTGGGACATCCTGCTCGGATTGCCATAATAGAGCATCTATTGACAGTTAAGGAGTGTATCTGTGGGCAGATTGTCGATGTGCTCCCACTAGCCCAGCCTACCGTTTCTCTGCACCTCAAAGAGCTCCGCAATGCGGGTTTTATAAAAGGAACCGTTGAAGGAAATACCATCTGTTATTGCCTGGACGAAAAGGGAATCCAAAGAATTACCACTTATTTTAACCGTGCTAGGGAAATATTGAAGAGCACAAATATGTGTTGTTGAAAGAACGGCTTTAATGGGGTTAAAAATCAGATTCAAAATATTGAAATACTCAATCGTCCAAATCTGAAGTTACGGGATTATGAAAATATGACTGGAAATTTCTATCATTAGATAACCACGACGGCTCGAATTCGTTAAAATATATTCGTGTATTCGTGGCAAAACCAAAAAAAAATAATTTTTTTCACATCACCAAAATCTGAAATTAAATTGCAGGATTTGGAACCTTATTTAAGAAAAATATAAATCATATACTTATGAAAAACGAAGCAGAAATAAAAGAAATGGTAAAGCAGAAATACAGTGAAATCGCCTTGCAAGAAAAAGAAACCAACCAATCATCTTGCTGCGGTGCCGGAAGTTGCTCCACCGAGGTTTACAATATCATGTCCGATGATTATACAACCATTCAGGGATACAATCCGGATGCCGATTTAGGTTTGGGCTGCGGATTACCCACCCAATTTGCAAAAATAAAAAAAGGAGATACCGTTATTGATCTGGGAAGTGGTGCCGGCAATGATTGCTTTGTCGCAAGAGTAGAAACAGGAGAAACCGGAAAAGTAATCGGTATCGATTTTACTCCCACAATGGTTGATAAAGCCCGCGCCAACGCTGAAAAACTGGGGATGAACAACGTGGAATTCAGATTGGGCGATATAGAAAATATGCCTGTAACTTCAGGAATCGCCGATGTAATTGTTAGCAATTGCGTGTTGAACCTTGTACCGAATAAAAAGGCCGTATTTCAGGATATATACCGAGTTCTAAAAACAGGTGGACATTTCAGCATTTCGGATATTGTGCTAACGGGCGAACTTCCGGAAAAAATTAAATCTGCCGCCGAAATGTATGCAGGCTGTGTAGCCAGTGCCATCGATAAGGATGAATACCTAGGATACATAAAAGAAGCGGGCTTTGAAAACATTGCCCTCCAAAAAGAAAAGGCCATTATTGTGCCCGATGATATTTTAAAGGATTATTTAAATGAAGGAGAAATAGCAGAATATAAAAATAGTCCCACAGTAATCTATAGTATTACAGTTTACGCCGAAAAATTATCGTGCTGCGCTCCTACGAGTGGATGCTGTTAAACAACGTGGTTGCACGCTTTTGTCCAAAATTTCATTCCGAAGAAACATTACGTATTTCCGAGTATTCTCCACTGGAAATTAAGTCCTTACGGTTTGGTACTTGACCTAAAGTACCTTATCTTGTGGATGATTTTGCAGCCAACCGAAATACTGATTGCTCCTCCAATGAAAATGCTGAAAATCAAATTTCTCTTATCATGTAAACTAAAAACTTAAATCCATGGCAAAGATTGATTTTACCCAGACATTACAAAAGCAGTACTCAGATCTTTATTCCACAATGGAAATACGTCTTGACAAGTTGGCAATAGTAGAAAACAATGTAAATAAAATTCTTGACGCCAAATCACGCTATGAAAAGGCGGCGGAGTTTTCATCAATTCCTTGGTATTTTGTTGGGATAATCCATAGCATGGAAGCAGGACAAAATTTTTCACGACATATACACAATGGAGATCCTCTCACCCAGAGGACAACCCACGTTCCCAGTGGTAGACCTAGTGCTGGAAATCCTCCTTTTACATGGGAAGAAAGCGCAATGGACGCCTTGAAATATCACAATTTGGATAAGGTCGACGATTGGTCACTACCGAGAATTCTTTATGAATTTGAACGATATAATGGATGGGGCTATCGTTTATACCATCCACATGTATATAGCCCCTATCTGTGGTCTGCATCCAATCATTATAAAAGCGGAAAATATATAGCCGATGGTACCTGGAGCGAAACAGCAGTTTCCCAACAAATAGGTGCGGTGGTCCTCCTCAGAAGACTGGTGGAGCGAAAAGAAATTCCAACATTTTACACGCTCGCAACAGAAAAGAAAACCTTTTTCACTTATAGTACTAAACCTCAGCCTCGAGGCGAAGATTTACAACGGTTTCTCAACACATTTGACGGCATTACGCTCTTAGTAGACGGCGTTACCGGCAAAATGACTTCAAAGGCTGTAAAAAAACTATTTGGAAATTATCTGCCTAATACACCCGAATAATAAATGCTAGATCCTAAAATTTTATTCATTCTATTTTTAAGCCTCTCTTGCAAATCTCCTGTAGATAAGAATGTTGACCCAGGCAACTTAAATGCAGACTTAAAGGATGGAATATTAACCTTGACCATAGATACTATTGAGCAACCTTTAAAAGTTGAGGGCAATATAATGGAGTATCATACCTCCCATGATAATAAAAGTATCGCTTTGGAGATTGAGAAATTTTCCAATCTAAGTGTTGTTAAAGTCTATCGATGGAATCTTATTACCAGAAAATATGAGGGAGATTCTATCAACATAAATAGAGCGGCTTGGAATAAGGTTTTTTCCAAATATTCCGTAACACCTGAGGAATTTACCACTTCTCAGGTTTACTTTTTGGGTTGGAAAGAAAAGGATTCCATAATTTTGGAAGTGAGGGGGATTTCTGAAACAGGAAAAACTATTGACGACACTTTGACATTAAAATATTAAAGCCTATATCTTCCTTTCTAAATAGAAAACAATTCCATAGTGAACAAGATCGAGATCGAAATAATTAGCTGGCAAATCCTGCAGGAGGTGCCAAGTGCTTCCGGTATTGTTAAATGGAACGATATCTTTTTTTTAATTGGTGACGACTCACCGCATTTATTCAAAGTTGACCACAACTTTAAAATTCTCGGCAAAACACTTATCCATTCACCAAAAGTACAGCAGGGCGAGGTAATTCCAAAATTCCACAAGCCCGACTTCGAAGCTATGGAAATGGTGAGTGATAGTGAGATCCTTATTTTTGGATCCGGGTCAAAATCACCAGAACGAGATGTTTGTGTGCTTTTCGATTTAATCCAAAGTAGCTATAACGAATATTATATTTCAAACTTTTATGACTACATAAGAGGAATGGAAATTATGCAAGGTTACGAACTGGACATTGAAGGTCTTGCAATTAGTGGAGATAATCTATTCCTATTCAATCGAGGAAGAAACATTATCTTCAGTTTTCCATATAGTGAGTTTATAGGTTATTGTAAAAATGGCAGGGACTTTCCCATTCCAAAAACTTCTCTTTTCACCTTGCCATCAATCAATGGCCTACAAGCTGGGTTTTCGGGGGCGAGCTCTTTTCCACATCTACCCTACTTAATCTTCACCGCAGCGGTAGAAGATTCTCCTAACGCTTATGACGATGGAGATATCCTAGGAAGTTTTATTGGAGTCATCGAATTAATAAACGACGAGATTGGAAATGAGATATTGGTAAAGCGAATTCCCAATCCTGGATTTCCTTTAAAGGTTGAATCTGTTATTGTCGATAAAATTGCATCAGAAACCCAAATAGACTTGGTATTGGTGACAGATAATGATGGAAAACCTTCAGAGGTGATCAGGGCATCATTAGCATTGGAATAAAATTCCTTTTAATAACGTCTCAATAAACACAAATACCAGTTTCCGGGAAAGATTTATAAACAACTTCACGTTTTAATCGATTTAAGAATGGTTATTTTTATGGATTGAAGGTAGAAGAGAAAGTATTAAATGAATTTCCATCAATTAAAATATATCGTTTCCGTTGAAAAGAATCGGAATTTCTCGCGCGCGGCTGAAGAATGTGGTATTGCCCAATCCACACTCAGCAGGGAAATACAGCGCTTGGAACAGGAATTTGACGTTATGATTTTCGACAGAACGCGTCATCCCGTAGCTCTCACGATGAAAGGAATCGATTTGATCGAGCAGGCCAAAAGAATATTAAAGGAGGAAAACACGTTCATTTCAATTGCCGAACAAAAAAAGAATAGACCTAGCGGAACTTTCAGTCTCGGTGTTCTTGCCAGCTTAGCGCCGTATCTCATCCCCCTATTTACTGATACAATCACAAAAAAATATCCGGAGCTCAATCTGGAAATCTTTGAAGTAACCATTCAGGAAATGGTCGCAGACTTGGAAAAGGAAAACCTCGACGGTGCAATAGCCATCAGTCCCTTGCCTAAAGAAGGTTTTTATGAAAGTCCGCTATTCGAGGAAGAATTCGTTCTCTATCTCGATCGCAACCACAAGCTTTCCACCGTTTCCACTATCCGATGGGACGACATTCCCTTGAACGAATTAATTCTTCCCGAAGGAATGAAATCTTATTTTCTTACCCGAAAAACAGAATCCAAACATTCTGATTTGGAAAAACATCTTAAGACCCTCCGATATCAGAATGCCTCTTTGGAAACTATACGAAAAATTATTGACCGAAATGGTGGCCTCACACTTATTCCTCAACTCGCATGCCTCTATATGGGAGAACGGCGATTGGAAATGGTCCGCCCCATCAAAGATCCCGTATTGAGCAGAACCATTAGCTTCGTCGCTCCACGTGGCTTTCAAAAAACCAGACTCTCAAAGGTAATTCTTAATGAGATTATTGCCAGTATTCCTACGGATATTCAGGTGAAATTGGTTGCAGATTTGGGGCCTTCGGTACGTTTTGAAAGCTAATGACCAGGCATTCTTTGCATTAAACATTCGTCAGCTTTCAAAACACTCGCCTTCGGTACATTTTGAAAGCCAACAAACTTAGTACGTTTCATTCTTCATTTGAAAGCTTTCAAAACACTCGCCTTCGATACATTTTGAAAGCCAACAAACTTAGTACGTTTCATTCTTCATTTGAAAGCTTTCAAAACACTCGCCTTCGATACATTTTGAAAGCCAACAAACTTAGTACGTTTCATTCTTCATTTGAAAGCTTTCAAAACACTCGCCTTCGATACATTTTGAAAGCCAACAAACTTAGTACGTTTCATTCTTCATTTGAAAGCTTTCAAAACACTCAGGCGACTTAGATTGTTAGTTACAATCAGCATTTTTTCTATTTTTCCAGGAATCCTCCATTAGAACTTCAATCCTACCTTTAAAACAAATAACCAAAGCAAAGGTGGCTGAGTGAATTTTGGTTTTGCTTGCAAAAATAAAATTCGTATCGAAGCCACATTTTGAAAGCGACTGCTTTCAAAACACTCGCCTTCGATACATTTTGAAAGCCAACAAACTTAGTACGTTTCATTCTTCATTTGAAAGCTTTCAAAACACTCAGGCGCCTTAGATTTTTAGTTATAATCAACATTTTTTCTATTTTTCCAGGAATCCTCCATTAGAACTTCAATCCTACCTTTAAAACAAATAACCAAAGCAAAGGTGACGGATTTATTAAGTAAGATATATTCCCCCTTTCACACAATTCCATAATCCCCAAAACCAAAATTTAAAACAAATAACCAAAGCAAAGGTGGCTGAGTGAATTTTGGTTTTGCTTGCAAAAATAAAATTCGTATCGAAGCCACATTTTGAAAGCGACTGCTTTCAAAACACTCGTCTTCGATACATTTTGAAAGCCAAAAAACTTAGTACTTTTCATTCTTCATTTTGAAAGCTTTCAAAACACTCAGGCACCGTAGATTGTTAGGAATAACTACCAGTTTTTCTTATTCCAAAGACACTTCTATTTCGCTCCCCAAACCAAATTTTAAAACAAATAACCAAATCAAAGGTGGCTGAGTGAATTTTGGTTTTGCTTGCAAAAATAAAATTCGTATCGAAGCCATCGCTTTTGGCTATACCTCATATCGCCTTTGTATCATTGACTTAGCTCGTATTCGGGGGTACATTTACACTATTAAAAAAAGAGATAATTCTAAAAAATAAAATCATGACAGAAGTACAAAAATTAGCAAAATTCGTGAGTTCACGAAAATTTTCAGACTTATCTGAAGCTGCCGTTCGAGAATTAAAAATACGATTATTGGATTCCCTTGGATGTGCCATCGGGGCATTGAATGGAGAACCGGTAAAAATGATAAAGGAACAATTGGAAGATTTCGGTGGGAATCCGCTTACCACATTAATAGGAGGCCAAAAAAATGCTCCCGATAGAGCTGCTTTTTACAATTCGGCCTTGGTTCGTTACTTGGATTTTAACGATAGTTATTTAGCAAAAAATGAAACCTGCCATCCATCGGATAATATAGGAAGTGTTTTGGCAGCTTCAGAATATGCCGATAAGGATGGAAAAGATTTTCTTACCGCTCTTGCCATCGCTTACCAAGTACAATGCCGATTGAGTGATGTTGCTCCAGTTCGAGACAAAGGTTACGACCACACCGTTCAAGGTGCCTACGGGGCAGCCGCAGGAGCAGCTTATGCGTTAGGATTGGATGTAACCAAAACCGCAAATGCAATAGCAATAGCGGCAACTGCTTATAATGCGCTTAGAGTAACCCGTACAGGAAATCTCTCAAACTGGAAAGGATTGGCTTTCCCATCTACAGGATGGACTTCCACTCACTCAGCTTTTTTGGCAATGCGAGGAATCACCGGTCCAGAAGAAGTATTTGAAGGAAACAAAGGATTCAAAGAAACCATTTCCGGAGATTTTGAAATGGATTGGGAAAAAGAAGATTTGGAAAGAGTAACCAAAACCATCATTAAAAAATTCAACGCCGAAATCCACTCACAAGCAACCTTGGAAGGCTTGCAGGATTTGATCGCAAAAGAAGATTTGTTCCCATCAGACATTGAAAGTATCGTGTTGAACACTTTTGATGTTGCCTATAACATCATCGGGGGTGGCGAGGAAGGTGGCAAGAAAAACATCTGGACCAAAGAGGAAGCCGACCACAGTTTGCCTTATATGATGTCTGCTGTATTGTTGGATGGAAATGTACTTCCCGCGCAATATTTGGAAGAACGCATTCTGAAAGATGATATTCAAGAACTGCTTCAAAAAGTAACAGTAAACGAGAAAAAAGAATATTCAGACCGTTTTCCTTTTGAAATGGCAAATGACATCACCATTAAAATGAAAGATGGAAGAGAATTCAAAGTTGAAAAAACCGATTACGAAGGTTTCAGCTCCCGCCCTGCTTCCTGGGATTTTATAATCTCAAAGTTCAGAAATCTTTCAAACGATTTTATTTCCGAAGAACTTCAGAATGAAATCATTGCCACGGTTCAGAATTTGGAAAATCACAGTATCAAGGAGCTGATGCAACTTCTTGAAAAAGCTGGAAAACCCGAAATGGCAGAAGCTTAAAATAACGTAGGACTAAGGGATAAGTCGAATTTTCTTTCCCCGTCCTAAAGGGAGGGAAATTCTAAGAAAGCAAAACGGAAATTTTTCTTTCCCCCGCCCTAAAGCGTGAAAAATTTTCCACAAAGTATCAAGAACTTAATTAATAATTATTGATGATTGTTCTGGAAAATACCTAAAAGTAAATCGGATTAAAGTTGTCCTGTCGAGCGCAGTCGAGACATTGTTACTTGACCTTTCGACTGCGCTCAAGGTGACAAATAGACAATCATTTAACCTTTAAATACAAATATCATGTTAGACACAAAAGAAATAATAAAGGATCCAAAAAAAGTCAATGGAAAAGCAAAAGATTTTATTGTAAACCCAATAGGATTTGAATGGTTGCAACGTAACGACCGTCCTGAAAAACCACGAAAAGTGGGAATGACAGAAATCCGTGCAGCTTATTATTCAAACTTCGGATTGAGCTACTTTAAGGATATTCTGGAAACCACAGGAAATTATGTGGACAGTATCAAGTTTGCCGGTGGTTCCTTCACCTTTATGAATCCTGAAAAAATTAAAGCTACCAATAAGTTGGCACACGATTACGGAGTGCTGTCAAGTACCGGTGGTTTTATGGAATACGTGCTTACCAAAGGAAAAGATGCGGTGAAAAGATACATTCAAGAATGTAAGGAACTTGGATTCGACATTATTGAAATCTCTACCGGATTGATTTCCATCCCAACCGATGATTGGTTGCGAGTAATCGAAGAAGTTCAAAAAGCTGGATTAAAAGCAAAACCAGAAATCGGAGTTCAATTTGGAGCTGGAGGAGACGGTACTATCGCCGAATATGAGGCTGAAGGAATCCAGGATGTGGAATATGCCACAAATCAAGCAAAACGTTTCTTGGATGCTGGAGCATACATCATTATGATGGAATCTGAAGGGGTTACTGAAAATGCCAATCCTTGGAAAGTCAATGTTCCTGCTAAATTCATCAGAGAACTCGGACTTGAAAACGTAATGTTTGAAGCAGCTGATCCACAAGTTTTCAAATGGTACATCAAAAATTATGGACCTGAAGTGAACTTGTTTGTAGATCACAGCCAAATAGTTCAATTGGAAGCCACCCGTCAAGGAATTTGGGGAACCAATGATGTGTGGGGTAGGATTGTTACTTACAAATAAAAAGAAAGAGTCTGAAATCTAGAGTCTAGATGCTAGACTAAAGCATAGAGGATATAATTATCTTCTATGCTTTTTTATTTGTTAACTTTGCTATGGAAAATTGAGAAACACTAATCAGTGAGTGTCTCAAGTCTTTTCACCCCAACCCTAAAGGGTGATAAACTTGAAAAGATTCTTAATTCCCTTTAGGGCCAGGGTAAAATATGGATATTTCAAGTCATTACTGATTTCCAAAAAAACGATTCTTCAAATGATGACAAAAGATGAAATAAAGCAAATGTTGAAACATGTACCCCATTTTCCGGGAGTATACCGGTATTTCAATAAGGATGGAGAAATGATCTATGTGGGGAAGGCAAAAAATCTTCGGAAACGCGTGACTTCCTATTTTTCCAAAGAACCTGAAAGTAGAAAAGTGCGTCATATGGTGGAGAGTATCCAACGTCTGGAATTCACCATTGTTGATACCGAGCGCGATGCATTGTTATTGGAGAATTCCTTAATAAAGCACAATCAACCGAAGTACAATATCAATTTAAAGGATGATAAAACTTATCCGTTTATCGTAATCAAAAATGAACCCTTTCCAAGAATATTTCTAACTAGAAATGTCATCAAAGATGGGTCAGAATATTTTGGCCCCTATACCAGCGTTCGCAAAATCCGCGGATTGCTGGAGTTGGTTCGTACGCTCATCCCCATTCGCACAAACAACCATAACCTTTTCCTCCGTATTATGGAGGATGGCAGACTCAGGGTAAATCCGGAATATTATCTCAAGGGAATTAGCGGCCCGAAAGAGGAATATTTGACTGAAGCGGATTACAACAGAGGTTTAGAGCAAGTTCGTGAAATTTTTAAAGGAAGATTGGGCCTGGTAATAAATATGCTTCAAAATCGGATTAAGGAATGTGTGTCTAAACTGGAATTCGAAAAGGCAGATATCCTTCGCCAACAACTCGATTTTATAATGGAATACCAAAATAATTCCATTGTATTCAATACGAAGGTGAAGGATCTTGATGTGTTCACCATTCACCTAAAAGAGGATCAGGCCTACGTCAATTATCTACAAGTACGAAAGGGCGATATAGTTTTTACCAAAACGATATCCATTAAAAGTGAAGTAGATAAAACGTTAGAGGAAATGCTGCTTTCTTCCATTGTACAGATTCAAGAGAAATTTAAAAGGACACTATCCCGTTAAGTGTGTAAGTTTAAAATAACAGGGGTTGGACTTTTTTAGAGTCTGACCCTTTTTTCATAGATCGTTAGGAACTGGTTTAATATAATGCCCCAGTTCCTGACGGGCATTGTCCATTTTTTGGTGGCTTCCCTTACTGCCAAATATACGGATTTCATCACGGCATCGTCCGTTGGGAAGGAAAGTTTGTTCTTGGTGTACTTTCTTATCTTCCCGTTCAGGTTCTCGATAAGGTTCGTGGTATAGATGATCTTGCGTATCTCCAACGGGAACTCATAGAACACTGTGAGCTCTTCCCAGTTGTCGCGCCAGCTCTTGATGGCATAGGAATATTTATCGTTCCATTTTTGGGCAAAATCCTCTAGGGCCATCTTGGCGGCCTCCTGGTTTGGGGCGTTATAGATATGCTTCATATCTGCGGTAAAGGCTTTTTTATCCTTCCATACGACGTACCTGCAGGCATTGCGTATCTGGTGTACCACGCATATCTGGGTCTTGGACTCGGGGAACACGTTCTTGATCGTATCCGTAAAACCATTGAGGTTATCGGTGGCCGTGATAAGGATGTCTTCTGTGCCGCGCGCCCTTATATCGGTCAATACGCTCATCCAGAAAGCTGCTGATTCGTTCTTGCCAAGCCATAGCCCCAAGACCTCTTTTTTACCGTCCCTGCGCAGGCCAACGGCTATGTAGATGGTCTTGTTAATAACCTTGGAGTTCTCGCGGACCTTGAATACGATGCCATCCATCCAGACAATCAAGTAGACCGGCTCCAAGGGACGGTTCTGCCAGGCAACTATATCGCCCGATATTTTTTCCGTGATCCTGGATATGGTCGAGGTGGACACATCAAAATCATAGACCTCACGTATCTGCTCCTCAATATCGCTGTTGCTCATTCCCTTGGCATAGAGTGACACGATGACGTTCTCAAGGCCATCGACCATATTGCCCCGCTTGGGTACGATCATGGGATTGAACGAGGCCTCACGGTCTCTGGGGACGGCAATCTCGGATTCGCCAAAGGAGGTTTTTATTTTCTTCCGGGAGTGCCCGTTGCGCGAGTTGCCTCCATTGGACCTCTGGTGTTTGTCGTAATCTAGGTGGCCGTCGAGCTCACCTTCGAGCATCTTTTCGATCCCACGTTTCTGGATCTGCTTTAAAAAATCGCTGAGCTCCTCGTGGGTCTTGAACTGCTTCAGAAAATCATCTGAAATTAAATCGTCTTTCTTCATAATGTGTAAAAGTTAAAGATTAAAAACTAAATAATAAAATAGCGGGGGCCGGCCCCCGCTATTTTATTATTTACACACTTTATGAGATAGTCCCTTTAAAAGCAAGATTCGGGAAATTATTGTTCCTTTTCATATAGACTTTCCCGACCCCACGATTACTATTACTGTTCCGCAAAGAGGTGTCAAAAGGAAATTATTGGAACTCTCCAGAAAGAACTTGATTTATTTTAGTGAAAATGTCAGTGATTAGGCTGGATAGACTTTGACTTAAGACATAGGTGCGAGACTCAGATTGTTTGCAATATCAGTCCCTAACAATTACCTTATTGTCTTTAGTCCTTTCGTCCTTTTATCACTTTGTCCTTTTTGTCCTTTTGTCCTTTTTGTCCTTTTTGTCCTTTTGTCAATTTCAAATTTTCCTATTTCTCCGTTTCCTGTAGTTTATACTTTTCAACTCTTTCTTTGTTTTTTTCCAACTCACTACAGTCTGGACAAACGTGAACTATTCCATCTTTTATGTGATATCCATCCACGTGTTCTTTTACAAATCCCTGAATGAGCATATAGGAGTCCTTGTGGTTATTAACATCCACTTGTTTATCCCTATATATTTCGCGGATTTTCCCATCATATTCCTGAATGCCCCAACAAAGGTTACAAATTCCTTCTGGGGATTCATTTTTGGTTTCTTCCTCTGGCTTTTTAAAATACTCGACAATTTTATTTATGATATCCATGATAATTTATCTTTTTCATATTTACCCCGTAAGTTAATCAATTCATTAAATGATTACAAGGGAAAGCATTTTAATAATAAGTCGCTTATTTTTAAAAAATTCCGGCCTTCAATTGCAGCCATACCTAGATCCAAAGTTGACCTTGTCGAAACTGGCCAATAATTTTGGCGTTCCCGCGCATCATCTTTCGCAGGTAATTAATGAAAATCACGGAAGAAACTTCTTTGACTTCATCAATATATTTCCAGTTGCGGAAGTGAAAAATAAAATTCAGGATGAAAACTTTCATAATTATTCCCTACTGGGAATCGCACTGGAAAGTGGCTTTAACTCCAAATCTGCCTTTAACCTTGTATTTAAAAATCTTACCGGCACAACTCCAAGTAAATACAGGGATTCCCTTTAATAGTAACCCTTCCTCATAATAATTTCAGAGTCTCACTTTGAAAAATAGACCCATTTTCACTTACAAATGAGTGCCATCTTACAATTCAGGTCGTACAATCAAGGGTTCGCTCCTACTTTTGTCCTCATAAAATCCATATAAATTATTAATTAGAAATAGATGATATGAAAACAGAAGTTAGTAACACATTATGTACAGTATACGCATACCCTCAAGCATTTGGAGCACTTATTGCAAGGCCCAATTTCGCACGGTGGAAGCGATCACGCGATGCATTAGTAAGAATAAAGTATCAAACGGACTTTTACAGCACAAAGAATTTGTCGAAAAGCAGCATGAAGATTATTGCATAATTGAGAAAATGAATATTCGGGAAATCGGGAAACTAGGAAATAAACAGAAAATGAAAGGCTCTGTTAATCGAAATAAATCTAATCTCCTAACAAATTTTAAATGGTTGGTTATGCTGAAAATTCAGTGTATTTTTAACATCAAACTTACTTCAAAAAGTTCCCCATAGGAAGCTAAAAAACTCAGTATGTTTTGAACTAAATAATGTCAAATAAGAGTAAAAAAGGAGTGAAAACAAGGTATAACAAAAAGTAATCACTACTATTTGTTTTATGCTAGATGATTATATCTCAATAATATATGCATTATCATGTGAACCTATAGTTTACAGTGATATTATGGTGTATCTATAATCAAAAACAAAGGTTTAACAGAAGAGCATTCAGTCCTCTATAATTTTTTTGAGTATATTTGGGGTTTGACGATACTGAAAAACGACCCTAAAATATGATTTCAAAATCCTGTAAATATGCCATCCGTGCAACGGTTTTTATTGCATCAAAAGCAAAAGAAAATGTGAAGGTGGGAGTAAAAGAAATCGCAAAGGAAATCGAAGCGCCAGAAGCTTTTACAGGAAAAATTCTTCAGACCTTAAACAAAAACAAAATTGTAACATCCCTTAAAGGACCTTACGGCGGATTTTTTTCAGATGAAGAACAACTGGATTTACCAATTCTCGAAGTTGTGAAAGCCATTGATGGCTTAGGCGTTTTTACCGACTGCGTTTTTGGTCTTCACCAATGTTCCGATGATCACCCCTGCCCTATGCATTTTGAATATGTAAAAACTCGGAGCCAGATGTACAATTCCTTCAAAAACACCAACATTCGGAGCCTAGCTGATAGCTTGAGTGAAGGCTTTGCTTTCCTTAAGAACCCTGAATAAGAAATTATTTAATGAAATTATTAATGATTGTCTTTATAAATCCCAGGTAAAGGCTTTGACCTATGACATCAACCCTCTCCAACTTGTTAATATTTCGTCCGCTCCTATCAATCCATTAGGGATTGAATATTTATAGAAATAACATATGACGGAAGGAATACGACCCCATCGGGGTCGAACCCCCACATCTACCTCTTTGCTATAAATATGGGAACCCTTCAGGTTCGAGACTTGGGATAGACATTTAAAGATGGGAATAACAAAATTCGAACCTACTTACAATTGGACCGCTCCAATCCCATAGGGATTGAATATTTATAGAAAAACATACAAGCGGATGAGATACGACCCCGACGGGGTCGAACACTGCCGCCCTAACTCCTTGCTATAAATATAAGAACCCTCTGGGTTCAAGGCTTGGATAGATCTTTAAAGATTGGAACAACAAAACTCAAACCTACTTACAATTGGACCGCTCCAATCCCGAAGGGATTACATATTTATAGAAAAAAATACAAGCGGATGAAATTCGACCCCATCGGGGTCGAACCCTCACATCTACCTCTTTGCTATAAATATGGGAACCCTTCAGGTTCGAGACTTGGGATAGACATTTAAAGATTGGAATAACAAAACTCAAATCTGCTTACAATTGGACCGCTCCAATCCCGAAGGGATTACATATTTATAGAAAAACATACAAGCGGATGAATTCGACCCCATCGGGGTCGAACCCTCACATCTACCTCTTTGCTATAAATATGGGAACCCTTCAGGTTCGAGACTTGGGATAGACATTTAAAGATTGGAATAACAAAACTCAAATCTGCTTACAATTGGACCGCTCCAATCCCGAAGGGATTACATATTTATAGAAAAAAATACAAGCGGATGAAATACGACCTCGACGGGGTCGAACACTGCCGCCCTAACTCCTTGCTATAAATATAAGAAGCCTCTGGGTTCTATGCCTTAGGGCCATTTAAAGGTAGAACCATCCCATCTTAAACCTTCTCATATGTAGATAATCCCAACCCGTAGGGATTGAATATTTAAAGAAAAACATACAAGCGGATGAAATTCGACCCCATCGGGGTCGAACCCTCACAACTACCTCTTTGCTATAAATATGGGAACCCTTCAGGTTCGAGACTTGGGATAGACATTTAAAGATGGGAATAACAAAATTCGAACCTACTTACAATTGGACCGCTCCAATCCCATAGGGATTGAATATTTATAGAAAAACATACAAGCGGATGAGATACGACCCCGACGGGGTCGAACACTGCCGCCCTAACTCCTTGCTATAAATATAAGAACCCTCTGGGTTCAAGGCTTGTATAAGTCTTTAAAGATTGAAATAACAAAACTCAAACCTACTTACAATTGGACCGCTCCAATCCCATAGGGATTGAATATTTATAGAAAAAAATACAAGCGGATGAAATACGACCCCCGACGGGGTCGAACACTGCCGCCCTAACTCCTTGCTATAAATATAAGAACCCTCTGGGTTCAAGGCTTGGATAGATCTTTAAAGATTGGAATAACAAAACTCAAACCTACTTACAATTGGACCGCTCCAATCCCATAGGGATTGAATATTTATAGAAAAAAATACAAGCGGATGAAATACGACCCCCGACGGGGTCGAACACTGCCGCCCTAACTCCTTGCTATAAATATAAGAAGCCTCTGGGTTCAAGGCTTGGATAGACATTTAAAGATTGGAATAACAAAACTCAAACCTACTTACAATTGGACCGCTCCAATCCCATAGGGATTACATATTTATAGAAAAAAATACAAGCGGATGAGATACGACCCCGACGGGGTCGAACACTGCCACCCTAACTCCTTGCTATAAATATAAGAACCCTCTGGGTTCAAGGCTTGGATAGATCTTTATAGATTGGAATAGCAAAACTCAAACCTACTTACAATTGGACCGCTCCAATCCCGAAGGGATTACATATTTATAGAAATAACATATGACGGAAGGAATACGACCCCATCGGGGTCGAACCCTCACATCTACCTCTTTGCTATAAATATGGGAACCCTTCAGGTTCGAGACTTGGGATAGACATTTAAAGATTGGAATAACAAAACTCAAATCTGCTTACAATTGGACCGCTCCAATCCCGAAGGGATTACATATTTATAGAAAAACATACAAGCGGATGAATTCGACCCCATCGGGGTCGAACACTGCCGCCCTAACTCCTTGCTATAAATATAAGAACCCTCTGGGTTCAAGGCTTGTATAAATGTTTAAAGATTGGAATAACAAAACTCAAACCTACTTAACATTCAAATCCCAATTTTATAGGGATTGAATATTTATAGAAAAACATACAAGCGGATGACATACGACCCCGACGGGGTCGAACACTGCCGTCTTAACTCGTTGTTATAAATATAAGAACCCTTTGGGTTCAAGGCTTGGATAGATCTTTAAAGATTGGAATAACAAAACTCAAACCTGCTTACAATTGGACCGCTCCAATCCCGAAGGGATTACATATTTATAGAAAAAAATACAAGCGGATGAGATACGACCCCGAGGGGGTCGAACCCTCACACTACCTCTTTGCTGTAAATATGGGAACCCTTCAGGTTCGAGACTTGGGATAGACATTTAAAGATTGGAATAACAAAACTCAAACCTACTTAACATTCAAATCCCAATCCCGTAGGGATTGAATATTTATAGAAAAAAATACAAGCGGATGAAATACGACCCCCGACGGGGTCGAACACCCGCACCTACATCGTTATTATAAATATGTGAACCCTTCGGGTTCATGGATTTCCAAACTTATAACGTTAACTTCAAATATCATAAAAACACTGCGCCTACATACCTTACTCAATCCATTCAAAGAGATATTCCTCTCTAAACTCAACTTTGAATTTTTCCAAAAACAATCTATACTCCTCTTTAAAAGATTGTCTTTTATGATGCTCCTTCTGATTTTGAATATATTTAATCACGTTATCCAATGCAGAATGACTGTATGAAAAAGCTCCATACCCATCTTGCCAATCAAATTTATATTTAGAAAACTTCTTTTCATTTATAAACTTGTTGGATGACTTTTTAACTTCTCGGACTAAATCAGATAAACAACAAGCAGGCTTCATCCCAATTAAAATATGGATATGATCCGGAACCCCGTTTATTGCCAACATTTTTTGATTTTTGTTCTGGACTATTCCTGTGATGTATTTATACAATTCATCTTCCCAAGAAGGCAAAATCAAACTACCTCTCCCTTTGACGGCAAAAATCAATTGAATATAAATTTGAGAAAATGTACCAGATCCCATTTACATAAATTTAAGTGTGGAAACTAAAAATAAAATATTTTGCTCAAAATGCGAGCTTTAGGCTAAATATGGATGAATTTCCACAACCTTGGTTGGATGCGAAAGGAAGACCAAGCCCACTCCTATAGCATCAGTTTAAGAGAAGAAAAAGCATTAATTTTCATAACGGATATTTTTGTCTTCTATAAAATAATCTCTATCTTTGTACCATAAAATTAGCACTAAGACTAATTGACAAAGGATAACAAAAAAACCATTGAAATGAAAAAAGACAAAATGGAATCCAAAAAAAGACATATAGTAATAATAGGCGGCGGATTTGGCGGTATTGCCACAGCTAAGGCACTTAAAAACACCGATGCAGATGTCACCATAATCGATAGACTGAACCATCATTTGTTTCAGCCTCTTTTATATCAAGTTGCCACAGCCGAATTATCACCTGGCGACATCGCCGCTCCAATCCGTTCTATCATAAATAAAAATCCGAGAATCAAAGTAATTTTAGGAGAAGTTGAAAAAATAAATCCCGATAAGAATACCTTACAAATGAGAAATGGGCAAATCATTCCATTCGACCAATTGGTAATGGCTACGGGTGCCCAATACAACTACTTTGGGCACGAGGAATGGGCTGAATACGCTCCAGGTATGAAATCTGTAAGCGATGCTTTAAAAGTCCGGGAAAAGCTACTAATGTCCATGGAACAAGCTGAAGGTCTTGACGATTCCAATAAAAGAAAATCCCTGCTCACTTATGTTATTATCGGTGGAGGACCTACTGGAGTTGAAATGGCCGGAGCTATAGCCGAAGTCGCGGGTAACGGCACAAAACACGGATACAGGAATATAAAACCCGAAGAAGCCCGAATTTATCTAATTGAAGCAGGTCCCCGAATTTTAAATGCTTTCCCTGAATCTCTTGGAGAAAAAGCTAAAAAAATGTTGGAGAAAATGGGCGTAAAAGTTTTGTTGAATACGCCCGTAACCAACATAGAAAAAAACAAAGTTTATCTTAAAGTGGGATCCATAGAAACTATAAATATTATCTGGGCGGCCGGAATAAAAGCATCCTCATTACTGGATACATTGAAAGTGGAACAAGATAGATCGGGCCGCGTAATTGTAGAGCCTGATTTAAGTATACCCCAATATCCCGATATTTTTATTATTGGCGACTCTGCCCACAGAGTAGATAAAAAAGGAATGCCCCTACCCGCTCTCGCTCCTGTTGCCACACAACAAGGAAAATTTGTGGGAAATCTCATCGCTAAGGAGGGAAAACGAAAAACCAATGCTAAATTTGTCTATACCGATAAGGGAACAATGGCAACCATAGGTCGTGCAAAAGCCGTAGCCGACATTCGAGGACTAAAATTCAGCGGCTTCTTTGCCTGGGCGCTCTGGTCATTTATCCACGTACTCAGTTTGATTGGATTCAGAAATAGAACTAGGGTTTTTGTGGAATGGATCTGGAATTACTTCACCTATAAAAGAGGTGTAAGATTGATTACCGACCGCTCTGGTTGTATGCATTGTACAACCTATGAAAAGCTCCACAAGGAGCTTTTGGAAGTACACGCTTAAAACTGTTTTAAATGATTGTCCGTTAAATCAACAATTGAAAAAATTTTCACTCGGTCGGAAAGGATTAGACTTAATATCCTCTTAGATTAATTTTATTTCCGACTCGTGGATGAGCTTTTTCTGCTGCTCTTATATGTTCAAGTTTAAATCTTAAAACGGGCAATCCTTTATTCAGAAGTAGGCTCCTCAAGTTCCTTCAATATCTGATTGACATCTTCCTCTGTAGTAGTGAGTTTCGCTTTACATATTTTTATCAATGTGGCGGCGCGTTTCACTTTTTCTGAAAGCTCATCCACGGAAATCTCTCCCTCCTCAATTTCAGTGACGATATTCTGAAGCTCCTCAAAAGCTTCGGTATAATTGGTTTCTACACTCATTGTTGTTCTCTTTTAACTGTTTCATCCACAGTACTTTTTATTTCACCTTCAAAAATAAGGGTATGCAAGGAATCTCCAACTTTTACTTCAGATAAATCCTTGACAGACTTTCCATTCAGCAGTGTAATGCTATAGCCACGTTTTAAAACGTTGTTTGGATCCATATTATCAATATTCCTTTCCATATTATCCAATTCCAGACGGTTTTCCTTTATCTGTAGCTCACATTGGGTAAGCAGTTTTTCTTTGAATCTAAAAACATCAACTGTAAAATGATTTATTAGTAAAAAACTATCCTTCCGAATTGTGGTACCGTAGTTTCTCAGTAGCTCCCTTTCATTCTTCAAACGAAATCTGCTCTGTTGCTGTAAGGCAATCACTGAATTGTCAACTTTATTTCGATCGGAATTCAGAATGTTTCCAGTGACCGAACGGAAAAGTTTTACTTCGGAATATAAACTTGTTTTCTCTTCGGTCACGATCCGCCGTGCCTTATCCACCAAGCTTCTTTCGACCTCTTTTACTGGAACTGAGAAATCATGAAATTTCTGAAGTAGGTATTCGGCCAATTTGGTTGGCGTAATTGCGTTGGAATAGGCAACCATTTCGGAAACCGTCTCATTGGTTGCATGGCCGATTCCCGTAATGATTGGAATGGGAAAATTAGCGATTTCGGCCGCCAAATTGTAATCGTTATAACAAGAAAGTCCCACATCTCCACCGCCGCCACGGATAATAGCAACGGCATCAAAATGATGTTTTACTTTTTTAATTTTTTGGAGCTGCTTCGAAATCTGGGCTGGAGCTTTATCGCCTTGGAGCAATGCAGGGAACAGTAGGAGAAAAAATTTATAGTTCCACGAATTATTTTCTATAATTCTTAGAAAATCAGCATAACCCTTGCTGGTCTCCACGGAAATAATAGCAATTCGTCTTGGCAGTAACGGCAATTTTAATTGATGGTTATTATGGAATATACCCTCGGCTTGAAGCTTTTTAATTGTCTTTTGTTTTTCCTGTTCCAAATCGCCAAGTGTATATCCGGGGTCGATATCGCTAATTATCAGGGTCAATCCATATAAAGGCGTAAAGGAAATCCGCGCCAGAAAGAGAATCTTAACTCCGTCCTTCAAGGGTTCTTTCAAGGTGTCGAGAAAGCGTTTGTTCACCCTCAAATAATCATTTTTCCATAATACAGCTCTCAATTGGGCAATCACTTTTCCATCGCGCTTTTCAACAAGATCGGGATAACAATGACCAGAATGGCTGTAAAAATTGAGTTTGTTCATTTCCGCCTTGACCCAGAATGAACACCTATAGCGATCAGTAAGAGTTTTCTCTACGCTCTGAGTGACCTCAAGGAGGCTGAATATCTTCTTGTCGTTCATTACTTCTGCCATCCTTGTTAATCTCTTAATTACTGCTTAAATTTAAATTTTGTCCAGAATGAACAGATTAAAACCCATCAATCAAAATCACTTTAAAAAATCATCTTCCCATTCATCATCATCCCAATCATCATCATCCCAATCATCGTCGAACAAATCGTCATCTTCCCAATTATCATTTTCTGGATCCATAAACAATTCGACATAAGCTTCTGAGAGGTTTTCTATGATGTCTCCCGCTATTAAGGCCTCGTAGCCCATTTTATCTGCGGCTTTATTGCCAGCGAATCCGTGCATAAAGACCCCGAAAAGGGATGCGCTTAAAATGTCATAACCTTGACAGAGCAAACCTGTAAGAATTCCTGACAGCGTATCACCACTTCCCGCGGTTCCCATTCCTGGGTTTCCAGAGGTGTTTATATAAATTTTATCCTCGTAAACCGTGGCGGTATAGGCTCCCTTAACAATCACAACGACGTCGTGTTTCTTCGAGAATTTTTTGACTTTTTCAAGCTTTTCGTAATCGTCATTCCACGAACCAATAAGTCTTTTTAGCTCTCCTGGATGTGGGGTCAGAATTGATTTTTTGGGCAACAATTTCATTAAATCTTTGTTCTCGGAAATATTATTCAGGGCATCTGCATCGATAACGAATTGGGATTTGGAATTTTTGAAGAGTTTCTTAAGAGCTTGAACTGTGGCCTGATTTTTTCCCATTCCCATGCCAATTCCAATGGCGGTAGGTTCGAAATCTGAAGTTATTTCCGTGATAAATTCCTCTTCTTTATCCGTTATTACCATTGCTTCCGGAAGCGTTGTCTGAAGAATATTATAACCACATTTTGGAACAAATGCAGTAACCATCCCTGCTCCAATTCTAAAAGCTGCGGTAGAAGCGAGAACGGCAGCTCCAATTTTTCCGTAACTGCCTGCCACGATGAGGGCATGACCATAAGTTCCTTTATAACCGAATTTTTTTCTGGGGATATAAAAACTTTGTGCCTCTTCTTGTGAAATCAATTGAGCCAAAGGTTCTGCTTCCTCAATAAATTTTTGGTCCAAACCTATATCAAGTGTTTTGACCATCGAGGCAAATGGTCCAGTTTCAGGCAGGAAAAATGCTAATTTCGGAATCTGAAATGTAAGTGTGTGGGTTGCTTTTATCACCGCGTCTTTATCTTCCAAAGCTTTATTGGCAAATAGACCACTGGGAATATCTATAGAAATTATCAAAGCTCCGCTCTTGTTAAGATGTTCAATAAGTTTCTTTACCCATCCTTCCGGAGATCGGTTGAGCCCAATTCCAAAAATGCTATCTAGGACAATATCACCGGAGCCGATTTCGGGAAAATCCTTTTCGCTTTTTATCAGTGTTGGCCAAACTTTGGTATCGGTTTTTATTCTGTCATAATTATGGAGAAAGTCTTTTGAGCGCTTGTCGCTAAAATTCACAACATACACCGTTACATTATAATCGCTTTCAATAAGCAATCGCCCCACAACCAGGCCATCACCACCATTATTTCCTATTCCGCAAAATACATGAATATGGATCGGAGCACCCATTAATATATCCTCGATCCAATCGAAAACCTGCTCCCCTGCCCTTTCCATAAGCTGGACAGAATCTATGTTCTGGTTTTTTATGGTAATCTTATCTGCTTTATATATTTGGTCAACGGATAGTATATTCATAACGTTTGATTTTTTTTATCATCGCGAGTTTATTTGGCATGGATTTTCACTCAAATGAATAAAAAACCATAGCCTTCTCCAAAGATAGGAACAACTTTTGTTGTTGAAAAGAGGTTTATAACTTATTCGGAAACCTTAAGAAAAGCCCCATTTTATTTTTAATTTTAGAAAAACCCTATTATGGAAACGAGAGACAGCATACTTATAGGAATGCGGCCTGAAATTCCTTCCGCAAGATTAAACCCCCATATGACTTCCGATGAATGTTTTCAAAATTCCACACTTAGACCAGTTACTCTGCTTCAAAATGATCTGTTGCTGGCGGCTTTTAGGAATTATGTGGTAAAACATAAAAATGTTTTTTATGACCTCAATCTGGAAAAGCGACTGGATTATATCGAAAACGCAATTCAAAAGGATATGAAATTCCGGAATTCTCTAAAAGGAATTATTATTGGCCAATTCACTTTGAAAGAATTTGACACCTATGTTCAAAATTCGTCAGCGTTAAATAAACGGATGATGGATATAGTAAAGGAAAGGCTAAAAAGCAATATCCTGCTTTTGGAGCCGGAATATGCGTGAGCCGAGGTATGAGGTATGAGGTATGAGGTATGAGGTATGAAAATAAATTTTTAGATTCATTCTCACAACTGAAAACTAAATACTTATTTCCAATTACTGGAAACTTAGTACTGTTTACTTAACACTCCTTGTCCTCCAAAGCATTTTCAGCGAAGGGGAGATCAATTACTGACCACTGACTACTGTTTACTCATTGCTGATCACTCTGATTATTGATCACTGATTAATGACCACTGAATACTGACCCCTAATTACTGTAACTGGCTATTTACCTAATTGTCCTCAATCAACGAAACCCCATTTAAATCGGTAGTAAGAACATGGCTCATATAATCGAAAAAAGGTCGGAGCAGTAGAAAATGGTCCATCAATAATTGAATAAAATTTTCCGACTGCACCTCTTCATCAGAAAAGGTATGCTTTACGACAAAACTTTTTAGTTTTATCAAATCAATATTGGGATCCTCCTTATCGAAACCTTTGGGAGCGGATTTTACGGCATTTGATTGAACAAAATTACCAAAAGCATTTTTAAACTTTTTTTCATTTAGTATTTCTCGAATTTCGGATGAGTCAATTTCAAATTCCTTTCGGATTCGAAGAAGATCCTCTCGCTCGGGATCAAAAAAACCTCCAGCCATATAACAATTTCCTGGATCCAATCTAAAATAATATCCTCCACGACGATGCTCTCCTGCCCTACTATAACTTACGCTTCTATGTGAGTTGTAGGGAGTTTTATCCTTTCTAAATCGAAGATCCCGGTTTATTCGAAATATCTTGACTTTAGCGATTTCATCGGTTTTCACCAGCCTTTTTTCCACTTCGGAATAAAAGCTTTTCAATATTTCTTCATTCAGTAAATATTCCTTTCTGTGTTCCTGCATCCACTCCCGATTATTGTTTTTTCTTAATTCCAAAAGAAAATCGAATGTATTTTTAGGGATTGATATGCTCATTTTTGATTATTTAATTCTTTTTACGACAAAGAAAAAATTTTAAAAAATGAAGATGGTGAGCATGCGCTAATAACTATACGCTCCAACACGGAAATTTCACCAAATGGATGAAAGGAAAGGAAAAGTAGAATGTATGGCCAAAGAATCAGAGGTTAACAACCTCCTAATCAATGACCATACAAATATCATATTCTTGTCTTGGCACAATCCGTTATTTTCGGAACAGGCTTGATAGAAGACTCAACACCAAAAGGACTAAGAAAATATAAAAAATGATTTTCGCAATTCCGGCTGCTCCGGCGGCAATTCCACCAAATCCGAATATTGCAGCGATAATCGCAATTACTAGGAAAATAACTATCCAACGTACCATATCTTTTATTTTTTAAGGGTTAGTCCAACGAAAGTACAATTGGAACGCCATAAAAAATAGACTTTTGTTATTAGTTTAACAGATTGTGTTATTCTTTTACAAAAGTTAAAAATTAGATTTGAATATGGGGAAATTATGGTATCCTAGCTTAAATCTGCTTATTTTCGGAAGTTGGAAAACCAGATTTATTTAATCCTATAAGATGTGCTACGAAACCGCGCTTACCAAAATGAAAAGTCAAGTCCAGGAATATTTCCACTCGAATTTTGCATTTCCAAATAAATTCACTCCCTATTACCATCGTTCAGGTTTCGACTATCCGAATTTGCAAATTATAAAAATGGATGCACCCAGGGTTATTTTTCCTGCAATGTGGGGGTATATTCCCTCTTGGGGAATGGAAGATGTTCAAGGCTTTCGAAAGAAATACAATACACTTAATATAAGATCTGAGACCCTCTTTAATGGTCTAACCACGCAAGACGCGCAGGATAAACGCTGTCTTATTTTAGCCGATGGTTTTTTCGAGCCTCATAGAACTGGCGGAGAGTCTATTCCATACTTCTGTTATATCCCTTCTACCTCATTCCCGGACGGTCGTGGTCTATTTGCCTTCGCGGGTATTTATTCTGAATTGCAAAACGAACCAAATAACTTAAACTGCTCTATGCTCACTATGGAAGCAAATGCATTTTTTCGGCAAGTACATAATGTAAAAAAACGGCAACCTGTTGTCTTGGATGAAAGATTGTATGACGAATGGCTCAATCCCCATCTTAAGAAAAAAGATGTACTAGAGCTGATTAAAAATGGTTTTACATCAAAGGAATTCAGAGCGCATCCTGTAAGCCCTGATTTATATAGACGAAACATCGATACCGACAAACCCTATATAATTGAAGAGGTTCCACCTCCGAATTTATTGTTTTGAGAACTTATATAGTTTGTTGAAGTTAAATTATTGAAGTTGAAGATGAAGATTAAATGAAAATGAAATGAATATGAACATGAAAATGAAGTTGAAGTTGAAGATTAATGAAGTTTAAGATGAAGATGATGATGAAAATTAACCTCAACTCATCGACTCCTCGACTCATTCCCATCTTCAATCCGAAATTCAATGTAAATAGGCAGATGGTCTGAAATAGATCTAGCTTTTTCTAGATTGTCACAATGTTTCACGAAATCCAAACTATTGGCCTTCACCTTGGTAATGCCGGAAGTAATGTAAATGTTATCGATTGGGTGACTTAGATAATCTCCGTTCTCACATTTCATTTTTAAGGTAGTACGCTCATTTTTTATGGCATTTTTAAATCCTCTTCTATAAAAGGGTTCCCAAACCGCATGCTTTTCACTCAGATTGAAGTCGCCAGCAATTAAGATGCGCTGAGAGTTTAGTCTTTGGGGATAATCCAGAAAATGGATTATTTCTTCCTCTGGTCTATCGTTGTATTTTCGGGAATGATAATTTACTACATAAAATGGCTCCTTATTTCCCTTTACTTTAAAACTAGCAATAAATGGTTCACGATAGCAAAAATCTTCTAACTCCTTATCCAAGTAGGCTCTATGAATCATGCTCACTCTGGAAGTTTTCCACAAGAAAGCATAGCGTTCACTAATATAAACTGAAGGACTCTTTGTTGGGTCGCTAATCTGGTAATCCCATTTAAATCCCATTCGGTTCAGTTCGTCCGCAATCATTGCAACGGCCTGTGCACCTGCGGGATCCTTGGCAACCACCTCTTGGATTGCTACAATATCAAAATCGCGGAGGATGTTGGCTATTTCAGAAAGAGTCTCAGGTGTTTTTGTGCGACCTAAATGCTGAATATTCCAGGAGACAAGATTTAATGTTTTTGCATTATCAAAATCATCCTCCGCCCCTTCATCATTAAAACGGTGGCCAAAGTCAAGATTTTTTGGTATAATTCTATCTCCTAATATCTCAGTACGGTTTCCATTTGGATTACAGGAAAAGAGAACCGTAAGAATAAAAACAATGAGGTAAAATGATTTATTCATAGACCAAACTAAATGGGAAATGTAAGTTTCTCCCATTCGGGTCAAATATAACCTATATGCTTTTGGAATCTTTATGGATTACCGGAAATAGAATCTCACCCATCGAACATTCGGACTGTAGATTGGGAGTTTTTAGTTAAAGAAAAGATTTTTTTGCTCTTAAAATTTTGGAAAGGTTACTCGATAATTTCATAATGAATGGGCTTAAAACTCCCTCCGTTACTATCTTCCGCTGAACAAGCTGTAAGGGCAACAATAAGGTCCATTTCCGCTTGAAATAGGACAAAATCCCCTGCCGTGCTCAATGGAGGAAGCACGCTCAGTTTACCATCGGGCGCAAATTGAACATTCATAAAAACGTTGAAAGCTGTAGGAACATCATCTGGTTGTAATCCAAAACGTTCCAGATTTGTATACAAATTTTCAAAACAGCTGGGGTGGTATCCTTGGTGAGAATACATAATCTCGAAAGTTTCCGGGCTACAGGGAGCTAATAAAAAATCATTTCTTCCATTGGTATCTTCTAAGATCTTCATCATTTTCCTGCTACGGTTGCTCCATAAATAGTGACCCGCGGTTATCAGTATGGTTTCTTCAAAATCCAGTGTTTTCCCCGACGATATTTTCTCACGCTTATCACGTGCATTAAACAAAACCATATCGCTCACCTGACCACCTAAAGGATCAATAACTTTTAATTTTTGACCTTTTTTCAGTTTAAAAGCACGACCGGATTGTTTTTCTATATGTTCTATCATTATTGCAATTTGTAAATTTAGGTATGTGATTGAAATTTAAATTCAAAAATTATGTAATTCCAAATACATATTTATAAAGTAAGCTATTCTAAATTATGTTTTTTCTTTAAAAGAGACGCTAATTGAATGTTTTTCGGGCAGCCCTTTTGTAATTTGTCATTTATATTCTGGATTTCCCTGTATTCAAAACCTTGATGCAATTTCTCTATTCCCAGTGCCTGAAACGGCTCAATCCAAAATCCTGTTATTCCAGAAAAATTGTCGTTCCAGATTTCTTTTGGAATAGTTTTATAGGTAACAGGATTTTCAGAATCCCTTTCAAAATAACCCATTAGCCGTTCCAAGGAATCCTGAAGCTCATAATCTGACTGTAAGGTAATTTTTCCATTAACATGTACCGCTTCATAATCCCAAGTAGGAATCTCAGGAAAAGAATACCAAGAGGAAGAAATATAGGAATCAGGTCCCTGAAAGATAACTAACATTTCTTCACCGTTTTTCAGGAATCTGTGCATCTGATTATGATTTGCAATATGGGCAAAGAGTCGGTAATTTTCTTTATTACCATCAATCAACACTGGAATATGAGTTGCTAATAAGCATTCACCTTTAAGAACCACCGTTGCAAATGGATATTGTTGAATAAAAGAATGGATAAACTCGGGACTATTGTTAATATATTTCTTTGGCTGATACATCTTCGACGTTATTTACCGTAAGGTACATATTTTCAAAAAAAACATCCACAGATTTAATCCAGTGGATATTTTCAATTAAAATAGTTTCGAAAAATTACTTGGAATGGAAAGGACACTTCCATTTTTCCCCTACATTGCGTCCACTATACTGCCGAGCTTCGCTGCTATCTCCAAAATCTGCCAAAACAGGATTTATTTGACCTTGAAGCGCTTTGTCCCTTTTTCTTATTTTGTCGCGGACCTTATGATAAACCCCCATTTCTCGAAGTTTTTCAAATTGCCAGTGAAGGTTAAAAACCAGCGTAGTATATGGAGCTCTTCTCGCCATTCTAGAGCTTTTGGGATGCATCCCGATTACATAAAACGCTCTTCCCCCTATACTGAAACTGAAATTGTTGTTTTCAGGATCTTGGCTTACTCTATGATCCCATTCAACATTATCGATATCATGAACAAATTGGAGCTGCCTCCAAAGTAGATTTTCAAATTCAATTTCTGAAGCCACATCTGCTTCCGGAAATACAGCTATCAAGGTTTTAAACTTGTTATCGGAAAAATTATAGTCTGAGAGATAATTCTTAATATCTTCCAGCAACTCTTTGGCCGAGCCCTTTGTGCCTAGTTTATCATAAACTTTCAGATCATAATCCCCCATGGCAAAAACGGTATTTGCCATTACGCAAGGATGTTTTTTATCTATTATAAATTCTTTAAAATCCGCCTCTATTATTGAGGTTATATCCGGTTGGTAAAGTTCCCTATTCATGTTTTCTTCCTTTTTTTCTGAAAATTAAAACATAACTACAATTCAGAGAATAGATTTAAGAAACCGTTTATAGAGAATTAATAGAGAATTAACCTTCTGGTATTCGCAAATTTGCCTATTATACTTTCTATAGAGATTCAAAGAGCAAGTTCTGAAAACGCTATATTATAGGAGAGAGTGATGTGAGGGAAATTAAAATGCTAATAGTCCTAAACGCATAAAGCTGCCAGTTTCCTGACAGCTTTTCCAATTGAATAATCCTTGAAGAATATTCTCTTATTTTTTTGAAATATTAAAGGTCTTTTGCGACCCGTTTTCAAACTTCACTCGGAAAACATACGACCCGGCAGGAAGATTAGAAACATTCATCTGTCCGTCATTGAGAGTTGTAATATCAATAACCTTTTGTCCCAATAAATTAAAGGCCTCGATCTTTTCAATGGCGATCTTAGCGTTAAGATTTAAAACATCGATCATCGGACTTGGGAAATAGCTAAATCCTATATCCGAGTTATCCTCAATTCCTGTAGTATCATCATAGGCTGTCCAAATGATGTCGTCTATAGTAATTTGTCCAAAATTTTGAGGGTTGTTAAACATTAGAACGATATCTCCGGCAACCTCCACTGTTATGGGACCGGAAAATTTTGTTACGCCTTCCTCGCCCTCGCTGGTAGCGGTATAAACCAATTCTCCATTAACCATCACTTCCATTCCAACGTCTTTGGTAAACGCCTGCGCGTACGAAAATTCAAGGGTTCCCAAACCATTAGGAATAGTTCCTGATTCAAGAAACATAGGATTTTGTCTGTTACGTCCCAAAGTAATTGCTTTTCCGTTAAGCTCTATATCGCCACGAGCTTCTCCATAATTCCACGTAACACCATCTTGGCCAACAAAGGTGCCGGTGGCATAGGAGTTGCCTGTAAGATCTAAATTGTCAAATGTTTCATGTCCTTGTGCAAATATGGCCGTACTTGCTAATACACATGCTAAAAGTAAAAATTTCTTCATTTTAAAAATATTAAGGTTAATTATATTACGAAAATAGCCATCTCCGCCGGATTGCAAAAATTATTTTTTATTCAGAATTGATTACATTCTTATTTATCATTCAAATCAGTTCCAATTTCTTATTCTTTCGCGCTTTCCAGATTCGCATAAATAACAATATGGATACAAACACATTAATATTCCACTAAATACCCCAGCGTATTTTTAGAAATCTTCCTTAAATTTTTCAAACAGAGCCTTATGTTATTGTAAATTTGTTAATCTCCCAATTTCTGGTCTAGAACAAAGCTGAACATGCAACTTGATTTAGCAAATAGAAAAATAGAAAAAACTCGGGGATCCTTATCTTCCCCACATAGTCGATTCAATAAAGGAATCAGTACTTTACCTCCAGACTCATTTGCTCTCGTTATGGCGACGGGTATCGTCTCAATAGCTTTAAAAGCTTTCGGAAATATATTTCTTTCTAATTTATTGTTTTATCTGAACATCGCATTTTACGCAATACTCTGTGTTCTATTTAGCTTTCAATTAATTCACTACTGGAAAAGATTCCGTTCCCAATTTCTCAATCTTGAAATAAATATGGGATTCCTTTCTTTTGTAGCAGCCAATTGTATTCTCGGGAGCCAATTCACAACAATTTTTGGAGATTTCACTCTTGGGATAATATTCCTGTCTATTGGATTTTTATCTTGGTTCCTACTGCTCTATTCACTCTTCGCAATACATATTGAGAAAAGATATAAGACCTCCATAAAAGCTATTAGCGGAACATGGCTTTTGATTGTCGTGGCCACACAGGCTATTTCCATTTTAAGTATTCAATTGGTGGAACATCTACCTATTTATTATGAAATAATCCTTCTTATTGCGTTGCTCATGTTCCTTGTAGGATGTACGTTTTATGTTATCCTTATTACACTTATAGTTTATCGTCTTCTATTCTTTGAAGTTCGAGCACAAAAACTCAAAACTCCGTACTGGATTAGTATGGGGGCCGATGCAATAACAGTTCTCGCAGGCCTTACCTTAATAACAATGGCCAATAAATGGATAATTATCAACGAATTGCTTCCTTTTATAAAAGGATTGACCCTGCTTTTTTGGGCCATTGGAACTTGGTGGATTCCTATCATGGTCCTTTTGGGCATTTGGAGACACTTTATAAAAAAGATTCCTGTAAAATATGTTTCGCACTATTGGGGGATGGTTTTCCCCTTAGGAATGTACACGGTCTGTACACTCAAACTTTCCCAGTCTTTTGAATTATCTTTTTTAATGGTAATCCCAAAAGCATTTTTAATTTTTTCTCTAATAACCTGGATTATAGTTTTTATAGGAATGATATTTAAAATTATTAGATGAAATCACTATTGTCCGGGAAAAGAAATAAGGCCGTCATTTTGAATATTTGAAAAAAGAAGGCCCACAATCCATTAACCTCTTGAGAACCCTTATAGTTCGAATTGAAATAAAAATCATTTATAGTTTTATCACACCTAATGAAATGAAATATTTAAAATTGATTATGTTTAAAAATGGTTGTCCATTTTAGATGGTATATTTGGAAACTAATCCCCAATTGAAGAATTATGTTTGGCGGCAAAAATCAAACCCTAACAAATCATATATTAAAATCTATCTATAATCAATGTTTAAAGAATTGAAAAAACTACCTATCCTCCTCTCAATCATCATCCTAGCCAGTTGCAATGAAAACCATAAGAAGAATGATGTAACGATTGAGGAAAGTCCCGTGGAAACTAGAACCCCTAGTGAGCCTGCTGAAAACAACGAGACCAGAACTATTCCCTTTGGCGGAGTTTGGGTGAATAAGAAATATGTTGATAAACTAATGTCGACCAAATCACCAAAAAAATCACAAGATGTAGTACCTATCACCTTAATGCTTTTCCCCACCCAACTAAATAAGGAAGTTGAAGTAGTCATGGGCTTCCATGAAGGCACTACTGCAAAAATAACAGGTGGCAACGGGGAATATAAGATTAAGTTTCAAGAAGAACCTGCCCAAACTATCGATTTTAAAAATGGATCGATCAGGACTAAAAACAATGAGTTCATAAAGTTAAAATCGTTTGGTAGCAAAAACGATTATAAAATAGTTGAGCAGTTACTTTTTGCAGGGAAATATGACCTTAACGGAAAGGAAGTTGAGTTTACCCCTTCAGGGAAAATAATCGGGTTAGCCCCTTTTTCCAACTATTCCGTATTAATTGACTATTACGATGCTGGAATGCAAGTTGATCAATTGCGATTGGGTAAAAGTGCTGCGGAAAGCGAGCTGTATGGATTTGCTTTTAAAAAGAACCAACTTATTATTTACGAACTAAAATGTTTGGAACCAGAAGGGCAATATTGCAACGTAGTAAAAAATGGGAAAAAGATATATTTGCTGACTAGGAAATAAAAATAAAACCACCACCTAAAGAATAGAAACAGCTATGGAGGAAAAATTTAAAACACTCAAGTTTATTCATGGTTCAATTTGCGGCGGTTTGTTTTTAATTTATATCTTATTCGGTACTATTTCAATGGAAATGTTCAATTTTCCATCTATTGGTTCTTCATCCAGTGCTTGGCTATTTATTCCTGTAGCTGCGTTTGCACTTGGGAATATTCTTTTCCAATCCCAACTGAAGAAGATTGATAAAAATGATGGTTTGGAAGAAAACTTCCGCATATATCAAACTGCCTCTATAATTAGATGGTCCATTTTGGAAGGTGCGGCGTTGTTGCTATTGTTTATAGCACCAGAATTCATAGTATTCGGGTTTTGCATAATTATATATATGGCTTACTTGCGGCCTTCCGAAAATAAAATGAATACCGATTTGCAAAAAATTAAATATTGAATCAAAGAGATGGCCGTTCTAGGACAATAAAATTAATTCGAGCGATTCAGATGGAATCCTATTCCTATAAAGAAACGGACCTTGTTGATATTATTCACCCAAGAAGCGTCAAAGTTAATAGGGCCCAAAATGGAGTTGTATGAAAAAGTAGTTCCGGCGGAGACCACAACACTCGGTTCTGATAAATCGGTCCATTTTCCCGGTGATAAAAGGGCATTCTTAATATAACCCTCAAAATTTCCAAAACCTACTGAGGCCATATCGAAATGGGGTGTAATGTAAATGTTGCTCATAGCCCGAAGCTGCATTCCGAGATTAAATTTTACAAATTGATTCAGAACTATTTCCTCCTCTTTCAGTCCGGGGAAAACAAAGAAATCGTTTCGGGGAATTAGAATATTTCCTCCCAAATAATACATAGAATTCAAGACCACATCTGAAAGAGGCAAATCATTGTCCGACTTATGGTCTTCAAAGGTAAAATGAGCTGAAGTTCCTAATATTGTCGTGATCTGAGGAGTTAATCGAAATCTCTTTTCATAATCTAAACCCAGTTTTGTATATCCTTTGGAAGGGCCATCAAAATCGGGAATTTTCTCGTCCGAAAATTCCAACTGCAAATTCCCGTATAATGATTTTCCCAAATAACCTGTTAATATGGTACCCTTTGTGGCAAAAAGCACTTTCTCCATATTATTGTAATTATATTGGGTATACAATTCTATATCATAATTATCATATTTATTAAACCTGAAAAGGTTTTCATAGAGATCTGGGTTAATTGAAGGCTTAATATTGGTATGGTGATATTTTACCCCTAAGCCAATATAACTTCTCAGGGACTTTAAATTCCGATTAAATTGATTATCAAAAGAATAATAACGATTCCTTACATTATCGGCATATTCCCCGTCCAAAAAAACTTTCTGCTTAAGTTGCTGTCCATACACTTCAGTCCTCCACCACCAATCTCTTTGAGCACCAAAATTTTTCTGGTATTGAAATCGGAACTTGGGCTGTTCAGCAATATCGGCAGTTATCAATAACCTAGAAGCGTCTCCAATAACATTTCTTGCGGTATAATTTGCGATGACTCCCACACCGTGATATCCGTCATAGTGAAGAGCTCCCTTTACCTGATAGGGTGATCTTTCCACTCCGTCCAAATGTAAAACCACTGTGGAATCGTTCATTACCAAATTATATGCTACCTGCCTGAACAGCGTGGTCCCCATCGCTCTATTCACCCCATCTATTACATCTGCTATATTGTACGGGGTGTCAATCTCTATCTCGGTACGTGCATGGACCAGAGCGAGATTAGGCCGACTAATTCCTGTAAATACAATTGAATCTATTACAAATTTATCAATTGTACCCGGCAGCTCCACTTCTCGTTGCTTATACTGGTTCAAAAATTTCGATAATTCTATAAGAGTATCCTTGTTGTCCTGAACAGCTGATTTCCCCTCTTCATAAATAGCCAAAGCACTTTTAAAATCTCCCGTAGAATAAGTTAAGTATTCACTATGATCAATAAGGATATCACACATATCCCGATTTTCCGGACGCTTAATATTGCTGTTCAACATTGTAGTCTGCAGCATCAATGAGGACAGATTTTGGAGTTTTTCCATAGTAAAGGGCTGAAGACCAACATCACTACCAATTATGATGTCTGCTCCCATTTTTTTCGCCACATCTACAGGGAAATTATTTAAGAGACCGCCATCTACCAATAAGGTACCGTCGTATGAAACGGCCTGGAAAACTCCCGGAATGGACATACTGGCGCGCATTGCAAGTGCTAATGAGCCACTATCCAATATTACCTCTTCTCCTCGAACAATATCGGTGGCCATAGCTCTAAAGGGAATGGGCAGATCGTCAAAATCGTTTACATCGTATACTGGGAAGGTAAGAAGGGTAATAAATTCCCTTAGGTTTTGATCGTTCAGGAGAAAATTCCCCAATTTCAAATTTCCGTTTACCCAATCCAGTTCGACCATATATCGATCAAATTCGGCCTTTTCCTCCGCACTAACATTTTGAAGAGACACCCCTCCTCCCATCAATTTATCCCATCTAGCCTGTTTAATAAGATCGACTATGCTATCTCCACTATAACCCATGGCATATAGACCGCCCACAATACTGCCCATACTATTTCCAACAATGAGATCGGGGACAATCCCCAGCGAATCCAGCATTTGTAGTGTAGGAATATGCGCCAAGCCTTTGGCACCGCCACCACTGAGGACTAAGGCTACTTTTGGTTTTTTATTTTTAAATTTTGTTGAAGGCTTCTTCGACGTATCCTGGGCATTGGCTACAAACGAAAACGCTAAAAAAAATAATGTGAGAATTGTAAACAGCCTACCCATAGTAAATAATCCTTTTTGCAGAGACGCAAAGTAAAGGAATTAAATTCTTTATTTTTCCCTCGACATTAACTATCAGGGAGAAAGAATAGTTTCTAAAAAAAATGGGAAGCGAGCATAGATTTTAATATTCAAAAAATACCCTATTCCACGATAGAGAGGAAAATGTCGTTTTTCAATAATCTAAGGTTGACATTTTTTTAAATTACTGAAATTAAAGATATTCCGGGAAATGCATTTCCAATATCGAATTTAAATACTCCTCATTCAAAGGTTTGCTATAATAACCTCGAACTGTTTTGTATTTTGCTGCTTTATCCTTGTCGCGCACATCTATTGAATTGCTCAACATGGTAAGTACCACTTCCCCTTGCTGGGCCACGGTAAGTTTTTCGTATTCTTCAAGAAATTCCCATCCGTTCATCCCTGGCATATTGATATCTAAAAAGATGAGTGTTGGTTGCGGATGTACACCCTCAAGTTCACTCCGCAAATAATCCAGGGCGGCCTCCCCACTGTAGCACATATGGATATTATCGCTTATTCCAGCTTTTCTTATTTTGCGGGCATGGTAAAAATTATCGCTTTCAGAATCATCGATCAACAATACAAGCTTTAGTTTCTTTTTCATATTATTTTCCTATGGTAAAATGAATGGTACTCCCCTTTCCAAATTCTGAGGTTACCCAAATATTTCCGTGGTGCAATTCTACAATTTTTTTACAGAATGCCAAACCTATTCCCTGGCCTTCATAATCTTTTGTGCTGTGAAGACGACTAAACATATCAAATATTTTTGTATAATCCTTATCTGGAATACCTATACCATTGTCCTTTATATGAAAATTATAGAAATTTTCTGTTTCGTCAAAGTCTATTTTTATGTGTGGTTGGTCCTCGGGGGCGGTAAATTTGATGGCGTTGGAAATGAGATTCTGAAACAGTTGCTTTATTTCTATTTTATACCCTTTAATGATGGGTAGGAGATCGTTTTCGATTAAAATTCCGCGTCTTTCCATAATTGAGGAAAGATCCTCTTTTATTTTAGTAATGGTTTCATTTAAATCTATGTTCTCTATTTCGCCACTGGTACCAATTCGAGAAAAGGAAAGCAGACCACTTATCAAATTCCGCATACGATCTACCGCACTATTTATAAAATCAAAATACATGGTTGCTTCTCCTTCTAGTCTTTCAGGAAAATCTTCCTGAAATACTTCTAAGTAGTTGGATACGGTACGCAGGGGCTCCTGCAGATCGTGAGATGCTACATACGCAAAATGATCCAATTGTTGGTTTTTTACCCGGAGGGAATCGTTTAGCATTTCGGTTTCCTGAATGGCTTTTTCTTTGGCTCTAATCTCCAATTCTTTTTCATGATTGGAGTTGTTTAATTTTTCAAGGGTTACATTTAGCGATCGGTTGGAATCCTCAAGATTATTCTTTGTTTCCAATAGCTCTTCCAATAAAGGTTGAATCCTTCCAATGAGATTATAAAGGCTGAGCCCAACAATTAATGTTGCCGTAACGATCCCCACAATAATCAATAACATCCAAATATCGTAACTGTCGTTTCTTTTTTGAAGCAAAACGTTTTCTATCTGGGTCATCTGCTCTAGAAATTCCTGGATTTTTTGCGTGGACTGAATTTCGTCATTAAGTTCCTTCCTTAACGACTCTGAAGCCAAACCGGCAATGGATTGCTCATCGAGGCTGGGATACTCTATCTCTACCAGTTTCTCAATTTTTTGCATCAATTCTGTCTGCTCCTTATTATTACTGACTGAGGAAGTTAGCACTTCTCTAAGCGAATCATATTGCTGATGGGCCGCGTCAAAAGCTTTTTTATACTTAATTTGACCCGTGTATATATAAGCAAGTTTTTTGCTCTCCATCGATGACAAAGAGGAAGATATCCTTCTGATGTTGTTTTTTACCTGCCAACTTTCGGCAATAGCTGTGGCCGACTCTGCATTTTTAGTAAAAGAAAAGGCTATTAAAATAATTACAAGAATAAGTGAGGAAATAAGTAAGATGAAATTGGTGAGACCAATCTTTCTGATTCTTTTCATAACCAAAATGGAATAATAAACTTAAACCGTTAAATTTAATTTTTCTTTTACTAATGGATTGTGTCAAAAGTATATAATTTAGGTATTTTAAAAACCTAATATTATGAGTTTAAATAGTTAAATAGAATTTGCTGAACTGCAAGATTTTACTAAAACATAAATCTTGTAGCCATTATTGAATTATTTTATACCTTAACATCTATTTACCTTATATACATTTTTAACCTGACTTTAATATGGATTACTCCTCCGACCTTCATTTTTTGCTAGTAGAAGACTTAGTCTCAGACTCTTTCTTGTTACAGCGTCAACTCAAAAAAATCAGCAAAAATCCTGAAATAAGATTTGTTGATAGTGAATTGGGATTGATAAATGCGCTGAAAACCTACATCCCCGATATTATCATCACGGATTTCAATCTGGTAGGAATGGATGCTTTTGATGTAATTCGAATTGCAAAAGAATATAATCCGAAAATTCCCATTATTGTTATTACGGGACATCTTAAAAATGAATCCGATCGGGATTTGCTCATAGAAAAAGGAGCTGAGGGTTTTTTCCTAAAGGAGCCCATAAATACACTTAACGAAAGACTTTCCCCTCTTTTTGATTCCATTTTAGAAAAAAACCAAGAGAATATGGAAAATATCGATCGCGAAAGAAAGCGGTATATGGATCGCCGATCGCATAGTGATTTTCTACGAGCCCATGACTTTGAAACTTCGGATGAAGAACCGGCGAAAGAATCTTTTAGTTTTTGGAAAACATTGCGGCTTCTTTTTGGTTCAAAACAGAAAAGAACAACTTAACTTCCTTGAATAGGGGGTTGCAAACAAAACAGACCGTTTTAAATTTTAAACTTTAAAACGGTCTTTTCTATTTCTGGCCCGACTTACATATTACTTTAACGCTTTCCAGCCTGGTCTCTAACCCACTGTTGGTAGGATTCAAATTGAGAGTCGTTCAATATTTTCTTTAAAATCCTGTCTTGCGATTCAATACGTTCGTAATCATTCATCTTTCTGTTTGGATTTGTTCTTTTCCAAGAATCCGTAGAACTTTTCCATTCCTTTTCAAAAACAGAGATCTGCTGCGAGCTCATATCCAAGTCTGTATACATACGATTGAAATAATCTTTTTCATCTGCAAAACTCGCATCCTTAACGCTGGCGGGGGCGGTATTAGCTGTTCTCGAATCTAAAACGGCTTTTTTGTTGGCAGTGGAAGCGGTTTCAACATTATTCCTTCCTCTGTCCGCATTTGTTTTGGCAGAAGTCGTCTCCTTAGACGTGCCACAGGATACCAACAGAGATGTTAATCCAATTGCGAAAATTAATCTTGCGTTTTTCATATACTGTGTTTTTTTTGGTATTAGCCAAATTACAAAGCAATTGGATTAAAAGAATGCATTTTAAGAAAATATTGTAAATCCTGTGAACAGGAGATGAGGAGTCCATTTGGAAACACCACTTTTAGAAACACGAATTTTTTCATCTCTCGCCTAATTGGCACATCAAAAAAAAATAGAATTCCATTCCCTACGATCCTAGTTATTAGCAATTCTTTAAACTTTGATATCTAAGCGTATTGGACAGTGATCCGACCCAAAATATTCAGATAATATCTCCACCTTATTTACTTTATCCACTAAGGATTGGCTTAACATAAAGTAATCCAGCCTCCAGCCTGAGTTTCGTTCTCTTGCTCGAAATTTATAACTCCAATAAGTGTAAGCCACCTCGTCAGGATGAAAATAACGGAAGGAATCCACAAATCCGGAATTTATTAAATCGTCCATCCCATCAATTTCAATTTGAGTATAACCAGCGGTTTTATTATAATTGGATTTATCGTTTTTAAGGTCTATTGGGCGATGGGCAACATTTAGATCTCCACAGAGAATTACGGGTTTGGTTTTTTCAAGATTTTTTAGATAGTTCCGAAAATCTATATCCCAACCCTGTCTATAATCCAATCTTTCCAAAACCTGTCCGGAATTTGGGACATATACGTTAACTAAACAAAAGGAATCAAATTCTGCACACAAAACTCTCCCTTCCTTATCATGTTCTTCAATTCCCATATCGCGGATTACCGATAAAGGCTTCGTTTTGCTTAATATAGCCGTTCCAGAATATCCCCTTCTTTCCGCGGAATTATAATAGTGATAATATCCACCGATTTCTGAAAGTGCATTTTTTACTTCTTCCTCCTGGGCTTTGGTTTCTTGTAAACAAAGAATATCGGGATCGAGCCTTGAGATGTTATCAAAAAAATCCTTTTTTACTATTGAACGTACACCATTTACATTCCAAGAGATAATTTTCATGTGCTATAATTATTTTTAGGAAGTTATAATCGAAATTATTCCCTTCAGGGACCTTCCCATATATATTAGTTGGTTGGATTACCAAAAGTAATAATTTATATGTTTAATCATACAGAACTGTTTTTTGAATGGACCAATAAAACTTCTAACCTTCAGTTCACCTGAAACTTTTACACTTTAAACTTTTTCTCTCCAGACGGAACTAACCTATACTATTTTTCGTATGTTTCCCACCACCTAATTGAAAGACAAAAATGAAAACATTGACTTATTTCTTCTTGATATTTCCAATTTACCTAATGGCTCAAGAACCCAAAAATTCTGAGAAGTTTTGGTCTGAATTAAGTGCACACTGGGGAAAGGCCTACGAAGGTAAAATTCTGGAAGGAGCTGTTCCCGGAGACGGATTTTATGGTGAAAAATTGGTAATGCACGTGCGCTCCTGCTCTGAAAATGAAATTAGAATTTCGTTTTTTGTAGGGGAAAACAAATCGCGAACGTGGGTCTTGCGTTTAAGTGAAAATAAAATAATTAACCTAAAGCACGACCATCGCCATCTTGATGGCACCGAAGAAGAACTGACCCAATACGGAGGGATCAGCTCTAACCACGGGTTGGCAGACTTACAAATGTTTCCCGCCGATCCATATACCTCACAAATATTGCCGGCCGCTTCTAGCAATATATGGTGGTTTACCATAAACGAATCCACGTTTACTTATAACCTGCGACGAATTGGTAGCGATCGGCTATTCTCGGTCAGTTTTGATTTTAGTAAACCTATTCCAACTCCCGGACCACCATGGGGAACTCTTGAATAAAAAAGCGTACTTCAAAAGAATGTTCAAACCTTAACAAATTCGACCCTCCGGTTATTTGCCCTACCTGCCAATGTAGTGTTCTCGGAAATAGGACTAGCATCACCAAAACCTTTTGTGCTAAGACGGGAAGAACTTATTCCCATTTTCACAAGTTGGTTTTTTACGGCCTCAGATCGTTGCTGCGATAATGTGAGATTATGTTCGGCGGATCCGCTGTTATCGGTATATCCATCAATCTCAAATTTAATACTGGGATTTGACTTCATTAAATTTACGATCATATTCAAAGTTCCCATGCTTTCAGGTTTAAGAGAAGCCTTGTTCAGATCGAAATTTATCCCATGGGTAACGATTTTTGATGCGGTAAATTTTTTACCGACCATATTCATTTCTCCGCCAGAGGCCACTCGGACATTTGTGATCATAATTGGGCTATCCTGTTCCGCTATACCTTCAAAGGCAAAAGCGTTGGGCGCACAACCTAAATTTGGCATGGTAAGAATGCGATATTGATCTACATAACATTTTAATTGGTCATCTTTAAAAATAACCGCACAATGGTGCCAATGGTTTTCATAGCTTTCCTTCAACGCACTTGGAAATTGTGCGGAGGTGGTATGTGGAAACTCATCAAGACTTATACTACCATAGCCATTGTTATCTCCCCTAGAAAAGGTAACTTCTCCTTCCTGTGAATCTCCGTTTTGATCATTATATTTCAAGACAAGCACAGGACTCTCACTTCCTTCTCCATTGTTATAGGTATCAAATTCGATAGTGAAAGGTCCTGCTAAATATTCTTTACTTTTCATTTTGGGAGCGACTTTAACATAATTTCCGTCCGTAAGAAAAAAGGCCGGTATATTTCCTACTCTATTAACTACAGCTTGTCCACTTTCCAAAGTCCAATGGGCGGGAAACTCGCCTACCTGATCTTCGGTAAAGTCATCCATAAAGATGATATTGTCACCGGGAACAAAATCATAATTCTGATAGGATTTTATAGAAGTCGAGGGAGTTTCGGATGAGCTAATTCCTGTCTCAGAATTTAGGTTATTTTGCGTGTCACTTTCATCTCCTTCCCCAGATTGACTGTCTGCCTTATCCAAGGACTTTTCCGTCACCTTATCCACATCGTCCAAAACCCGATCGGTTGTTTTCTCTTCAACTTTATTTGCGATTTTTTTCCAGATTTGTGCCTCACAGGGCTGCATGAAGATCAAGGTCATAAAAATTGATAGACCAGCATAAACGAAGTTGCATCGATTTTTCATCTTAGATGATTTTAAATGAACAATAAAAAAATGTATATTAAAATTACGGAAAATGAAAATGCGTTTAATTTCTGCCGCGTTAAATAAATCACATGATCGACCCGCTCTTATAGAGTTAGGGTATAAAACATGACGAACCAGTTACGGTCTGCATTTTAGTAGAATCAATTCTCTAATAGCAAGTGGAATAAAAGAAGTAATCCCGCCAACATTTCTTATTTTTAGAGAAAATAATTTTTTGGAATATTATGAAACAAATCTCTCTTAGAATTTTGTTCTTTGCGCTTTCCTTAGCGATTAGTTTCGTGGGTCGCGCCCAAAAAGTAATTCTATTACAATTGGATACCCCCATATATCCTTCCACCGCGGACTATGTTAGTAATGGTCTGGATAAGGCGGCGGCAGAGAATGCAGTTTGTGTTGTAATAGAAATCAATACTCCAGGGGGAATGATGGACCCTACTCGTGAAATGGTTGGCAATATTTTGAACGCGCCAATCCCCGTCATTTCCTTTGTAACCCCATCGAGTGCTCGTGCTGGATCGGCAGGGGCTTTTATTGCGCTTGCCGCAAATATCGCTGCTATGAGTCCGGGATCTAATATTGGAGCCTCTCACCCAATATTACAGGGCGCGGTTCCAGACTCCATAATGAATTCAAAGATGACTGAGGACGCCTCAGCCTTTATACGTTCAATTGCCGAACATAGAGGGAAAGATCCTGAGCTGATTGAAAAGATGGTAACAAACAGCCGTTCCTTTTCCGCCGAACAGGCACTAACCCACAATATCATCGACTTAAAGGCAGATAATCTTGCCGATTTACTTAAAAAAATAGATGGCCAAACGGTTTCCTTAGCTTCCGAAAAAACACTAGTTCTTCATACGGCTTCGGCTGACGTAAAAACGATGGAAATGGGTTCCAAACTGAAATTTTTAACCTATTTGAGCAATCCCAATTTGATGTATATATTTTTAATCATGGGTCTAATGGGTTTATTTTTTGAGTTTAGCAATCCTGGCGGTTTGGTACCGGGCATTGTAGGGGTAGTCTGTTTGCTATTGGCAGGGTACGGAATGTCGGTTTTACCCATTGACTTTACTGGGTTGGCGATGATTGTGGTGGGCATTATCCTATTTTTGCTGGAAATTAAATTTCAGAGCTATGCTCTCCTATCTATCGGGGGAGTAGTTTGTCTCTTCTTGGGATCTGTGTTCTTGATCGATGAAACTCAATCGGTAGATGTCCTTCATATATCGTGGACCGTCCTTATATCTTCGGTAGTAATCATGTCCGCTTTTTTTATATTGTTGGTCTTCTTAGGAATAAAAGCCCAATTCGGAAAGAAAAAAACCGGCTCCGAAGCGCTGGTTGGACTTAAAGGAATTGCTATGGAAACCCTATCACCCGAAGGAAGAGTAAGGGTAAATGGGGAATTTTGGAATGCCATTGCTAAGGAGGGAACGATTGCTGCTCATAGTGATGTAGAAGTTGTTGGTGTAAACCAATTCAAGTTAATCGTTAAATCCATATCTTTAATAAAATAACTAAAATTCAAATATTATGGTCCCAATTTATGTATTGATTTTCTTCGGAATACTTATTGTTCTCAGTGCAATCAAAATCCTTAAGGAATACGAGCGTGCAGTGGTATTTCGATTGGGAAGAGTTACAAAAGGCGGAAGTAAGGGCCCGGGACTTATAATTTTATTGCCTTTTATCGATAAGATGAAAAAAGTCACCTTAAGGACTATAGTACATGATGTTCCAACCCAAGATATTATTTCCCTTGACAACGTTACGCTAAAGGTAAATGCGGTTGTCTATTTTAGGGTCGTTGATGCTGAAAAAGCGACTATAGAGGTAGAAGATTATTTTTATGCGACTTCCCAGCTTTCACAAACTATCCTTAGAAGTGTATTGGGCCAATCCGAACTTGATGAGATCCTATCGCAGCGGGACAAATTGAACTTAGAACTGCAGAAAATTATAGATACCCACACCGAACCTTGGGGGGTGAAAGTTTCTACCGTAGAGATAAAACAAGTGGATTTACCACAAGAAATGCAGAGAGCGATGGCGCGACAAGCCGAAGCCGAAAGAGATAGGAGAGCAAAAGTAATCGCTGCGGAAGGAGAATTTCAAGCTTCCCAGAAACTATCAGACGCTGCTGAGGTTCTTTCTAAACAACCAAGTGCACTAACCCTCCGATATCTACAGACCTTGACAGAAATTGCAACTGAAAACAACTCAACGACAATCTTCCCCATTCCGATTGATCTTTTTAAACCCTTTATCGAAAATATGGCCAACGGTCCAGATGGGATTAAACAATTAACGAAAATTGATAAATCAGATTCACAAGAAAAGGATAATAGCAACTAGATTATTTCTATTCCTTTTATCACACTTAAATTTTGAAAAATACTAATTAGACAATTTAGTAGAATTTAAATTTCCAATTAGAAAAGAGAAATAAGGAGTTTGAAAATCCTCTCATTTAGAAAATGGGAGGATTTTTAATCTCTATTTATGAATTCAGTTTTAAACCAAAAATTAATCTTTCCCTTGATCATTCACTTTCCTTGGATCTACGGACTCCCTCTATTATCACCGAATTGGGATTTAATTGGAAAAGACTTTATTCCATCTATTAAATACCTATCCAAATTCCACTCTATTCTTCCTAAAGATGATGTTAATAAAAAACCCTCCCATCCATTAAAAAAGGAAGAGAGGGTTTTAAGAATTAAATTCAGTAAATAGAAAAACTATTCTTTTATTAACAATTCAGTTTTTCTTCCATTCTCAGCATTTATAATTATCATATAAGTAGCGCTGGAGAGTCTTGACACATCTATTATGGTTCCAGAAGTAATTCCCTTAAGTTCTACTTTCTCTACCAGTCTGCCCGTTAGGTCAAAAATTGTGACACTTTCAAGTTCAACCCCGTCAGGATTGCCCAAATTCAATTGATCTTTCATCGGATTTGGATATAGTGTCACTTCTGATAATAGAACGCTGCCGTCTCCGTCCAATTTTGACTGATATACTCCACAGTCCTTTCCGCCATCGGTTATCGTCCAATTGTTTGGAGCCGAAGTTAGAATGATCCTGCCTGGTTCCCCTGCACAATATTTACTGTTACCACCGTGAAATTTCACGTTATGTTTCAGGGTAAGGGCGCTCCAACCATTCAGCAGCGCATCGTAGTTTTCCGTTGAAAGGGTAACGTTCTTGAACATATTATTCATATCCGTAACCTTACTTACATCCCAGGCACCGAGATCCTGGTCAAACCTATTGGTATGATAAAACATACGGGCCATATTGGTCACGTTCCCAACATCCCAGCCCCCAATAGGGGCGTTAAACCTCATTGCAGCAAAGAACATTTCCTGCATGGACGTAACGTTGCCCACATCCCAAGCTCCTAAATCCTGATTGAACCTGGTGGCGCCATGGAACATCTGGCCCATATCGGTCACGTTACTTACGTTCCAACCTCCGATCGGATAGTTGAAGATAGAAGCCCCACCGAACATACCGTACATATTTGTAACGTTGCTTACATCCCAGTTTCCAAAATTGGCGTCACCGTTAAATTTTCTGGCATAGGCGAACATGCCGTACATATCGGTAACCATCGACAGATCTGGCATATCGGTGGCATTACTCACAAGATTTCCCGCACCGGCAAAGGCGCCGTTCATGGAGGTCCAGACATTGGTTCCCCACTGCTCGATGGACTTGATCTTCATCCGGTCCGCTGCTGTGTTATTGAAAAAGATACGGGGGAAACTTCCGCTAATAGAAACGGTATAGGTGCCCGTGGCCGAATAGGTATGTGTGGCATCACCGGTATAGCCGGATATAGTACTGCCATCGCCCCAGTTTACGCTGTAATTATATGTTTCTCCCAGGAAAGTGGGGATGGTAATGCTCTCATTGGAAACAGTGGTTCTCCAAGTGGTTATGAAGTAATCTCCCGGAGCAACAGTGCCACAGGCAAGTAATGGATCTTGTACAGTGACCGTGGCAGTGGCAGAAGCTGAATTGCCATTAATATCTGTAACAGTAAGAGCTACTTGGTTTGCTCCAATATTATCGCAAGTAAAGGCCTCAATGTCCAATACTATAGTTGCGATGGAACAGTTGTCATAACTGCCATTATCAATATCCGCGGCCACTATACTTGCATTGCCACTGGAATCGAGACTAACGGTAATATCCTGAACAATTACAGTTGGGGCGAGGGCGTCCTCAACGGTCACTACGGTGGTGCAAGAAGAAACATTGCCACTGTTGTCCGTAACCGTAAGAGTGATATTATTCTCCCCTACATCTTCACAATTAAAGTTCTCCAAATCGATAGCCATAGATGCGATGCCGCAATTGTCCGCACTGCCATTATCAATATCGTCCACAGTAATACTGGCGTTGCCACTTTCATCCAATTGGACGGTAAAAGGAGCAGCGCAATTTGCCACGGGTAGAGTATCATCCACTACCGTAACGGTTGTAGTACAGCTGGCGGAATTTGTTCCGTTGCTCACTGTCAAGGTAACTTCTGTCACCCCCACATTATAAGGACCAACGGGATCAATAGTGAAAGTAAGCGGTGCACCCTGGGGATCTGTTGATCCACCATCAAAATCGGCTGCAACAGCTTGGCCCTGACAATTGGTATCGCTGCTTATGATAACGGCTTGACATACTGCTACGGGAGTTTGATCACAAGGTCCGGGGGCTGACACCATATCACTGGTAACACTGCATGAATCATTGTCATTGCCTACAATCGTAAAGCTCACGCTATCAGTCTGGGCATAAGGACCGGCAATATAATTTGTTGTCAAGTTGTTCGTCAACTCATTCCCGTTATTGTCGGTAAGTGTATAAGAGTCATTTCCGGATCCTCCACTAACTCCCACGTTCACATAATATTGATCACCTGCATTAAGGCAGTCAATGGGTGATCCCAGACTATCTGAAGCATAAACGGTAAGTTCGGGTGCTTCACAAGGTGCGCAAGCCCCATCTACGGTTGCTGTTAACTTGAATGGACCATTATTGTAAAGTCCATACGAATCAATTTGAACGTAGTAGGTATGACCTGGAGTATATTCGCCACAGAGCAATTCGATGAGACTGAATAATCCTGCTCCCTCATCTTCGCTACAACCCAATATGTTTCCACCGCAACCATCGAGAATCTGCATTTGGGAATCACCCATATTGGATCCATCAATTTTGGATGTTTGAATTGTTAAATTTCCACTTTCAGGGGCAACAAAACTAAACCAAACATCGGCGTGAACAGGATCATCGAAGAAAGCACAGTCCATAACAGGTCCATCTGGAGTAGCTCCCGTATTGTCACCTATTATACCAGCTTCACCTAAAGCAAAGGGAATTGCATTTGCGCAGTTATCATTGACAGGACTTTCATTACAGGCGCCCAATGGATCGGTAACGGTTACTACGGTAGAACAAGTGGAAATATTCCCGCCTATGTCGACAACGGTCAAGGTCACCGTATTCTCGCCGATATTTCCACAGCCAAAATCGGTAACATCGATGGAAGTGCTCATAATGCCGCAATAATCGGTACTGCCATTGTCTATATCCGAAACCGAGATGCTGGCCTGGCCATTGGCATCCAATTGAACGGTAAAGGGAGCGGCACAATTTGCCACCGGAGGGGTATTGTCCACTACGGTAATGGTGGTGGTGCAACTATCGGAATCCGTTCCGTTGCTTACGGTCAAGGTCACTTGCGTGGTCCCTTCTCCGAACGGTCCAATTGGAGTTAAGGTAAAGGTCAAGGGGTTGCCGTTGGGATCATAGGAACCTCCATCAAAATCCCGGGCGGTCGCCTCACCTTGGCAGTCTGCGTTCGCATCCATTGTCAATGCCAGGCAGACGGCCACGGGAGCTTCGTTACAGGCGCCCAATGAATCTGTTATGGTAACGGAAACTGTGGCAGTATTGCTGTTCCCACTTTGATCTGTAACCGTAAGGGTAACGGTGTTGGTTCCGATATTTGAGCAGTTAAATGTGCTCATGTCCAGAGTTCTGGAAGCAATACTGCAGTTATCGGTAGAGCCACTGTCAATATCCGATGCAGCAATGGTTGCAGAACCAGAGGCATCCAGATTTACGGTAATATTTTGGGCCATTACCGAAGGAGCCATATCGTCTTCCACGGTAACTATGGCCGTACCGGAGGCAGAATTTCCGTTTTCATCGGTAACGGTAAGAACAACGGTATTGTTTCCGATATCGGCACAGGTGAAATCAGTCTGGTCCAAGCTAAAGGTGAGTTCCCCGCCTTCGGCACAACCTGCTCCGCTTCCGTTGTCAATTTGTTCTGGAGTGATGGAAACTTCTCCGTTTACGTCCAATTGAACAGTGATGTTTTGGGTCTCTACCTGTGGTGGCTGCACTTCTCCTTTGTTGGTAACGGTAAGAACCACAGATTTGTCTGCGGGATAACTGACACTAAAAGTATATTCCCTGCATCCATAGACGGTAAAAACCGGTGAGGCCAGGTTTTTGGTGACAATAATTCCGCTTACAGTAGCAATGGTAAAGGAATCGCCCACATTTGCCTCAAATCCAAGATCTACATTCACAGTGCCTTCGAAAATGGCATTGGTTCCGGTAATGACGAGTTGGTCGTATTCAGTCCCCGCTGCAAGACCATTAATTTCCACATCCAGTACGGAAGATGAGGTGGATTTATAGGTGCCGAGAACCGTTAACATTCCTGGAGAACCTCCTGGAGCAAAGGTGCCATCGTTGGTAAAATTGGCTGGTGAAGGCAGATCAATTGTGGCGGTGCCTTTTATAACACCATCAATGGTATTATTAAGCCCAAAATTATCCGCAAATTCGAGTTCGCCGGTGAGGACATTTATGGTGCCTGAGTTAGTTACGGGCGGATAGATGTAGGTAACCCCAGTTCCTTCAGATTTTGTGATGGTTCCGGCATTTGTTATTTTAAATGCACCCGAACCATTATAAGAGATTGTTGCATTCGATTGGAAATCGATAACACCCGTCGTTTTATTATCTAGGGCTGTGTCATTATACAGATATAAATTTCCCCCATCGGGAAAGTTAATGGTGCCTGTATTGGCCAAGGTTGTTACAGTTCCAGAGATATATCTGGAGCCTGCAGTGCTAAGGTTAAGGGTACTGGCATTGGTCAAGATACCTCCACCGAATAAGTCTCCTGAATTCCAATTTACCCCGCTGGTTCCGGCAAAATCGAAGGTAGCAGTAGTTGCAACCGAAAAATTGCCTGTCCAGACCAATGGACCATCCAAGGTTCCAGTTAATGTTCCGCTGATGTTCATTCCCGATGACGAGCAAATCAAGGAACTTCCAGCACTCACATTATAAACTCCTCCGTTAAAATATTTGGCGTGATAGTACATATCCATTGAGCCACTTTCTACGGCTATGGTACCTGTATTGGTAAGAATGGGATAGATAAGAGAGGTGCCCGAGCCTGCCGATTTTTTGAACAGCCCGGCATTGATAAAACTGTGTTCGGTTCCATTATAGGATACCCATGCATCGGACTGAAGGTCAAATGTTCCGGAAACGGTGTTGTTAAAAACAGAAGTATCATAAAGATACAGATATCCTCCTGCGGGCATCGTAAACAAACCTATATTCTCCAAGGTTGTGCCGCCAGAAATATACCTCGATGTGCCGGTCACTAAATTTATCGTGCTTTCGTTGGTCAAAGTTCCGCCTCCTATTAAAGATCCAGAGGCCCAACTAACACCTGTGTCACCTGTAAAATCAAAAGTTGCCGTATCCGGTACGGAGAAATTTCCCGTCCAATAAAGGGGACCATCCAAATTTCCGGTGAGGGTGCCACTAATGTTCATTCCTGTGGTGGAAACTTTAAGAACCCCATCTGCGGTCACATTATATACACCTCCATTAAAATATTTAGCGTGATAGTACATATCCATTGTGCCGCTTTCTACGGCTATGGTACCTGTATTGGTAAGAATGGGATAGATAAGAGAGGTGCCCGAGCCTGCCGATTTTTTGAACAGCCCGGCATTGATAAAACTGTGTTCCGTTCCGTTATAGGATACCCCTGCATCGGACTGAAGGTCAAATGTTCCGGAAACGGTGTTGTTAAAAACAGAAGTATCATAAAGATACAGATATCCTCCTGCGGGCATCGTAAACAAACCTATATTCTCCAGGGTTGTGCCGCCAGAAATATACCGCGATGATCCGGTCACTAAATTTATCGTGCTTTCGTTGGTCAAAGTTCCGCCTCCTATTAAGGATCCAGAGGCCCAACTAACACCTGTGTCACCTGTAAAATCAAAAGTTGCCGTATCCGGTACGGAGAAATTTCCCGTCCAATAAAGGGGACCATCAAGATTTCCGGTGAGGGTGCCACTAATATTCATTCCTGTGGTGGAAACTTTAAGAACCCCATCTGCGGTCACATTATATACTCCTCCGTTAAAATATTTAGCGTGGTAATACATATCCATTGTGCCGCTTTCTACAGCTATGGTGCCTGTATTGGTAAGAATGGGTTGGATAAGAGAACTGCCCGAGCCTGCCGATTTTTTGAACAGCCCGGCATTGATAAAACTGTGTTCGGTTCCGTTATAGGATAACCCCGCATCGGACTGAAGGTCAAATGTTCCGGAAACAGTGTTGTTAAAAACAGAAGTATCATAAAGATACAGGTATCCCCCTGCGGGCATCGTAAACAACCCATTATTATTTATGGTAGTAGGCCCCGAAATATATCGTGAGGCGCCCGTGGTTAAATTTACCGTTCCGTTATTGGTTAGTGTACCTCCGCCATAAAGTGAGCTGTTGTTCCAATAAACCGTGGTGTTGCTACTGAATGAGGATGCGTGGGTAAATTGAAGATTGTTATTAATTGTAACCGTAGAAGTGCCCTGCACCTTTATAGATTTTACCGAAGCTCCAACATTAATGGTCATCGTACTCCCTGTAGGGATTATCACGTCATTGGCAGCCGTTGGTACCTGCGCTGGGTTCCAGTTGTTGGGATTGTTGTAAAGATCGTTTACAGCTCCCGTCCACGTAATGGTCTGTGCTTGCAAGCCTGAAATGGCTAAACAACAGAAAAGCAGAAAGAATAATAGTTTTTTCATAATTCGTAGAGTTTAAGAGTTTTTCTTATACATCTTAACGAAGGTTTTTTTAAAGGTCATCATTCCATTCATGGAAATATTTAAAATTTTTAGAAAAAATAATTAAATGGAAGTAAAAAAATTATGTTAGTAAATTATAATACTTGCCTATTAGCTATTTACAATATCAAGGATTTCCAATCATTGAGGAATAAATCCGAATATCTAGTTTATACCTATATTTGAATTTCAACTAAAAACATTACTATGAGACTAACTATCACTTTTTTAATTTTAATTTTCATCTTAGGATGCAAACAAACATCTGAAAACAAAACCGTTATGACTTCTGAAACCGAGGAATTACAGGATGGTGCTTCCTTTATAACCGATGAAGAATTTGAGACTTTAGACGTGGACAATTTTAATGATTTTCTGGCAAACGAAAATGATTATTTAGAGTCAGAAGTTTTGATGTTATTCTATCCAGGGAATATTGAAGGTGGTGGGGAAGAAGAAATAATTGATGTACGGGAAGAAGTTTTGGAAAACGGCAACACTATGATTTTTTTAACTCACGATAATCTCGAACAACCATCTATAAAAGGATATAAATATATCCTGGAACTAAAAAGAGATAACAATAGATGGAAAGTGGTCTCTGCAAAAAGGAATTGGAGATATTATGAAGGTAAAGGACATACATATTGGGGAATAGATCAAAAACCAAGCTCAAGAAGCATCCGTGAAGTAGAACCCAGTGCAATTGATAACTCTGAGGGCGACGAAAATTTTAAGTACTTGACAATAGGATTCTTTAATCGCCATTTGGGAACCCTAGAAGAGAAACTTTCTGGGAAGGAGGTTATGCGTTTATTTTTGTCCAGAGAAGAGGAATCGAAAGAAGGAAATCAAATAGAAACCCTCAAGGAAGAAGTTTTGCCAAACGGCAATACTATGGTAACCCTGGTTGAAGATAACCTTATGGACGATTCCATGAAAGCAGAGCAACATATTATGGAGTTAAAAAAAGAAGAGGGTATGTGGCACGTAGTTTACGTCAAAACCAACTGGAAATGTCGCGAAGGGAGAGGCCATACGGATTGGGGTATTGATTTGTGCCTATAGAAACGCAGGGTCTCGCGTCTCCAAAATGCATTACCGCGGCGCAACGCATTGCGCCGCTACAAATCATATTTAATTTCTCCCGACAACTATCGGGATCGTTCGCCTCCACCGATTATCCTCGAAACAATTCCCTTCTGATCTGTAAATTCTGCATAAATAATTCCAGCTAAGTGTAGGACAATAAAGGCCACCAAATAATATATGCCCAATACGTGGATTTCTTCCAACGGTTTTTTCCAATCTTTGGGTCCCCATTCAATTAAAATTCCTGTAACTAAAGACACTATTACGCATATATAAAAAATGATGTATGTCCATTTTTGAAACCTTTGTTTTGCACTTAGATTTTTATTCAATGGACTCTGAAATTTCATTTCATCAAAGAAAGGTAGCGTAAAACGTATGGCAAACAATCCGACTAAAATATATCCTAAATAAATATGCCAATCCCACATTGGCTTGCGGATTTGTTTTGCCATTGCTACAATTTGTTCGCGGGAAAGAGATTGGTCAGTAGAATTAAGATAATCCTGGATGATATCTGCCATATGGTATTTATTCATCCATGTTATCCTTAAAAATATCGTGACTAATAAAAGCAGAAACGTAATTGCAACCGCCCAGTGGATGATTCGGTAAATTGGGGAATAATTTGTTGTTTTCATTTTCTGTTGTCGGTTATTTGTTATCGGTTTCCGATGTCGAGTGTCAGTTATTCAGGTTCTGGAGTCTCCAGACCTACAAGGAGGTTTTCTTTTTGCTTCCAAAAAGAAAACAACACTTCGACAAGCTCAGCACACCGCACCTTGCAGGTCATTTCGATTTCACTCCAGACTCCCCTCCTCTGCCTGCAAAAGTACAAAGCCACCTTTGGTCAAGTACTTTTTATCCAAAGGAATTTCAGATTTAATTTCTGTGAATCCATTATAATTATCCGCTATTTCTACTTCTATGGGGCGCAATTCATATCCATCGACATTTTCATTTTCCACCAAAAGCACATAGTTCTTGCCTTCCAATTCCACAACCGCATCCTCGGGAAGTGCTAGACTTGTGGAGGTGCCCGTGACTATATCGGCTTCCACAAACATTCCAGCGGTAAATTTATTTTCATCCTCTTCATCAATATGCCCGTGGATCATTGCAATCCTGCTTTTGGAATCGATGGTGGTTCCCACTAAATGTACCTCACCTTTAAATAGTTCTTGAGAAGCTTCGGGGACTTTAAACAAGATTTCCTGATCTTTCTTTATCTGCATCAAATCCTTTTCAAAAATCTTCAGTTCCAAATGAATATGGTCGGTGTTCATTATCTCCATAATCTTGTCGGCGGGGGAAACGTAAGTGCCTATATTCACCAAGACATTAGTGACATTTCCATCAATCGGGCTGTATATATTTACCTGCGACACTATATTTCCATCCAACACCGAAGCAGGATTGATATTGAGCATTTGCAGACTTTTCTTTAAACTATTGCTGCGCCCCAAAGCTGTTTTATATTCACTTTCGGCCTTTAAAAAACTCTTTTGGGAAGAGATATTCTCCTCCAACATCGTTTTCTGGCGTTCATATTCCGATTTTAAATAGGTGAGCTGTTCGGCAGTTTCCAAATAGTTTTGCTGCATACTAATAAAATCCGGATTTTCAATGGTTACCAACCTATCCCCCTTCTTCACCTTATCGCCCACCAACAAGGGTGTATTCTTGATATACCCACCAGAAAACGCACTGATAACCGCCATATTTTGTGGCGGGACGTCAATTGTTCCAGTAGAATGCACGGTTTCGGCAAAAGGTTTTTCAGTTAGACTCCCTATTTCCATCTTGGCACTTTCAAATTGTGCTTTAGTGAGGTTAATTACGTCACTCCTCCCCTCTGCGCCTGTCCCGAACTCGCTTCGGGAGGAGGCTGGGAGGGAACTTTCATTTTTATCATTGCCACAACCCAAAAAGGCAAAGGCGCTGAATAGAAAAATATATTTTATAGCATTCATAACTATGATTTTTATAAGGTTAAATAGTTGATGGCAACTACTGTTTGATTGTATTTGTTTAGGTTTTCGAGATATTGCAATTCGATCTCGTAAACATTTTCCAAGCTTTGTATGTATTGAAAAAAGTCTATTTCTCCATTCTTAAAACTTCCCAGGGCGGTCTTTAAAATTTCATCGGAAAGCGTTTTCCCTTCCTCTTCATAATATCGCAGGGCCTCTTCATATTTAAAAAGCTCGCTCATCAATTTTGTCCTCTTCGAATTCAATTGAAGACTGAAATCTTCCGCCTGTTGCTCGCTGATTTCGACAGCAAGTTTGGACGCTTTTATCCTTGAGGCACTCCCGCTGAAGAATATGGGGATTTTTAATCCAATCTGATATTTATATAAATTTTCATTCAAAGATGGATTGCTTCCCAAGGAATACGAAAAACTGATATCGGGCAATAAGTGCTGCTTTTCAAGACTCCGTTTTGCGTGGAATACTTCCTTTTGGTTTTGATAATATTCTCTTCCCGGATGCGAAGCAGGCGTTTCCAGATTGAGGTTGAGTTTTTCCATAGGAAGTCTTTCAAGACCTAAACTATCTTTAGTTTGCACTATGATTTGCAGTTGTTCCAATGCAATTTTCACATCCTCCTGACTTTGAAGATAATCGGTTTCCAATTTGCGTTGTTTGGCCCTGGCGGTTATTTTCTCCAGATAATTAGTTTCTCCAAGTTCAAAGCGTCGCTGGGCGGAATGGGCGAAGTTTTGGTACAAACTGTCCAATTTCCGATACACTTCTTCCCGATTACTTTCATATTGAAACTGATAATAAGCCGCCGCTACCATTCCTTTGGTTCTTAGAATCTGAAGCTCGTGTTGGCTGCTTTGCATTTCAAATTGGCTTCGATTTACTTTTCTTTCGGCGAAATAGACCGTAGGGAAAAGAATATCCTGCTGCACTCCATAAACATCCAGCGGAAGGTTGTTGGGCGCGATATTGTTTTCGTCGTATTCATAAAATATATGCGTCTTGTCAAAACCGAAAGCACTTCCTATTAATGCTTCTGCCTGATCTTTTTGTAGACCTGAAGCTTTTAATCCCAAGTTATTTTCCAGTGCCATCTGTTGCAATTCTTCCAAAGTCTTTGGGTTTTCCTGAGACATTCCTGAAAATCCAAAAAACAATATCAAAAGAACTGTGGGAATCGTTTTTCCCAACTTTATAGGATTATCTTTCTTTTTATCCGAATCAAAAATGGAGTACAAAACGGGCAGAACCACTAAGGTCAAAATAAATGCGGTAATCATTCCACCGATTACTACCGTTGCCAAAGGACGTTGCACCTCGGCACCGGCATTTGTGGAAATAGCCATCGGCAAAAAGCCCAAAGCGGTTGAAGAAGCGGTGAGCAATACCGCCCGCAACCTGTCCTTGGAACCTTGAATAATCAGTTGGTGCCTGTCTTTCATTCCTTCTTTTTTAAGTTCCTTAAAATGTTCTATCAAGATAATTCCGTTGAGCACGGCCACCCCAAAAAGTGCAATAAACCCAACACCTGCCGAAATACTAAAAGGCATCCCCCGAATCCAGAGAAGAAATACCCCACCCACCGCGGCCAGGGGAATCGCAGAGTAAATCATCAGCGCTTCCTTAACGGAGTTAAAGGCGAAATACAGCATCACAAAAATGAGGAGCAAGGCAACGGGAACGGCCACAAACAATCGTTGTTTAGCGCTTTGCAGGTTTTCAAACTGACCGCCATAATCGATGGTATAACCCACGGGAAGCTTAATGTTTTCGTTTATCAATTTTTGCACATCGTCCACTACGCTTTGTAAATCCCGGTTTCGGACATTTACGCCTACTACGATTCTGCGTTTGGTGTCGTCCCTGGAAATCTGTGCCGCACCCTTGGAATAAGTGATTTCTGCAAGTTCCCTCAAAGGAATCTTATCACCCGATGGCGTATCCACATATAAATTTTGAAGATTTGAAATATCATTTCTATGTCCTTCTTCCAATCGCATTACCAAATCAAAACGCTTTTCTCCTTCAAAAACACTTCCTGCAGCTCTTCCTGCAAATCCCATTGCGATCATTTGGTTTAGTTCTTCTATGTTCAACCCATAACGACCGATTTTAGCACGATCAAATTTGACTTTCATTTCTGGCAAACCAGCTACTTTTTCCACAATAATATCATCAGCCCCAGCTACGCCTTCAATCAGGTTTTTGATTTCGTGACCTTTTTTATCCAGGATATCCAAATCATCTCCAAAAATCTTAATGGCAATATCGGCGCGAACGCCCGTAATCAGCTCATTAAAACGCATTTCGATGGGTTGGCTGAATTCCACTTCCATTCCGGGAATTACTGCCAACGCCTCCTCAAATTCAGCGGCCAGTTCATTCTTTGTTTTGGCTTTTTTCCATTCCTTGATAGGATGAAGGGTGATGATGACATCGGTTTCTTCCATCGACATTGGGTCCGTGGGCACTTCTGCCGCACCGATTCGAGTGACTACTTGATTGACCTCATCGGGGAATTTTTCGATTAGAATTTTCTCAATCTGAGTAGTTATTTCGATGGTGTTGGTAAGGGAAGTTCCTGTTTTTAATACGGGTTGGATTACAAAGTCACCTTCATCCAAGGTGGGGATAAATTCACTTCCCATAGTAGAGAAAATAAATCCAGTTACTATCAGCATAATAACTGCAATCCCGATTACCAATCCTCTTGCGCGCAAGGCCCATCGGATTATTGGATCATACAACCTATTGAGGAAATCCATTATCCGTACTGAAATATTTTTGGGCGAAACTTTCGTAGGTTTTAAAAACATCGACGCGGCTACAGGAACGTAGGTGAAACACAACAACATCGTTCCCAGCATCGCAAAGCTGAAGGTCAGGGCCATCGGACGGAACATTTTACCTTCCACCCCGCTCAAGGATAGAATTGGGATAAATACAATCAGAATAATCAGCTGTCCAAAAACGGCGGCATTCATCATTTTTGTGGTTCCCTCTTCGGTAATATTCTCCTGAGCTACCCTCCTATCACTTGTGGAAAGGGAATTTAATTGCAGTACTTTTTTGTTGATCTGGAAGGCGACAAACTCCACAATAATCACCGCGCCGTCAATAATAATCCCAAAGTCGATTGCGCCCAAACTCATCAAATTCGCATCTATTTTAAACAGATACATCATTGAAAGAGTAAACAGCAACGACAGCGGAATCACCGATGCTACTACCAATCCAGAACGCCAGTTCCCCAATAGAAGCACCACAACAAAAATCACGATCAGGATTCCTATAATCAGGTTTTCTGCAACGGTGTGTGTGGTTTTTTCAATCAGTATGCTTCTGTCCAAAAATGGGTTTATATACACGCCTTCTGGCAAGGAAGAGGAAATTTCCTCCACTCTTTTTTGAACGGCATCGATCACCTTGTCGGAATGGCCGCCCTTGATCATCATTATTTGTCCGAGTACTTTTTCGCCTTCACCATTTCCGGTAATTGCCCCAAAACGCATCGCACTTCCAAACTGCACTTTGGCAACATCCTTAATATAAATGGGAAGACCATCTTGATTCCGTACGGAAATATTCCCGATATCTTCCAAGGAAGTCACCAATCCTTCGCCTCGAATAAAATAGGCCTGATTGCTTTTTTCAATATAGCCACCCCCAGAAATACTGTTGTTCTTTTCAAGAGCAGTATAAATTTCTCCAGCGGTAATGCCCATCGCGTTAAGCTTATTGGTATTGATGGCAACCTCATATTGCTTTAGATTTCCGCCCCAAGTGTTCACCTCCACTACCCCGGGAATTCCGGAAAGTTGTCTTTTTATGATCCAATCCTGAATAGTACGCAGATCTGTCAGCGAATACTTATCCTTAAATTCAGGTTCTACGTCCAAAACATATTGATAGATTTCACCAAGACCTGTGGTGATGGGTCCCATTTCCGGCGTACCAAAACCTTCCGGGATTTTCTCGGCAGCGGATTGTATCTTTTCGGCAATGAGTTGGCGAGGAAGGTACATTCCCATATCCTCCTCAAAGACGATGGTCACCACTGAAAGGCCGAATCGGGAAATGGAACGTATCTCCAAAACTCCGGGCAGGTTCGCCATTTCGAGCTCCACGGGATAGGTAATAAACTGTTCCATATCTTCCGTTGAAAGATTGCGGGAGGTGGTAATTACCTGCACCTGATTATTGGTAATATCGGGAACCGCCCCAATGGAAATACGGGTGATTGAGAATATTCCGAAGATGATAAGCGCCATTGTGAAGAGCCCAATAATCAGTTTATTCTTTATACTGAAATGAATAATTTTTGATAGCATAATTAAATGAAACCTTTAGAATCTCAACTTCAGAAACAGGAGAAGTCGAAAAATGAAACCAGGATTTTCGGTTTTAGAGCTGTCAAATTATGGACAGCAATAAACCATTACAGTTAGCGGGGAAAAGAATTCCCAGCCAGAACTGTTATTTAATTATGCAATTTTAGGAGGTTGAAAGATGGAAACTCTTTCAAGGTAAGAATATAGATTTTGATAGAAAAAATGCGGATTGGCAGTATAGGAAACCAGTGTTTTTCCATGGGGTAATTCATAGGTGGGTATTACCACTTCGGCCACCAAATGATTACAGTTATTATGCTGAAAAGGAAGTTTCTCGTGTTGCGATTTTTCTTCTTGATGGTTCTTTTGGTGTTCCGCTTTTAATTCGCCGTAGTGCTTTTCAAAAAAGGTAAAGAGATCATCCCCAAATTCTTCCGAATGGTATTTGGCGTGCTCCACCAAATCCTTCATCATAAACATATCGGACAAACCAATTCCCACGCTTTGAAAAAAGACGAGAAAGGATAATGCTATGGCGACGATTGTTTTCACTTAAAACCAAAAATAGTTAAAAGTATTCAGACTTTGACTGATAATAATCAACCTAATAACCAGTTTCTCTGGTTCCACCATGTCCGCCAGCAACGACAAACATTATTTTAATACTCAAATAAATGAATTTGAAGAATTGAACGATGGGGTTCATCATATAAAATCGTTTTCTGTTTGATATTCGTTTGGTCATTTTTTATTTATTTAATGGTTATAAAATTAGGTTTCGACTGCGCTCCATCTGACAGTAATTTTTATTGTGATGAACTCGAGAGAGGTTTCGACTGCGCTCAACCTGACATTAGTTTTAATTGTGATATACTAGGATGAGGTTTCGACTGCGCTCAACCTGAAATTAGTTTTAATTATGATATACTAGGATGAGGTTTCGACTGCGCTCAACCTGACATTAGTTTTAATTGTGATGAACTCGAGAGAGGTTTCGACTGCGCTCAACCTGACATATTTAATTGAATTTTATTAAGAAAGAAATCTTCACCATGGTTTAGGGTTAAAAATATGCAAGTTACTTTGGTTAATGAGCCCGTCAAATGACTTATATCATATCTGACAATGAATGGGTTATAGAACAAATCTGAAACTATTCTTGAAATTAGACAGTAACATTTGTTACATAAAAAATAGAGATGCATTCAGTTTTAAAAATATCCAGAATTTCAATTGCTCAAGAAATCTTATCTTCGCTATAATAGATCTTTAGATATGATAATCCACGATTTTAGTAAAGGAAATTCCCTTATCAACCAATATATTCGGGAAGTACGCGACGTAAACATTCAGAATGACAGAATGCGTTTTAGACGGAACGTGGAGCGCATTGGAGAGATCTTGAGTTATGAAATGAGCAAGATGTTGGATTATAGTTCGCAGTCCGTTACTACCCCATTGGGCGAAAAAATTGTTAACGTTCCAAGTTCTGATATTGTGCTTTGCTCCATTCTTAGAGCCGGAATTCCTTTGCACCAAGGGATTTTAAATTATTTTGATGGCGTTGAAAATGCGTTTATTTCAGCTTACAGATACCATCCCGATGGAGGGGATAAATTTGAAGTTCACGTAAAGTATTTGGCATCTCCATCAATTGAAGGAAAAACACTGATCCTTGCAGACCCAATGCTTGCCACGGGAAAGACTTTGGAAAATGTGCTTCGTGCCCTAGAAAGACACGGAACTCCTAAACAAATTCATATTATCTCTATAATCGGTGCAAAACCTGGAATCGAACTTACGGATATGATCTTTCCAAAAAACACCTATCTTTGGATTGCAGCCGTGGACAATGCCCTTAATGAACGTGGATATATTGTTCCCGGACTCGGAGATGCCGGGGATCTTTGTTATGGGCCGAGACTGGATTAGAAGCTTGATGTTAGACGCTAGATGTTAGACCGCTTTTGCTGCCTGAAATAGTCATTTTGAGCAGTTACTAATAGGTGGCAATTTTCTCCACTTCTAAACTTATCGACCCCTAAACTCATCGACTAATTCCCCTGCCTTAAAACTTCGAACTTTCCTCCGCGAATTTTCCGTTTACCCTAAACTCCTCAATCGCCTCACTTAGATCAAAAACATCCTTTCTTCCAAGCTTATTCTCCAGGATACTTGCTCCAGCCGCACTTCTGTAGCCACCGGCACAATGGACCATCACAGGCTTATCGGTAGGAACCTCTTTGGCATTTTCGCATAATTTGTACAACGGAATATTAATTGAATTTTCAAATATTTTACCTTCTGATACTTCGCTTTCATTTCGGATATCTACAATAGTATAATTTTCTGGATGCAGTCGAAAATCTTGAAGACTGAAATTTTCTGATGCATCCAACCCGGCATCTGCAATTGTATAAACGGCCGCTACTTTTGATTCATATCCTATCTTGGAAGTGCGATGTAGAATTTCCTCAGCTTCTTCAATGGAATTCACCACCAAATTGAAATTTTCATCAGGCCTCACAATAGAACCCAGCCAAGTTTCAAACTTATCGCCTTCAGAGATTGCCATAATATTTATACTTCCGTGCAGATGGTTCTTTTTAAAGGAATCTCCATCGCGACAGTCAATAATTAGTGCTCCGTTATCTGCTTCTTTTACATTTAATTTGAAAGGAATTCCTCCCAAACTTTTGCGAAGATTATCAGCTCCCGCTTTATTAGTATCAACGTTATAGCCGAAATAGTGTGGAATAAAGGGTTGAGATTCCAACAAATACGAAACAAATTGCTCCTCGGTTTGTTTCTTAAATGCCCAATTTCCAATTCGTTCGTTGCCCAAGGTACTGGAGCTGGCATCGCCGCTCATTCCTTTTCCGCAAAGCGAACCAGCGCCATGAGCGGGATATACATAGGCATTGTCAGTTAAATCCTTGAATTTATTGTGAATGGTATCGAACATCATTTTGGCGAGTTCTTCGCGTTTGGCCGTCATATGACCTACGTTCTCACGAAGATCTGGTCGGCCAACATCTCCAACAAACAAAGTATCCCCGGTAAAAAGTGCTGTCTTCTCCCCTTCAGTCACTACAATGGTAATACTGTCGGGAGAATGCCCCGGAGTGTTAAGCGCACGGAAAGTGGTTTTTCCAATATTGATTTCATCACCGTCATCAAAAGTTTTATGCGGGTAATCGGCACCAGTTCTTTCACTACAATAAAGGGTTGCTCCCGTTTCCTGATGGATCTGCAAATGCGAACTGACAAAATCGGCATGCGGATGCGTTTCAAAAACGGCTACAATTTGAGCTTTGTTTTCCTCAGCAAATTTATAGTACTGAAGAGGGTCGCGCTCTGGATCCACCAAAGCCATCTTGCCATCGCTGATAATGGCGTAGGAAAAATGTGAAAGAGGCTTGTACTCGAATTGTTTAATTTTCATTACTGTTGATTTTTAGTAGAAATAATAATAATTGCATAATGTTTTGATATAGGACAATAGGATTTATGACGTATGACAATTTTGTTCTTTATAAAAAACCCTTTGCGACCTTTGCGTCTTAGCGGTTTATAATTTTTTACCGCAGAGTCGCAGAGGACGCAGAGAAATTCATCTATCACAACTCCCAGTTAAACCCTTTGCGACCTTTGCGCCTTAGCGGTGAATGGTTTTTTACAGCAGAGTCGCAGAGAGCACAGAGTATTTTATTCACCACAATTTCGGAAAAAACCTTCCGGACCGTTGTTTATATTTTGAATAATCAGGAAACATTTCCATCAATTGTTTTTCCTCATATAGAGTTTTCAGGTTAAATAAGACGAAAAGTAGTAACGTGATAATTAATTTGTATCCCGAATCCGCAATAATTGCAAACCCGAAAAAGGCCATCAAAATCCCAGTATAAATGGGATGTCTTATGTGTTTATAAACTCCTTTCATTATAAGCCTTGAACCTGGCAAAGGACTGGGAAATGGCGAAAGGTGAACATTGAGTTGCAGGACCGCAATAAGTGTTGTCAACGCGCCCAAAATCAACATTCCAACCCCAATCCAAAACAGGACATCGGGAAAATAAATGCGCATGGCTCCCACTTCAAATGCAAATGCTACAAACAGAGCAAACTGAAGAAAAACAAAAATTATGTCTTTAATGGGTATTCTCAATTCCAATTCGGATAAAAGTATTTTCTATTCAGTTTTTTCTCCTATTCTCGAGTCGTCAATTGCCAACTGCATCTTCAACTTTGGATTTCGATTTGGATTTCGATTTCGATTTCGATTTCAATTTCATTCTCCTTTCTTTATCATTTTTACAAAAAGCTCATTTCCATCTCGTTGTGGAATTGAATTATAAGCTGTTTCCATTATAACAATTATAAATTTGTTTTCAAAAAGAGAACGGTATTCGCTTTTATTTCCTCCGAAGGGAGGTTTGTCGTTGTTTAGAGGAATATTGAAAAGTACACCTACCAGTTTTCCATTCGGCCTTAATAAATCGTGCATCTTTGAAACATACTTTTTCCTTAGTTCTGGATTTTGTGCACAGAAAAATGTCTGTTCCAAAATAAGATCATAGGTCTCATTAAGATCAAAAAAATCCATGTGTAAAAGATTTTCCTTTGGAAATTCTGGAATTCGCTCTAAAAGATTTTCAAGTGGAATTTTTGAAATATCAATTACCGATACATTTTTGAAACCCTTATTATAAAGATATTCCGCCTCATATGAATTACCGGCTCCGGGAATCAATATTTTTAAATCCGTATCGGAAAGTTGATCGATGTATTCCTTCAAGGGCGTAGAAACATAACCAATATCCCAGCCCGTTTGACCGCTAAGATATCTCTCGCTCCAAAAGGATTCGTCCAAATTCATACTTTTTACATTATTCATCCTAGTTCTACCGACAACAGAATATAGACTACAGACTACAAGCTACCGACTAAACTCAATACTCCAAATTCCTCGTACCTCATTTTCACCATAACCAGTTGCTTTGTCATCAGGATAATGTTTGAGGATATTTGTCAACGTAAGAGCTTCCAGTTCCTTTCTGGGAGTACCATGGCATCTTAAACACATGGAATTAGTAGTTATGGGGTAATAAAACTCAACTTTTTCACCTTTTGTGGTTACAATTGGCGTAGGCTCTTTACCGGCAGCAATTTGATTTTTAAAAGTTTGTACATGTTGAAGTTCCACAGCATCGGCTTTGTTTTTGGGATTTCGTGGTTTATCGCTTACCCTCCTAATGTGCGCTTTATGAACAACCGACATGCTATCGGTTAAGGGCATAGCTTGGATGTTACAAAAATCCAGAGCAGCTATCACTCCGTTTTTTTGAATCTGTCCCATCAAATTTTTACCCAGTTCTGCCTTCGTAGCCTGGGCCATTTGCATTCCGCGTTCTTCGATCGAAAGTTGCTGTGAATTGTCCTCTTGGTTTCTTCCCATTCCCATCCCCTTTCCTCGGCCCATTTTTCCTTTCATCGTTGGACGGTCGCCGTGCATTTTTTTATAATGCTCTTCAAACCATTCGGGCTCGGCGATTTCGTGATCAAACATATAATCAGCTATTTGGCGAATGGTATTCTCAGGATAAAATTGATAGGGCATCAATCCAAATTTTTTGATTGCACCGGGCATTTTGGATTTTTCTTCCGAAGGAATCTTTAAAAAAGAAATTATTTCATCAACAAATTCCGCCTTTGAAAGGTCTTCTGATAAATAGTGCATTTTCACGGCAACCATTGGTGGAGCGATCATATCGTTTTCCGAAGCCTTTGGGTTGTGACACATGTAACAATTATTCACCATGAGTTGTTTCCCGGGATGTTCTTGGGAAGTAACCATTGCAATTTCATCTGAATTCTCTTCAATTGGGGAATAGGATTGTTTTGGCTTTGAATTGCAAGCCATCAGAAGGCCAAGCAAAAATATTATTGATACTGTCTTCATAACTTTCAGATTTGCCATTATAAAAAACCTGACAGGTTTTCCTCCTTCGGCGGACAAGTAAAAACCTGTCAGGTTTGTGTCTTCAGTAATTACAGCGATTTTTTGGAAAGATAGAAATCAACTCTTTCAATAGAATCATCATTCAGTCTTTCTTTCATTTCTTTTAGGGTTGTTGGTGGTGGAATAATTACCTTATCGCCTTTTTTCCAATCCAAAGGCATAGCTACCTTGTGTTCATCCGATACTTGAAGAGCATAAAGAGCTCTGAGGATTTCATCCATATTCCGTCCCACATTTAATGGATAGTACATGATCAACCGAATCTTTTTATTGGGATCGATGAAGAAAACCGCACGAACGGCCGCGGTCTGACTTTCGTTGGGCTGAAGCATGCCATACAATTTGGCCACTTTCATATCGATGTCAGCAATAATGGGAAAATCAAAATACACTCCTGTTTTTTCATGTACGTTATTTACCCATCCCAAGTGCGAGTGAATACTGTCTATGCTCAATCCCAAAAGCTGGGTGTTTAGCTCATCAAACTCTGCTTTTCGTTTAGCAAAACCACTTAGCTCTGTGGTGCACACGGGGGTAAAGTCAGCAGGATGCGAGAACATGATAATCCACTTATCCTTGGCAAAATCCGATAAGGTTATTTCCCCAATGGTGGTTTTAGCTGTAAAATCTGGCGCATCGTCCCCTATACGAGGCATTGAGTAACTAATTTGTGAATTGTCAACTACATTTTCCATAATCAATCGTTTTATATTAATTTTTTAAAAATACGTTTTAAACATTTATTTAGCGGTAACAAAGGTTACACTCCAAAGTCCCTTGCCATTATTCGGTATTACAGTGAAATAATATCGATACTATTTCTGTTCAGTTTGATTTTTCCCAGAGATTCCAATTTTTTAAGCAATCTTGAAACGACCACACGAGACGTATGCAGTTCATAAGCAATTTCCTGATGGGTGGAATTAATAACTGGCTCACCTCCAATTTTTTGTTTATCTCTTAGGTATTTCACAAGCCGTTCATCCATATTCATAAAAGCAATGCTGTCGATGGTATCGAGCATTTCCATAAGTCGGGAATGATAACTGGCAAGAACAAAGTTCCGCCAACTTCTATATTTCCCCATCCACTCCTCCATTTTTTGAACCGGAATCATAATGAGGGTTGTATCCAATTCGGCGATGGCCCTGATTTCGCTCCTCTTTTGTCCCAAGCAGCAGGTAAGAGTCATGGCACAAGTGTCTCCAGGTTCCAAGAAGTACAGCAACAATTCATCGCCGTCGCCATCTTCCCTTATAATTTTTATCGCTCCCGAAACCAACAACGGCATGGAGCGCAAATAGTCGCCAATTTCAATGAGCTTATATCCTTCCTTTGCATGTTTAAGAATGCCTACTTCGTTTATTTCGTTTATAAGTGCATCTTCAAAAAGATGGGAAAAATTATCCTTTAAATTATTGAGCATTCAAGATTATTTAGGTGGTTTCTGAATAGCTAAAAATACGGCTTTAAAATTACTTTTCTTCAGCTTCCTTACGCTGCCGCTTCTCCAATTTTCTAAAATATCCCCGGAATAAAAAGTTGTGCTGAAGGGCCTCCATGTTTTGGTTTAATTTTTCAGAGGCCTCCTTAATTTGAATCATCGTGGAATCCAGATCTTTGGTGAAATCTTCATTCTGAGTGATATAATTCAATGCTCCTTTTCCAGATTTTATTTCGTTTAAATATTCGTTTAGATTCTCGGTCATCGCATTAATGTTCTTTGATGACTTTTCAAGATCAGCAAATATATCCTTCACTTGATTTGCGGTGGAAGTATCGCTCAAGAGGACGGCTGCTGCGCTTTCATCATAATTTATTTTTGAAATAATTTTGTTGATTTTATCCATAGCCAAGACCGTTCCATCGGACGTTTTTCGAAGTTCCACCATCATTTGCTGTATATTCTGCGCCATAATGGTATCATTGATCAATACCCCCAAGGTGCCTTTGCCCATCAAAATCTGATTGGATATTTTTGCCAGATCTTCACTCGTATTATTTAAAGTAGAAAGCATTTGGTCAATACTTACGTCCTTGGAAGATTGAATAAAATCTCCTGATACTACAGAAACGCTTTCCTGCTCCTTTCCTGGAACAATATTTACAACCATGCTGCCTACCAATCCATCCGAACTTATGGTTGCCACAGCATCCTTTTTTATAAAACGGGCAGACTTTTCATCCACTTTCATTTCTACGGAAATCTTGCCCACTTCCTCCATTTTAATTTTTGCTACCGTCCCCACATTAATCCCAGAGTACCGCACGTTATTGCCTACCTGAAGACCACTTACATTGTCAAAGACCGCATATAATTGAATATTATTGCTGAAAATATGTTGACGTGAGCCTATAAAATAAAGTGCTGCCACAAGAATAATGGTTCCGACCACCACAAATATTCCGACTCTTACTTTTTTCGAATTTCCTTTTGCCATAACCTTAATTTTTAAAAAATGCGCTCGTCTGGGGATCGCTTGAATTAGAAAGCTCTTCATACGTACCTTCGGCATAATTAATTCCGTCCACCAGCAAAATCATCCTGTTTGAAATTACTCGTGCGCAATCCACATCGTGCGTAATTATGAGGGACGAGGTATTGTATTCCTTCTGAATGTTACGCATTAACTGAATAATTTCATTCGCAGTAATGGGATCCAAACCTGTTGTAGGTTCATCGTACATGATAATTTTCGGTTTCAAAATCAACGCTCGAGCCAACGCCACCCGGCGCTGCATTCCTCCGGAAAGCTCAGAAGGCATCAAATCGATGGCGTGCAAAAGTCCAACACTTTCAAGAGCTTCCTTAACCGATTGGTCGGTACTTTGAAAATCCTTGATCTTGTCCTTATGACGGCGCAATGGAAATTCCAGATTCTCCCGAACGGTCATGGAATCGTACAGGGCGCTGCCTTGAAATAGAAAACCTATTTCGGTACGTAAGAAATCCAATTCAGTTTGACCCATCTTGATAATATCCCTGTTTTTAATGGTGATACTTCCACTATCCGGCTGAATTAAACCTACGATACACTTTACCATTACAGATTTTCCCGAACCGGATTTCCCCATAATAACCAAATTTTCACCTTCGTATAATTTTAAACTAAAACCTTTAAGCACATGGTTGTCCCCAAAGCTCTTTCTGATGTCTTTCAGTTCTAATACAGGTTTTTTGTTTTCTTCTAAATTCATTTACATCGGAATAAATATATCGGTTACAAAAACAGCGATAAAGTCAATAATAAATACAAGCATGGATGCATACACAACGGCAGAGTTTGACGCCTCTCCCACTCCCACCGTTCCTTTTCCGCAATTATACCCTTTATAAGTTCCAACCAAACCAATGACAAAACCAAAGAAAAAGGTTTTAATGGTGGCGGGGAATACATCACTAAACCTAAGCGCCTCAAAAACCTGATTAAAATAAAGGGTGTAGGATACTCCGCCCTTTAAATTCTCCACAATGGCAGAACCGATAAGAGCAATAAAATCGCCCAAGATTACCAATAATGGCAACATAAGGGTTACCGCCAAAATCCGGGTAACCACCAAGTATTTAAATGGATTGGTCCCTGAAACCTCCATAGCATCGATTTGTTCCGTAACTCGCATAGACCCCAACTCTGCTCCAATTCCTGAACCGATACGTCCAGCACAGATCAGGGCGATAATTACGGGGCCAATTTCTCTTATAATAGAAAGGCTGATCATCGACGGCATCCAAGATTCTGCTCCAAAATTCATTAAGGTAGGTCGGGATTGCAGGGTAAAAACCAATCCCAATATAAATCCAGTAACCATTACCAAAAACAGGGAGCGATTACCCATATTATAGCATTGCCTCAGAAGTTCTCTCCACTCAAAAGGTTTGCTTACCACTTCCCTAAAAAACCGACCGGCGAACAAGGCCATATCTCCAATTTCGGCGAAAAAGGATAGTGTACGGTCAAAGAAGGAAGTGGTTTTTGCCATTTAGAAAAGGGTGAAAAACCAAATATAGGAAGGTTATCGCTGGAAATAAATGATATGGGTCATATAGATATTTCTACTTTGACAGAAATTAAAATAAATTTAATCGACTTAGCTATCCCGTGATACGTAATGAATTTTCACACAATCCTTATTTCCATTCCTCAAAATATCCAAAAAGTCTTATATTTGCGCCCACCAAAGAAATAGAAACCCTTATACCCGGGTGCTGGAATTGGTAGACAGGCATGGTTGAGGGCCATGTGTCCTTACGGGCGTGTGAGTTCAAGTCTCATTCCGGGTACTAAAAAACCCTGTAGAACATCGTTTTACAGGGTTTTTTGTTTCAGAATAATGATACTCATCAAAGCGAACACGGATAACGCGGGTGCGAGTGATACATTAAAGATTCAAATCCGTGAAAATCCGCTCATCCGCTGCATCAGCGTTCCTTTCATTATTATGTAGTATCGTTATTGAACACGGATTAGACGGATGCAACGGATGAACGCGGATAAAATCCACTCATTATCCGTGGCATGAGCGTTTCTTTCTCTAAAAAATAAGTTATCCCAAAAATAACACCCCATAGCGACTAATTTTGATGCGCGAATTAGGAAAGCCGTCGAAATTCTATTGAACTTGCATTTCTTCTTCTTTAATTCCCTTTGAAAAAAAATTAGAACGAAATAGATAAAAGTTCCTTTCCAAGTTCGTGGACCGCTTTTTCAATCTTCTTAGTTTGATCTTCGGATGCATTGGCTTTTCCTGTCTTATATTGACGCAGTAGGGAAGAATTGATATTTGCTTTTTTGGCAATGGATCCAATTTTGACCTCTGGGATAAGGTCGAAAAACCCTTCGAGATCCATTTTGTATTCAAATTCTACTGCATTCTCATACTTACTTATCCAATCCTCTTTTAAATCTCGGCCAACCTCTAAGTACTCTTCAAATGCTTTCTGCAATGCTTTTTTTAATTCAGAAAGAGAATTCCCATATGCAGAAACTACCCCATCTATATTTTCTGTTGTTCCCCAATAAATACCGTCCTCAGCCTTTTCAACATAAACTTGAATTTTCTTTTTTTCCATGATCTACAATGTTTGTTTGCTTTTAAAGTCTTCCAATTTTTGAAAATAAAAACTCAATCTTTGAGTCCTGCCTGTTTCAAGATTGAGTTGACAGTTCCAATCGGAACATCTTTTTGCGGATGCGGAATTGCCACTAAACCTTTTTTTTTTGGGATGTTTAAAATGATGATGACTGCCCTTAGTCCTAACAATTTACCAGCCATCTTTTTCAATCATTTTTATTAATTGACTGGACTTCATGACCCTAAGATATAACAATTTTGTGATATAACAAAATTGTTATGACCGTATAGTAGACTTGGGAATAACCGTCACTAATGCAAACTATTATATAACAGTACTCCCGAAACATTCCAATAACTAAAGCTATTTCCTTCCGATGCTCCTTGAGGAATGTTTACCTCAATAATATGTTTTCCGGCGGGCAAATCACCTAAATCGATATATTCAGGAGGAGTAATGGTAGCGGGGCACCAATTGGATCGGCTTAAATCTGAAGAGGATAAGCCATTTTCAAAATTCCCCGAAACGGGGTTGTACAATCTGTAAGAGCCACAATCGGTTCGCCACGGGATAAAACTAGAAATCTGTTTGCCATCCAAATAAATGGAATTGGGTTTCTGATTAAACTCATCGCCCCCGCTCCAGCCTCCGTGACCGGTGGTGATGTAACGCAATTGCACATTTTTTGCGGCTTCCTTTAATTCGAAATTTACTTTCAGTCCTTTCTCGGTATCAAACATTGTGGGGTAACCCTGTCCGCCCATTTCCATCACACTGGTGGTATTGAACAATGGCAAAATCTGCGTTTTTGGAACTTTGGTTTCCCAACCGGGATGGAATGTTAGTTCCAAACTCAAATCGTGGCCTCCTTTATCCCAATTACCAATAAATCCACCTATATAAACTTCTTGACCAGAAAGTGCATCTACAAATTCAGAAATATCCTGGCGATAGATGACCTCATGTAGCCATTCCTTTCCTTTCAATTTTACCCGATCGTTAAAGTGATCCACACCGAAAGGAGTAAAGAATCTCATCAATTCTATACTTGGTTCAAAAATTTCCGAAGCTACCATTCCTTTATAAAGAGTGCCATTTCCGTTTTCGTAAGTTTCAATTGAATCCATTCCTTTTTGCATTCCATGTAGAAAAGTTTCTTTATCACTTTTGCGTATCAGGAAAATAGAAGCGGTTCTGTCGTAAGCGTCGCCGAGCGATTTTTGTATTGCCTGAACAAATCCTTGTGTTCCCGGTTTAAGTTCAGGGATCTTCACTTTTTTTAGAATAACTGTTCCGCTGGCAAAACGCAATACGCCATCATCCGTCGTTTTTGGATTGTCAACAAAATTTATCTGTTCATTTTCGAATACGGGAATTTGTATAAAGCTACTTTTCCAAAGGGCATCATTATAGCTTAAAGCATCAACTACTTCCATCTGTGGCATGGAAATATCCAATTTTACTTTCTTTATTTCTGATGCTGTGATTGCGGTATTGCCATTTCGCACGTATTCCAAAACCACCCCCAGCTCTTGTCCCATCCCCACAGGGGAAGCTTTATACGGCAGGTCCTTGGTGTACCAAAGTTCGATGTTATTGGAGTTGACAATAGTTACCGCTTTATAACAGGTATATCCCAAGATTTTTTTGGTTTCATCTGTGAGTTTGTACTCATAACGACCCAAAAAATTTGTATCTATGGTTTCTAGAGACTTATCTGCAGAAAAATGCGCTGTCCTTATGTATTCTGCAGGTTCTGTCTTCCAGTTTATATAAAACTCTTGATAAGGATAATCAGCTTTCCCCGCCAATTTTTTGATCGAGGTCCCTTTTACCATCTCGTCGTTGACCAACAAAACTATGGGATCTTGGTCGCGATCTGTTTTGCCATGGTCGCTTGACAGATAGGTTATCTTGTAAGATTTCTGGGCTTGAACTGCCGATGGAAATACAACTAAAAATAGAAAAAGGGATAGTAAAAGGGATTTCATAAAGTAGGTTTCAAAAGAAATGCAAAACTAATTGGTTTTTTGGTAAGGCGGATTATTAAATAGGAATACTGCCAAGAAAAGGAATTAAATCTATTCGAGTTAAAACCTAACAGGTCTCCAAGCCTGTTAGGTTTGACCCCAATTAATACATCAACTGCTTCTTGGACATCTTACTCCATCCCGCTTGATTTTCATATTCCACAAAGTATATCTTCAAATCAGCTTGGTTTTCGTAGTCCACAAAGTATATTTTCTTTTTCGCTTGATTGGAATAATCCGTAAAGAACCATTTGCCGTTGTTATCCCCCGCTTGGTTTTCGTATTTTACTTTGTAAACCTTTAAGTCTGCTTGATTCTCATATTTTACAACAAATACCTTTACATCTGCTTGATTTTGATAATCGACGGAATATACTTTTTGGGCGTATGCAGCAACCGAAATTAGAAATAGCATTATGATTAAAAGAAGTTGTTTCATTTTAGCTTTTTATATGGAAAGAACTAAAGATATGAATTTATGGCCATATGGTTTTCTGCTCAAAGTTTTAATCTTGCCACTTAATCAGAAGACAGTCACTTAATTTAAATAGTCTTCTTTTTAAGTTTAAGCTTTCTCCTCATTGGCAATAATTAATAGAGATGTTTTTATCTTCACGAGAACCAAACGTCTTTCGTTCAACAAACGCGCAAAAAAACTAAACACTTACCTTTCTTTTTAGTAATTTCACTTTAAAATATTTTTGGCAGTGGTAAAAACGGAATTCAGCATCAAGGATCTCGAGAATCTTTCCGACGTTAAGGCGCATACCATTCGTATTTGGGAGAAGAGGTATAATCTTTTGGAGCCTGATAGAACGGATACCAATATTCGCAGGTACGATATGGATAATCTGAAAAAGCTGCTGAATATTACTTTGTTGTATAAAGCAGGCCATAAAATTTCCAAATTGGCGGAGATGGACCCCATTCAAATCCAAACGTTGATCACAGAGGAAACTGAAAGCAACTCTACCAACTATGCCTTGGAATCCTTACGAGCAGCCATGCTGGCCTTTAATGTTGAGAAATTCGATTCGGTACTGGAGAATCTTTTAAACGAAAGAGATTTCCGTGATATCTATTTAAACATTTTGGTTCCACTTCTAAGAAATGCTGGAATGCTGTGGCAAACGGGAACTGTTGATCCCTCGCATGAACATTTTATTTCGCAAAGGATTAAACATTTACTGATTTTAAAAACTGCCGAAGTCAAAAAGAATATCAGAGATAATGAATTAGCAGAATTCGTTCTTTATCTTCCATCTGGTGAGGGGCACGAAATTGGACTTCTTTACGCCAATTATGAACTAGTCCGCCGAGGCTTTAAAACGCTGTACTTGGGTGCCAATATCCCTACGGAAAGTCTAGAGCCTGTATTAAAACAAAAGCGTGATGCAATTTTTGTTAGTTATTTTACGGTTTGTCCCAAATTGGAGGACATGGAGACCTATATCCAAAACTTTCTACATTCCGTGGGGGCAAAAAATGAATTTTGGATTTTGGGGAATCGGCCTTATAAAAATAAAGGGGGCATTAAAAGCCTAAAAAGATTTGAAGAGATAACTTCATTTGTTGGCTATCTTGATAAAATATCTTAGTAAGATTAAGAAAATGAAAATATTAAAAATGTTTGCTCTGTAAGCAGTAAAAATTGAGGTGGTTGAGTGATTACGTACCTAAAGATCGATCGCGATAAGCGGGATTGAATCGAAACTCTAGCTATCCCTAAAACATGACCTTTCTTTCAATTTAGGATTTCTCGCCCCTTCCTGCATGATGGAATTTATGACCTTATTTACGCATAAATGAGTGATGCTCGGATTTTTATGGAAATTTTATAAGGACCATCATCATAAAGATCATAAAAGTCGGTGGGAACGAAATGATTATTTCTTTCTCTTCTATGCCGTCATAAGGATATTCTCCTTTATCGGGTGGAGCTATTATGGTTTTTGGACTGGGCTGCCAATAGGATTGGGTATATTCGCATACGGGTTGGCCTGTTCTTTTGTGCACTATATTGTTTATCCAACAACGGTTTAAATTATTTCTAAGTGCAAATAATCAATAGGCCGAGGGAATACGGAGACTTTTCAAAAGTCATCATAAGCATTTAATAAATTGAAAAAAGCGAATGTTTAAGCAAGTTGCTTCTACCATTAAAATATTTTAAAAAACAAAATGTGGCATTTATATCTTCTGTTGGATATTGGAACTTTTATAATTCCATTTTTGTTCAACTTTCACCCTAAGTTACAGTTCTATAAACTTTGGAAATACTTCTTTCCTGCCACATTTATAATGATGGCATTTTTTGTTTCTTGGGATATCATTTTTACTTACTACGGCATTTGGGGATTTAATGACAAATACCTCTCCGGATATCAATTATGGAATCTTCCAATAGAGGAATGGCTTTTCTTTATTTGCATTCCATATGCCTGTATTTTCACAGTTTATTCCTTTAAAAATTTGCTTCCAAAGTTTAGATTTTCAGATAAAACAACACTTATAATTTATGTCTCTCTACAAACCATTATGATTGCTACACTTTTGTACAATTACGATCGTTGGTACTCGGCTATAAATTTTGGTTATGCTATAATCCTACTGGCTTGGGTTTTCAATAATAATCGGAAAACTTTAAATGTATTTCTACCAGTTTTCGCCCTTCTTTTAATTCCCTTTTTTATTGTGAACGGATTCCTTACAGGAAGTTGGATAAACGAACAAGTTGTATGGTATAATGATGTCGAAAATCTAGGGATCAGAATTGGAACGGTACCAATTGAAGATAGTATCTACGCGCTGACAATGCTGTTAACCGTATTTGTCTTGATGGAAAAGTTTAAGGGGAAAAATAAAAGTATGCAGTAGCAGGTGTAGTAAGCAGTTCGGAAAAAATCGCAAATATTCATTATTAAAAATTAATATACAATAGATTGGAATCTCTGGGCGAAAAGGATTTAATACTACCTTTATTAATAATTTTCAGTATAATCCGGAAAAAGAAACAAGAAAGCTTGCTTCTCCGCCAAAGGTATGGTGGCACGCGGACGCTTCTAGAACCAAGAGTTTAGACAAGATTCGTAAACAATAATAATATAGCTTTTAATAATTGTGATTAGTCTAGATCACAAGCTCTTAACCATACTTTAAAATATGAAAAAAGAAAACCATTAATCTAAAAAACCGTAAAATTTTCATTTTGAGAGCGTCTACATATTAAAGAATTTAATACTGATTAATGAAACCTTTTCCATCTTTTTTCAATCTGAACTTATCACTCATAACCCATAACTCATAACCCTAATATGATACATCCAAAAACGGAACTAAAACTAATAAGTGAGAAAATTGGATATGGTGTAGTTGCCAAAGAGTTTATACCCGCTGGCACTATTACCTGGATTTTAGATGAACTGGATCGGGAATTCACTCCTACGCAGTTTAATAAGATGAAACCTTTGTATAAAGACATTTTGGAAACTTACTGCTATCGCAATAACAAAGGAAACTTTGTTCTTTGTTGGGATTATGGCCGTTTTGTAAACCACAGCTTTAAGAGCAATTGTCTTTCTACCGCATACGATTTTGAGATTGCTATACGAGATATCCAGCCTGGAGAGGAATTGACGGATGATTACGGATATTTAAACGTAAGCGAGCCATTTAAAGGCGTTGATGAAGGCACACGCAGAAAAACTGTCTATCCCGATGATTTGCTAAAACATTATAAAGGTTGGGATAAAAAACTGCTGCAAAATTTTCCGAAGATAATCCAAGTTGAGCAGCCATTAAAGCCGCTTATTAAGGAAAAATTATGGAAAGAAATCGAAGAGATTGCCAAGGGAAAAAAGGAAATGGAATCTATAAAATCGAACTACTTTCCACGTTAAATTTTTATTCTGAAAGCAACTTATCCAGTAAATTTCTTATCTTTTTACTGTTCCAATCCGCTACACCGGATTCGTTTACGACAATTTCTCCAGTTTTTGAAAGTACATAAGTTGTGGGCAGCACGCTCGATTGCAGCTGATCGGGAGATTCGAAATGTTGCAAATAAGCGGGAAGTGAATAATTATGCTTTTTTAAAAACCGAGTGACCTTGTCCGGCTTTTCTGTTGTGACGAAATAGAAATCCACTTTTGAGGCATAATCATCATAAAGTTTTTGAAATGATGGCATTTCCGCTACACAGGGAGGACACCACGTTGCCCAAAAGTTTAATACAACTACCTTTCCTTCAGATTGGGAAAAATCAATTTCTTCCGAATTCAATCCGACAAGAGGCCAGTTATAATCGGATAATGTTTCCCGTTTTTCCTCTGAAGTTTCCGAAGGTGAAAAGGAGATAAGCCGTTGGACGAAAACCTGAATTGGCATTCGGGTCTGGGGGATTATCAACAAAATGATAAACACTCCGAACAGAATATTGCTCCATTGCTTTTTTAGGAAGTTTTTCAAATCCATTTTGGGGTATAAAAAAGAAGCTATCTCAAAACGGACTCAAGATGTCTGTTCGAGCGCAGTCGAGAACTATTTATTCTAGATAAACAATAAGGTCTCGACTCGCTCGACCTGACAATAAAATTAAATCCAGTTTTGAAATACCTTCTTATATAATTTAAATTTTATTAAGCATTCTGCTTCTTGATCAAATTCAATGCAGAACCTTCACGATACCATTTAATCTGGGCATCGTTATAAGTATGATTTGCTTTTATTGTATCCTTACTACCGTCTCCATGAACAATTTCAATTGTCAATGGCTTGTTTTCCGCAAACTCGGCAATATCCACTAAATTGAAGGTATCGTCTTCTTGGATTAAATCGTAGTCGGCTTCATTGGCAAATGTTAATCCCAACATTCCTTGTTTCTTAAGGTTAGTTTCGTGGATTCGAGCGAATGATTTCACCAAGACCACCGCGACACCCAAGAATCGAGGTTGCATAGCGGCATGCTCTCTTGAAGAACCTTCACCATAGTTGTGATCACCAACTACTATAGTTTTAATTCCTTTTGCCTTATACTCGCGTTGCACGTTTGGTACTCCGCCGTATTCTCCAGTCATTTGATTCTTTACGAAGTTGGTTTGCTTGTTAAAAGCGTTTACAGCTCCGATCAAGGTGTTATTTGCGATGTTATCCAAATGTCCTCTGTAACGCAACCAAGGCCCAGCCATAGAAATATGGTCTGTAGTACATTTTCCGAATGCTTTTATCAACAACTTCATTCCTTGCAATTCCGAATCTTTTATCGGCTCAAAAGGCTTTAACAATTGAAGTCTTTCGCTATTCTCAGCCACCTTTACCTCCACAGAACTTCCATCTTCCTTTGGAGCCAAATACCCATTGTCATCAACAGCAAAACCTTCAGGTGGTAATTCAATTCCTCTAGGCTCGTTAAGTTTTACTTCCTGGCCTTCGTCATTAATCAAAGTATCGGTCATCGGATCAAAATCTAGACGACCTGATATTGCGATGGCAGCTACCATTTCGGGAGAACCTACAAAAGCGTGAGTATTTGGATTTCCATCGGCACGTTTTGAAAAGTTTCGGTTAAAGGAATGAACGATTGTATTTTTCTCATCACCTTTACGATCGCTCCTATCCCACTGTCCAATACAAGGTCCACAAGCGTTTGTGAAAATAGTTGCGCCCAGTTGTTCAAAAACATTTAAAATTCCGTCACGCTCGGCCGTAAAACGGATTTGCTCAGAACCAGGATTAATCCCAAAATCACTTTTGGGTGTAATTTTATTTTCTACTGCTTGACGGGCTATCGACGCTGCTCTGGTTAAATCCTCATAAGATGAGTTGGTACAAGAACCTATCAAGCCCCAATCTACTTTAAGTGGCCAATCATTTTTTCTTGCTTTTTCACCCAACTCTCCCACAGGAGTTGCCAAGTCTGGAGTAAAAGGTCCGTTTAAATGCGGACGAAGTGTATCCAGATCAATTTCAATAACCTGGTCAAAATACTGTTCAGGATTTTCATAAACTTCGCTATCCCCTGTAAGGTATTCTCTTATTTTATTTGCCTCGTCGGCTATATCATTTCGATCGGTGGCACGCAGAAAACGCTCCATAGAATCGTCATAGCCAAAGGTTGAAGTGGTTGCACCAATCTCGGCACCCATATTACAAATAGTTCCCTTTCCGGTACAAGAAAGGTTTTGAGCACCCGGTCCAAAATATTCTACAATGGCGCCAGTTCCTCCTTTTACGGTAAGGATATCAGCCACTTTTAGAATTACATCCTTAGATGCTGTCCAACCATTTAGTTTTCCAGTCAATTTTACCCCAATTAACTTTGGAAATTTCAATTCCCAAGCCATACCGGCCATTACATCCACTGCATCGGCTCCTCCTACCCCAATAGCGAGCATTCCAAGGCCACCCGCATTCACCGTGTGGCTGTCTGTACCAATCATCATTCCTCCTGGAAACGCATAATTTTCCAAAACCACTTGGTGGATAATTCCGGCTCCGGGTCTCCAGAAACCGATTCCATATTTATTGGAAACAGATTCTAAGAAGTCGAAAACCTCACTACTGGTTTCGTTTGCCCGCATTAAATCTGGCGCTGCCCCTTGTTTTGCTTGGATCAGGTGATCACAATGAACCGTTGTGGGTACAGCAACCGATTTTTTCCCAGCCTGCATAAACTGAAGCAAGGCCATTTGGGCGGTTGCATCCTGACAGGCAATCCGGTCTGGAGCGAAATCGACATAATCCTTCCCCCGTTGAAATGATTTCGTGGGAGTTCCATCCCATAGATGCGAATAAAGAATTTTTTCTGAAAGAGTTAAAGGTTTTCCTACCAGTTCACGCGCTTTGTCCACACGTTCTGCCATTTGGGAATATACCTCTCTGATCATGTCAATATCGAATGCCATATACTGTAATTTTAAGGTTTTTAAAGTTGTGCAAAAATACTAAAATTCGAGACCATTTAAAAGTATTTAATAGAAGTTGGCTTTAGCTGAGATATGTTTACATAAAAATCGATTTGGCTGAATTATGTTGTCGATATTATATTTTCAACCCCTAAAATATGTGAAGATCATAAAATTGGTTAGTTGTTTTTATGCAGGGAATTAATTTGGAAAAGAGTGAATTCTAAATTAGAACGAAAATAAAAACCAGATTTGGGTGAAATAATATGGGGTAAGTTGGATTTTTACGTCAGATCAAAGGGAATCACATAGAAGCAATGATATTGGAGTTCTAACCATTATACAGTTTATGTAATTAGTATTTTTCGGAAAAAGAAACAAAAACGCTGCGCGTCTAGACACAAGAGCTAGGACTAAATTCGTAAAAGACGGATATTATAAGTCTTACCCACTTCGATCAGCTAAGGTTAAATTGTTTTATCAGCTATTTGAAATACTCAAAAAAAGAAGAAGAATCTCTCCAGCCCCACCTTGTAGTTGGTATTAAGTAAGGTCATCTAAACAAAAATGATCTTTAAACTAAAACTTAAATGGATATTTAATAAAGACTTTGAATAATCTTTTCAATACTCAATCCTTCAGCTTCCGCCTTGTAATTCTTGATTAATCTATGTCTTAAAATTCCGATAGCTGCTTTTTGGACATCTTCAATATCGGGAGAGAATTTCCCATTAAGGGCTGCGTGGGTTTTGGCAGCTAAGATCAGGTTTTGAGAAGCTCTTGGTCCGGCTCCCCAATCGATATAATTTTTAACAATTTCTGGAGCAGAAACACTATCAGGTCTTGTTTTCCCAACGAGCCCAACAGCGTATTCAATAACGTTATCGGCTACGGGGATTCGTCTTATTAATTGTTGAAATCCAATTATTTCCTCACTGGTAAATAATGGTCTAACTTTTTCATTTTCTCCCGCGGTGGTCATTTTGACTACTTCCACTTCTTCAGAGAAAGATGGATAATCCAAATTGATTGCAAACATGAATCTATCCAATTGTGCTTCGGGTAAAGGATAGGTTCCCTCCTGCTCAATTGGGTTTTGGGTGGCCAGAACAAAGTATGGAAGATCGAGTTTATAATGGTGCCCCGCTACGGTAACAGCTCGTTCCTGCATAGCTTCCAAAAGTGCCGCTTGGGTTTTTGGCGGAGTCCGGTTTATTTCATCCGCAAGAATAATATTGGCAAAAATAGGACCCTTAATAAATTTGAATTCACGGTTTTTATCCAGGATTTCAGAGCCTAAGATATCACTTGGCATCAAATCTGGGGTAAACTGGATTCTCTTAAATTCCAATCCCAAAGCTTGAGCCACCGTATTTACCAAAAGTGTTTTTGCAAGCCCAGGAACCCCGATAAGAAGTGCGTGCCCACCTGAAAATATGGAGATCAAAACTTGTTCTACCACTTCATCCTGACCGACAATTACCTTCTTTATTTCTTTTTGAAGAGCATTATACTTGGAAACAAGTTGCGAAACCGCTGTTACGTCTGACATATTTTTTGTTTAAAATATTAATTTTTCAACCAATTTGCAGAAAAATCACATTTCTGATAATCTTCATTCACGTGGACATAGGTTTTATCGATTACCTTATCCTGCCATTTGCTAATTTCTTTGATTTGTTTTTCACGAAGCGCTAATTGCTTGATACGTTCATAATCCTTTACATAATCAGCTTTGTGCTCTGGATATCTTTTTGTTACGGTCAATATCTTGAGCATCCCTTTTCCTGTTCGGTCACGGTCTGTAATAACTTTGGAAACCTCACCTTCTTTCAAATTATAAACTTGGGCTCCAAAAGTAGGATCCATTTTGGTAAGGTCGAATCTTGTATCGAAAGTTAGCGGATTTATAATCTGGCCGCCATTGTTTCTGGTTTCCTTGTCTTCGGAATATTTATGAGCCGCATCGGCAAAAGATATCTCACCTGACACTATTTGACTTCGAATATCCTCGATTTTCTTTTGGGCGGCATCAATTGCAGCCTGGGAAACATCAGGAAATAATAAGATATGACGAACGTCCACTTCCTGACCTCTAATTTTTTCTACATAAAGGATGTGCCAGCCGAATTCGGTTTGAAAAGGTTCACTTACCTCTCCCTCCAACAAAGAGAAAGTTTGATCCATAAATTCCTTGGCCAATGGTGAGTCGCGCGTAATACCCGTCATAAGACCTCCTTTACTCGCCGAACCAGGATCCTTAGAATATAGTACTGCTTTGGTAGAGAAACTAGCACCATTGTCAATAATATCGGCTCTAATGGCATTCAGCCGAGCTATTACATCATCTATCGCCTTTTGGGAAATTTCTGGTTCCACAACTATTTGGGCAACTTCTATTTCAGCACCGAATATAGGTCTTTCATCTTCCGGGATGGAATAGAAGAAACTGCGAACCTCTTCTGGGGTAACCTCCAATTTATCTATAATCTTTTGCTGCATTTGCGATGCCAAAGCAATGATTTTGTTAGCATCGAAAAGTTCCTTTCGCAAATCGGCTACATTGTCCTTTCGATAATATTGGGCGACTTTTTCCTCACTTCCCAACTCGCTTACCATGTATTGCAGTTGTTGATCGATTCGCGAGTTTATCTCAGCATCGGCAACTACCAAGCTATCCTGTTTTGCTTGATGCGCGTATAACTTATCTTCCATCAATTTCCCCAAGAGTTCACAACGTGTGATTCCTTCGATAGATATTCCTTGCGATTGCATCTCCAAATAACCTTTGTCAATGTCTGAATCCAGAATAATATATTCACCAACAACCGCACTTATCCCTTCAGCTTTGTAGCGCTTAAATGGCTTCAAAGTATCTTTTGAAAAGGTTTTTGTTGATATTTCAAGGGAGTCATTGCTCTTTACAACGCCTGTACTATCTGGGACCAAAACGTTTTGTGCTTGTACCATACAGGTGGAAAGCAGGAGCAATAAGAAAAATTTATTCATTTGCGTAGATTTCAAATTTATTATGTTCAATCGCATCTCGGGTAATATCTGTTTCTAGTTTTCTTATAAGTTCAAGCTTCCTTTTATTGAGAATGATTTGTTTTAAAGTCGGCTTTATATAGGGAAGAGGTGCAACATCATTGGGGTAAAGAACATCCTCAATTTTCACCAAATATACTCCTAATGAATCTTGCAATTGGCTGAAATTTGATTTTTTTAACACTTCATCTTTTGCCGTTTTTAAAATGGGGAGCGCATCAAGCAAAACCTCCTTTTTTATCCAAACTGAATCATTGAGATTTGAGGAAATAAATTGAAAGGTGTGGCCATTTAAAGCTTCTTTGTCCTTCTTGTCATAGCGGGTAAACTTCTCTTTTACCGTTTTTAAACCTTCATAGTTTTCAGGCAATTGAACAAACCTCATTTTAAGAAGAGAATGGTTGAGTTTAAAGTTGTCAATGTTTTCTTCGTAGTAAGTTTTGTATTCATTTTCGCCAATCGCACTGTCCAGTTGTTGGCCGACAATTACATTTTTATAAGCGTCTGTAAGCAAATCATTTTTATATTCTTCAACCAATCTATCAAATCTATCCAACTGGTCGCCCGAAAGATTGATTTTTGCTTGACCTATCAACAATTTTTGTGTTGCCCAACGAGTGATATAATTATTCACTATCAAGGTACTATCTTCGGGAGAAGTATTTTCGGAAACTAACTTTTGGATATCAGACTCATATAGGTAATCATCATTTACACGAGCGACCACATCTTCTTGGGGTTCTTTTTCGAAATATCCACAGGAAACCAATAGGAATGCAAGTGCTATATAAGAGCCGATCAATTTCACTTTAGTTGTCTTTTTACCTTTTTAAGTGTTTTATTATTTACCTCCACATCGTACTTAGAACGAAGTTGATCCATCCATTGAGTTTCAAGTTCAGTCTGGTAATTGCTGATAACCCGGCCTTTAACCTCATCGAGTTCTTTAATTCCTTCGGGAAGAACTTCCTTAACATTTACAACAATGTAGGAATCATTGCTTGGATAAATGGTGGATATTCCTTTTTTGATTTCTAAATTTGCAGGAAGTTCCTGTTCACCCACTTCGAATATTCCTTGCGTCAGCAATACATTCACACTGCCGTCGGGATTAAGTTCAGCCTTAATTTCTTCAGGAGCCCTACCTTCTTCCAACATTTTTTGAATCCGCTGTGCAGTCATTTGCGATGTGGCGGAAAAAATATCGGCATCAACACGTTGTTTCCATCTATAGTTCTGTTTTGTTTTTTCATAAAACTGCTTTAGACCAAGAGAATCATTTTTAGCGGCGTTCCAAATATTTTTTTCCATTACGTCAAAGATTAGCAACCCATCTCGATATTCTCCCAATACCGCAGCGTATTGAGGATTTTCAACTTCTAGCCGATCTCTATAGTAATCTTTTAATTTCTCCGTTTCAAATTCATCATAAAAGCTTGCCAACAACGACTCCTTGTCAGCAAACGGCATTGTGGAACGTTGTCTATCGGCAACATAGCTTGCAAAATCAGAAAACTTTACTGTCCTATCTCCAATGGTAAATAAGGTTTTATCCTGTGCAGTGGGGATTGGTTTCATATCCCAATTTCTAGTAAGTACACTGTCTGACACATAGGTGTCAAAAAATGGAAGGTAATCTGTTCCTTTTTTATAGTTGTATTTTTCCTTTATTTTTTTATTAACCGCATTGACCACTACTTTAGCGCGATCTCCTTGTTTTACACGTTTTTCAAGTTCGGCCTTCTGTTCTTCGAAGGTAGTCTCGGGCACTCTTTCGTCCAAACGGATAATGTGCCAGCCAAACTCAGTTTTGACAGGTTTACTAATATCACCTATGTTTTTTAACTTATAAGCGGCATCCTCAAATTCGGGCGCTCTCAGCTCGCCTTTTGTAAAAGGTTTCAATTTTCCACCGTTCACGGCTGAATTCTTATCATCGGAAAATTCCTTGGCAAGGCTTTCAAAAGATTGTCCCTGTTTAAGCATGGTAGCTATTTCGTTAATTCGCTCTTCAGGGTCAAATGTATGCGCACCTTTCTTATCGGAAATCATAATATGGGAGACAACAATCTTCGGAAGACGAGCTCTACGGTCATTGACTTTTATAATATGATAACCAAAATTGGTTCGTACAATTTCAGAAATCCCACCAACCTTGGTGTTGTAAGCTGCTGTTTCAAAAGGATAAACCATACTAAATACGGAAAAATATCCAAGATTACCACCAGATTTATCTGCATTTGGCTCTTGTGAGTTTTCCTTAGCCAACTTTTCAAAATCCTCACCTTTTAAGGCTCTCTCTCGAAGAGATTTGATTTTGTTATAGGCAGCGAGGGTGTCTTGAGGCTTAGCTTCAAACCCTACCTCAATCAAAATATGCGAGGCGTTTATTTCTTCCTTACTTCGATCGTAAGCTTCCTTTGCCAGATCTTCCGTGAGTTTTTCCTCAAACAGGTAAGACCGGGAAAGTTGATCGCGGTACTTTCTAAGTTCAACTTGGTAAGGTTCTTTCTTATCGAGCCCTTGTGCTTTGGCTTCAGCTATTTTCAATTTGTAATCTATAAAAAGCTGCATATAACCATCGACATCTTTTTGCGATTCGTCCTGGACGAGATCAAGATTTTTCTTGTAAACCCTTTCAAATTCATCTGCATAAACTGGATTCCCGTCTATGGTTAATAATACATCTTTTTTCTTTTGTGAAATAACTGAGGTGGTTCCCATTAACACCACTAACAATAGGGTAAGAATATTTTTCATGGTTATTGAAAAAATTTATTTAAAAAGATTCCATAAGTGGCCTTAAAAGCTTTTGGCGCACAAAGTTGCAAAAATAGCAAAACCTATGTAACACGAGTGCGAAAAACTAACGAATTTCCAACAATAATAGTGTATACATCTTTTATAAATATTCCTAAAAACGTAACTTGCGAAGCATTTGTAACCATTCAGCTAAACATCATTTTTAGGAATAGATGTGCGCAAATTATTATCACATGACCAATAGGATAAAATTTATATGGGATTTTCATGGGCCCAATGGAAAACCCACTGCAGAACACCACATAAAACATTTAGGGGAATTTGTGGAAGCCAAAAATCTCCAAAACACGATTCTAGGAGTGGAACAAATTACTCCAAATCATCATATCGCCTTTCTTGTAGTAGATAAAGAATTGATGGATAGCCTGAGAGCTATTCTAAAACCCAACAGGGGGCAGTATTACGAAGAGGAATAAAAATTGATGGCAAATTTTCAGCTGAAATCTCTTTTTCAAAAGCAATTTATCGACCGGAATTACTTTTAAATACCTTTTGAAAAAGAAGAACTCAGTTTTATGGAAGGACAATCGCCGTTACCACTTCATCATTTTCAATATTTAAAGTACATTTGCGGACTTAATTTTTTAAACCGATTATTATGAATTTTTTGAAGATTGCCGTTTTATTTATTGGTATATCCACATTTGCTCAGGGAAAAGTGGGCGTAATCGATATAGATTATATACTTGCCAATATGCCCGAAATGACGAATGCCCAAGAACAATTATCTACCTATGGAGCCCAATTGGATTCGGACTTAAATAAAAAGATTGATGAATACAAAACTCTGGCCGACGCGTACCAAGCGGGAGAAGCGGAATTCACCATTGCCCAAAAGAAAGACAAAAAAACCGATTTGATAAATCTAGAAAACGACATCCAGAAATTCCAACAAAATGGAAAGGCATTAATGGAAATCAAACAACAAGAGGTGCTACAACCTCTATATAAAAAGATTGGTGATGCGCTGGAGAAAGTTGCCAAAGCGCAGGCATATACCCAAGTCGTGCAAACAAATGCGGATATAGTTTATTTAGATCCCAATTATGATCTTACGGATTCTATTATAAAAGAAATGGGAATAACAATAAAACCAGTAGAGGAGGAAAAATAATCTATCCTTTGAAGACTTTAAGAAGAACGTGAGGTATTTTAAATCTCACGTTTTTTTGTTATTAAAATCCAGTTCACGGTCCTTTTCCCGATTCATCCTCCAGAAACTACAATTGAGTAAAAGATTAAAGTACAAATCATTCTTTTTTCTGAAGTTTGAATCATAAAACATATCAGATCCATGGAACAGACAATAAAAATTTTGATTTATATCCACGCAGCTTTTGGTGGAATTGCCTTACTGGCAGGTCTCATTTCAATGTTTGCCAGAAAAGGAAATACTATTCACAAAAAGTTTGGTTTAATGTTTTTCTACTCCATGATAATTTCCGGAGCTGTCGCTATGTTCGTTGCGGTTTTACCTAATCATGAAAGTCCGTTCTTATTTTCAGTTGGAATTTTTAGCTTATATTTCGTGCTGACTGGTAAGAGAGCTCTAAATTTTAGAAGAAAGAATCCTGATTTACGGATTGACAGTTTGATATCGATAGGAATGATTATAACAGGCGTCTTAATGATTTTATTACCGATTATACTAACAAGCAGTATCAATATAGTTCTTGTGGTCTTTGCAGTTGTTGGAATACTGTTATCTGTAAAGGATTTACAATTATTTAAAGATCCACAGCGGTTAAGAAAAGCTTGGTTAAAATTACATTTAGGAAAAATGATAGGTGGATATATTTCTGCATCGACAGCCTTTGTGGTTGTCAATCAATATTTCCCAAGCATTTATGGGTGGTTTGTTCCTGGGATTATTGGTGGAGTTGTGATAGTTTATTGGATAAGGAAAGTGAATGGGAAAAATGTAATAATTGCTAAATCGAAAGTTACATTATAAGAGAACGCAGAACCACATTGCCCACAGATGCTTTAGAATAAGGGGAAGAACCAAAATTTTAAACTGTCAAAAGATAAAAATTAAACTAAAAAGTAAATACTATGAGAATAATTACGCTGCTGCTTTTGCTTGTTTCCATAAATCTTTTGGGACAAAACGAGATTGAAAATCTGAAGATTAATTGGCCAGAAAAGTATGAGTGGAAAATTGGCTCAAATCAAGAAACCGAACAAATGCATTTTATCGAATTAGTTCCTGGAAATGAAAGTATCGACAAATGGTCAGTCATTGGCACGATGATGTCCATTAAGGGAGCAACCAATGTGCCAATGGATGTTGCGGCCAATTTAATGTATGAACAGGCCAAAGCCAATGCTCCAAAAGCCAAATTGAATATCATTGAAAAAAACGAAACCGGTGAAAACCACTGGATTCTTTTTACAATTGAAGCTCCAAAATTCAAAAATGATAAAAATCCAGAATCACAGCTATATTATATTATTCAAGGTAAATCTTCACTTTATTCAAATTTTGTAGCGATTAAAGAAAAAAAACTAAGCAAAGATTTTATAGACGAATGGAGCAAAGTATTTAAGGCAAGTGAATTGGTTTATCAATAAAAGATTGATTGGAAGGAACTGGAGAGAATATTAGTCCCTAGATTCAGAATTAAGTGGAATTTAAGGAATTCCATTTCTTAATTTCACAAAATGAAAATTTAATTGGTCAATAAAAAAGTGGAGCGAGTCCACTTTTTTTATTCTATTTTTTCCAGAAATATATAATTCCAGTCTATTAATATCCTAACGGCCTGACACGAATAGATTTCAAACCTATCTACTGTAATTTGGCGCTTCTTTGGTTATAGTAACATCGTGCGGATGGCTTTCAGCGATTCCAGAGGAAGTGATTTTTATAAACTTCCCGTTCTCCTTTAAACTCTCAATATCTTTTGCGCCACAATAACCCATCCCCGCTCTTAAGCCTCCAATGAATTGGGTCATACTTTCCAATAAGTCACCTTTATAAGGTACACGCCCAACAATTCCTTCAGGAACGAGTTTCTTTATATCATCTTCTACGTCTTGGAAATAACGGTCTTTACTTCCTTGTCTCATAGCTTCAACTGAACCCATTCCTCTATAGGATTTGTATTTTCTTCCTTCGTAAATAATGGTTTCTCCTGGAGATTCCTTAGTACCAGCCAATAAAGAACCAAGCATGACGCAGTCTGCACCGGCTGCAAGCGCTTTTGGAATATCACCCGTATAACGTATTCCCCCATCGGCGATTACGGGAACGCCACTGCCTTTAATGGCGGCTGCAACCTCCAATACCGCAGAAAACTGTGGAAAACCAACTCCTGCAACTACTCTCGTGGTACAAATTGAACCGGGTCCGATTCCTACTTTTACGGCATCTGCACCGGCATCGACCAAATATTGTGCAGCTTCAGGAGTAGCGATATTTCCAACCACAACGTCTAAGAATGGGAATTTTTCTTTCACCTGTTTTAAAACCTCCACTACTCCTCTCGTATGTCCATGAGCGGTATCAATAATGACCGCATCTACTTGGGCATTTACCAAAGCTTCCGCTCGTTCCAACACGTCAGGAGTAACACCCAGAGCAGCAGCTACACGAAGACGACCGAACTGATCTTTATTTGCATTCGGTTTTTGGGTAAGTTTTGTAATATCCCTAAATGTGATAAGTCCGAGAAGGGTTCCATCCTCTGATACTACAGGTAATTTTTCTATTTTATGTTGTTGAAGGATGATCTCCGCCTCTTGCAGGGAAGTTCCCTGTGCCACGGTGACCAAATTTTCGGAAGTCATAACCTCGCTAAGTTGGTGGTTCAAATCTCTTTCAAAGCGAAGATCGCGGTTCGTTACAATTCCTATTAGTTTGCCAGCATCATCGATTATTGGAATTCCACCAATACTATATTCCCGCATTGTTTTTTGCGCATCGCCAACGGTATTGTGTTTATGAAGCGTAACCGGATCGATAATCATACCACTTTCTGCACGTTTTACTTTGCGGACTTCAGCAGCCTGCTGTTCAATGGTCATATTTTTATGAAGCACTCCAATTCCTCCCTCACGAGCTATGGCAATAGCCATGGCACTTTCCGTAACGGTGTCCATTGCTGCGGAAACAATAGGCACGTTAAGGGTTATATTTCTTGAAAATCGGGTAGCGATAGAAACTTCGCGGGGCAATACTTCGGAATAGGCGGGTACCAGAAGTACATCGTCGTAAGTTAAGCCTTCTCCTAAAATTTTGTTTGAATGTTCGATCATGGCAATTAAGTTAACTTCCGAGGCACAACGGTGGAGATGATAGAGTCGGAATGTTGTTATGGATTAATTGCGTGCAAATGTACAGGAATTAATTCTGAATTATGAATTATGAATTCAGAATTATGATTTCTGAATCAGTATTTTAGGATTAGAAATCATGAAGCTGTCTCAAAAGGGATTTATACCATCTGTTAGTGCGCAGTCAAGAACTTTTACGTCGGATAATCAAAAAGGTCTCGACTGCGCTCGACCTGATATCCTAATAAAATCAGGTTTTAAGACGGCTTCCTTAATCATATTTTCATTTTTTAGCGGAAATAAATATTGGGAAAGAAATAGAAGTACATTCAAAGTACAAGTTTTCGATGGCAGACTCCATATGGTATAAGTTGTTCAGAATTAGTCAATATTATTAACAGATCTGAATTCATAATTCCTGCCGCCTGCCAGACGGGCAGGTTCTGAATGTAACTGCTGGAAGGGCCGGTCTTGAATTAAAATTAAAGCTTTATCTCCAACGTTGCATACCAAGTCCGAGGTTGGCTTGGGATTATCCCAGGTCCAGGATAACCGGTGGCTCTTCGGGTAAAGTAACTTCGGTCCAATAGATTATTGATCCCAGCTTCAATTTTGAACCGTCCAAAACCATAAGATAATGAAAGATCCATAATATCATAAGCTGGAATTTCACCTTTTATCCCACTTTGATCGGTAAAATCACGGGCGGCGTTTGTGGCATCGGTAAATTGCGTGCTTAGATAGGTATATTGAAGACTTCCTGCAAAATCTTTATATCCAAAATGCAATCCGGTTTTTAGGTTTATCTTCGGAATAAACTCAACTTGTTTTCCAGTTACGTTAGCTTCTTCCGAAGAAATATATTCGCTTTCTGTATATGCAAGATTTAGGAACGTACACAAATTAAAATCCGAAGGTCCTTTAAAGGATCCCCAAATATTCCAATCTATAAAACCTTCAAGACCATAAGTTATGGCGTCCCCTATATTCGTTCTGAAACGTTCGTATGGATTGATACTTCCTCGACGACCAATAACTCCCAAACGGTTTTTATAACTGAGGAAAAACCCACCTAGGTCATAAGAAACATAGTTGTCAAATCTTCCCCTAGCTCCAAAATCGAAGGTGTATCCGCTTTCATCCGTGATATCTGGGTCAACGACGAAAGAACTATTTATTATCCTAATATCGTTAAAGGTAACTGAACGGTAATTCTGACTTATATTACCATAGAACTCGGTTATTTTCATGGGTTTATAACTCATTCCTACTCCCAGTAAAACAAAGGCTCGTTCAAATTCACGATTGTCTGGAATGGTTTCGTACAAAATTGGATTGCCAGCAATATCAACATTAATTTTTTTGTAATCGCCTTCACTTTTCGTTTTTATATATTCAAATCGAATACCTGGAGTTACCGAAAATTTTGATGAAAGATTAAAAATATTTTCACCAAAAGCTGCAAAGTTTAAATTAGGAAATGTAAAATCACTCTGTCTTTCAAAGTACGGATACGTTGAAGTTTCAAAATTGAAATTTGCATCGCTTCCATTAGTTCCGGGCCCTTGTCGCTCATCGTTATTGGATTGATAATATTTTCCTCCCAAAAGAAGGACGCTGGCATTTCCCAACAAATTGTATCGTGTCAATAATCTAGCCTCTGCGCCCCAATTATTGAAATTACCAGAAATTACCTCTCTTGGTTTTTCAAGATCATCGGGTTGCGAAACGCGATTTTGTCTAAACCCAACATTCTTTCGTTCGGCATCGAGAGCAAATAAGTTTAAACTGAAATCGGTTTTTTCGGAAAAACCATGGTCAAGCCTTAAAGAATACAGCTTCCAATCTACCTCAAACCAATTTCGGGTGCGATTGCTGAATGTAGGATCTTCTTCAAATTGTTTATCGGTCATTCCTCCTGGTTGCTGTGCCAGATAATGGAGATAACTCATTTCAAATGCGAGCTTTGTCTTACTAGAAAATGAATAATCTATATGGGCATAGGCATTCTTGGAATCAAACTGGGAATTGGGTCTAAAATCATCCCCCGTTTTGTAGTTATAATATGCATAATACCCCAGTTTACCTACGGTGCCGCTAAAACTATTAAAACTGTTGAAAAGGTTGTAGGAGCCCAAAGATTGGCGTGAAATCCATTCAAACTTTTTATTGGGATTGGGCTTTTTTAGAATAAAATTGATCAATCCCCCAAATTGGGTTCCATATTGAAGTGAAGCCGCTCCGCGTATGACCTCAATTTCACTGAGTGCGTCCGCTGGAGGAGTGTAATAACTCTCGGGATATCCCAAAACATCAGCTGAAATATCATAGCCATTTTGCCGCGTATTGAAATAGGCCGTTCTATTGGGATTCAATCCACGTCCTCCTATATTAAGTTGCAAACCTCCGTCATTATTTTCATAAATGTTCAGGCCTACAACCTGTGCATAAATCTGTCGTGCATTGTTAGTAGCGGTATTGGTGGTGAGATTCTCCATTACCACAACCTCGCTCTTTTTCCCTGCATAAATAGCCGTTCCTTCAACTTGTTTTAAGCTGCGAAGTGCAAAGATCTCGTCTTTTCTTTTTTTGATCACAACCTCGGAAAGTTCCTCCCCAAGAGGTTCCAATTTAAAAGTTATTGTAAGGTTTTTTGAAATGGTGACCATTTCTTTTAAAAGCTTGAATTCCATGTCAAAAACTGCGAACTCGTAGGTTCCTGCAGGCACATTATTAAATTCAAAGTTTCCATTGGAATCGGTGGTTGTGGATTTACCAAGATCCAGGTTGTAAACTTCTGCATTTGGAATCGGCAAATTATCCGATTTGTGAACCACTTTTCCCGAAAATGAAAATTGAGCGAACAAGGGAAGGCTTAGTAGACAAAGAAATACGGAAAAAACCAGATTTTTATAAAAGGAGAAATTTCCTTTTTCGAAGGGACTATCCTTAGGAAATGCCTGGGGTGTCAAGACCCCAGAGGTTTTTATAACCTTTGGGGTTTTATTGGGATTCCCGACCTCACAGGTTTCAAAAACATGTGAGGTTTTAGCGAAAACCTTTGTGATTTCTGCAGAAATATTTAAGGGGATTTCTAAGCTTCTATTTCTAAATTCTATCATATACAGTCAACTGACCTTTTTATAATTTTTATAACCCCTTAATTTCGTCGTTAAAGGGAAGTATCCAATTTTTGTGCTTAAACGATTCTTTCTCTTTCATTAAATCAACATTTGGATCGATATATGGTTGACTTAACCTCCCATTTAGGGCGACGTAACTTTTTACAAAAACGCCCACATTTTTATGGCCCTGCTCTTTAAAATGGTTTCCTAAGAAATGAGCATATTCCAAAATAAAATCAGGTTGAAAGCTCATTTGTTTTTCTTGAAAGGGAGTAAGAAAATCATCGTTGTCCACCATAAACTTTTGCCCAGTTTCCATATCTTTTATGGTGAATTCGGCAAATCCCGCTTTTTCCATTAACATAACACGCCACGAAAACCGGAATCCCTCTTCGGTCCAGAACAGTTCATCGGGATATAGTGCATAACGCCACGGAAACAGCAATTGGATTCCCAAGAAAATTCCAACAACTGGCAGGGCCAGACTTCTTTTGTATCGGTAACTTTTCTCATTCGTCTTAGAAATTATTCTTGAATAGTCGATGCGAAATAATCTTGAAATAAATCGAATAATGCGTTGATGAACTCCGGCGTCAAAAAATATCAGTGAACTTACGATCATTATAAATGGGAACATTCCGATAGGAAAAAGGACGCGCGTGAGCACGTGAAAAATGACAACCAAAGCAAAAGCAAACCAACGGGTAGGTTTATACAAAAGCAAGAAGGGAATTGTCAAATCATATATAGCGCCGCTCCAACTGAAGATATAAAGAACCCATTCCTGCTGCAATAAATCGCCTAAAATTGGAAGATCATATTTGGAAGGCAGCCATATTTTTAAGGGCAAGGCATGAAAGAGCCAATCGCTGTTCAATTTTGCCAAACCAGCATAAAAATAAACAGTGCCCAATAAAAATTTGATACTGTCTATGGTCCATCTAGGAACTCTTAAAAACGCCCTTGTAGGATTTTTATAAGCATCAATAGAGAAATAGGCATTCGCGGGAAGGAAAATCATCAAAAAACCCACACAACTTATAAAATAATAGTGATTGAGATAAGTGGTTTTATCCATCAACTCAATGTAGGTAAAGCTTAAAAAAAAGAGAATGATGGCGATTCTGTACTTATATCCCAGGGCAACACATAGTGAAGCAATTCCGCAGACAATGAAAATTAGGTAAGTATAATTCCCAATCGGTTGCACCCAATGAAAGCCGTAATAACTAAAGAAAAACTTAGGCTCTATGTAAAGTTTATAAATCCAACCATGTAAGGAAAAACGTACGATACTTATTAGCATCATAGTACCAAAAAATACACGAAAGACCGCAAGAGGTGCGGCCGATGTGGTTTTTTGGAAATAATTTTTTACTGCTGGGAGCATAAATCCTGTACAAAGGTTCTTGGCGGAATCAACAAAATATTAGTGTAAATGGCTAGAACCCTTTTGGTATATTTTCTTATAAAAATCTGTGTGGTAATATTTCTGCTTAGTCCCCATCTGCATCCACATAGTCGATAGCGATGTTCAAGGCCTGTACCATATCCACTTTCATTAGGACAACATTTCGTTGCAGTTCATCAAAAGTTTCCAACATTTTGGAATTGTCGGTTGCTATTTGCTCCACAAAATTCGGTTTTAAAGTATTAATTTTCGCTCTAGCCGCATCAAACTGATTATTGATCAGAACACTAAGATCTTCACCATTTTTAATCGTATTCAAATAATCCAAATAGGTCTTATAACTCGGACCATTCGCACTTCCGCCAAATTTCTTACCGTTGAAAAAGTTCTGGGTAGCATCAAGAGCCTGCATTAAAAGTTCTTTGGAAATGTCTTTTTTGTAAAATGCCTCTACATTCTGTGGCAAAACTCCGTTGGAATAAACTCCAGCAGGAATTCCAACTTTTCCTGCACGCAAGGCTTTTTCATAATAAAAAATGTAAGCATTGGTAAATTTATCGACTGCACCTAACGCTGAAGAAGCGGTATTCGCAACAAATACATCTCTGTATCCCGCAGTCCAACTAGTTAAAACTTCATCTGTTTGGGAAGAAATAGTTTCGGAAAGTTTTTGAAGATAGTTTTTATATCCAGTCGCATTGGCATTTGAAGTATAAAAAGAAAGTATTTCGGTATCGTTTTCACCTAAACCATTTATCATATAATCCAATGCCGGAAAACCTTGGGCATCAATTGTGGAAGGCAAGTCAAAATTATAAGTTCCGCTACTGATAAATCCTTCTATTTGTGGAACATCGGTAGGATAAACATTTAATCGATTTCGGAATCTCAACTCTTCCGCCTTTCCTATTTCAAACATGGAAACATTCTGGAATGAAACATAAGCAGCTTCCCAAGAGTTTCGAAGGTCCTGCAATTTACCCTCGGTAGGATTGGAAGTGAACTCATTTGTTTTGGTCTTCAAATCATTCACTTTGGAATCAAAACTTGTATAGGCTGGAATAATAATATTATCAGCCCAGTTGGCGAGCATGGCGCCTCTGTCGAAATTATCCGTAGATTCATTGGAATCGTTGCTTTTACAACTTGAAAGAACAAAAAGAAAGGCTACGACAATACTGCCAAATTTTAAATATTTCATTCTGAAAGGTTTTAAATCAAAGAAAACCAACCGAACAACATTATCGCTGCTCGGTTGGCAATTAACTTCATTAAATATTAAATACTTGCTGCTTGGGCAACGGTAAAATCAAACTTCTGGGCAATTGCCTCAGAAACGGCATCCAAAGTTTCTGGTGTGATTCCCCAATATCCATTTTCAGCACCCATAAGTTGGTTTAACAAAGCATCAACTTCAGAACGGGTAAAAAGCGGCGTGTTGGTCTGAGAATCTCTTGTAAATCTTAAGCTATAAACAAATCCGTATGCTTCAGATAGTGCGTGAAACGCTCCTTCACGGTTGCCGCTAACTATTTTATTTTTTCCAACCTGCAAATAGAATATCCCTCTAACCGCAATAACTTTTGAAACATTTGCCCGGATAATTGCTGCTTGTGCATCACGAACTTCATAGTTTTTTGCTACTATAGCAGCTCTTCCTAATTTAAAAGCATCAAAAATGTCGGTTGCTAAATATGAGAAATCAGGATCCTTACTTACGTTTCCTACATATTCATTCAAGAAAACATCATCCTCACCAATGGTGAGGTTTGGATTGGCGATATCCTGTGAATTTCCATATAGGTAACCATAAGCCTCGTCCCATTTGTGTTCCATGGAGGTGTAGTTTTTGTTTTCCTCGGTAATACCGTTATCATTATTTTCACGGTTACTACCTTCATCCAAGACTGCCGGACTTAGATAGTTGTTCAACATTTGGTCTGCCATCAAAGCCCCTAAAAGACTTTTAGCAAACGCTTGGTTGTATTCTAATCCATTTCCATTTACGTAACGGGTTTTACTCCCATCGGCAATCTGACCGGCAACACCAGGAGCAGCAACTACCATATTATTAGGAAATACCTCATTCACTTGTGAAGAAATAAAACCTTCTAAAGTAGATTTAATCAATGCACTTTCCGAAGCATTTGAAGCAAAATAATCATTGGATGCTGCTGTTTTACTACGAAGGTTTTTATTGGATGCATTTAATTCTGGAACGCTGAAATCATTATTGCCAGCTTCGTGGCCGTACATTGCCAATAATGAAGCTTCTGTTGCATTATCAAAATCCAAAAGCGCGGATTTTAGTTCGGCACCCATTAAAAGTCTGGTGGTCTGCCCTTCAAAGGAAATTGTTGACTCCCCGCCTCTTTCAAATTTATAGCTAGCTGGTGGTACTACTGTATGATCAATCGATTTATTATCATCATCAGATGAACAAGAGACAAAAAAGAGTGCCACCACCACGGATGCACTTAAAATTACATTTTTCATTGAGTTTTTATTTAGACTTAATTTAAATAGTTTGGTTTTTCGTCTGCAAAAGTAAATGCCAATCCTCGATTTCGCAAGCTTATTTCGAATAAATTAATTTAAGGATGTTAAATTTTTCGGCTCGATAATGAGAGAGATTTTTATTTGTCTGGTTTTGAAGTCCTCCGCTTGAGATATTATAAATAAATAATCCCTCTTGATATTTAAAAATTCCTCGAGAGTGAAAAATTTTTAGAAAATCATTCCAATGAGGAGTTTTTAAATTTACCCTACTATTTAATATTCCCAATTTACAAGAACAAAATTTAGTGTGAAGTTCCTTAAAAATGGAAAATCTGGAAGCAATTACAATATTGATTTACCCATACGGGAATAAAGAATGAGTTTTAAGAATAAGAAATGTTTCCCATTATTATCCGATAACAGTAAATGAGACGTATAGAATATTGAAAATTGTTAGGAGCTTCTGACCTTCCTTTGATTCTTTTTCGGATAAACTATTGTTTTAAAGAATTCAGATATGAAATGATTGCCTTCCGAATATCCGCTGCATTTTCCCCCTCTTTCGCATATTGTACTTTAACGATTCCTGGATTATCCGGAGTTAGAAAGGGTATGTCCAGACCTTTTAGGAGAAAGTCGCTAAAGGCAATAGAATAGGTTTTTTGATCGACAATTGCATCAGAACCAATTTGCCATGCGCCAGCCGCATCTTTGGAAATATTATATCGCTGTAAATAGGCACCGGTTCCACTCTGACCCATTCCATAATCCAAAACCTTTTTTAAGAGATCTCCTTTAATATCCACCAAAAGGGAACTTCCACCAAAGGGAAGAATCCTGAAAATATCTGTGCTCGTAATGTCTCCACTCAATTTATCATCAATTCGGATAGATCCTCCATTTACTACACCCGCTTGTGCTCTATCACCATAGGCATAAGCTAAAGAGCGAGCGATAATTTCACCAAGATTGGTTTGTTTTGATCTACTGGCGTCATCGGTTCCGTCTAAAGGAACGGATGCCTGATAGATAACCTCGTCTGGATTGTCGATAAATTCCTTCAGCTTACTGTCCATAAGTGCGGTCCACTTTTCAACCACTCGAGCAACTTTTGGCGAGGATGGAGTCTTATCCGTAACCATCACCAATTCAGAATTTAATGTGAGGTTTTTATTTTTTGGATTATATATTAAGGTATGAACATATAAACTTTTAGCATTGGCATCCGCCTTGGCAATAATTGTACTTCCCTGTTTTTCCAACATGTTGTTATGCTCGTGACCGCCCATGATTAAACGCAGTGAAGGAATCCGTTTTGCTATGTCCATATCTTCTTCCAAGGCAACGTGGGTAAGTCCAACGACGAATTCGTTGTTTTCACCTGCGAGATTGTAAGCTCGTTTGGCATCATCATATATATCACCATAATAAACGTAATCCTGCGGGTTGGAAGGAAGTGTAACACCGAATACACCAAATTTCAATTTTTCATTATTTGGACCTATAGCTGTAAAACTTTCATAATCTGAAACTGGAGTTAACTTTCCGTTTTTATCCACTTCAAAAGGAATTGTACCACTTTTGGTCACGTGTCGAACATTGGCCGAAGTCCATTTAAAATTGGATTCATTTAAACGTTTTTGAAGATCTTTTTCCTTTAGATCGAACTCGTGGTTTCCGAAGGTGACCAAATCTAGATCGAGGGCATTCAGCACGTCGACCATTTGTTTTCCATTTAATCGTTCTCCATCAACTTTAAGTGTGCCTAACAGAGAAGGATTTAGGAAGTCGCCAGCCAAAAACAGATAGGTGTTCGGAAATTTTTGTTTTATGGAATCCCGGATGTAGCCAACGCGCTCCAGACCGCCATATTCCCCGCCGTTAAGCGGAGCTATTTCATATACATCATTTATCTGAACGAATTTTAGAGTGATAGATTCCTTCCCCGTAATTGTTTGCTGAGGTGCTGGCTTTTTAACCCCACAGCTCCCTATAAAAAATCCCGTAATTGCAATAAGTAGTAATTTCTTCATCTTAATGGTATTTGGTGAAAATCTTAGTCGCTTCATTGTAAGCACTTTCAAAGGACATAGGATTGATGTGCGAAGAAATCTTTTTTGTTGTAAAATAACTCAGCATTTTTTCCGTGGGCATATTCCCAGTCAATTCATCCTTTGCCATTGGGCAACCACCAAAACCTTGGATAGCTCCATCGAATCTTCGACATCCCGCCTGAAATGCAGAATCAATTTTTTCGAACCAAGCGCTGGGAGTGGTATGCAAATGTGCTCCAAATTCAATATGGGGATATTTTGGAATTAGGTTTGAGAATAAATATTTTATTATATCGGGAGTAGAGGTACCAACTGTATCACTAAGTGAAAGTATCTTTACTCCCATCGATGCCAGTTTTTCGGTCCACTCTCCTACTATATCTACGTTCCATGGATCTCCATAAGGATTTCCGAAACCCATGGAAAGATAGGCAACAACTTCCTTATTGTTCTTATCAGCAAGATTCAATATCTCCTGAAGGATTACCAAAGATTCCGCAATGGTTTTATGGGTATTTCGCATCTGAAAGTTTTCCGAGATAGAAAACGGATATCCCAGGTAATCGATTTCTGTATGTTTTACCGCATCCTCCGCTCCCCGTTCGTTGGCGATAATAGCAAGAAGTTTACTTTTTGTTTTTGAAAGATCCAATCTTGAAAGTACCTCTGCCGTATCCACCATCTGCGGAATTGCCTTTGGTGAAACAAAACTCCCAAAATCAATGGTATCGAACCCACAGCGCAAAAGCGACTGTATATACTGCACTTTTTTATCAGTGGGAATCCAATCTTTAATGCCTTGCATGGCATCACGTGGACATTCTATTATCTTTACTTGCTGCATTGGTTCAAAGATAGGAATTCCTTTGAAGGTTAAAATATTTCATTTTCGAAATAAGAAGAAATAACCCGTAAAACAACCATTTGCACCCATCAAATTGCTATCAAACCAAGACTAATCTTTAAATTTCTTACCAAGCGCCTTTTCCGTCCAATAGATAATTATCAAAGTTCCTATTCCGAATAAAATGGCAACCACAACATTTGCAACATCGCCATTCAAGTTGATAATGTAGGCCAGTAAAGCCAATAGGATGAGGCCCAAGCCAAACCATAAAAACAATTTTCCTGAAAAATTATGTGCAAAATCCCAGCGTTGCTGATCTTTCATCGCTTTTTTGGTTCTATAGCCAAAAAAGAAGTTGATATTTTTAGGTGGGTCATAATAAAACCAATAGCCGGTTAATAAGGTTACGATGGCCAAGAAAACTAATATTATAGTGGTGCTATAACTTTCCATACTTATTAATCCTTTAGGCAAGTATATAAAAATACAATTATTCCCAGATCCTCTATCAGTGAAAAACGATTAACCGAGAAGTATATAGAAAGCAATGCCCACGAAAACAATAATCTGCAACCATTTTAGAAAAATCCCGACTTCCTTTCCTCTATGTACAAATTTCGATATGCGTCCTGCCAAAGCAGCAATACTGCTAAAAGTTAAAAAGGAAATGATCATAAAAATGGCTCCAAGAATATAAAACTGAACAATGATGTTTTCATTTTTATCCCACAAAAATCCCGGAAAAAATGCCAGGAAAAAAATCATTACTTTCGGATTTACCAAATTCATTACCACTCCGATCTTAAAAAGTTGGAAGTAGGATTTTTTAGGTGCATCGTTGGCCAAGGAAATATTGGAATTACTTTTATAAACCTTATAAGCTAAATACAGTAAATAGCAGGCTCCCAAAACCTTGATTGCATAAAAGATATTTTCTGAAGCAGTTAGTATTGCTGAAATCCCAAACGCCAGAAGGGTTGTATGAACAATACATCCACTAATTAAACCCGCGGTAGTCGCAATTCCACTTTTAGTGCCGTTTGCCAAAGACTGGGTAAGGACATAAATATTATCAGGCCCAGGAGAAAGAGCCAAAATAAATGTTGCCAATGCAAAGGATATAAGGGTTTCTATCATAAGAAAAATGACTTAAGACCATAAGACTTAAGACATAGGATTTCTTATGTAGTTTCCTTTAAGTTAGGTTTTAAAAAATCAATATATTCAACTTATGGTTTTTAATCCTACGTCCTACGTCAATTCGTCCTATGTCCTATTTAAAATCGCTTTGTTGATCCTTTTAATTAACCCAGGCCCTTCGTAAATAAATCCGGTATAAAGTTGGATCAAGCTTGCTCCTGCATCCAATTTTTCCAATGCGTCCTCTTCGGAATGAATTCCACCAACGCCGATTATCGGAAATGCCCTATTACTTTTTTCTGAAAGAAATCGAATTACTTCCGTACTCCTTTTTGTAAGAGGTTTTCCACTTAGACCGCCCATTTCATTTTTATTATCCGAAGTAAGTCCTTCTCGCGAAATAGTTGTATTTGTGGCAATCACCCCATCAATTTTAGTATCTGAAACAATATCGATTATATCTAAAAGTTGTTCATTTGTCAAATCTGGAGCAATTTTAAGAAGAATGGGTTTCCGTTTTTCTTTTGAATTATTATGGTCCTGAAGAGTTTGTAGCAATTCCGTCAATGGCTTTTTTTCCTGAAGCTCACGAAGATTTGGTGTATTGGGAGAACTGACGTTGACTACAAAATAATCTACGTAATCAAAAAGTGCTTCGTAACAAATAAGATAATCGTTTACCGCCTCTTCATTGGGAGTAATTTTATTTTTACCAATGTTTCCGCCGATTATTACTCGTGTTCTTCGCTCCTTCTGTGACAGTTTGGGATTTTTCTTTAACCTTTCGACTGCTTCCGCCACTCCGCCATTATTAAAACCCATGCGATTTATAATAGCGGAATCCTTCTGTAATCTAAACAACCGTGGTTTATCATTTCCCGGCTGAGGTTTTGGGGTAACCGTTCCGATTTCAATAAACCCAAAACCTAGGTCTGAAAGTTCTTTATAAAGCTTGGCATCCTTATCAAATCCTGCCGCTAAGCCCACAGGATTTGGAAACTGTATACCAAAAAGTTCACGCTCCAATTTCGGATTGTCAATTTGATAGCTTTTCCGAAAAGAACTTCCTAGTCCCATTTTGTGAAAAAAGCGAAGCAGTGAGAAAGTAAAATAGTGGATTTTCTCGGGATCGAATCTAAAAAACAGGGGACGGATGATGGTTTTGTACATGGTTGAAAAATATGAAGCAAAAATACCATTTAAGCCCAAACAATCTTGGTGAAAACCTCATATTTTAGTGATTCTGAAAATATCTAAAGTCTAAAATATTAGTAACTTTGCAACACTTTTTAATTCTGAGTCTTCTGTGTTCTAAACATCTAAGAACCATTGCCTGTATCTTTTGGACTTAAGGTTTAAGCATCATGAGATTTTGAAAAGAACATAAACAATATGATTCACCTAAAAATAGGAAAGAATTATTTGAAGTGAAATGGTTACGTCTTCTAAAAAATTGCAAAAAAAAGAAACTGAAAAATTATTCCCGTAAACTATGATTGAAAAACAACACATTATTGACCGATTTAAAAGTTATGTTACCATCGATACTGAAAGTGATCCAAATAGCAACACCACTCCGAGTACTCAAAAACAATGGGATCTTGCCAATAAATTGGTAGAAGAGTTAAAACAAATAGGAATGGAAGATGTTACCATAGATGATAACGCTTATATAATGGCCACGTTGCCTTCCAATGTATCCCACCCCGTTCCGGTTATTGGGTTTATTTCCCATTTTGATACCTCTCCAGATTTCACGGGAGCGAACGTAAATCCCCAAATAATCGAAAATTATGACGGAAAGGACATCGTTCTAAATAAGGAGCAGGATATCGTTCTTTCACCAGAGTATTTCGAGGATCTACTTCTGTATAAAGGGCAAACCTTGATTACCACCGATGGTACAACTCTTTTAGGAGCCGATGATAAAGCTGGTATAACCGAAATCATCTCAGCCATGGAATATCTTATAAACCATCCTGAAATTAAACACGGAAAAATACGGGTTGGATTCACCCCCGATGAGGAAATTGGCCGGGGAGCACACAAATTTGATGTTGAAAAATTTGGTGCTGAATGGGCATATACCATGGATGGAAGCCAAGTAGGCGAATTAGAATACGAAAATTTTAATGCTGCCGGTGCTGTGGTAACGGTTAAGGGAAAAATTGTTCATCCTGGGTATGCCAAGGGCAAAATGATAAATAGTATGTACATTGCTACGGACTATATCAATTCGCTTCCAAGATTGGAAACTCCCGAACATACGGAAGGACGTGAAGGTTTTTTCCATCTTCATAATATTCAGGGAACGGTAGACGAAACCAAGATCCAATATATTATTCGCGACCACGATAGAGAACATTTTGAAGCACGAAAGGAAATGTTGGAGGAATTGGCGAACGATATAAATGAACAACATCAACGAGAAGCAGTAACGGTTGAAATTAAAGACCAGTACTACAATATGCGGGAAAAAATAAGACCGATGATGCATATTGTAAAAATTGCTAAAAAAGCAATCGAGGAGGTTGGAATTGAGCCTATAATGAAACCGATTCGCGGGGGTACCGATGGTTCACAACTAAGCTTTATGGGACTTCCCTGTCCAAATATTTTTGCAGGAGGCCATAACTTCCACGGAAGGTTTGAATACGTTCCTGTTGAAAGTATGATAAAAGCAACAGAGGTAATTGTAAAAATTGCCGAATTAACGGCTCAGGATATTTCGAAATTTAAATCGGAGGAAGAGTAAATAATTCAAAAACCAGAATTCAGAATTATAAATTGAAGGATTGAGAATCTGGGGTCTAGAAGTTAGGCTCTGGATTCTTAAATCAAATAAAAACATGTGTTAGGGTATAAATTATAAGTCCCACCAAACCACCAACCAACGTTCCGTTTACACGGATAAACTGTAAATCTTTCCCAACTTCCAGTTCCAGTTTCTCACTTAATTCTTTTCCTTTCCAATTGGCGACAGTGTTGCTAATAAGAACCTCTACTTCCTCTCTGTTCTTTAAAATCATCCTATATAGAAAATGGCGAATCCAGCCGTTAATACGAAAGGTCATTTCTTGATCGTGAGAAAGGGTATTGGATAATTTCTTTATGTTTTGACGTAAATATTCCTGAAGCTGTGAGTCGGGATTGTCCAGGTTTTGGATCAAAAGGATTTTTATAGAATTCCAAGCGTCATTGGTATAAGGCCGCAGATTTTCGGCTGTAAGTATTTCGTTTTTAAGTTTGTCAAATTTAGTTTTCCAAGTTTCCGAATTTACGATACGGTCAGAAAGATCTTCTAAGTTTTGGGTAAGTTTTTGTCGAACAAAATGCTCCTTATCCTCAACTATTTCTTCCAGAAATTTAATTAATCCCTCAACAACCTCCCCCGAAATTTTCTTGCCCGCAAAAAAGCTGAGAATAGGTCGGTTTTCCGAAAGTCGCTCTCGTATCATATCCCGGCTTTCCTCAATATATTCCTGGATTTGGGGCAATAGAACCTCCAATAAATTGATATGTTCTTTCTTTTCGATGAAGTATTTTATACCAGATGATGAAATTTTTTGAAAATCTATTTCCTGTAAAATTTCCGTACTCTTATTTGCCAAGAAGGTTTCCACCTCCTCGTCCTTTAGATCGGAAATAATCTTTTTGGCAAGGTTGACCACTTCTTCTTCCAAAATCTTTTGACTTGCAGGTTTATTCAACCATTCCGATACAAACTTAACTATATCCAATTTTTCAATATAAGGGCGAATGTTTTCGGGAGTCAAGAAATTTTCTTTTACAAATTTTCCCAGATTTTGACCAAGATCATCCTTCTTTCTTTCTAGTATATTTGTATGTGGAATGGGTATTCCCAGAGGATGCCTAAACAAAGCCGTAACCGCAAACCAATCGGCGAGGGCGCCGACCATTCCCGCTTCAGAAAAAGCTTCAACATAACCCATCCAAGACGCTGGGCCATGATGTTGGAGATAAACCATAACAGCATAAATAAGAGCCATCAAAAAGAAAAGACCGGTGGCCAATCCTTTATGTTTTTTTAGTTGAGTCCTTTTTTCCTTTTCAGTCATAGATAATAAAAATAGAGAAATATCGTAAAATTAAACCTCTGTTTAACTCAAAGTTTGATAATCTAAAAAAAATAGGCTTCGTGAATACAGTCGGATATATAAGTGTAGAGGTGCTAATTCCTATAAAATATTGGAATAATATTACCTTGGAGGTTGGATTTAAATTTGAAAAGTAAAGGAAAAATGAAAAAAGAGTTAAGCAGCTTTATCAGTAGAAATTTAGGAACAAGTGATATTTTGTATACCTCCTAAAAAGTAAAAGTCTTACCATCTTCGGCTAGAAGCACATTATCAAAAACTTCATTTGCTTCCTTTTTAAAAAGTTCCAAATTGCCGTATCTACCTGAATAATGCCCTAAGATCAAGGTGGATACATTTGCCGCCTTGGCAATATTTGCTGCTTCGATTGCTGTGCTATGCTTGGTTTTTTCAGCAAGCTCTTGATGGGTTTTTAAAAATGTTGCCTCGTGATAGAGAACGGTAGTATCCGTTATTTGTGAAACCATTTCAGGATTATAGGCGGTATCACTACAATAGGCATAAGATTTAGGCGGCGAGGGATTGAAGGTGATTTGAGCATTCGGAATATACACACCTTCCTTATTGGGAGCATCATGACCCATCTTAATTTTATTGAAATAGCTCAAATCTATGTTTGCTTCGCGAGCAGCATCAATATTTAGTTTTCGCTCACCAGGTTTTTCCTTAAACAGATATCCGTTAGTGTAAACTCGATGTATTAAAGGAATAGTTTCCACGGTCAGTTTGTCATCTTCATAAATAACCTGGGCAAGATTCGATTCCAATTCGTGAAAATATAATTGGAATTTTGTCCAGGATTTTCCCAGCTTCAATAATAAAAGTATGGCTTCTTTAATTCCTTTGGGGCCATAAATGTGCATTTCGGTTTCACGGCCTTGCAGATGGAATGTAGAGATAAGCCCGGGAAGCCCAAAAAAATGATCGCCATGTAGGTGTGAAATAAAAATATGCTTTATACGGGAAAACTTAACCTTATATTTCCTTAGCTGAATTTGTGTGCCTTCCCCGCAATCAATAAGAAATACGTGTCCTTTAATCTCCAAAACCTGCGCCGTGGGATGGGCGGAAATTTTGGGCGTTGCAGCGTGACAACCAAGAATAGTTAGATTCATTTACGATATCTGATTTTCGATATAAGATGTACGATTTTTGAGGAACGATGTGGAATTTAGGATTTAATAAAGTTCTACAATCGGCTTCCCATAGCTATCGGAACGTAAATTCAAAATCCTAAATCGCGTTCAATTTCTTCCATTTCAATAATATCTCCTGCTTCTTCCAATGTAGGGACCACAATCATTTCATATGGAATTTCATCAATTGAGATAGCGTCGTTTACGATTACGAAAGATTGTTTGGTTTTGCGGTGAAGGTTGGAAACCTTTAGAAATAGCAGTAGTTCCCCAAGATCCAGAGAATCGTATTGCAGTAGATTCAGTATTACGTTTTGGCCTTTGTATTTAGAAGGAACCTGTGATTCGATAAAAGTGGCGAAATCTGAAATATTATCCTTTTCATCCGTGAGGATAACAAAATTTGGTTGATTCTCAATCTTCATGATGGTCAATTTTTGAAGCTAATAAATATATAACGGCCATACGGATGGCTACACCGTTTTGAACCTGTTCTAAAATAATCGATTGTTTACTGTCTGCAACATCACTGGTAATTTCCACACCTCTGTTTATTGGTCCAGGGTGCATAACTACTATTTCCTTGTTTAACGAATCGAGCAAAGATTTATTCAATCCGAATTGTTGTGTGTATTCACGAGTAGTGGGAAAATAACTAATATCCATTCGTTCATTTTGAACTCGCAACATATTGGCTACATCGCACCATTCAAGTGCCTTTCTCAAATTAGTTTCCACGGTTACGCCCAAACCTTCAATATATTTAGGAATAAGAGTTCTTGGTCCACATACTTTAACTGAGGCCCCAAGCTTTTGAAGGGCAAAAATATTGGAGAGCGCAACTCTTGAATGAAGAATATCACCAACAATTACTACATTTTTTCCGGCAACATCACCAAGTTTCTCAAGAATGGAATAGGCATCCAAAAGAGCTTGCGTGGGATGTTCGTGAGCTCCATCGCCAGCATTAACTATACTAGCTTTGACGTGCTTAGAAAGAAAAACTCCCGCCCCGGGATTGGGATGCCTCATAACTACCATATCTACTTTCATAGATAAGATATTGTTCACCGTATCGATTAAGGTTTCACCTTTGGAGACGGAAGAACTCGAGGATGCAAAATTTATAACATCGGCAGAAAGTCGTTTCTCTGCGAGTTCGAAGGAGAGTTTTGTACGGGTACTGTTTTCAAAAAATAGATTGGCAATAGTTATATCCCGAAGAGAAGGAACTTTTTTAATTGGTCTATTTATTACCTCCTTAAAATGATCTGCCGTCTCGAAGATAAGATGGATATCGGCTTCAGTGATATATTTTATTCCCAATAAGTGGTTTACACTTAATTCCATTCTCTAGATTCTTGTTTCTGGTTTCTGGTTTCTTGTTTCTTACTTCTGGTCTCTAGTTTCTGGTTTCTAGTTTCAGGTTTCCATTTAATAGTTATTGGTTTCTACTTCTAGATTCCAAATATTAAGATGGATGTTGAAGTCATTTCAGAATTCAACTCATAACTCATAACTCTTAACTTTTCACCAAATATACAGCATCTTCTCCTTCATTTTCTTTCCAACATACTTTCACTTTTTCTCCATTGATGGCATCTACCTGTCTTCCTCTATAATCCGGTTGAATAGGCAGATGCCGACTGAAACGTCTATCGATTAATGTTAAGAGTTCTATTTCCATGGGTCTTCCAAAGGATTGTACAGCAGTGAGGGCCGCACGGATACTTCTTCCCGTAAAAAGTACATCGTCTATAAAAACAACTTTTTTATCCTCAACAATAAAATCTATATTAGTTTTGTTCGCTTCAAGAGGTTTTCCACTTCTTCGGAAATCATCTCGATAGAATGTAATATCAAGATATCCCAGTTTTATGTTTTTGATGTTGTATTCATTTTCGAGAAGACTTTTTAGTCTTTCTGCCAAGTAAATTCCTCTAGGTTGTAGACCTATTAATACGGTATTGGAAAAATCGTCGTGATTTTCAATTAATTGGCAAGCCAAGCGGTTCAAAGCGATGCTTATTTCTGTTGCGTTCAGTAACACTTTTTGGCTCATAGTAATCTTTAATATTTGTCCGGATAGCTCTCGATACGGATTTCAAAAATACATTATTTTTTGCTTAGGGATGGCAGCAGAATTCTTTTTTGGCTTAACAATCCATACCTAAATTATAAGAACTATAAATTAATTATAAGACGTGGTAGGAATATTTATTTTCTTCAATTCAGTAATCAACTCAGTCTCCTTTTGCGTACCAATAACAAATCTTTTCCCATTCCTTAATTTGAGAGCCAATCCTTTGCCTCCTTTAATATTATATATCGTTCCATATTTGCTTCCTAGACGAATTCCGTAACCTACAAAGCCATAATCCACTATTTGAGCAGATTCTACTTCACTCCAACTTATATCCTTTTTTAAAAATGGAATGAAACGCATTTTGATACCATCAGAATTAATTTCAGTTATTAAGGTTATGTACCAATTAAAATAAATAAGCCCGAAAATAAATAGGGTGGTAATTACCATAACTAGGTTGGAAACTGGATGATTTCCTACGGGGTTTCCCATAATTAATTGCTCATATATTCCGTAAATAGGCATAATTGCCAATCCAATTAAAATTACCCACATCCACCATTGGGTGAATTTCTGTTTTTCGATAAAATAAATCTTCATAATTGAGTTGCTCTTCGGTTTCAATATTTGAATTCTGGATATAGATGTTTTAAATATATTCTTTTAAAGCGTTAGGATTACTACAAATACACAAAACAAAAAAACCTTCCTCTTAATGAAAAGAGAAAGGTTCTTTATTATTGAATGGAGGCGATTATTTTTTACCGTCCATTCTGTCTTTAAGCTCTTGAAGCTTGGCATTGGCATCACCAAGGGTTGGCTTGGCTTCTGCTTCGGCTGCTTCTTGTTTTCTCACAGCTTCTTTTACAATTTTCGCTTCTTCGGCTTTATGGATACTCATGTGTGAAGCAACTACTTTCTTGAATTCTTTGTTGAATTCAATAATCACAAATTCGGCTTCATCACCTTTTTTCAACATAGAACCATCTTCCTTTTCAAGATGACGGGTTGGTACAAAAGCAACGATATCGTCGTTGAATTTAATGGTAGCCCCTTTGTCTACTACTTCATCAATTGTAGCAGTATGCTTTGTTCCTACAGCAAATTCATTTTCGTATTTGTCCCAAGGGTTTTCCTCAGTTTGCTTATGACCTAAACTCAATTTACGGCCTTCAACATCCAATTCCAATACCACTACTTCCAAGCTATCACCAATGTTGGTAAATTCGCTTGGGTGTTTGATTTTCTTGGTCCAAGAAAGGTCGCTGATATAGATAAGGCCATCAATACCTTCTTCTAGTTCAACAAAAACACCGAAATTAGTGAAGTTGCGAACAATACCTTTGTGGCGTGAACCTACTGGGTATTTTGCAGTAATATCAGTCCATGGGTCTGGAGTCATTTGTTTGATTCCCAGGCTCATTTTGCGCTCTTCTTTATCCATAGTCAAGATAACTGCTTCAACCTCATCTCCTACTTTTACGAAATCTTGAGCGCTACGCAAGTGCGTGCTCCAAGACATTTCGCTAACGTGGATAAGACCTTCAACACCTTCGGCAACTTCAACAAAAGCACCGTAGTCTGCAATAACAACTACTTTACCTTTTACTTTGTCACCTACTTTAAGTTCATCACCAAGAGCTTCCCAAGGATGTGGGTTCAATTGTTTTAGACCTAATTGGATACGTGTTTTATCTTCATCGAAATCAAGGATTACAACATTCAATTTCTGATCAAGTTCCACGATCTCATTTGGATGGTTGATTCTAGACCAAGAAAGATCGGTAATGTGGACAAGTCCGTCAACACCTCCAAGATCCACAAATACTCCGTAAGAAGTGATGTTTTTAACAACACCTTCAAGTACCTGTCCTTTTTCAAGTTGGCCGATGATTTCTTTTTTCTGCTCCTCAATATCTGCTTCGATAAGTGCTTTATGCGAAACAACAACGTTTTTAAATTCGTGGTTGATCTTAACAACTTTGAATTCCATTGTTTTTCCAACGTACATATCGTAATCGCGGATTGGCTTAACGTCAATTTGAGAACCTGGCAAGAAAGCTTCGATTCCGAAAACATCTACGATCATACCACCTTTTGTGCGGCATTTTACGTAACCGTTAACGATTGTGCTTTCGTCGTGGGCTGCGTTTACACGGTCCCAAGCCTTAATAGTTCTTGCTTTACGGTGGCTAAGGATTAACTGACCTGTACTGTCCTCACGAACGTCGATCAATACTTCTACTTTGTCACCAACTTTTAGATCAGGATTGTAACGGAATTCGTTCAAAGAAACAACGCCCTCACTTTTTGCGTTGATGTCGATGATTGCATCACGGTCTGTGATGAAAACTACTTTTCCTTCAACAACTTCATCATCCAGAGTATCTACGAAATTTTCCTTTACAAGTTTTTCGAATTCTTCTAGCTTACCATCATCGATAGGATCAATGCCCTCTTCGTAATTGTGCCAGTTGAAATCGGCTAGGAATTTCTCAGGATCTCTTTCCTTTAAAGAAACTTCAGCTTTTGGCTTTGAATTTTCTTTTGCCGGAGCATTTTCCGTTGTTGTTTCTTCAGGCATTTCTGCTACTGCGGTTTTTTCCTGTTCTTTTGCAGCCTTTTCTTCAGCTACTTCTTTGTTTGCTTTATCAGCCATTTGTTAAAAAGATTGATTTTCCTTAGTTGAACAACTACTAGAAAATCAAGGGTTTGTATTCTGTGATATTACAAGAACTTGTACGACTATTCCACAGAAGGGTTTGTTTTGTTTAGATTTCAGTTCCTTTTATTCTTGCCTCGTCGCTAAAAGAATTTCGTCCTCTGAAGCTTATTGCGTAAGAGGGGTGCAAAAATAAGGTTTTTCTTTTGAAAATCAAAGAGTTTGGAAATAATGATTGAAATAATTAAAAAGGTACAAGAGAACTATTAAAAATAACTCTTCTTCTGTTCCAAACATTGGAAGAGTTTATGGTTATTAGGATTAAAACAACAACCCCTGACCTGTCTCATCGGTTTTTGAATCTGAATCATCTGTATTGGAAGGTACTGATCCTAATTCGGTTTCTTCAATTACATCCATTTCCTCTGGTTCTACAGGAACTTGGGGCTCATAGGGGAGCGATGGAAGTGCGTTAATTTCGAGAACCTTTTCTTTGGTAAGTTGGTTGCCCATTGCATTTATTCCCTTTATGGCAATGAATTCCTCTAAGTTCAATTCCAGATTTTCATCTCGCTCCTGGCCTCTTTTTTTGGCGAAAACCACTTCTGCCATAGGCTTATAATCGGTAAATATTTTTTCAAGGTAGGAATTGGGATGCTCGGTAATGATAATTTCTTCTTTCTCCGGATGTTCGACCAGGAAACGCTTTACATAAAAAAGTTCTTTTTCTCCCTCCCAGTAGATAGCGCTTAATGGTTTTTTGGGCTCCCATTTCTCAAGGATGATCATATCGTCATCAAACCGTAAGCCTAGATCTGGGGCTACGGTTTTTACCCCACCCTTTTGATTGACGATAAGGAGCCGATCTTCTTTTTTAAATTCTCCGAGAAGTTCTCCTCGCTCATCGACATTTAATCGCTGAACAGAATCATCAAACCATATTTTACGAGGTTTGAGGGTAGATAGACCTTTCTCCTTTAACTCGATTTTTCTTATGGGATATTTGGTGACTATATTTCCTTTCGAATTTCGTCCTTTGACCAATTGATCTGCAAAATCCAGATCGAATTTCAACTTTTTTATGCTTCCGGTTTGACGCAAATAAATAGTTACAAGCTCTGCTTCGCCATTAGGATTCGCAGTGAAATATAGCATTTTGGATCCCTTTGCTCCGTTGGTTAAATCATATTCCCTGTCTCGGGTTACGGAAGTTACGGCAAAGCGTTTTACATAATTCGCCCCACGAGCTCCGTCTTTGTAAATAATATTGTAAATGGTGCGTTTATCCTTTTTCTTAAACACGGCAACATGAACGATTCCCTTCCCTACAAATGTTTTGGCATCGACTTTAGTTACCATCATTTTTCCATCTTCGGTAAATACAATAATATCGTCAATATCACTGCAATCTGCAACGTACTCATCCCGCTTTAAGCTTGTTCCCACAAATCCTTCAGCGCGGTTGACATAAAGTTTTGTGTTTCTGATTACAACCTTCGTTGCCTCTATATCATCAAAAGCGCGGATCTCTGTTTTTCGTTCACGGCCCGCACCGTAATCTTTTTTAAGTCGTTTGAAATAATCTATTGCATATTCAATAAGATGCTCTAGATGAAATTTGACCTGCGCAATACTTTCCTCTAAGGACTCTATCTTCTGCTGGGCTTTATCAATGTCAAATTTGGAAATTCTCTTAATCCGGATTTCAGTCAACCGGACGATATCCTCTTCAGTAACCGCACGTTTTAAATGTTGGATATGTGGCTGTAAACCTTTATCAATTGCAGAAATTACTCCTTCCCAAGTTTCTTCCTCCTCAATGTCACGATAGATCCTATTTTCGATAAAAATCCGTTCTAAGGAAGCGAAATGCCATTGTTCTTCCAATTCGTCCAATTGGATTTCCAGTTCCTTTTTAAGCAATTCCACGGTCCGGTCCGTACTTCTTCTGAGCATTTCCGAAACGCCGATAAACAGGGGCTTGTTGTCCTCGATAACACAACCCAAAGGGGAGATTGAAGTCTCGCAGGCGGTAAAGGCATAGAGTGCATCGATGGTTTTATCTGGAGAAATTCCGCTGGGCAGATAGATGTGGATCTCAACTTCGGCAGCGGTATTATCTTCAATCTTCTTGATTTTAATCTTTCCTTTTTCGTTAGCCTTTAGGATAGTGTCAATAAGGGATGAAGTATTGGTTCCAAAAGGAATTTCGGTAATTACAAGACTGTTTTTATCCAGCTGGTTTATCCTGGCCCGGCTACGGATTTTTCCTCCGCGCATCCCGTCATTATAATTTGCGATATCCATTATTCCGCCCGTGGGGAAATCGGGATAAATTTGGAATCTTTTGCCTTGTAAATGCTTAATCGAAGCATCAATCAGTTCCAAGAAGTTGTGCGGTAGGATTTTAGTGGAAAGGCCAACGGCAATTCCTTCTGCACCTTGGTTTAACAATAACGGAAATTTAACCGGTAGATTGATCGGTTCTCTTCTTCGACCGTCATACGATGCCTGCCAAGTAGTTACCTTCGGATTAAAAACCACATCCAATCCAAATTTTGAGATTCTCGCCTCAATATATCTTGAAGCCGCGGCGCCATCACCAGTAAGAATATTTCCCCAGTTCCCTTGGGTATCAATCAGAAGGTCTTTTTGCCCAATTTGAACCATTGCATCGGCAATACTTGCATCACCGTGCGGATGATACTGCATGGTGTGCCCAACAATATTTGCAACTTTATTGTACCTGCCATCATCCAAATCTTTCATGGACTGCATAATCCGTCGTTGAACAGGTTTAAAACCATCTTCAATCGCGGGAACGGCACGTTCCAGGATTACGTAACTGGCATAGTCTAAAAACCAGTCACGGTACATACCAGTAACCTTGGTAATGGTTTCCTCGGAAGAATTATTTTCTCCTTTTGGAATTAAGTTGTCTTCATTATTGTCGAGTTCGTCACTCATATTTCTGTTTCCAAATTTCTGGTTTTAAACTTCCAAATCTGGAGATTCTTTTATTTATTCTACGATTTTCACGCAGAGTTACACTTAGTTTTCGCAGAGTTACGCGGAGAGTTTCTCCATAAATGTTTAAAAAAATTACTGCACACTGCTACTGAACACCGAACACTTTTTATTCTTCCACCCTGTCCAATTCAACCTTCAAATTTTCAATAATAAATTCTTGTCTATCTGGAGTGTTTTTTCCCATATAGAAAGAAAGCAATTCCTCAATACTTATAGATTTATCGAGCATAACAGGATCTAATCGAATATCATTTCCTATAAAATGTTTGAATTCATCAGGAGAGATTTCACCCAATCCTTTAAATCGGGTGATTTCCGGCTTTGGTTTCAACTTTTCAATGGCGTTGATCCGTTCTTCATCGGAATAACAGTAAATAGTTTCCCGTTTGTTTCGCACTCTAAAAAGTGGAGTCTGCAAAATATATAAATGTCCTTCCTTTATAAGTTCAGGGAAAAACTGAAGAAAAAACGTAATCAACAGTAAGCGGATATGCATTCCGTCCACATCGGCATCCGTGGCGATAACAATATTGTTATAGCGCAAATCTTCCATGGAATCTTCAATGTTCAAGGCAGCTTGCAACAAATTGAATTCCTCGTTTTCATAAACAATTTTCTTCGACATTCCGTAGGTGTTCAAAGGTTTTCCTCGAAGTGAAAAAACTGCCTGGGTATTTACATCCCGACTCTTGGTAATGCTTCCGCTAGCGGAATCACCTTCGGTTATAAAAAGAGTTGATTCTAAGTTTCGTTCATTTTTAATATCGGCCAAATGCACACGACAATCCCGTAATTTCTTGTTGTGGAGATTTGCTTTTTTGGCCCTATCTCTTGCCAACTTCCTTATCCCGCTGAGTTCTTTTCTTTCTCTTTCGGCCTGGACTATTTTTTTGTGAATAGCTTCTGCGGTCTCCGGATTTTTATGAAGATAATTATCTAACTGTGTTTTTAAAAAATCATTGATAAAAGTCCGCACCGTTGGTAGTTCGCCCCCCATATCGGTACTTCCGAGCTTGGTTTTGGTCTGACTCTCGAATACCGGTTCCATAACCTTGATGCTGATTGCCGAAACAATTGATTTGCGCACATCGCTGGCATCATAGTTTTTATTGTAAAATTCGCGGATCGTTTTTACCAATGCCTCCCGGAAAGCGGCCAAATGCGTTCCTCCCTGCGTTGTATTCTGTCCGTTTACAAAACTGTGATATTCCTCGCTATACTGAGTCTTACTGTGGGTTATGGCCACTTCTATATCCTCTCCGCGAAGATGGATTATTGGATAAGCCATATCCTCTTCGCTAATGGTCTCGCTCAATAAATCCTTTAATCCATTTTCGGAATAAAATTTTTCACCATTGAAATCTATGGTCAGTCCCGGATTGAGATAGACATAGTTTTTCAACATTTTTACCACATATTCGGTACGATATTTAAAGTTTTTAAAAATCCCCTCGTCCGGTATAAAAACAACCTTGGTCCCTTTTCGCTTTGTAGAATCTTCAATCTGTAAATCGTGGGTAAGTTCTCCCAAGGAGAATTCCGCAGCTTTCATTTGATTATCCCGAACAGACTCCACCTTGAAAAAAGAGGAAAGCGCATTTACTGCTTTTGTTCCCACTCCATTCAATCCTACAGATTTTTTAAAAGCGCGGCTATCGTACTTACCACCTGTATTCATTTTGGAAACTACGTCCACCACTTTCCCCAAAGGAATTCCGCGGCCGTAGTCCCGTACTTTTACTTCTTTTTCTTTAATGCGTACCTCAATAGTTTTTCCGGCACCCATTACAAACTCATCGATACAGTTGTCGATAACCTCTTTTAAAAGAATATAGATACCGTCGTCAGGCGAAGAACCATCGCCTAGTTTACCAATATACATCCCAGGACGCATACGGATATGCTCTTTCCAATCGAGGGAACGGATATTGTCTTCGGTATATTGGGTATCAATCATAAGAATTTAATGTAGGATGGCTAATATAATTATACGGGAGCACTTGTGAAACCAATACTTCGGAAAGTAATCAACAATAAAGGAGCACCTATTGTTAGTAATTTATTTCGCTTCCAAAGGTCACGATTATTCCCATTTTTTTCAATAAAATACTATTTAATTTCAACATAAAAAAAGAAACAAAAAAGAGATGGTTATTTGGACAGTCAATCCGCTATTTTTTAAAAGAGCCAATTTATTGGAACCTAATTATAATTAAGACCCGCAGAAAAGAACTGCTAAATTTTTGTGAAGATGTCAAGCTCTATTTAGCTAAGTAAAATAGATTTTATAATTTCATATCTCCCTAACGCGGCAGATCATATTAATTTAATTGAAATTGAAGAACACACCAAGTACAATTCCCCAATGTAAAAGATCGGTACTTAAAGTTGCAACTGGGAAAGGAAGCCATTTATTTCTATTTCAATTCTTGAGAAAGAAGTAAATTTGAGAAAATCATTACAAAAACAACAAATCTGAATGGAATTCATTGATTATTACAAAGTTCTGGGAGTTGATAAAAAGGCATCCGCCACGGAAATCAAAAAAGCATATCGCAAACTGGCGCGCAAGCTTCATCCAGATTTAAATCCCAACGACAAGACGGCTCAACAAAAATTCCAACAAATTAATGAAGCCAACGAAGTATTGAGTGATCCCGAAAAGCGCAAAAAATACGACCAATACGGAAAAGATTGGCAGCACGCCGATGCTTTTGAAGAACAAAAAAGGCAACAGCAGCAAGGTGGCGGGGGTTTTGGAGGATTTGGGGGTGGAAGACGTTATACATCTGGCGGACAAGAATTTGATGAAAGCCAGTTTTCAGACTTCTTTGAATCTATGTTCGGCGGATCTGGCGGTTTCGGTGGTGGCCAGCGAAGACAGACGGGGCAGTTTAAAGGCCAGGATATGAATGCCACATTAAGACTGAATTTAACTGATATTCTCAACAGCCAAAAACAGACCATCAGTCTTGGTGAGAAGAAAATCAGACTTACTATACCGGCGGGGGTAGAAGATGGGCAGACTATAAAAATAAAAGGCCATGGCGGCGAAGGAAGAAATGGTGGGCCAAAAGGAGATTTATACATCACTTTTGAGATATTCAACAACACCCAATTCAAAAGACTTCAAAGCGATTTGTATTCCACCGAGGAAATATCTCTCTATACGGCGATACTTGGTGGGGAAATTACTGTCGACACTTTAACAGGACAGGTGAAACTGAAGGTAAAACCCGGAACCCAAAACGACACCAAAGTTAAATTGAAAGGAAAGGGAGTGCCCAAGTATAAAAAGGAAGGTCAAAATGGAGATTTATACATTACCTATAAAATTGCATTGCCCATGAATCTTTCAGAAAAAGAAAAGGAATTGTTTACCGAACTTTCAAAACTCAGATAATGGCGATGGAAAAATATATTTTAGTTCGAGTTTTTAGCGAACAGGCTCAAATAGAGGATGAATTTCTTAGGAACCTAAACGATTATGGATTGATATCCTTTGAGGAACGGGAAAATGAAGTTTTTATAGATGAAAGCGATATTTCAGAAATAGAACGAATGTTTAGGCTGCATCACGATCTCGGAATTAATTATGAAGGACTTGATGCGATAAAACAAATGCTGAATCGTATGCATGCCCTGGAAAAAGAGATGGACTTACTTCGGAAGAGGTTGGGTCTGTATGAATAGTACAAAACCTAGAAAACCGAGAATTTAGCTCGTCAAATAAAGCCACATAGATGAAAGTAAAAGCACTAATCCTTGCTCTGATATTCCCATTTTATTTCAACGCACAAACAGTTAACACCCACCCAGAAGTCTCAGATACTTTCTCTAGCTACCAGGACGATGAATCCGTTTCCCCATATGAATGGCAATGGTTAAAGGATGGGATATGGACAGGAACGGGAATTGGATTGAGCGCGCTAGGGCTTTCTATTATTAAAAAGAAAGATGATCTTCCGGAAAACGAGATTCCTAGTTTTAAGGACCCTGTTCTGCTGCAGGAAAAAATTGACAATCTCAACTTTTTGGATAGATGGGTAGCGGGAAAACATAGTGAAAAAGCAAGTTCCCTAAGCGATATTCCTTTTGCACTCTCCTTCGCCGCTCCTCTTGCCCTTCTTTTTGACGATGACATAAACGATCATACCGGTAAATATGTAGGCTTATACATTGAGAGCCTCGCTACCACAGCTGCAATCTATACTCTTTCAGCGGGTTTGATTGATAGAAGTCGGCCGTATGTGTATGACAATAGCGGAGATACCGATGACGATAGAAGATTTCTAAACAATGGACAACGTTCTTTTTACTCCGGGCACGTTGCGGCTACGGCCACTGCAACTTTCTTTGCCGCCAAAGTCTATACAGATTTTCATCCAAATGTTCAGGGAAAAGTATTTATTTGGGCGGGAGCAGCCACCCTTCCGGCGGCAGTTGGAATTTTGAGAATGGAAGCCGGTCAACATTTCCTGACGGATGTCCTTTTGGGATATGTACTGGGCGCAAGTACAGGAATTTTGGTGCCCGAACTTCATAAGAAGAAAAATAAAAATGTCGATTTATATCCTACTTCGGGAACTGGTTTTAATGGCGATTCATACAACGGAATGGCATTTCGATATACTTTTTAGATGAGGTAAAGTAGATTCTGGATATTGGTTGTGAGTAATATGAAATAAACTATAGGCCGGGACGATTGGAAATACTAGAAATTAGTGGATTATATGTTACTCGTAAATCTCATCACGAATTCACCAATATTTTATATTTATTTACTAACCTGTCCTTGGTAGACAGAAAATGGAAACAAGAGGTATCTCAAAACAATACCGAATTATTCACAATTGACAAACTAGGTAGACTTCTTTATCTCACCACGAATTCACGATTATCTTTCTTGGGTAAATTCCCTAATCCGCTACCAGATTGGTAGTATAGTGGAAATTAAAAATCAACGTTTAGATTTCTGAAATGTGGAGCAAGGTTATACGTTAAAACGGAAATGCATAACATCGCCATCCTTAACAATATATTCCTTTCCTTCCACGCCCATTTTTCCCGCTTCCTTTACTTTGGCCTCACTGCCATAGGTTACAAAATCATCATATTTGATAACTTCCGCACGGATGAAACCTTTTTCGAAATCAGAATGGATAACCCCAGCAGCTTGTGGTGCCGTAGAACCAACGGGAATTGTCCAAGCCCTTACCTCCTTTACTCCTGCGGTAAAATAGGTTTGTAGATTCAATAATTTATAGGCACTGCGAATCAGCTTAGCCGAGCCTGCTTCGTCCAGGCCCAAATCCTCAAGAAACATTTGTCGCTCTTCATAAGTATCCAACTCTGTAATATCGGCCTCTGTGCCAACTGCCAGAACAATAACCTCAGCATTCTCCCCCGCAACAGCTTCCTTTACTCGGTTTACATATTCATTACCTGAAACAGCGGAGTCCTCATCAACATTACAGACATATAATACTGGCTTATCCGTAATAAACTGAGAAGATGTTATAAATTCAACCCGTTCCTCCTCAGATAAATCAATGGCGCGGACGGAAATTCCAGCTTCCAACCCACTCTTAACCTTCATTAAGGCTGTCTCTTCTTTCTGAGCATCTTTATTTCCTGTGCGAGCAGCACGTTTTACCTTTTCAAGCTTTTTATCAACGGTTTCCAAATCCTTCAGCTGAAGCTCCATATCGATGGTTTCCTTATCTCTAATCGGATTGACATTTCCGTCCACATGCACGATATTGTCATTATCAAAGCATCGCAGAACATGAAGGATCGCATCTGTCTCACGAATATTACTAAGAAACTGATTTCCCAAGCCTTCTCCTTTGCTTGCACCCTTAACAAGACCGGCGATATCCACAATCTCTACGGTTGCCGGAAGAACACGTTCCGGGCGAACCAATTCCTCCAACTTCAACAAACGTGGGTCTGGTACATTTACTACCCCAATATTGGGCTCTATAGTACAAAAAGGGAAGTTTGCACTCTGTGCCTTGGCATTGGACAAACAATTAAAAAGAGTTGATTTCCCTACATTGGGCAATCCGACGATACCTGCTTTCATTCATTCTTTTTTAGGAAAAACCTCCACTTTAAAAAGAGGTCGGTTTTACGGAGTGCAAATATACATTTTCAAACCTAATTTTTTGTAGTACAAAAAACAGTTTTCAGAAAAGAATGTGATGGTTAATAATAGAGATAATAACCACAAAATGCTGCTACAAAATTCTTGGGTGCTTTCAAATCAAAGAGATATAAATCAATGCTTATGATTTCTTATAAATAGCTATTTTATTTATGAAATATGTCAAATTTAGCAAATGATTACAACGAGGTTGTATTAAATTAACATTTAGGCAGTGTACTTTTACCTCCAACATCAAAACAAGAAATTATGAAAAAGCTAGTATTAATTTTCGCTCTTGCGGCATTTACTGTAAGTTTTGCCCAAGAAAATGTAGATAAGAAAAAAGAAACTGTCGTTACGAAAACTGCTGTAAAAGACAATAAAGGGGTTGAGGTTTCCAGCAAGGCTGTCTCAAAAAGTGAACAGCAACAATTAAAGCTGAATGCCAACAATCCAAATCAGGTAAATCAGGAGGTTGTCATGAATCCGGTAAAAGTAGATACTGATGTTACTTATGGCTATGAAGGCAACAGGTTTAAGTTTATGAGCCAAAAGGATGAAGAAGGATATAGATTGATGACGGTTAAGGATAATGCTACAAATAATGAATATGCCATTATAAAACCAACTTCTCAAAATGGATATTATATCTATTCACAAAATGGAAAATCCTCCTTTGGTTATTTTAACGAAGAAGGAAATTTTGTGGTAGAAAGTTATGATCCAAAAACAGATGCGATTGTAAGTCAAGTTTATAAATTAGAAATGGATGGTCAGAAACAGCTAAAAGGGAATAAGTAATAGATTTTTTTATAGACTACCCCCAGCAATAAGAAAGAACCGTTTCACAATATAAAAAATGTGAAACGGTTTTTTATTTGCAGTATTTGAAGCACCCGGTATTATTTGATTTATAAATGAAAAACTGAAGATCTAAACCTCATCGAAGAATCCTGCAGAACTATTCTACTTCGGCCAGAAATTATTTAAGAAGTTCTTTTCTATGGTTAGCTTTACCAATTAAAATAAAACTGAAAATGAAAAATCTAATTGTTGCAAGTACAAGTACGGTATATGGTGGAAATTATCTGGATTACCTATATGATGAGATAGCCGAGCTTTTTAAAGATACGGACGAAGTTATATTTATTCCCTACGCAAGGCCTGGAGGAATCAGTCACGAAGAATATTCTGCCAAGGCCTCCCATGCATTTAAAAAGATAGGGAAAAAGTTACGAGGACTCCATACTTTTGAGAATCCAGTGGAAGTACTAAATAGAGTAAATGGAATATTTACCGGTGGCGGAAATACGTTCGTTTTGGTAAATGCTCTTTATGGGTTAAAATTAATGCAACCTCTTCGGGAAGCGATTTTCAATGGACTACCATATTTAGGTACCAGTGCCGGTAGCAATATTTGTGGGGTTTCTATGCAGACCACTAATGATATGCCAATTGTTTATCCACCTTCGTTTAAAACTTTGGGCGTTATTCCTTTTAACCTAAACCCGCATTATTTAGATCCCGATCTAAACAGCACCCATATGGGTGAAACACGTGAAACTCGGATTGCGGAATTTCATACTCAAAATACGATCCCTGTTATCGGAATTCGGGAAGGAAGTTGGCTACGGGTAAAAGGAGACGAAATTAAATTAAAAGGTGAATTAAGCGCTCGGGTTTTTAGACAGGGGAAGGAACCTTATGAAATTGAAAGTGAAACCACCTTGAATTCTTCTATTCTTGATTAATTCAACTCTTTGATGAAGTGATATCCCTTGGCTACAAATCCTTGATTATAATAGAATTTATGTGAAAGAAAATTGTGGACATAGGTATTCAGTTCAATCCAATTGCATTTCTTGTTTCGGGCATAGTCATACACAAAATCCATTAACTTTTTTCCTAAGCCCTGGTTGCGGTAATTTTCATCTATGATTACATGGTCTATTTCAAGGCTTCGTCCAGCATAGTGTCGTGTTTGAAACCATAAGCCACAAGTACCAATTAATTTATCGGAATCGTAAACACCCAGACACTCATAATTTTGCTGTGCCATTTCCAATAACCGCTCTCTCAAAACGGTTTCCTCTATAGAATAATGTCCGAGTTTTTGAATAAATGGAAGAATACACAAAATCTCGGAAGGCTCAATAATGCGAATGTTAATTGAGATATCTTTCAAATTAATGGTAATTTTATAGCCTCATATATTTTGTATTAATGAAGCGTCACGAATTTATTAAAATTTCTGGTCTTGCCGGTTTAGGGGTGGCCATTTTTCCAAATTTTTCTTTTAAAAATTTTTCTGAAGAATTTACCCGAAACCAACTTATTGGTAAAGGAAACCCGGATATTATTGGTGACAGCTATACTTCCAAAATGAACAAATTGACCAAGGAAGCTTTTAACAAAATGAAGGTAGCGGCAGCCAAGGAAAACATAAATCTTGAGGTTGTCTCGGCATATAGAAGTTTCCAGCGCCAAAAAGAAATCTTTGAGGGCAAATACAGACGATTTACTTCTCAAGGACTTTCGCCTGAAAATGCAATAGAGAAAATAATTGAATACTCTACGATTCCCGGCACATCGCGTCATCATTGGGGAACGGATCTGGATATTATCGATGCAAATGCCCCAAGGCCAGCAAATGTTTTGATGCCTGAGAATTTCCACGGACTTGGCCCCTATTGCAATTTGAAAGTTTGGCTTGACAAAAACGCCCATAAATTTGATTTTATAGAAGTTTACACTGATAATGGGAACCGAAAAGGATTTAGATATGAACCCTGGCATTTTAGCTATGCACCAGTTTCAATCCCAATGTTGAGGGAATACCAACAAAAAATTGATGTGAAGAAAATGCTTTCTGAAGAAAAGATTTTAGGAAATGAATTTTTCTCAGAAGCTTTTGTGGATAGATACGTGAAGGAGAATATTTTGGATATTAATCCGAAGCTTTTATAGCAGTAGCAGTAGCAATAGCAGTAGCAGTAGAAGTAGAAGTAGCAAAAATTTAAAAAATTTGGAAACCAGAATTCCAGTTCTCATGTATATATTCATGGACCCCTAAACGGTTAAACCCAGAAACTCTCAAACTCATAACCCCTTCGTATCTTTGCACAATGGAAAAGAAAGTACTATTAATGATCCTCGATGGATGGGGAATCACACAGAACCCAGCTGTATCCGCAATTGCTCAAGCGAACACTCCATTTATTGATTCTCTTTATAAAAATTATCCCCACGCCCAATTACTTACGGACGGTATGAATGTGGGACTTCCCCTTGGTCAAATGGGAAATAGTGAAGTAGGCCATATGAATCTTGGCGCTGGACGAATTGTCTATCAAGATTTGGCTAAAATAAACATGGCGGTTGAGCGTGGAACTCTAAAGGATGAACCTGAATTAAAAGAAGCCTTCAAGTATGCCAAGTCGCATAATAAACCTGTTCACTTTATAGGTCTTGTATCCAACGGAGGGGTACACTCGCATATTGATCATCTCCTAGGATTATTGTCCGTTGCAGGAGCAGAAGGAGTTAAGGATATTAATGTTCATGCTTTTACAGACGGTCGTGACGTGGATCCACATTCCGGAAAAGAGTTTATCCAGAAATTAGAAAATTACTTAGATAAAACTGGAGGAAAATTAGCGTCTATAATCGGACGCTATTACGCAATGGACCGGGACAGACGTTGGGAACGAGTAAAAAAAGCTTACGATCTTCTTCGCTTCGGAATCGGGAAACCTTCCCACAATGCTATAAAAAGCATAGAAGAAAGTTATGCAGATGGAATTACCGATGAGTTTATCGAACCCATAGTAATGGTTGATCAAGCCGGAAAACCCGTTGCAACGATCGATGAAGGAGACGTTGTAATTTTCTTCAATTTTAGAACCGATCGCGGCCGACAACTCACAGAAGTTCTGACACAAAAAGATCATGAGGATTTCAGAATGAAGACCATTCCACTTTATTTTGTCACTCTTACCAATTATGATGCTTCCTTCGGAAATATTCATGTGGTTTATAACAAAGAGAATTTGCACGATACTTTAGGGGAAATATTAGAGAAAAATGGCAAGAAACAAATCCGAATTGCTGAAACTGAAAAGTATCCGCACGTAACCTTCTTCTTTTCAGGTGGACGTGAAATACCTTTTGAAGGTGAAAAAAGAATTCTTTGTCCCTCTCCTACTGTTGCGACTTACGACCTAAAACCCGAGATGAGTGCTTTTTCTATACGCGATATGATACTGCCTGAAATTGAAAAGGAAACTGCCGATTTTATATGCTTGAATTTTGCCAATCCAGATATGGTTGGACATACGGGTGTTCTATCGGCTGCCAAAAAGGCCTGTGAAACTGTAGATCTTTGCGCCAAAGCAATTGTTGAAAAAGCCTTGGAAAGTCACTATATAACAATTATTATAGCCGATCACGGTAATAGTGAGACTATGATAAATCCCGATGGCTCTCCCAACACAGCTCACACTACCAATCCGGTGCCAATTATTGTAGTCGATAATGATATCAAATCGGTGAAAGATGGAATCTTAGCAGATATTGCCCCTACAATACTTCATCTGATGCAAATTCCGAAGCCGGAAATAATGGATCGAAATTCTTTGGTAGAATAAAATCTTATTTAAAGAATGAATCAACAAATTCAATTTTGTTGAAAACCTGCAGATCTTCCATTCCTTCGCCTACCCCAATGTATTTAACGGGAATTTGGAACTGGTCGCTTATTCCTATTACCACGCCTCCTTTTGCCGTACCATCTAGCTTGGTAACTGCTAATGAGGTTACCTCCGTGGCAGCGGTAAAATGTTTCGCTTGTTCAAATGCATTTTGGCCCGTAGAACCATCTAAAACCAGAAGGACTTCGTGGGGCGCATCTGGAATAACCTTCTGCATTACTCTTTTTATTTTGGTGAGTTCATTCATTAAGTTCACCTTATTATGAAGCCGTCCTGCGGTATCGATAATAATTACATCCGCATTTTGGTTCACACCACTTTTTAGCGTATCAAAAGCCACGCTCGCAGGATCACTGCCCATACTCTGTTTTACTATTGGAACGTTTGTACGGTCGGCCCATATTTGTAATTGGTCTATCGCTGCGGCACGAAAAGTATCCGCTGCACCCAGAATAACATTTTTTCCTGCTTTATTAAACTGGTATGCGAGCTTTCCGATTGTGGTAGTTTTTCCAACTCCGTTAACTCCAACTACCATTATAACGTAAGGTTTTTTATAAAGCGGAACATCAAAATCGGTGGCATTGCCAGAGTCAATCTCGCTCAAAAGACCTGAAATTTCTTCTCGGAGAATTTTATTCAATTCATCTGTACCCAAATATTTGTCCTTGGATACACGCGCCTCAATTCTATCAATAATCTTCAGGGTGGTGTTAACACCTACGTCGCTAGAAACGAGAACTTCTTCCAGGTTGTCCAAGACATCATCATCGACCTTGCTCTTCCCGGCAACGGCTTTGCTCAGTTTGTCAAAAAAAGAGATTTTTGATTTTTCAAGGCCTTTGTCGAGAGTTTCCTTTTTCTCTTTCGAAAATATTTTTTTAAATAAGCTCATTTTTTAGTTGTCGGTGGTCAGTGGTAAGTAGTAGTGGTCTGTAGTCTGTAGTCAGTAATTAGTGAATCAGTATTCTTAAAAAAGAGTTGTAGTTCGAAAAGTCGTGGTTCAAAAAGTCTCTTCATTCAACAATAATTAAAACTGAAACCGTTATCAATTAACAAAAATACGAAAAGCCACCTTCGTAAAAAAGTGGCTTCCTCCAAATAATTTCTTGGTAGGTTATTTCTTGTTCAACCAGTCACTCACCATTTCTGGCGGCATAACTGCTTCCTTAAAAGTATAGGCCCCAGTCTTGTCAGACTTTACCATTTTAATAGCCTTGGTCAAACGCTTTGATCCGGTTTGTAAAGTTGCTACTGATTTCTTTGCCATTTCTCTATATTTTATTTGATAAATTCTGTAAGATGAAAATATCCAATTATTTAATTTCTTTGTGAACGGTCATCTTTTTTAGGATTGGGTTGAATTTCTTCAACTCCATCCTGTCCGGAGTGTTCTTTTTGTTTTTTGTGGTAATGTAACGAGAAGTTCCTGGCTTTCCAGATTCCTTGTGCTCGGTGCACTCAAGTATCACTTGAACTCTATTTCCTTTTTTGGCCATGGTAAGGGACTTTAATATTTATTGCAATTATTTGGTCAAAAAGCCTTTTACGCGAGCATCTTTAATGACCGCGGAAATACCCTTTTTATTGATGTTTTTGATAGCTGAAGCAGATACACGCAAAGTTATCCATTTATCTTCTTCAGGGATGTAAAAGCGCTTTTTCAACAAATTCACATCAAACTTACGTTTGCTTTTGTTCATAGCGTGCGATACGGTGTTTCCAACCATCGCCTTCTTTCCGGTAAGCTCACAAACTCTAGACATTTCCTTAACTTATTTTGAGTTATTTTTAAACAGGGTGCAAATTTATGTAATTAATTCCTGATGTACAAGAAAAGGAAATTAGTTTTTCAAAATTTCTTTGCGCAACATCTCAAATGCTTTGTTGGCCGTTTTCTCTATCACCCGAAAACGGTCGTTTCCAAATTGAAATTTCTCGGAAACCACACCCGACGGAGTTGCTATAGCAATACAAACCGTCCCAATTTCATCATCTCCGTCTCCCTTTGTTGGTCCGGCAATTCCCGTAGTAGATATGGAATAATCTGATTGAAAAAGCTCGTTAGATTTAATCGCCATCGCTTCGGCAACAGGAATACTTACTACATTATATTTCTCTATTAACTCACTTGGAATTCCTAATATTTTAGTCTTGTAGCTGGTTTCATAAGGTATTACTCCTCCTCTAAAAAATGAGGAAATTCCCGGATAACGCGTAATTTCAGAAGCTATCCTTCCGCCTGTACAACTCTCGGCAATACTCAGGAATTTATTCTGAGCCATCAGCATTTTGCCTATTTGCTCTACCATTGACGTTTCATCCTCAAAACCTATCGCTATATCGGATAACAGGCCTTCCAGTGTTTCCATCTGCCTATTGACGCTCTCAACAACTTCTCGTTTGTTAGTTCCCGAAGAAGATAGTCTGAGCCTTACTTTGCCCAATGACGGCAAATAAGCTAGATTTAAGTCCGTGGGAAGCGAATTTTCCCAATCTGCTATTCTTTCAACAATGGCAGTTTCGCCCAGACCATAGGTCAATAAAGTTTTATGATAGATGAATGGGCGATCGAATCTTTTTTCAATTTTTGGCAATACCTCCTCCATCAATAACCGCTTCATCTCAAAGGGTACTCCGGGAAGAGATACGAATACCGTTCCGTCCTTCTCCATCCACATTCCAGGAGCGGTTCCGTGATAGTTCATCAAGACAGTGGCCTTTGAAGGAACTTTAGCCTGAAGAAGATTTGCTTCTAAGGGTAGATTAAGATGAAACTTTTTAAACAACTGCCGAATGTTTTCCCCAACTTCGGGATTGTCCACTAGTTCATCTTCAAAAAAATCGCAAAAAGTTTGTTTTGTGATATCGTCCTTTGTTGGACCAAGTCCTCCTGTTACAATTACCAGATTAACGCGCTCATTTGCTACTTCAAAAGATTTTAGAATATGTTCGCGATTGTCTTGGACGGATGTTATTTGATAAACTTTTACGCCTATTCTATCCAATTCCTTGGAAATATATGCCGAATTGGTATCGACAATTTGGCCAATAAGAATCTCATCCCCTATGGTGATTATTTCCGCTAACATTTCGAATTTTGAATCTTTCAATTGTAGTTATTTTACCTTTATGGAAAACATTTCCTTACCTTCAATAAAACCGGTGAGTTGATCTTCAGCCGAAACTTTACCCACACCGGCTGGTGTACCCGTAAAAATAATATCGCCAATTTTTAGAGTAAAAAATTTGGATATGTATTCAATCAAGCCATCAATTTTCCATATCATTTGGGCAGTAGAACCTTCTTGGACCAACTTTCCATTTACCTCAAGACTGAATTTCAGATCATCCAGATTTTCAATTTCTTCTTTATTAATAAATTTCCCCACAACCGCAGCACCGTCAAAGGCTTTTGCTTTTTCCCAGGGAAGACCATTTTTCTTTAACTCAGTTTGCAGATCTCTCGCGGTAAAATCGATCCCCAAGCCTATTTCGTCATAATATTTATGGGCGAATTTTTTATCTATATGCTTTCCAATCTTATTAATTCTTACCAACAATTCCACTTCGTGGTGAACATCGTTGGAAAATTCAGGAATGAAGAACGGTTGCCTTTTGAGCAAAATAGAAGTATCAGGCTTTAAAAACAACACTGGCTCTGCCGGTGTTTCGTTTTTTAATTCTTGGATATGGTCTGAATAATTCCGACCCACGCAGATTATTTTCATCTGTCACTAATATTATGGTTAAAAATTTATTTCAAAAAGTGATTCTTCCTAAGATGGAAGATGGAAAGAATGAAAATAGATTCTCTAAATTAAAATTTTGTATTCAGTTTCTGAAGCCTGATACGTGTCAATACCTTTTTGGTATAAAGTGGAAAATCCGCGTTTATCACCCAGCCGAAATAACCCGAGTCCACCTCCAAAATATCATGGACCAATCTACCCTTATATTTTCCGAAGGAGAATATCTCAAATCCTTCAGCGTTATAACTTATAAATCCGGCAAAATCTACGTGCTCTTTATGGGAGCTGAAATCAGCAAGAAAAGCGATGTCATTCTCCAGTTCATCGTATTTATCCAACTGTGATTTTAAAACTTCGTAAGTGGCTTCTGTATCAGCAGCGGCACTATGTGCATCTACTAAATTCTTTCCGCAATAAAATTTATACGCTGCCTCTAAAGTTCGTTTCTCCATCTTGTGAAAGATGGTTTGAACATCTACGGAAAGGGCCCTCTTCATATCAAAATCGATCTCTGACCTCAATAGTTCTTCAGCGAGCAAAGGAATATCAAAACGATTGGAATTAAATCCACCAAGATCACTATCCTTAATCAAGGCGTAAACTTTGGGTGCCAATTCCTTAAATGTGGGTTCGTTGGCAACCATTTCGTTTGTAATCCCATGAATGGCAGAAGATTCTGGAGGAATGGGCATTTCGGGATTTACGCGCCAAGTATGACTTTCTTTATTACCGTTGGGATAAACTTTTAAGATCGCAATTTCTACGATTCTATCCTTTGCCACATTGATTCCAGTTGTTTCCAGATCGAAAAAACAAATCGGTTTTTTTAGATTGAGTTCCATAGGTTTATTTTACGGTGCAAAGATAATCTTTATTGACCTTTCGCCTGCGCCCAAGCTGACAAAAACCAGCTCGTATTCTATACAAAATCAATAAAATCGAAAAAGGGATTTGTAATGTACAAATCCCTCGTCTCTATCTATTAATATTAAAATTATATTTCGGTATTTACATCCCAAGCCTCCAGATAATCGGCAACTCGTTTTACAAATTGTCCACCCAGTGCACCATTTACGACGCGATGGTCATAACTGTGGGAAAGGAACATTTTGTAGCGGATACCAATAAAATCGCCTTCGGGGGTTTCTATTACCGCCGGCACTTTTCTAATTGCACCCAAAGCTAAAATCCCCACTTGTGGTTGGTTGATTATTGGAGTTCCCATAATACTTCCGAAAGTACCAACATTTGTAACGGTGTAAGTACCACCTTGGATATCGTCCGGTTTCAATTTGTTCTCACGGGCGCGTGCGGCAAGATCATTAACAGCCTTGCTCATTCCCAAAAGATTTAGACGATCGGCATTTTTGATTACAGGAACGATCAAATTACCATCTCCTAAAGCTGCAGCCATTCCGAGATTGATGTTCTTTCTCTTTATTATTTTATCACCATCCACGGCAATATTCATCATCGGGAAATCTTTTAACGCCTTTGCCACTGCTTCCATAAAGATGGGGGTAAAGGTGAGGTTCTCACCTTCCCGCTTAGCAAATGCATTTTTAACTTTATTTCTCCAGTTCCAGATATTGGTTACGTCGCATTCTACAAAAGATTGAACGTGTGCAGAAGTTTGCACACTCTCTACCATATGGCTGGCTATGATTTTGCCCATTCGGGTCATTTCTATTATTTCATCTCCATTATCGGCAAAAACAGGGGTTTTTGCTTTGGGAGCTTGAGCAGGTTGCTTACTAGATGGAGCAGTTGCAGGTTGAGTCTGGATTGGTGCTTTTTCGGTTTTTGTAGAAGAACGCTTTTCAAGATAACTTAAAATATCATTTTTGGTTACGCGACCGTCCTTGCCCGATCCAGAAATAGCATCAAGCTCACTTTGGGATACTCCCTCGGTAGCGGCGATATTTTTTACCAATGGAGAATAGAATCGGTCTCCCGTGCTTTCGATTGCAGAATTAACTACCTCCTGTGCTACCTCAAATTGTTTTTCAACTTCTTTTACGATTTCCGAAGAAGGTGCGCTTTCAGATTCTTTTGTAGGTACAGCGTCAGAACCGCCTTCAGTCTCAATTATGGCTATGGTCTGGCCTACCTGAACAACATCATCCACTTCAAAAAGCTTTTCCACCAAAACGCCATTGACCTCACTGGGCACTTCGCTATCCACTTTATCGGTAGCTATTTCGAGGACAGCCTCGTCTGCCTCTATAGAATCTCCCACTTCTTTTAGCCAATTGGTTAGTGTTGCCTCTGCAACACTCTCGCCCATTTTGGGCAATTTCAATTCAAATTTTGCCATAATATTTTTTCAATGTCTAATTAGGTAAGCACCTTGTGCCTTATCTTAAAAACGCTGCAAAATTAGTTAAAATTTTGTTCGCTCTTGGTTGCAAATTTCTTAAAAAACAATTACCCCTCCCTTTTCATCACTTTGGTCACTTCCTATGATGAAGTTACAAGCGGGAGGCTTAATTCGAAAAAGATTATTCTTTCCTTTTAAATTCTTCATTAGTTCAAATATCTCTTCATAAGTAAGATATTCTGCATCAAAAACAAGCAAGCTGTTTTGGACGTCAGTCTGTTCGTAAAATTCCTTTGTTACTATTTCAAAATTCCCTTTGACTGCTCGATTTAACTTCTCAAGAAGTTGGCTATTCTCGGTAAACACATAGTAGTTTACTGGTTTTGGGCTGGACTTACTATTTTTGCCTGAAGTGAGACCTTTTGTCTTTTTAGCCAGATCCACACCTATTGAAACGGCATTTTCCAAAAACAGATTTTTATTGAAATGCTTCTGATAGAATATTTGCATCGCTCCATAAAATCTATCAAAATAAACCGCATCTTTTTGGGTGCTTTCGCCTTTGTAATGCAGAACGGTGGCACTTCCGAAGTAATGATTTTTATAACCGGCCTGGGTTATTTTATACGAAAGATCAATATCCTCTCCGTACATAAAGTAATCTTCATCAAATCCTCCCACCTCATTATAAACCGATCGTTTTAGAAGCATAAAGGCTCCCACCAAAACATCTACCTCACCCTTGGAAGTTTCGCTTAATTTGGAATAATATTTTTTAGAAAAACCTGCCAATTTCTTAAGAGAAACCTTGGGCGTGGGTAAGTTCCGCTTACTTTCCGGCAGGAAATTTCCAGTACCATCCATTAGATAAACCCCTAAAGCTCCGAGATTGGAAATCCCTTCGGCATAATCCAAAACTTGATGAAAGGTATTTTCCGTAACAGCGGTATCCGGATTTAATATACAGAGATATTCCCCTTTTGCCACAGCGACGGCCTGATTATTTGCCTTACTGAAGCCTACATTATCTTTGTTTTCTATTAAAGTAATACCCGGGAATAGAGATTTAACCATTTCACAACTTTCATCTTGTGAATTATTATCGATTACTATAATCTCAGCATCCAAAGATTCTATCGCTTGTTGTACAGAGCGAAGGCACTGCTCCAAAAAGTAACGGACATTGTAGTTGAGAATAACAACGGAGAGTTTCAAAAGCTAGAGACTTTTTAACGAAGTTTCAAAGGGAATACGGTGCAGTATGCTTCGACCCAAAGTTACTTCATCTGCATATTCCAGTTCATCCCCTACCGAAATTCCACGGGCAATTGTAGTGGTGGTAATGTTGAAAGGTTCTATCTGTTTATAAATATAGAAATTGGTAGTGTCACCCTCCATTGTTGAGCTGAGCGCAAAAATCAATTCGCTGATATTTCCAGTTTTTACTTTTTCCACCAAAGAGGTAATGGCCAGATCTCCTGGGCCAATTCCGTCCATAGGAGAGATTTTTCCACCTAGAACGTGGTAATGTCCGCGAAATTGGCTGGTATTTTCTATAGCCATCACATCTCTAATATCTTCTACAACACAGACCAATTGTCCATCACGTTTTGGATTAGCGCAGATTTCACACAGTGCTGTATCACTTATATTATGGCAATTGGCACAAAAATTAATATTCTCCCGCATTTTTGTCAACGCTGCCGCCAATTTGCCTGTTTGCTCTTGGGGTTGCTTTAATAAATGTAAGACTAAACGAAGTGCGGTACGCTTCCCAATCCCGGGAAGTTGAGACATTTCGTTAACCGCATTTTCAAGAAGTTTTGAAGAAAATTCCATAGCATAATTCCAGCCCGCAAGTTAAAAAAAATGCTTCAGAAAGTCTGACTTTTCTGAAGCATTCAATCAACACGTAAATTGTGTTATTTTTTCAATAATTTTTTTGTTGCCATTCCTTCCGAAGTATTCAATCGAATAAAATAAACACCAATTGGTAATGAGGAGATATCAAGTGTAAAAGTATTTGATAATACTACATTATGTTCATAAATGAGCAATTTTCCTGTGATATCAAAGACCTTAATGGATCCTTCGGTTGAAATTGGAGAAGTTATTACCACTTCTGAAGAAGCCGGGTTGGGATAAATCCCTACTTTATTATTAAACACCATTTCTTCGATACCTACTGTTTCTTCAACTAAGGGAGAAGCCCACAGTCCACGTCCGTAAGTTCCGGCATAGAGCATTCGTGTTTGTTGGTTTATCTCCAATTCATTTATCATCACGTTTGGCAGCATATTGCTATAGGGCTGCCAGTCTGTAAAAGTATTGTCTATATAGTAAATCCCGTAATCCATTCCTAGGTAAAGACCATCCTGTCCATTATCATCCCATACCAGGCATAAAGCGCTGAAATTGGGAAGATTCTTTCTATAAGAAGTCCAAGTCTGCCCACCATCCTCAGATACCTGAACACGTTGGTAAATTGTTGTAGCAACTGCGATTTTATTGGGATTTGTTGGATGGATGGCTATAAAATTAATTCGACCACCTGGAGTGGTAACTCTCGTCCATTCCGAACTTCCCCCATTTTCTGTTCTATACAGCTCTAACCCAACATTGGCATACATAATCTGGTTGTTTGATGGAGCAATCTTTAAATTATCCAGATTATTGGTAAAAACCTGTGAAATTGAATTCCACGTTATACCATTATTTGCAGATTTGTAAACTCTATTGTAGCCCACATAAATTGTATTAGGCTGCACTGGGTCTTGTTCAAACGGAGTTACCCAATTTCCACTTCCATTGCCTGGAGAATTAATACCGAAATAGGAATTGCCTCCGTTGGTAGAGCGATATAATGTTCCAAATTGAGAGGTCCCAAAAAACATATTGCTGTTGGTCTTGTCTATAAAGGTTTCCATACCATCTGCCCCCAACCAATCCTTCCAACCGGTGGTTTCTTTATAAAAAGAGGTGCCATTGTCCTGCGAACCCCCAGAGATTATCACCTCTTGGGTTTGGGAAACCCCTATTTTATAAAACTGACGAATACTCAACCCAGTAGTAAGATCTTCAAAATAATTGGCACTTATAGTTCCAGTATTTCCAGCCCTAAACACGCCTCCATCCGTAACAGCATAAAGAGAGGTGCCATTGAATACCAAATCGTCCACATCTGCATGGCAATAACCAATATTAGCATTGGCGGCATTTGCAGGAATCCAGTCTGAAGTAATTGTAAAATTTACACCCCGGTCCATAGAACGCCAAGTGAGGATTCCGGCAATATGGACTTCATTGGCATTTGTGGGATTTACGGCTATCGCCATATCTCTAGGAGCCTGCCCATTATTATCCTCCCCGATGGTACTATATCCAAAAAAGTTGAGGTTTCCATGGTTCAACTTGGTGAAATTATTGCCCTCATTTTCTGATGTGTAGAGACCACCGAACCTACTTCCGGCTGCTTCCAATACATAAACAAGTTCGGCATCATCGGGTGTAACCCCTATCATCTTAGGCCCATTGGAAAACCCTGAAATTGTGGTAAAGGTTTCACCCCCATCGGTAGATTTGTGAAATCCGGACCCCGAAGCATAAACCACAGAAAGATCGCCGGGCTTAAATTCCACATCATATCCATTATTGTCACTAACTACCTTTACCCAAGAAGTGCCACCATTTACAGATCGATATATCCCAGAATTTTCTGAAGTGGCAAAAATCATATTTGTGTTGTTGGGGTTGATTACTATTTTGTTTATAATGCTGTTCCCTGCCGAGCCCATAAGATTCCAGGTGGCACCTGAATCTGTAGATTTAAAGATTTTTCCCTCAACAGAACCAAAAAAATAATTGTTCGCATTAGTAGGATCAATCGCAACGGAATAAACAGAAAGGTGCGAAAAATAGTCGGTTAAATGCGTCCACGTTTGGGCACCATCCGTTGTTCGCCAGACTCCTCCGGTATTGGCTCCAATAATTATATGGTTGTCGTTTCCATTTTCAAATGATAATCCCGTAATCCTTCCCACGCCTGGATTCCATCCAGAGGTGGCATTCCAGGAACTAGGGCCAAGATCTTCCCAACTGTCTGGCAGTACTACTCTATTGGCGGCATTTTCATTCATAGCGGCATTCCAACGTTGCAATTCGCCCAAACGTTCTTCAACTCTTGGAAGGTAGCCGTCTTCTTTTACCATTCTTAAAGCATTGTATTCCCATCTTTTATAGGGTTTGTATCCAGTACCTCTACCTTTGTCCCTATTTGCAAAATAGGCTTCGGCGTTGCTTATAATTTCGTCGACAGTATAGGTTCCCGCGTCTATCATCCGTAAATATTCTTGGGAGTATCCCAGATGAATGGAAAACAGAAAACTGAAAATACAGAGAAATTTTAATCTTAAATCATTCATAGCTAGGGAGTTAACCTTAATATATTTATAGTGCTGCAAAAGTATCAAATTTTCTCTCGATGGCGTAATCAAACTTTGTATTTTTGGCGGCTTAGCTCCATTGTATGTACTTTAAATTCCGAAAAGCATAATCCCGAAAATCAAAATTTAAACTCAGATTGAGTAAAAAACCAAGAAAACTTTAATTACACAATATAACTGGACCATCACTAATCAATACCTATGCAACCGTTACACATCTTATTTTTAATACTTGCATATTTTTCACTTCTTATCCTTATTTCACTTTTAACCAACCGGGGCGGTAGTAATGCGGACTTTTTTAAAGCAGGCAAACAATCTCCTTGGTATTTAGTGGCGTTCGGAATGATAGGTGCCTCATTAAGTGGTGTAACCTTTATCTCCGTTCCGGGATGGGTAGAGGCGTCAAAGTTCAGTTATTTTCAAGTTGTTCTGGGTTATGTGGTAGGATATGCCGTAATCGGAACCGTCCTTCTACCTCTTTATTATCGGTTAAACCTTACTTCTATTTATACTTATTTAAATGGCAGGTTCGGCAATGCCTCTTATAAAACGGGGGCATCGTTCTTTTTGTTATCTCGGATTGTGGGCGCGAGCTTTAGGCTTTATCTTATTGCGGTAGTGCTCCAGAACCTGATTTTTGACGATCTGCAGATACCATTTTGGGTAACGGTGACCATCACTATTTTATTGATATGGCTTTATACCTTTAAAAGTGGCATCAAAACTATTGTTTGGACAGATACTCTTCAAACACTTTTTATGCTTGTTGCCGTAGGTGTAGCTGTTTATTACGTAGCTACCGATCTGGGAATTTCGGGAAGCAATCTTTTTAGTTTTGTTGCGGACAGTGATATGAGCCAAATCTTCTTTTTTGACGATTGGAAATCAGGAGATCACTTTGTAAAACAATTTATCAGTGGTGCATTTATTGCCATTGTAATGACGGGTTTGGATCAGGATATGATGCAGAAAAATTTGACATGCCGCAATTTGAAGGATGCTCAAAAGAACATGTTCTGGTTTACCATTGTACTAACTATCGTCAATTTCGTGTTTTTGGTTTTGGGATTATTATTGACAGTTTATGCCCAACAAAACGGAATAGATGCTCATAAAGATCAATTATTCCCAACCCTTGCAGCCCAAGAAAATGTATTCGGAACGGGCGTTGCCGTTTTGTTTGTACTTGGACTTATTGCCGCAGCATATAGTAGTGCCGACAGTGCCCTAACCGCATTAACAACTTCCTTCAGTATCGATATACTGGATATAGAAAAGAGATATGACGAAAGAAAACAGGTCCGCGTGCGTAAGCAAGTCCATATTCTGGTTTCCTTGGTTCTAATTGCAGTGATTATTATATTCAAATATGTAATTGCTGACGAATCGGTAATAGCCAAATTATTTGTGTTTGCTGGTTATACCTATGGACCGTTATTGGGACTTTATGCGTACGGTCTTTTTACCAAATGGAAGGTGAAGGATAAATTTGTACCCATCGTGGCTATACTAACTCCAATACTGGGATATATTATAAGCTATTTGAGTTCAGAATATTTAAACTTCGAATTTGGCTTTTTTATCCTTATTCTCAATGGAGCACTCACCTATTTAGGCCTAATATTGATTCGTACCCAAAAGGACTAGGGTACACGCAATTTCACTTTCAATGTTATTCTGCTTTAATATTTTAAAAAATTCAGGATTTTCTGTTCCGGGATTGAATATAACGCGCTCGGGATTTAAAGAGAGTATATAATCATAATATTCTCCTTGTCTTTTTGGATTTAAATATAACGTGACGGTATCAATATCCTCAAAGGGTTCCTTTTCTGTACTGACATTTATTCCGGCCACAGTCCCGCTTCTAAGTCCGATTGCTTCTACTGTATGACCAAATTTTACTAGACGTCTAATTGCCATATTAGAGTATCGCTCTTCTTTTGTACTTGCTCCGATAACTAGGGTTTTCTTGTCCATCTTTTTTTTAGGAAAAATAATACACTTAAACAAAAATCCTCCCAAATGTTCGTTAAAACAAGGGGGATGATATAATAAAACGAATTTTTATGCGTCTATATAAGTAGATAATATTTCGTCGGAAAAGTTTTACTTTAATGGTTAGTGTTAATACCGACGAAAAATCCAATCCCGTAATTTTAAATTGCGGGATTGTTTTTTATGTTAGGTTCCTGTTAAATGACAATCTAAAATGAAATTTCGATCCAATTGTGCGTCTAACCAAGACCTAAAATTTCATTTTTATAATTTATTTGAATTAGCCATTTAAACGAATTATACCTTTTTAGGTAAACAAAAGTCTCTCAGTTTTCTGAAAGACTTTTTTTATGAACACCTCTCAATTACATGCTTTCCAAGCAGTTGTTTATCCTTAACAAGCTTTTCTTCTCCAAACTACCATCTGATAATCGCACTTCCCCAGGTAAAACCACTTCCAAAAGCCGCCAGTACGACTAAATCTCCCTTCTTTATTTTGCCCATTTCCCAAGCTTCTGTCAAAGCAATAGGAATAGAAGCGGCTGTAGTATTTCCGTACTTTTGAATATTGTTGAAAACCTTATCGTCTTCAAGTTTTAGTTTATGCTGAATAAATTGCGAAATGCGAAGATTAGCCTGGTGTGGGATCAACATATCTATATCTCCTACCTCAAGATCATTTGACTCCAACCCTTCTTGAATTACTTCGGCAAATCGTACAATAGCATGCTTAAAAACAAATTGACCGTTCATATAAGGATAATAAGGAATATCCTCCTGTGGATTTTCTGCTATTATCTGAGGAACCCAATAACCGGTGCTCGGACCTTTTAAGGAAAGTTCATCCTTGTGTTTCCCTTCACTGTGAAGATGGGTAGATAGAATTCCACCTTCTCCAGATTCATTTCTAGAAACAATCGCAGCTCCTGCCCCATCTCCGAAAATAACCGAAACAGAACGCCCACGATCAGAAAAATCAAGACCTCCGCTGTGGTTTTCACTCCCGATTACTAAAATGTGTTTATACATTCCAGTTTTTACAAATTGATCCGCTACGGAAATTGCATATATAAAGCCGCTGCACTGGTTTCTAACATCTAATGCGGGCACGGTACGCATACCCAACATTTCCTGAACCTCTACTCCGCCACCAGGAAAGTACATATCTGGGCTAAGAGTCGCAAACACAATCATATCTATGTCATCTGGGGAAAGCTCAGCACGGTCCAAGGCAATTCGTGAAGCTTTGGCACCCATTATCGAGGTGGAATTTCCATCGCCCTTCTTTATATGTCTCCGCTCCTTTATTCCAGTTCTCTCTTGAATCCAAGCATCATTTGTGTCCATTAATTTTGCTAGGTCATCATTTGTGACCACATTTTCAGGAACATAATATCCCAATCCCGTAATTTTCGAACTATACATCCTTTATAAATTTTAAAACTCAGGAAAGGTAACTATATGTTGCATTTCAAAGAAATATATTTTACAGTTTATCCACGGAATCCTTTATCCCCCATTTTGATATCTTTGCCGGTCAATCCCATTTTTTATGAAAAATCTTTTAGCAACTCTTCTATTCCTTCTTATTTCAAATGCATTCCTAGCTCAGGAAAAATTAGGTTATCAAAAACCTCCGGCATCAATCCTAGAACTTGTTGAGGTTCCATTAGCACCCGCGGTTAGAATTGACAGTAAGGGCGAAAACGTTATTTTATTTTATAGAGACCCGTATAAATCAATCGCGGAACTTTCGGAAGAAGAACTTCGTTTAGGTGGTCTTCGTATCAATCCAAAAACGAATATTGGAAGTAGAACGACTTATTATAACAACCTAAAAGTTAAAAAAACCAGTGATAAGGACCCAAAGCAAGTAGACGGTCTTCCCTTAAACGGTCGATATTCAAACTTTAATGTAGCACCAAACGAGAAAATGATGGCCTTTTTAAATACTACCGACCAACAGGTCGAAATCTGGGTGCTGGATATCGAAAAGTCTGTGGCAAGAAAACTCAGTGCACTTGAGGTGAACGCAAATATGGGTGATGCCATCAATTGGTTTAAGGATAGCAATAATATCTTGGTAAAGATTGTTCCGAAAAATAGGAAAGAGCTGATAAATATTTCAGAAGCCGTTCCCGAAGGACCAACCGTCACGGTTAGTGACGGTGAGAAAGCGCAAAATCGCACTTATCAGGATTTGCTTACCAGCCCCAATGACGAATACAATTTTGAGCAGCTCGCGCTTTCTGAAATAGTCAAAATATCGTTGGATGGAACTACAAGCAGCTTTCTTCCCACCGCAATGTATGACGATTTGGATTTCTCCCCAAATGGCGAATTTGTAATGGTCAATACCCTAAAAAAACCCTTCTCCTATATAGTTCCATACAATAGATTTCCATTTCAAACCGATGTTGTCACCAAGGATGGAAAAATAGTCAAAACCGTGAACGAAGTACCTTTAAATGAAGTTCAGCCTAAAGGTTTTATGGCAACCCGTACGGGAAAAAGAAACTTAAATTGGCGTGCCGATAAGCCAGCAACTCTATATTGGGCCGAAGCCTTGGATCAAGGCGATCCAGAGGTAACCGTTGATTTTCGCGATGCGGTTTATGAACTAAAAGCACCTTTTAACGGCAATCCTAATCTGTTGCTAAAAACTATAAATCGTTTTTCCGGCATAATCTGGGGTAGCGACAATCTTGCTATCGCTTCGGATTATTGGTGGAATACAAGAAATACAAAATCCTATATCTTCAACCCATCCAACTCTTCCCAAAAACCCAAACTTATTTTTGATAGAAACTATCAGGATAAATACAATGATCCGGGAAATTTTGTCACTGCCCGAAACGAATATGGCGAGAGAACTCTGGAAACCATCAAAGACAAGGCATTCCTTATGGGAGCGGGTTTTTCTGAAAGAGGTCAATTCCCGTTTATTGATGAATTCGATTTAAAAACTAGAAAGTCCAAAAGGATCTATGAATCTGTTTATACTGATAAACTTGAAAACCTAAATTCAGCTATAGATATGAAGAAGGGGAAAATTCTAGTTCGAATAGAATCGCAACAGGAATATCCCAATTATTATTTCCGGAACATTTTCAAAAAAAATGACTTAACTCCGGTAACTTCATTTGAAAATCCCTTTAAAAGTTTACAGGATGTCCATAAAGAAGTTATAACATATAAGCGCGAAGATGGACTGGAATTGGAAGGAACACTTTATTTACCAGTTGGCTACGATATCAAAAAGAAGGAAAAAAGGCCAATGATACTATGGGCATATCCGCGGGAGTTTAAAGATAAAAACAGTGCTTCCCAGAGCACAGCCAATCCCAATGAATTTATATATCCTTATTGGGGCAGTCCGTTATATTGGGTTACCCAGGGTTACGTTGTTCTCGATAATGCCGCTTTCCCGATTGTGGGCGAAGGCACCGCAGAACCCAACGATACCTTTATAAAGCAATTGGTAGGAAATGCAAAGGCAGCCATTGATGCCGTGGATACTTTGGGTTATATTGACCGCGACAGAGTGGCTGTTGGAGGACACTCCTATGGTGCTTTTATGGTGGCAAATCTGTTAAGTCATTCCAACCTTTTTGCGGCGGGAATCGCCCGAAGTGGTGCCTACAACCGGACACTCACCCCATTCGGATTTCAAAGTGAAGAACGAAGTTATTGGGATTCTCCAGAAACCTATTACAATATGTCGCCGTTTATGCATGCAGAAAAGATGAAAACTCCATTACTATTAATACATGGTGAGGCGGATAATAACTCTGGCACCTATCCTATGCAGAGTGAGCGTTACTTTAATGCCTTAAAAGGTTTGGGAGCAACGGCCAGGCTGGTCATACTTCCAAAAGAAAGTCATGGTTATAGTGCTAAAGAAAGCATCTTACATATGCTCTGGGAACAGGATCAATGGTTAAATGAATATGTAAAGGAAAAAAAATAAAGAACCTTATTAACCACAAAAAAAGAAGGACGCAAAAGTTTTGCGTCCTTCTTAAACAACCTAACCAATTAAATAATAGAATATTTTACTTTTTCATAGCAATTTGATATTCAATTATTCTTTGTAAAGATACCCAACCTTGTTCATTGAAAATGTTAATAGTTTAAACAAGTTTTGTTAAAGTTGTCAGGAGATTTTAAATTAAAATTCAAAAGATCCAAATCGTTTTTTCACTTATAAAACTCCATAAATATTCTCCTTGATGAGGGAATAAAACAATCACTTGATTTGGTTAAAATCAAGCTCCCGTTTTCTTCCAAGGTAAACTCCCGAAATCGAGAACGCCTTCTGAAGGACTACTTCGGAATACATCAAAAATAGCGTGAACGGAGTTTTCAATAGCATTTAGGGTATTGGTATAATCTTTTGAATCGTCGTTCATCCAGTATTTTAGCAAGAAAAGAGTTTGAAGCCAAAAACCTTCTGCAAAAATTGTTCCCGACATTCTTGGATCTTTTTGATTTTGATCATTACCCTCTGCCCTTACCAACTTTTCTGCAAAAGATTTTAGGTGCATGCGCAGACTTTTCAATTGTCTCACATCTCTTAAATCTTCTTTGTATTCTCGCAAGGCAAAAAGAATATAATCTCTATGCTGGGCAAGTATTTGAAAGAAACTATGGAAGAAAGCAATTGTTTTCTCTCTATCTGAATAGGTAGATAAGGCCGGATCAGTTTCCAACAGATCCATAGTTTCTTTGAAAAATACATTCCAAATTTCCAATTGGATACCTTCAAAGGAACCGAAGAAAGCATAAAATTCGGCTTCATTAATCTTGTGGTCATAACAAAACTGGTGGACACGGGAAGGGATTTCTTTTTGGTTCAAAACTTGCTCCACGTAAAGGGAGATTAACGATTTACTGGAAAGGATTATCGTCGAACCTTTTGATGTTCGTTTTTCTGAGGAGTGCATAAATTTTTGATTTAAAGTTTAATTTATACGGGTAAAGATAGTAAATGTTCAACATTGTCACCTTCCTTTTAGCATTATCCTCACATTTAAGATGAACAATTATTGTTGACAATTTTTTTATTCGTGACATCATGTCAGCAAAAATAAATTGGTATTTTATTTGACTTAGTATAAGAGTGAATTTCCCTCATTTTTTGTGGGATTTTTCTCACATACATTGAAGAATAACTAAAATAATAAATTTTTTAAATAAATAATAAATCATGAGCAAAGGAACGATTAATGTATCAGTGGATAATATTTTCCCTCTGATTAAGAAATTTTTATACAGTGACCACGAGATTTTTCTCCGCGAGTTGATTTCAAATGCTACCGATGCCACCTTAAAATTGAAACATCTTACCAACATAGGTGAGGCCAACGGTGTAGAATATGGCAATCCAATTATCGAAGTAAAATTAGACAAAAAGAAAAAAGAGCTTCGCATTATTGATCAAGGTATTGGAATGACCGAGGAAGAGGTAAAGAAATACATCAACGAAATTGCCTTTTCTGGAGCCGAGGAATTTATTGAAAAATATAAGGATAAGGACGGGAAAGACGCCGGCATCATTGGCCATTTTGGACTTGGTTTTTATTCGGCATTTATGGTGGCGAAAAAAGTAGAAATTATTACCAAGAGTTATAAGGATGAACCAGCTGTACATTGGGAGTGTGATGGCTCTCCTGAATTTACTCTCACAAAATCCGACAAAAAAGATCGAGGAACTGAAATTATCCTTCATATCGCTGACGACTCCACCGAATTTCTGGAAGAATCACGAATTCGCGAACTATTGGTAAAGTACAACAAGTTTATGCCCATTCCTATTAAGTTCGGTACACGTACGGAAACCCTTCCAAAACCAGAAGACGCTAAGGAAGATGAGGCTGCTCCCACAAAAGAGGTTGACAATATAATAAACAACCCTAATCCCGCTTGGACTAAACAACCAACAGAGCTGGAAGACAAGGATTACAAACAATTTTATCGCGAACTGTATCCTATGCAGTTTGAGGAACCTCTCTTTCATATTCATTTAAATGTAGATTATCCTTTCAATCTTACGGGAATTCTTTATTTCCCGAAGATGTCCAACGATATGAGCATTCAAAAAGACAAAATTCAGCTTTATCAAAACCAAGTTTTTGTGACGGATAATGTTGAAGGAATTGTTCCAGAATTTTTGACAATGTTGCGCGGGGTGATTGATAGCCCGGATATTCCATTGAATGTTTCACGAAGCTATCTTCAGGCCGACGGCGCGGTTAAGAAGATTTCCAGTTACATTACCAGAAAAGTAGCCGACAAACTGAAAAGTCTTTTCAACAAGGATCGAGAAAACTTTGAAAAGAAATGGAACGACATAAAAATCGTTATCGAGTATGGAATGTTGACGGAAGATAAATTCTTTGAAAAAGCACAGGATTTCGCTCTCTATCCTACTGTTGATGGCAAATATTACACACTTTCTGAACTAAAGGAAAAAATTAAGGATCTCCAAACGGACAAGGACGGCAATCTTGTTGTAGTTTATGCGTCCAATAAAGAAGAGCAACATTCCTACATAGAAACCGCAAAGGAAAAAGGATACGAGATCCTATTATTGGATTCCCCAATTATAACGCATCTTCTTCAAAAGGTAGAAAGTGAATCAGATAAAATCTCTTTCGTTAGAGTTGATAGTGATCACATAGACAACTTGATTAAGAAAGACGATGAACAAATCTCTAAACTTTCAGATGAAGAAAAGGAATCTCTTAAAACCTTTTTGGATGAAGTTGTTCCAAAGGAAAAATTCAGTGTACAACTAGAAGCTTTGGACAGCAATGCCAGTCCATTCATAATTACTGAACCCGAATTTATGCGTCGTATGAAAGATATGCAGAAAACCGGCGGCGGTGGAATGTTCGGCATGGGTGGCTTTCCCGAAATGTACAATTTGATTGTAAACACAAACCACGAATTGGTAGGTGAGATCCTCAACACCAAAACCCAGAAGAAAAAAGAACGTTTGGTGAGCCAGGCGCTGGATTTGGCACGTTTGAGCAAGAACCTTCTTAAAGGTGAAGAGCTTACCGCTTTTATCAAAAGAAGTTATGAGATGATTAAATAAACATTTTTATAACTCTAATATCTAAAAGTCATTTCCAACTTGGAGATGGCTTTTTTTTATGGATTAATAAGAATTCGAATTATGAGAAAATGATATAATATATATGCACTTATTGCGGTTTCTGTAACGAACAGAATAAATATTTTCAAGTTGAAGCTATGAAATCTTAATAATGAAAGTAGAATTCAAGGGGTTTCAAAAAAAGATTGTTATATGTCGGGTAATTAACATATCTTTAAGCCTCTAACTTTAAATGTTTTTAATTATGAAGAAAATTACACTTCTCTCAATTCTGTGTATGTTACTGACGATTCCCATTGCATTTGGGCAATCGTCATTTACGGCACCAAGAGGGCAAAACGGCATTTCAGTGATCAATCTTCCTGCTGGAACAACCAGTGCCAACAACGGTCATTCGAGGGCCATGGCACCCCAGGTAATCACTTACAATGTATCGCAAAACATTGCTCCAGGTCTCGAAATAGCTTGTGCTAGTCCAACAAGTTTTAAGAACAATTCACTCTATGTGGATTTTGATTTAGAAAATTTTTTCGGAATTATAAGTGATTTTGATGTTGAAAGTGTGGAATTTGCTATTGGAACCATTAGCACACCAACGTCCTTCCCTATTACCGTAAAGGTATGGTCCTCTGTTGGGGATTTTCCTGGCGGAGCACTTACCTTGCAAGGTACTTCTATTTATACAGCTACTAACGCAGATGTAGCTTCTATAGTATCCGTACCACTTACGGCAACAATACCGTTAGGTGAAAAAATGGTAGTGGAGTTGATGTTGGTAGACGATGGAACGGATACAAATAATATGCGGTTCGGAACCAATAACGATGGATTTATGGGAGAAAGCTGGATTAAGGCCGCCGATTGTGGTGCACCCACTCCAACAGCCTTCGCCGCTCTGGGCTTAACCCAAGATCTTATAGTAAACGTTCTTGGCGATGGAGAAACTGGTGTAATTCCAATTTTCTATTGTAATTCCCAAGGAAATAACCCTTCCTATGAAAACATAACCAACGTAACCTATGCGGGCATTAACAATACTACCGCCACTCATAGTGGATATAACGACTTTACAGCCCAATCGGCCATGGTTACCCAAGGAGAAACCGATCAAATTTCAGTAACAATAACTGCCGACGGCAGTGATTATGTTTATGCCTTTATTGACTGGAACCAAAATGGAATATTGGATGACGCTGGAGAAGTTTATACCCTGGCTACATCTACCTCTAGCGCTGGTCCACATACTATGGATATAACTGTGCCAGCCGACGCTTCTCTTGGAGATACTCGAATGAGGGTAAAAGTGGGTTGGCTCCAATCTACTCCAAATCCCTGTGGAAACTTTAGTTATGGCGAAATAGAAGATTACACCGTTAATGTGCAGGCGCCAAGCGGCGGCGGCGGCGGTGAACCTCCAATCATTGTTTGCCCTAGTGATATTACCGCAAATAATGACCCAGGCCTTTGTGGAGCTGTAGTTAATTTTAGCCCCGCAGTAGCTATTGACCCTGAAGATGGAGTTATCTCAACTGTTCAAACAGGTGGTCCTGCTAGTGGAACTCTGTTTCCGGTAGGAGTGACTATGGTAAAGTTCTCAGCTACTGATAGTGATGGCAATACAGTTACTTGTCAATTCGAGGTTACAGTCGTGGACAACGAAGCCCCAGTAGTTGTTTGTCAAAACATAACAATCGATCTTGACGCTGCTACAGGTCTTGCAAGCATTACAGCTGCAGATGTAGATAACGGTTCTACAGACAATTGCGCTATTGATACTATGAGTTTAGATATTTCATCGTTCGACTGTTCCATGATTGGAGAAAACACAGTAACCTTAACTGTTACTGATACGGCAGGAAATTCATCTACTTGTACCGCTACAGTTACAGTTCAGGACGTTACAGCTCCTGAGGTAGTTTGCGTTGGTGGTTTTGGCGACTTTACCGAAACTGAAGATTTTGAGGCTGCTACCGTTCCTGCAGGTTGGACGGCAACTATCTTATCTGGAAACGCAAATTGGGGCTTTGGCTCCGGCGATATGCCAACAGGCCCAGATTTCCCAACAAACGCAGCTATTTTTAATGACGACGCAGCAGGAAGTGGTGAGGCCAATTCCGCCCAACTTTTATCTCCAAGCTATAATCTAACGGGAGCAACTTCTGCTGAAATCTCTTTTGACTACGCCAATCAAACCTATCAAAATGACGGTAAATTAATCGTAGAGGTTTATGATGGCTCAACTTGGCAAGAAGTATTTATGTTTGATGGCATTTCAGGTCCAACCAATACCGGACCACTAGATATGACTGCTTATATAAATCCTAACTTCCAAGTTCGCTTTATCTATGATGATGAAGGAGGATGGTCTTGGGGAGCTGGAGTGGATAACTTCCTCTTAGAATATCAAGCTGCTTCGGGTGGGGGTCTGGATGTATATCTTGATGCCAACGGCCAAGCGACAATTTCTCCGAATGATTTAGTAACTAGTGTAACCGAAGCCTGTAATTATACAATTACCGCTGCCGGTACTGGTGGCGGAACAATGGGAGCGCTAACTACATTGTTTGCTTCAGGAAATAACGGGTCAGCCGGTGGAGCAGTTTATTTTGACATAATCGTTGGACCAGCAGATATCGAAATCACCGATATTGATATCAACACTGGGGATGCGGGAGCCTTTACTATGGATGTTTATACAAAAGAAGGAACCTCTGTAGGTAGTGAAACAAACCAAGGTGCTTGGACATTGTCTTCCACTGCCGCGGGTACTAGTGCTGGATTGGATATGCCATCCAACGCAGTACTTGCCAGTCCAATTACTTTGTCCGCCAATACTACTTACGGGATGGCTTTAGTACTTGATGGGACCCACGGTCATTATTATACCAATGGAGATGGAACCAACCAAAACTTTTCTAATGCCGACCTGGCCTTAGCTTTGGGTGCTGCATCCAACGCTCCATTCACGGGCGGAATCTTTTCACCTCGTATCTTTAATGGAACCATTCATTATATAGGTGGCCCAGGTTCTGGACTCGATTTCACTTGTGCAGATCTTGGTCAGAATATTGTGGAAGTAACCGTTACAGATGATAGCGGAAACAGTACTACCTGTATGGCTGTTATTAACGTTATTGACAATACTGCTCCAGTAATAATTTGTTCCGGAACTCCTGGCCCTGTCTCAAATGTTGAGGATTTTGAAGAAAATACAATCCCTAGTGGATGGACAACTGTAATCGACACAGGTTCACAAAACTGGACTTTCGGTTCGGGTGCAATGCCAACAGGAGGTAACTTCACCTCGAAAGCAGCTATTTTTAATGATGATGCTGCTGGTAGTGGATCTGTTAACAAAGCTACCCTATACTCTCCTGTTTATAACATAACAGGTTCCAGCACTGCGGAAATATCGTTTGATTATGCACTTCAGGAATTCCTCGGGGATGGTAAAATGACGGTGGAAGCTTTTGATGGTGCTAACTGGCAACAAGTATTCTTTGTAGATACTAACACAAGTCCAACAAATACTGGAGCCTTGGATGTTTCCGCTTATATTAACCCAGCTTTCCAAGTTAGATTTATTTATGACGACGAAGGTGGGTGGTCTTATGGTGCAGGAGTAGATAATTTTGTACTTGATTATGAAATTCCAACTGCAACTCCAGTGGATATTCAATTAAATGAGAATGGAACAGCGAATATAGATCCCTATATGCTAATACGTAGTATCGATGAGGCTTGTGGTGTTGCAACGGTTGCAGTGGATGTTCCACAAGTAACATGTGCGGATATTGGCACCACTATACCAGTAACTGTTTTCGTTAGCGATACTAGTGGTAATGTTTCTTCTTGTACAACTATGATCAATGTTGTGGATTCTGTGGCTCCGGTTATTACCTGTCCTGCAGATGTAACTGTAGATCCGGGAGCTGGGAATCTGTTCTATATTTTGCCAGATTACTTTGCAACAGGAGAAGCTACCGCAATCGACAACTGTACTGACCCGGTAATAATTACCACTCAGGACCCTGCCGTAGGAACGGCTCTTACCGATGGAATTCATACTATTACCCTAACTGCTGAAGATGAATACGGAAACATTTCTACCTGTAGCTTCGAACTAACTGTTGAGTCCATCCTTGTTGGAATCGATGACAACGTTCTGGAGTCCGGTGTAGCACTTTATCCGAACCCTGCCAAGAACATTGTAAACCTTGTAAACAAGACCAATATCTCTTTGGACAATATGGTGATATTCGACATCAACGGGAAAAAAGTTAATCAAATTGACCTTAGAGCAATGGTAGGAGAGAAATCGGTTGATGTCTCTAATTTAGCTTCTGGCGTTTATGTAATCCAAATAGTGGGAGAAAAAGCGACCACTGTTAAACGTTTGATTATCGAATAATATAGTATATGTATAACTAAGAAAGACCTCCCCTCTGGGGAGGTTTTTTATTTAAACCCTTTAGCCTTTCAAGAGATATCAAAAAGACCTATTTTTAAAACCTTAAAATAACGTACTATGCTGCCTTGGCACCAATATTTAATAGGAGTACTTTTTGTAATTGCCGGAATGATGCACTTTTGGAAACCCAAAATTTATGAACGCATCCTTCCACCCTACATTCCAGCGCATGGAAGTATGGTTATTATTAGTGGAATTGCGGAAATGATTCTTGGATTTATGATAATGAACAAAAATTCCCAAGTAGAAGCAGCTTGGGGAATTATAATTCTATTAATCTTGTTCCTCCCCGTCCACATTTACATGCTTAAAAATGAGAAAGCAGCCATGAAGTTACCCAAATGGCTTCTAATCCTTCGTTTGCCTCTTCAATTCGCTCTGATGTATTGGGCCTATCTTTATACTTAGTTTGAAGTAGAAAGTAGGAAGTGGGAAGAGAGAAATTCGACGGGCGAAGAGGAAAATGAGAAGTTGGATGCTAGAAGTCTTATGTTAGAGTATGAAAACTTCAGGCTACTGACTACAAACCACAGGCTATTAACCCGAAACGTGGAACTTTAGACTTGAAACTTGGAACTTGGAACTTGAAATAAGAAACCAGAAACTATTTAAAGAGTCATCCAAAAATGTCATTCAGAAGAGAGGCCAATCGTATGCCGCCTTTCTGTAATTGAAATCGGACGGTATCCATATATTTATACATATAGTTATAGCCCAATTTCTCACCTACCTCACTATTATCATAAATATCCTCGCAAAGAGCACGGCTTTCATACATCCAATCTAAAACAGTTCCACTTTTTATTGCTTCAACTTCTTTTTTTGACAAAACATCTGCATTCCTAGCTACCTCTGTATAGGACATTTTATAGCTATCCAACATTTCAGAATCCCATACTTTATGAAGGTTTGTTCCATTCCCAAACCAGCGAACTTGAAAGTCGTTTCCACCCTTATCATCCAGTTTTCCAATATGCAGAGGTTGATGCAAGTCCCCTATAAAATGAACGAGCAGTTTAAGGTAGAATGCTTTTTCATCCTTTGAACTTTTTTCGTCCTTTAAGATCGTTATGCAAGCGTAAATTCCGTTAATGATATCCCCTTCTTCGCTTTTAGGATAAGTTTCATATCGCTCGCCGAAAGGAAAATTGACATAATGCCACGGCTTAAATGAATCGAATTCTCGATTGCTCTTTATATCGTCTCCGAATGGCCCAACAAATGCCAATGAATGACCATCCAGCAGTACCGAAATTGCCTTACTTGCTTTCCGATCCAGATATTTCTCTGCAATTTCACCTACGACTCTATGCCCGGTTACGCCCCAATCCTCTGCTAAGGCGGGGACAGAATAAAAAAGCACGAAAACAAAAAGAAAAAGAATTCTATACATTTGAACGATATTTGGATTTGAATGGCAAAGATAGTAACCCTGATTAGTTTTAAATAATTAATTTCAAATTACCAATAACGCAAATCTTCATTTTCTTCAGAAGGCAGAAGTTAGAAGGTAGAAGGTAGAAAATATGTCAATTTTCAAGTTCGGTTACCAATCAACAATTAAATTAATTTTAAACTTACTCCCATGAAATATTTTCTTATTATAAGTCTTCTTTTTTCTTGGATAGGAATATCACAGAATAATGAATTTAATTCCCAGAATATTGGTATAACTCCCCTAATTGACGGTACTCTATTGGTTCCAGATACTACAAAAACCCAACCTCTGGCAATCATTATTGCTGGTAGCGGTCCAACCGATAGAGATGGAAACCAGCAGATGATGAAAAACAATTCGCTTCGTTTTCTTGCCGAAGGTCTTTATAAAGAAGACATCGCCACCTTTAGATATGATAAAAGAATCATCAAACTAATGAGAAATAAATATCTTGATGAAAGAAATATTCATTTTAAAGATTTTATAGATGATGCAATTGCAATCTTGAAATACTTTAAAAAAGATCCAAGATTTTCCAAGATTTACATTATTGGCCACAGTCAAGGTTCCCTCATCGGGATGGTCGCAGCGCAGGAAGGTGCAGATGGATATGTTTCTATAGCCGGCGCTGGTCAGGAAATAGACGATGTAATTGTTGACCAATTATCCAAACAGGCTCCCGAGCTGGTAGAAAATGCCCGTACCTCCTTTGACGACTTACGGGCAAATGGGGTTGCGAATAACTATAGTCCCGCACTGGGATCAATCTTCAGAAAAGAAATTCAGCCCTTTATTTTTAGTTGGATGTTTTATAATCCCCAAGAAGAGATTAAGAAACTTGATATCCCTGTTATGATAATTAACGGCGATAAGGATTTTCAGGTTCAAATCTCTGAAGCCGAATTACTCAAATCGGCAGAACCAAATGCTAAATATCTTATCATTCCTAATATGAACCATATATTTAAAGAGGTGGAGGGAAATGATCTGGAAAACAGCAAAACTTATAATCAATACGATCTTCCCGTAATGCCCGAATTGACCGACGCCATTTCAATATTTATAAAAGAGAATTAAAAGAGAGAATCAACCATTTTAAATTTATTTTACTCAAACGAGTTGGTTCAATTTATAAATGTTATCAACTTCCCCATTTTTTAGAAATGTCTGCCTTTTCAATTAAAAGTTTATCCTGTCGACTTTTATCAAAGTGCAATCAACTTACAAATTAATTGTATTTTGCGGCAAAATTAAAAAATGGACGAAACCGCTACGGAGATACTTAGAGATACAACACCATTATTTACAAACGACACGATTGTCTTTGGAGTTTTAATGGTGGTCTTAGGATTTATTTTTTATACATCCTCAAAAAGCACCGGTTTTTGGAATAAGTTTTACGTTATCGTTCCCGCCTTGTTTATGGCATATTTTATTCCAGCGCTGCTTACGACCTCGGGAATCATAAGCCCTGAATGGATTTCCATATCCGATTCAGGGGAAGTAAAAGCGGGAAGCACCAGTCTTTATTATATGTCCAGTCGTTATTTACTGCCAGCGGCGTTGGTTTTAATGACACTGAGTATCGATTTAAAGGGCGTATTCAAATTAGGCCCAAAGGCTCTGATAATGTTTTTAACTGGAACGGCTGGAATTATAATCGGGGGACCGGTTGCAGTATTAATTGTGGGAACCCTACATCCCGAAGCCGTGGGAGGCGAGGGTGCCGATGCAGTATGGCGTGGTCTCTCTACGCTCGCGGGAAGTTGGATTGGTGGGGGCGCAAATCAAACTGCTATGCTAGAGATTTATGGATATAACCAGAAACTCTATGGAGGGATGGTTTTCGTCGATATTGTTGTGGCAAATATTTGGATGGCAGTGATCCTCTTCGGAATAGGAAAATCGGCAAAAATTGACAAATGGCTTAAAGCCGATACCACCGCAATAGAAAATTTAAAAGCAAATGTTTCTGAATACACCAAAAAAGTAGATAGAAATCCCACCCTTACCGACTTGATGATCCTTGCAGCAATAGCGTTTGGTACCGTAAGCTTCTCACATTTTGGAGCAGATTATATAAGTGCATTTTTTTCTTCTATAGTGGACGATATCCCCAAGGGAATCGTTCGAAATATATTTACGTTTTTAGATTCGAGTTTCTTTTGGATGATTTCCATTACCACCATTATCGGCATTTTGCTGTCTTTTACCAAAGCCAAAAGTTATGAAGGCGCCGGGGCAAGTAAATTTGGAAGTGTTTTTATCTACATTCTCGTAGCCACCATTGGTATGAAAATGGATCTTACCTTGATCTTTGACAACCTGTGGTTAATCGTAATTGGTTTGATTTGGATGGCAACCCACGCGGGATTGATGATCTTGGTTGCAAAATTAATACGAGCCCCGTATTTCTTCTTTGCAGTGGGCAGTCAAGCAAATGTGGGAGGTGCGGCATCCGCTCCGATTGTAGCTTCCGCCTTCCATCCCTCTTTGGCAACCGTTGGAGTTCTTTTAGCCGTTTTTGGATATGCAATCGGGACGGTGGGCGCAATCTTATGTACGGTTTTAATGCAATTGGCTTCAGCAGTCTAACAGAAATTCACTAAAACAAACACTTTACAGAAGATCGAAAAACTCAATAAATTTGAAAGATTTTAGCCTGAATTAATCCAATAATTCTATCATATTTGCACCTGCTTAAAACGGAATTATCTTAGAGCACAGAATTACTTTAAACAATCAAAATGCGCTACTCCACCTACATTCTTATAATATTTCTATCAATATTAAGTTGTTCCTCCCCTAACCCGGAAATAATGCACCTTACCGGTGCGGTGAAAGGCTTGGAAAAAGGAACTTTATTGCTTCAGAAGTTTGAAGACACTGTTTTGGTTACTGTTGATTCAATGGACATAAATGGAAATTCGCAATTCAGTTTTTCAGAAAAGGTGGAAAGCCCTGAGATTTATTATTTATACGTGCGTTTAAAAGATGGAACTCTAAAAGACGATAGAATACAATTTTTCGGAGAAAATGGAAATGTAAACATTGAGACAAACCTCGAAAAGTTTGGGAGTGCAGCAAAGGTTTCAGGTTCTAAAAATGACAGTCTGTTAAGAGACTATTATTTATTGAAGCAGCGCTATATCACTAAAAACTTAGATTTTATTGAAGTTAGAATTAATGCTCGAACAAAAAACACCGACTCTTTGGTCAAGGAAATAGATAGGAAACAACAAAGTTTGCAGGCCAGCCAGAATTTTGCGACCATCAACTTTGCAATCAAAAATAGTGATTATGAAGTAGCTCCCTTTCTAATGTTAAGTGAAGCCTATAATTCCCAAATAAAATATTTGGATACAGTGTATAACACACTTTCACCAAAAATAAAAGACTCCAAATACGGTAAGGAATTGGAGTCTTTTATTAAAACTTCAAAAGAAGCCGATACACTGTTATAGTGCGTTAATCTGATCTATCAGTTTTTTGCCGCGCTCTTCTAGTTCAGCATTAACGGCTTGAAAATGTTTCTTTTTATTTTCAACTTTTCTCTGATTCACCTTAGCGATCAACTCATCGAAAGTCAGAATAGCATCTTCAATGATTCCCTCTGCTTTTTTGTTGTCTTTACCTGGATTGGTAAGCTCCCAGATATAAACGGCCTCAATAATATCTCCCAACACATAGTTGATGTCTTTTTTTAAATCTCTTACGTTTGCCATTGTACTGTAAATGTATTACTTGTTAATTAAAATTCGAAATTTGGCGCAAGGTACAACAATTAAGGTACGTACACTTCCAAAAATGAAGCTCCTTTTGTATCGAATGTAATCTCTTCTATTTCTGCAGGGATAAGAAGCGTGTCCCCTATTTCCATTTTCTCCGAAAATCCGTTACCTGCTATAGTTGCCTGACCTTCAAGACACATATAAACAACAAAAGAATCCATATCGCCTAATTTGCGCACAAAGGATTGCGAAAGATGAAGTTTGTTTGTGGAAAAAAACTCCGTCTCAGCAATATGCACCGGAAAGTTTTCCTTATTCGGATAACTTTCCTTCTTTGGGTTTGAGCCAAAATCTATTGCGTCCACCGCCAAATCGGTGTGGAGCTCGCGCATTTTCCCATCGGCTTCAGGTCTATCCCAATCATAAATGCGATAAGTGATATCTGAGGTCTGCTGAATTTCAGCCAATAAAACTCCAGCACCAATGGCGTGCACCGTTCCCGGATAGATCACAAAGGTATCTCCCTTTTTAACAGTTACGGAATTGAGAATTTCGGTGATATTTCCCTCGGCAAGTGTTCTTAAATAATCCTCTTTTTCGAGTTCATTTTTAAACCCAACAATAAGCTGCGCTCCTGGATCGGCCTGAAAAATATGCCACATTTCCGTTTTTCCAAAGGAATTATGTCTTTGCTTGGCAAGTGAATCCTCCGGATGTACCTGTACGGAAAGATCATCAGCCGCATCAATAAACTTGAACAATAAAGGAAACTTATTTCCAAAAATTTTATAAACCCGGTCCCCTACCAATTTTTCTTTAAATTCTGAGAGTAATCCGTCCAATGACTTTCCTTCCCAAGGGCCATTGGCAACGATAGAAACATTGTTTTCAACTCCCGAAATTTCCCAGCTTTCACCAATGTTTCCGGTGGCCTTCTTATTTAAAAGATTATTGAGCTTTTTTCCTCCCCAAACCTTTTCCTTTAAAATTGGTTTAAATTTTAGGGGATATAATTGTGGTTCTGTTTCTTTCATTTGCCAGTATAGACCACAAAATTTCGTGGCGTTTCGTAGAGTTTAACGGTAATTGTATATTTGTGGTCTATTCGATTCCGCAGTTTATTCCAGATAACGATAGCAATATTTTCGACCGTTGGATTAAGCTCTTTAAATTCGGGAACTTCTATATTTAAATTTTTGTGGTCAAAAGGATCTTCCACTTCTTCTTTAATAATCTGACTAACCGCTTTCAGATTCATCAAAAATCCTGTTTTTGGATCCAGCTCTCCAGATATTCCTACTTCTAGCTCATAATTATGGCCATGATAATTGGGATTACTGCATTTTCCAAAAACTTCAAGGTTCTTCGCATCATCCCATTCCTCACGGAAAAGTCTGTGGGCAGCGTTAAAGTGCGCTTTTCTATATACGGTTAGGCTCATACAGCAAGATGTTGGTAAAATTTATCAAAAATTATTTTAAACCATTCGGTGTAATTTGCAGGATTGGTCTTTATGTCAGACTTTACCTCTTCCAGATCCATCCATTTCCAAGCTGCAACTTCCTCTGGGTTAAGAGTTGGATTTCCTTCATATTTTCCGATGAGAATATGGTCGAGTTCGTGCTCGGTCAATCCATTATCAAAAGGAGCTTTATAGATGAATGAAGTAGTTTCCTTTAAGTCCGTTGTAAAACCCATTTCTTCCTTCAACCTTCGCTTTCCGGCCTCCACTACAGTTTCACCATCTCGCGGATGGCTACAGCAGGTGTTGGCCCATAAGCCGGGCGAATGGTATTTATCCAAAGCGCGCTGTTGCAGCATAAGTTCGTTTTTATCATTAAAAATAAACACCGAAAAGGCGCGGTGAAGGAGTGCTTTTTCGTGTGCTTCCTGTTTGCCCATTAAACCGATCTTTTCATCATTTTCGTTGACCAATACAACTTGTTCTTCTTTCATTTAAAATAGTCTTAACCGCCAAAAATACGAAAAGCGAACTCGTTAAAAAAGCTAAAACCTCGAGGTAATGAAATTGGAAAATGGAAAAGAGCCACGAGTTTTCAGCGCCTCACATTAATAAGGGTTTGGGCAATGCAAAAAAGAAAAAACTTCAATCAACTTTAGGATCTTGAATATTTTTGCAAATATATTTAGGACGGGATGGATATTAAATATCAGGACAGGAATTCAACTTAATGAGTAAATAATGCTGCCTGTCGTTCAATAAAATAATTAGCGAATTAATAAATATTGATTCCACTCTAGGCTGGCTCTGTGATTTCGTTGAAAAAAGGAAATAATACATACAAAATAGAAATTCGCAAAATCATACCAAAGCCCCTTATATTCACGCCAACAAACTTTATCTTTGCGCCCATTATAATTTTAGGAAATGTCTTTACAAAAGGAAATAAAACGCAGAAGAACTTTTGCCATCATTGCCCACCCTGATGCGGGAAAAACAACACTTACTGAAAAATTGCTGCTCTTCGGTGGTGCAATCCAAGAAGCGGGAGCGGTTAAGAACAATAAGATAAAGAAAGGCGCTACGAGTGATTTTATGGAGATTGAGCGTCAACGAGGAATTTCCGTAGCTACTTCTGTGCTCGCTTTTGAATATGAAGGGGTAAAGATTAATATTCTCGATACGCCCGGTCACAAGGATTTCGCAGAAGATACTTTTAGAACTTTAACTGCCGTTGACAGTGTGATTGTTGTTATTGACGTGGCAAAAGGGGTCGAGGAACAAACTGAGAAGTTGGTGGAAGTCTGTAGAATGCGGAATATTCCCATCATCGTTTTTATAAACAAAATGGACCGCGAAGGCCGTGATGCCTTCGATCTTTTGGATGAAATTGAACAAAAGTTAAAACTCCGGGTAACTCCATTAAGCTTCCCCATTGGGATGGGGTATGATTTTAAGGGAATTTACAATATTTGGGAAAAAAATATAAACCTCTTTAGTGGCGATAGCAGGAGAAATATTGAGGAAACAATCGAGATTGAGGATGTTCAGCACCCTGAACTAGAAAAACTTATCGGAGAAAAAGCCGCTAAAACGCTTCGGGAGGAACTGGAACTTGTGTATGAGGTTTACCCCGATTTTAATAAAGAGGAATATTTGGAAGGAAATCTTCAACCTGTATTTTTCGGTTCCGCCCTTAATAATTTTGGAGTTCGTGAATTGTTGGATTGTTTTGTGGAAATTGCCCCAACCCCGCAACCCAAGGAGAGTGATACGCGATTGGTTGATGCCGAAGAAAAAGAGTTCAGTGGTTTCGTTTTTAAAATCCACGCCAATATGGATCCCAAACACAGGGATAGATTGGCTTTTGTGAAAATTGTTTCGGGTATTTTTGAAAGAAACACGCCTTATCTTCACGTTCGCCAAGGAAAGAAATTGAAGTTTTCCAGTCCGAATGCTTTTTTTGCCGAAAAGAAACAAATTGTGGATACTTCGTATGCGGGGGATATTGTGGGTCTTCACGACACGGGAAATTTCAAAATTGGCGACACACTTACCGAGGGCGAAGAAATGAACTATAAGGGAATTCCAAGTTTTTCACCAGAGCACTTTAAGTATATCAATAATGCCGATCCTATGAAGAGCAAGCAGCTGGAAAAAGGAATCGACCAATTAATGGATGAAGGGGTTGCCCAGCTATTCACTTTAGAACTTAACGGACGAAAGGTAATTGGAACGGTCGGCGCTTTACAATTTGAAGTAATCCAATATCGTTTGGAACATGAATATGGAGCTCAATGTTCTTATGAAAACTTGAATGTTCACAAGGCCTGTTGGGTGGATCCGGTGGATCCAAAAAGTGAGGAATTTGAAGATTTTAAAAGGGTAAAATCCCGATTTCTTGCAAAAGACAAACGCGGACAACTGGTCTTTTTTGCCGATTCAGCGTTTACCTTGCAAATGACACAATCCAAATACCCTAATGTTAAATTGCATTTTGTCAGTGAATTTACGCCCGCTGCAAAAAGAAAAAAGAAATAAACTTTTATTTAGTAACCCATCCAGCATTTAGAGTATTGGCAGGGTTCATTTGGAGTAACAAATCTTTTAATTCAAACATACAACCATTGAGATTATTGATCACTCTTACCATATTCTTTGGAAGTTTCTTAATTCATTCCCAAGAAAAATTCACTTTGAATGGAACCGTTTCTGAGGAAGAAACCGGAGAAACCCTCATGGGAGTTAATATCTTGGTCTCTCCACTTCAAACGGGAACTGTGACTAATCAATATGGATTTTATTCTATTACTTTACCTAGAGGACAATACGAAATAACAATAAGCACGTTGGGCTTTGCCACCCAACAATTCACGATTGACCTTCAAGAAAACATTAAAAAGAACTTTACCCTATCCGAAGATTCCCAAAGTCTAGACGAAGTACTTCTTGAAGCAAACCCTGAAAAACTCAATATTAGAAGTACCCAAATGAGTGCAAATACTCTTTCTTCCAGCACCATAAAAAAGATTCCAGTAGTTTTGGGGGAAGTGGATATTATAAAATCCATAACCCTGCTTCCGGGAGTAACCAGTGCCGGTGAAGGGGCCAGCGGATTTAACGTAAGAGGAGGCGCAGCCGACCAGAATTTAATTTTACTTGACGAGGCAACCCTTTACAACTCATCGCATTTATTCGGATTCTTCTCCGTTTTCAATCCTGATGCTATTAAGGATCTCACCTTATATAAAGGAGGAATCCCGGCGCAATATGGAGGTCGAGTTTCTTCTGTTTTGGATATCTATCAAAAGGACGGAAATAATCGTAACTACCACGCCACAGGCGGAATTGGATTGGTTGCAAGTCGTTTACTTCTTGAAGGACCTATAAAAAAGGATACCGCTTCATTTCTGATAGGAGGCCGCAGCAGTTATGCCCACTTGTTCCTTCCCTTGTTTGACTTGGATAATATTGCTTATTTCTACGACTTAAATACCAAGGTAAGTTATAATCTAAACAAGAATAACAGACTCTTTCTTTCAGGATATTTCGGGAGGGATGTGTTTAAAATTTCTGAAAGCTTCGGAAACACTTTCGGAAATACCACTTTAAATTTAAGGTGGAACCATATCTTTTCAGATAAATTATTTTCCAACCTGTCATTGATTTATTCTGATTACTATTTTGGATTGGAACTGAAATTTGTAGAATTTAAGTTTGATAGTGGAATAACGAATTTCAATCTTAAATACGACTTCTCCAACTACCTTTCGGAAAACATAGAATTAAAGTATGGGGTAAATAGCATCTCCTATAAGTTTAATCCTGGAAATGTAAAACCTACTACGGAAACTTCGGCCGTGAATGAATTTAAACTAACCGATAAATTTGCTTGGGAAAATGCTTTTTATACTGGTGCTGATATAAAGGTCTCCAAAAACCTTCTGGTCAATGCGGGACTCAGACTTTCAACTTTTAACAGGTTGGGGCAATCTGAACTTTTTTTATATGAAAACAACCTCCCATTACTTTATAATGAAGACTTGGGAATATACGAAAAAGCAAAACCCAGTGATACTGTTTCCTTTAAAAGAAGTGAAACAATCAAATCATTCGCCCATCTGGAACCCCGACTTTCTGTTTCATTTTTATTGAATGATGATTCTTCTATAAAGGCGAGCTATAACCGAATGACCCAATACATCCATTTAATTAGCAATACCACCTCTCCTACTCCATTTGATATATATGCCCCTAGCGGAAAATACATAGAACCTCAACTAGCTGATCAGGTAGCATTGGGATATTTCCGCAATTTTCAGAATTACTCCATGGAAGTTGAAACCTTTTTTAAGAAAGTTCAAAACCGTTTGGACTATATTAATGGCGCGGATTTAATTGCGAACAATGCCGTGGAACAGATTCTGCTAAATGGCGAAGCCAGATCCTACGGATTGGAATTGCTTCTGAAGAAAAATTCGGGTAGATTTCAGGGATGGTTGGCTTATACTCTTTCTAAAAGTGAACAGCGCACTCCCGGAAGAACTGCAAATGAAAGTGGGATTAATAATGGGGATTGGTACAATACTCCTTGGGATAAAACCCACGACCTATCTTTCACCGGCTCTTATGATCTTTCAAAAAGCTGGTCGTTTGGTGCAAATTTTATCTTTCAAACGGGCCGGCCAAGTACCTTTCCAGAAGGCCAGTATTTTTACGACGGAATGGTCATTCCCGTGTATGAAGCTCGCAATAGCAGCAGATTGACTCCCTTTAACCGAATGGATATCTCTGCTACTTGGAGACCAAAAGCAGGAAGGTATTCTGATAGCGACAACAGTCCGAAGTGGAAAGGAGAATGGGTTTTTAGCGTTTACAATGTTTACAACAGAAAAAATGCCGCTTCTTTTTCATTCAGTGAAAATACAGACAACGGAACAAATGAGGCTGTGCGACTTTCTATCTTCGGAATTATTCCTTCAGTTACCTACAACTTTAAATTTTAGATTATGAAGCAGTTTTTATTTCTTGTTAGCAGCTTGCTTCTTCTTACCTCTTGTGAAGATGTAATTGATGTAGATCTGAACGATGCAAAACCAAGATTGGTTGTAGAGGCCAACATAAGTATAAGACCCGCGACGGGAGCGGTTTTTAGCACTGTGAAATTGACAACCACCGCTCCCTTTTTCGATAATAATATCCCGGTAGTAGAAGACGCTACCATATATATAATGGATGAAAGTGGAACTCTGTATCCTTTTGTTCACTCAGAGGAAGGTTATTATAATGGTGATTTCCTACCACAACCAAATAACAACTATACTCTTCATATAAAATATAAGGACGAAATATATACGGCAACCACCCATCTTGTTTCCTCTCCCGAATTGGAATATGTTGAACAAAAGAACGATGGTGGTTTTCTGGGCGATCAAATAGAATTAAAAGCATTTTTTACCGATCCTATAGACCAAAAAAACTTCTACTACTATATAGGTTCTTCTAAACGAGGGGTGGCCCGAGATGTGCTAAGCGACGAATTTTTTAATGGAAACCGAATCTTTGCTATGTATTTAGCGGACGATTTATCGGCGGGAGATAACGTTCAATTCACCCTATCGGGAGTAACGGAGGAATTTTATAATTATATGTTTATCCTATTACAACAAACTGGAAGTGGAGGCGGGCCTTTCGAAACCCAACCCGCCACCGTAAGGGGAAATATCATTAATCAAACCAATCCAGAAAATTATCCATTGGGATATTTCAGAATCTCAGAAATATCGGTATTAGAATATATAGTGCAATAAATTTACTTTCAGGAACCATTCATTTCCCCAACCCTGTAAGGAATGTTACCTTTAACATAGCTGCGCCGAAATTGAACAGAGAGGTTGTTGCTATTTCAGTGCATGATATTCTAGGAAGGAAAATATTGACCACTGAAAAAACTTTTTCTGAAAATACCATCCAATTCAACCTTCCTGAAGTATTGAACATTGGGATTTATATGGTTACCATTTCATATAATGGTGAAAGCAAAAATTTAAGAATTATCAAGAAATAGAAACTAATAAAAAACCTGCAAAAAGGGGACCTCCGTTACTGGATTCCCCATTTTTCTTTTTTATAACTATTTAAAACAGATTTTCTGAAAAAGCAGAATTAGCAGAAACAAATTTTTTAGCTATTTATTTTAAAGTAAATTCGTAGTTGCATTATCAGGATTTACATTTTGAAATAATATTTCTTTTTGGTTCAAAAGATTTCTGCTTCAACATCTTCTTTTCCCCAATAATACAAGAACAAATGACTTACCATAAAATTACCGAATCCGCTTCAAAATATGATAATTTAGAAAAAATGAGCATTTCAGAATTGCTTCAGAATATAAACAATGAAGACAAATCGATTGCCTATGCGGTGGAAAAATCCATTTCTCAGATTGAAAATCTCACCATACAAGTTATTGACAAATTAAAAAACGGCGGCAGGCTATTTTATATCGGCGCCGGAACAAGTGGCCGTATGGGAATCCTTGATGCCAGCGAATGTCCTCCCACTTTCGGCGTACCGCACGGATTGGTGCTTGGATTAATTGCCGGGGGAGATTCCGCCATCAGAAAAGCCGTGGAATTTGCGGAAGATTCTGAAGAACAAGGGGTACAGGATTTACAAAAAGAAAATATTTCCGAAAAAGATATAGTAATAGGAATCGCCGCCTCGGGCACAACCCCTTATGTAATAGGAGCATTAAAATATTGCAATGATAATAACATCACAACCGGTTGTATTACCTGTAATGAAGGCAGTCCTCTTGCCCTTGCGGCCCAATTTCCAATAGAGGTAAATGTAGGACCAGAATTTGTGACGGGAAGTTCAAGAATGAAAGCAGGAACGGCACAGAAACTGGTCCTCAATATGATCTCCACTACCGCGATGATTCAATTGGGAAGAGTAAAAGGAAATAAAATGGTTGATATGCAATTGAGCAATAATAAACTGGTGGACCGCGGCGTACGAATGATAATGGAGGAACTAAATATATCTGAAAGAGAAGCCCAAATTCTTTTGGATAAACACCAGAATGTGCGAAAAGCAATCGACGCAGTAAAAAATTAGATTGTAAGTTGAAAGTGCAGCATTTTAAATTTCATCCACTACCCCTTCAGTAATCCGGATATTTGATTTAGGACTGCAAAGAAACTAACTAAGTTCGGTTCCCACTTGCCGTTTCAAAAGTCCCCAATTTTGTTTAAATTTGAGACCAATATATATTATATAGCTATGGGAAAAGAACACACTGATTTTAATATACTAAAAAAAGGTTTAAAGTATCTGGCCTTTGCCTTGCCCCTGTTGTTCTTAGCTCCCTATCTTTTAACGCTCTCCTTCCTGAACAAGGAAACCTTTATGTTCTTCGTTTTTATTGTACCCGCCCTAGTTGCAGCGGTTGGAGCAATTTACCTTTGTTTTAAGGGGATCAATACGGTGGTGAAGTCGATATTTTGAGATGAGTTTGCGTCGAAAAAATCAACTCACTCGAGTTTTCTTTATTAATCAGTCCCCAACGTAATTCATTACGCCGAAATTTACGATTAAAATTAACTTATAATTCCTGACCTGGATACTACTTAAAACAATCTCAGGAACTATAATTTTATAGAGCCACCTTATAAGAAAATCTTATATCATTTTGTTTCGAGATTATCCAATATTAGCACTTTCATTTCTAATTTTAAAGATTGAAAAGCTGTCGTTTATATTACTAATAAAGCTCCATAAAAAAAACCTCCACCAAATAAATGGTGGAGGTTTTAAGGAAGGCGTTTATAATAAGAGGAACGGCAGGGGCGGGAACCAGATCGGAAAGAACACAACCGGCCTTCCCCGCCCCTACCACCCACCCACGTGGGAGCGTCCTTTTGGTATATCCCATAAAAAAAACCTCCACCAAATAAATGGTGGAGGTTTTAAGGCAGGCGTTTATAATAAGAGGAACGGCAGGGGCGGGAACCAGATCGGAAAGAACACAACCGGCCTTTCCCGCCCTACCACCCACCCACGCAGGAACGTCCTTTTGGTATATCCCATAAAAAAAACCTCCACCAAATAAATGGTGGAGGTTTTAAGGAAGGCGTTTTTAATAAGAGGAACGGCAGGGGCGGGAACCAGATCGGAAAGAACACAACCAGCCTTTCCCGCCCCTACCACCCACCCACGTGGGAGAGTCCATTTGGTATATCCCATAAAAAAAACCTCCACCAAATAAATGGTGGAGGTTTTAAGGAAGGCGTTTATAATAAGAGGAACGGCAGGGGCGGGAACCAGATCGGAAAGAACACAACCGGCCTTCCCCGCCCCTACCACCCACCCACGTGGGAGCGTCCTTTTGGTATATCCCATAAAAAAAACCTCCACCAAATAAATGGTGGAGGTTTTAAGGAAGGCGTTTATAATAAGAGGAACGGCAGGGGCGGGAACCAGATCGGAAAGAACACAACCGGCCTTTCCCGCCCCTACCACCCACCCACGTGGGAGCGTCCATTTGGTATATCCCATAAAAAAAACCTCCACCAAATAAATGGTGGAGGTTTTAAGGAAGGCGGCGACCTACTCTCCCACGAGATGCAGTACCATCGGCGCAAACGGGCTTAACTTCTCTGTTCGGAATGGTAAGAGGTGAGCCCCGTCGCTATAACCACCTTGGTTTTAGGAATTAGGGACCGGGTTGTAGGGATTGGTTGTTACCAATGCCTTATGCCCAATCTACTAATGCCCCCCAGCGTTCGCTGGGAAAATATCTTGACATTATGGAAACAAAGTATAGGGGAAAAGTGAACTGACCTTTTAAAAGAGTTGCCTTCCACGGCTGCAAGTCTGAGTTGCTCCCCCTCCTTGGGAGGGGGCCGGGGGGAGGACGTACATAAGCTTACGGGCTATTAGTACCGCTCGGCTGTGACATTGCTGCCCTTGCACCTGCGGCCTATCAACGTGGTAGTCTCCCACGGCCCTTTAAAGAAATCTCATCTTGTGGTGGGTTTCGCGCTTATATGCTTTCAGCGCTTATCCCTTCCCGACGTAGCTACCCAGCGGTGCCCCTGGCGGGACAACTGGTGCACCAGCGGTCGGTCCAATCCGGTCCTCTCGTACTAGGATCAGATCCACTCAAATTTCTTGCGCCCACTGTAGATAGAGACCGAACTGTCTCACGACGTTCTGAACCCAGCTCGCGTGCCACTTTAATGGGCGAACAGCCCAACCCTTGGGACCTTCTCCAGCCCCAGGATGTGACGAGCCGACATCGAGGTGCCAACCCCCCCGTCGATATGAGCTCTTGGGGGAGATCAGCCTGTTATCCCCGGCGTACCTTTTATCCTTTGAGCGATGGCCCTTCCATGCGGAACCACCGGATCACTATGCTCTACTTTCGTACCTGATCGACTTGTTGGTCTCTCAGTCAAGCTCCCTTATGCCATTGCACTCTGCACACGATTGCCAACCGTATTGAGGGAACCTTTAGAAGCCTCCGTTACTCTTTTGGAGGCGACCACCCCAGTCAAACTACCCACCAAGCACTGTCCCCTTTGTTCAAGGGTTAGACTCTAGACAAGCAAAGGGTGGTATTTCAACAATGACTCCGCCACGCCTGGCGACGCAGCTTCAAAGTCTCCCACCTATCCTACACATTGCTTATCCAAAACCAATACTAAGCTATAGTAAAGGTGCACGGGGTCTTTTCGTCCCACAGCGGGTAATCGGCATCTTCACCGATACTACAATTTCACCGAGCTCATGGCTGAGACAGTGTCCAGATCGTTGCACCATTCGTGCAGGTCGGAACTTACCCGACAAGGAATTTCGCTACCTTAGGACCGTTATAGTTACGGCCGCCGTTTACTGGGGCTTCAATTCAATGCTTCTCCCGAAGGATGACATCTCCTCTTAACCTTCCAGCACCGGGCAGGTGTCAGGCCCTATACTTCATCTTTCGATTTTGCAGAGCCCTGTGTTTTTGATAAACAGTCGCCTGGACTCTTTCACTGCGGCCCCCATTGCTGGGGGCGACGCTTCTCCCGAAGTTACGCGTCTATTTTGCCTAGTTCCTTAGCCATGAATCTCTCGAGCTCCTTGGAATGCTCTTCCCAACCACCTGTGTCGGTTTGGGGTACGGGCTGCCTCGCTCGCTTTTCTTGGAAGTCGGTACCCGGGATTATCACCTTGGCCGGGGCCTCAGTGTACTATCGGGGTGTTGCCACTCCCTTCAACGCACTATTCCGTCAGTGCGCACCCAGTTTCCGCCTCCGTCGCTTTTGGCGCGGGCAGGTACGGTAATATTAAACCGTTGTCCATCCACTACCCCTTTCGGGTTCGCGTTAGGTCCCGACTGACCCCCAGCTGATTAGCATAGCTGGGGAAACCTTGGTCTTTCGGAGTGCGGGTTTCTCGCCCGCATTATCGTTACTTATGCCTACATTTTCTTTTCCGTACGCTCCAGCATACCTCGCGGCACACCTTCGGCGCATACGGAATGCTCCCCTACCTCCCGACGTAAAGTCGGGACCATAGCTTCGGTAGTATGTTTATGCCCGATTATTATCCATGCCGGACCGCTCGACCAGTGAGCTGTTACGCACTCTTTAAATGAATGGCTGCTTCCAAGCCAACATCCTGGCTGTCTGTGCAGTCCGACCGCGTTTTTTCAACTTAACATACATTTGGGGACCTTAGCTGATGGTCTGGGTTCTTTCCCTCTCGGACATGGACCTTAGCACCCATGCCCTCACTGCTGACCAACATTTTATAGCATTCGGAGTTTGTCAGGAATTGGTAGGCGGTGAAGCCCCCGCATCCAATCAGTAGCTCTACCTCTATAAAACTATAATGTCAACGCTGCACCTAAATGCATTTCGGGGAGTACGAGCTATTTCCGAGTTTGATTGGCCTTTCACCCCTACCCTCAGGTCATCCCAAGACTTTTCAACGTCAACGGGTTCGGCCCTCCATTTGGTGTTACCCAAACTTCAGCCTGCCCAAGGGTAGATCACACGGTTTCGCGTCTACTACTACCAACTAAAGCGCCCTGTTCAGACTCGCTTTCGCTGCGGCTCCGGTCCTTAGGACCTTAACCTCGCTGGCAACAGTAACTCGTAGGCTCATTATGCAAAAGGCACGCCGTCACCAAATAAATTGGCTCCGACCGCTTGTAGGCGTATGGTTTCAGGTTCTGTTTCACTCCGTTGTTCACGGTTCTTTTCACCTTTCCCTCACGGTACTGGTTCACTATCGGTCTCTCAGGAGTATTTAGCCTTGGCGGATGGTCCCGCCAGATTCATACAGGGTTTCACGTGCCCCGCACTACTCAGGATACCACTATCGGCAACCGTCCTTACCAATACCGGGCTATCACCGTCTATGGCCACGCTTTCCAACGTGTTCTTGTTCGTAAGGCACCAAATGTCGCGGTCCTACAACCCCGGACGGTCCGTAAACCGCCCGGTTTGGGCTAATCCGAGTTCGCTCGCCGCTACTATCGGAATCACTGTTGTTTTCTCTTCCTCCGGGTACTTAGATGTTTCAGTTCCCCGGGTTTGCCCCGCTTGCGCGGTAATACATCTTCAATGTACTGGGTTGCCCCATTCGGATACCTGCGGATCAACCTGTATGTGCCAGTCCCCGCAGCTTTTCGCAGCTTATCACGTCCTTCATCGCCTCTGAGAGCCTAGGCATTCCCCATACGCCCTTATTTTGCTTATTGTACTTTTACCTGCCGTATGGCAGGTTTTTGCTCTTTTAATGAGTTGTTCTTCGCTCAATATTCAAGTATCAACTTTCAACGCTCAATTGAGCATTGATAATTGTTTGTTGAACATTGAGACTTAATTATTACTTCTCTCGTATTCTTTGTTTCCAATATGTCAATGAACTGTCTGGATCCTCACCGCTCCCGGGCCCGGATAACGGGCAGCTAACGGGAACAACGATTGTTGTCCGTGGTGGAGAATATCGGAGTCGAACCGATGACCTCTACGGTGCAAGCGTAGCGCTCTAGCCAGCTGAGCTAATTCCCCATTTTAGTAATTCAGAATTATGAATTCAGAATTATGAACGTTGAATCCCAACTTCTAGAATTTCCTTCAATATGTAATGAACGTATATTTCCGAAGAAATATCTTGTTTTTCAATCTTCGATTTCGATTTCAGTTTCGATTTCGATAGTAGTCCCAGGCAGACTCGAACTGCCGACCTCTACATTATCAGTGTAGCGCTCTAACCAGCTGAGCTATGGGACTGTAAAGGGCCCCAATGTTCAGTGCTCAGTAATCAGTTTTGATGTACCGAAGACTTGACCTGTTGACCGTAATATTATAAAATTGACAGCTAAACCAAGCAAGACATCCGTGTTTTCCAATAAGAGTGTCTCTTTGTTGAATTTCGGTCGTCTTTCTCTAGAAAGGAGGTGTTCCAGCCGCACCTTCCGGTACGGCTACCTTGTTACGACTTAGCCCCAGTTACCAGCTTCACCCTAGGCCGCTCCTCGCGGTGACGGACTTCAGGTGCTTCCAGCTTCCATGGCTTGACGGGCGGTGTGTACAAGGCCCGGGAACGTATTCACCGGATCATGGCTGATATCCGATTACTAGCGATTCCAGCTTCACGGGGTCGAGTTGCAGACCCCGATCCGAACTGAGACAGGTTTTGTGGATTCGCGCCTGCTTGCGCAGTGGCTGCCCATTGTACCTGCCATTGTAGCACGTGTGTGGCCCAGGACGTAAGGGCCGTGATGATTTGACGTCATCCCCACCTTCCTCACGGTTTGCACCGGCAGTCTCGTTAGAGTTCCCATCTTTACATGCTGGCAACTAACGACAGGGGTTGCGCTCGTTATAGGACTTAACCTGACACCTCACGGCACGAGCTGACGACAACCATGCAGCACCTTGTAATCTGTCCGAAGAAGGGGATGTTTCCACCCCTGTCAGACTACATTTAAGCCCTGGTAAGGTTCCTCGCGTATCATCGAATTAAACCACATGCTCCACCGCTTGTGCGGGCCCCCGTCAATTCCTTTGAGTTTCATTCTTGCGAACGTACTCCCCAGGTGGGATACTTATCACTTTCGCTGGGCCACCCAGACCACCAACGTGGTCCGGACAGCTAGTATCCATCGTTTACGGCGTGGACTACCAGGGTATCTAATCCTGTTCGCTCCCCACGCTTTCGTCCATCAGCGTCAATGCGTTGTTAGTGACCTGCCTTCGCAATCGGTATTCTATGTGATATCTAAGCATTTCACCGCTACACCACATATTCTAGCCACTTCACAACCATTCAAGACAACCAGTATCAATGGCAATTCTACAGTTGAGCTGCAGACTTTCACCACTGACTTAATCGCCCGCCTACGGACCCTTTAAACCCAATGATTCCGGATAACGCTCGGATCCTCCGTATTACCGCGGCTGCTGGCACGGAGTTAGCCGATCCTTATTCCCAGAGTACCGTCAAGCCCCGACACGTCGGGGTGTTTCTTCCTCTGTAAAAGCAGTTTACGACCCATAGGGCGGTCTTCCTGCACGCGGCATGGCTGGATCAGGCTCTCGCCCATTGTCCAATATTCCTCACTGCTGCCTCCCGTAGGAGTCTGGTCCGTGTCTCAGTACCAGTGTGGGGGATCCCCCTCTCAGGGCCCCTACCCATCGTAGCCATGGTAAGCCGTTACCTTACCATCAAGCTAATGGGACGCATGATCATCTTGTACCGATAAATCTTTAATCAAAATCCAATGCCGGACTATGATACCATGGGGCATTAATCCAAGTTTCCCTGGGCTATTCCCCTGTACAAGGCAGATTCCATACGCGTTACTCACCCGTGCGCCGGTCTCAAAAGTGCAAGCACTTCTTTACCCCTCGACTTGCATGTGTTAGGCCTGCCGCTAGCGTTCATCCTGAGCCAGGATCAAACTCTTCATCGTATAATCTTCAATAATATTGCGACCATACTCCAGTAAGAGCTCGACTCTCAAAAAAATTCTCAGAAAATCTCACTTAGTTTAGTTTCTTTGTTGACAGCAAACGTTTCCGTTCGCTATCTACGCTGTCAATTTCAATATCTCAATGAACTTATGTTTCTTTTTTACGCTTCTCCAACTCGTGTTTTGAAGTCACTCGTTGTTTTAGCGGGTGCAAAGATACAACCTTTTTTTAATCCTGCAATACTTTTTGAAAAATATTTAAAAGAATTTTAAAGAGCTTTTTTCGACTCGCGAAACAAACCGGGGTTGTTATCTTAAGCGGGTGCAAATATAGAACCCTTTTCTGTTCCACCAAACTTAAATACAGGTTTTTTTAAACTTTTTTTCACCCTCAATAACCAAAAGCCTGACTGCTATCAATTTAAACCGCAAAAAAAATATAAAACACTTAGAAGAATTCTAGGTCAAAAAAGAGCGAACTACGAAAATACGAGATTCCGCAATTCTGTACAATAGATAGACCTGTTAATTATCGGCTATTTTTTTATTCCAGTAAGAAGATAGATCCAAATAATCAATTGGAAATGAGGGCTTCTGTCTAACCAAAATACCTTCTTGAAAGGATCTCTGTAGAATATCTTCGATTAAGTAGTCCTCCTTTACCTCGTAGGGCTGGTATTCTTCCTTTAAAGATATTTCAAACATATTGGCAGTGACGTTGTACCAAAAGGCCCTCCAACCAGTTCGTAGCTCCCTAATAAGATCAAAAGCTGTGTGTCCTGTCTGGCGATGAATCAGTTTAATTAAGATCTGGCCTTCGCTATGGGTAAGATTTTTAAGCTGATCGGAAAATTCGCCTTCCACATATTTTTGAACCAGCTTAGCATACTTTTTCTTATCCCTATTTCTTTCAATAGTATTTAGGCGCTCTTTCATTACAGTAAGTCTTTCAGCCGCCAATTTAGCATAGGGATAAACCTTCCGTGTTTTACGTCGTAAAATGAGATAACGTCTTCGGTCATTTTCAGTTTTGAAATGAAGTTTATCCAATAATATCACTTCATCTAGATTTATAATATCCCTGGCTAAAGTATCCCCTTCAATAATATAGTAAACAACCTCGGTAGAATCGGGCCGTTTTGTCAAAATTTCGGATCCTTTCTGTGCGTGGGAATGCGAAAGACCGAAAAAGACAAAAAATACATATATATAAAAAGGAGATTTCATAGAAGTAAAGTTATCTGAATTTGGTATCCAAAAAACATTCCAAAAATAAGCAAAATGTCTTGTCCCTGCCTATTTAATCCTTAATTTTGCCGACTCAAACCAAGATAGAGTTATAAGCCATGAAGACTTCAATCCTTACCGAAAAATCGCTTACTTTTCTAGAGAATTATTTGAATAATGCATCCCCTACTGGCTACGAATGGAATGGGCAGAAGATCTGGATGGAATATTTAAAACCATACGTAGATGAATTTTTTACAGATACCTATGGAACAGCGGTAGCGGTTATAAATCCAAAGGCGAAATTTCGAGTAGTAATTGAAGGTCATGCTGATGAAATATCCTGGTATGTAAATTACATTAGCGATAATGGTTTATTATATGTTATAAGAAACGGAGGAAGTGACCACCAAATCGCCCCTTCAAAAATAGTAGATATCCATACCAAGAAAGGCATTTTAAAAGGTGTCTTTGGTTGGCCGGCAATCCATACGCGTGACAAATCCAAGGAAGAACCACCGAAACCAGAAAATATTTTTATTGATGTAGGTGCAAAGGATAAAGCCGAGGTAGATCAAATGGGAATACATGTAGGTTGCGTAATTACTTATCCAGATCAGTTTCACATTTTGAACGAGGATAAATTTGTTTGTAGGGCTTTGGATAATCGTATGGGCGGTTTTATGATCGCTGAGGTAGCCAGACTTTTAAAGGAAAGAAACATTTCGTTACCATTTGGACTTTACGTAACAAATTCAGTCCAGGAAGAAATTGGTCTTAGAGGTGCCGAAATGATTGCGGACCGAATAAAACCGAATGTGGCTATCATAACCGATGTTACTCATGATACCACCACTCCAATGATCGATAAGAAGAAAGAAGGACATGCTGAAATCGGTTCAGGTCCTGTTATTGCTTATGCTCCTGCGGTACAACAAAAATTACGAGATCTAATCGTAGATACAGCGGAAAAAAATATGATTCCTTTTCAAAGAGCCGCCCTTTCTCGAGCAACTGGAACTGATACAGATGCCTTTGCTTACAGTAATGGTGGTGTTGCCAGCGCTTTGATCTCACTCCCGTTGCGATATATGCATACTACCGTTGAAATGGTACATCGAGATGACGTAGAAAATGTTATCAAATTGATCTATGAGACTCTTCTAAAAATAAAAGACGGAGAGACTTTCAGCTATTTTGATTAGTTCTCTCCGCAAACTGCCAAAAGAGGTAGCTCGGACAATTCCATAAGGGGAGGACAATAGAAAAGCGAAAGACAGTGTAATCAACGAATAGTTATTTCAAAAGCATTGTTTAAATTCTATAGAGAGGAAGTAAATTCCCTCTGGAAATTTTCTTCATTAATACCCGGCTTTCAATTTTGCAAAATAAATCCTCGCCTCTCTTATAACTCTTGGAGCAAGGATTACGGTTGCCGTCATAGTGGGAATAGCCATGAGAGCAAAGAAAGTATCTATTAAGTTTATCATCATACTTAAAGATGTGGTGGCACCTATTATTATACTCAATATATAGAAGTAATTGTATATGCCCTTATTCTTGGCTCCAAAGAGAAATGACATACACTTGGTTCCATAATACGAATAAGAAAATAAGGAGGAAATACTAAAAATGGCTATACAGACCATCAAACCATATTTCCCAATAATGGGAAGGCTCTCTTCGAAGGCCGATGCCGTTAAACTTACCCCATTCGCATCGCTACTCTGCCAAACTCCTGTCACCAAAATTGCAAGTGCTGTTAAAGTGCAGATCACTAATGTATCTATTGCAGGTCCTAACATTGCCACCAATCCCTCCCTAATAGGCTCGTTGGTTTTGGCCGCGCCGTGTGCCATTGGAGCTGTACCGATGCCTGCTTCATTAGAAAATGCTCCTCTTCGAATTCCCAAAATTATTATACCGCCTACCACACCACCCAAAAAGGCATCTCCCTTATAAAAATTTGCAGAAAAGGCATCGGTAAAAATGAACGCTAGGTATTCGGGAACTACATCAATATGTACAATTAAAATGGCAGCCACGAGCACAAAATAAAGAATTGCCATTGCCGGAACCAACTTTGACGCGGTTTTGCTAATTCGGGATAGACCTCCCAAAATAACTATGGCTGTCAATGTTGCCAGGACAATACCAATTACAAAATCTGTCTGGAGACCCCTGTATAGGCCCATAGGTTTTAAGACAATATCGTTAATTGCTTGGGTAAGCTGGTTGGCATTAAATACCGGCAATGCCCCCACCAAACCTGCGATACTGAAAAAAGCGGCGAGAGGAAACCATTTTTTACCCAAGCCCTCCATTATAAAATACATAGGACCTCCTTGGATTTTCCCCTCGCTATCAACACCTCTGTAAAGAATTGCCAAGGTTGCGGTAAAAAACTTGGTGGACATTCCAATTACAGCACTAATCCACATCCAAAAAACTGCTCCAGGCCCACCAATCGAAATTGCGACCGCTACGCCAGCGATGTTTCCCATTCCCACAGTCGCAGAAAGTGCGGTAGCCAGAGCCTGAAAGTGGGTGATTTCCCCTGCATCAGATTCGTTGTCATATTTCCCTTTCAAAATCGCAATTGCGTGACCCAAATAAAGAAATGGCAAAAATCTAATTCGAATTATAAGGTAAAGCCCCCCTCCTATCAGAATAATTAACAAAGGTAATCCCCAGGCAAGGGAAGCCATTTCAGAAATTATATAATCAAATTTTTCCAATATGGATTTATAAAAATTCCAACTAAATGTACCATTAATATTTTAAAAATTAATCTATAAATTGTTACTTGCAGCACCAAATGAAGAACCTAACCATCGTTTTCTTTCTATTCTTATGCGGTTTGACCATGGGCCAAAATGAAGGAGAGTGGAAAAATAGCGCGTTTACATTTACACCTGAAATTCTCTTCGGAAAAACAATGGAAGGTAATGAAGGATTTCCTTCAACTAGATTTCAAAAACAGATCGTTTTAAGTTTTGGCCGATATCATACAAATGATCCACAACAATGGGCACAACAGTTAAAAGGTCCTAAAACCGGAATCTCTATGGGCGTTACCGATTTCGGAAATTTGGACACTCTGGGTTTAGCATTTTCTGTTTTGCCTTTTATTGAATTTAAGGTATTTGGAAATGAGCGCCTAACCTTCCAAACTGCAATGGGTGCTTCCTATTCTACAAAAAAGCATGATCCTGAAACCAACCCGCAAAATAACGTTGTTACCACTGATTTAACTTGGGCTTTTCGCTCCTATTTTTACTATATGTTTTTAAGAGGTGACAATATTGATTGGCGATTGGGTCTAGGCTATTCCCATCATTCCAATGGCCATATGCGACTATTGAATATTGGTTTTAATTCATTTTTAGTAAGCCTTTCCGCAGATATAAAAAACCCGTTGAAATACCCCGAAAACGAGAACGCCATCCTACCTAATTATAATCAAACCGTGTACGATTATTTTGCATTTCGAGGAGGATTTGGACAGAATGTTCTGGGTGTTGCGATTAATGACCGGCAAAACGTTTATACCATTGCGGGAGAATATGGACGAGTGTACAACAATACCTATAAAGTAGGAATTGGATTTTACGCTAGGCTATATGAGCATTATCATAACTATATTATAGACAATGAGTCATTGGTACAGACCGGAAGGGAATTTGAGTATTTTAAAGACAATCCACTGTACTACGCCTCAAATTTGGGAATTAGTATCCACGGTGAAGTTTTCTTAAATCACATAGGGATTGATCTGCAACTGGGATATAATATCTATAAACCCGCCTATAAACTCGATTACCGGATAAATGAAGGTTGGGAAAATACACCTCGGGAAATTCCCACCGATTGGGTATTGGGAGATCTCAATTTCAAGTATAAAATCAAACATCGAATATCCTCCAGAATAGGATTAAAATACTATTTAATAGGAATGGAAAACTCCCCGAAAAACAACTTTTATCTGGGTGCACATCTTAGTGCCAATTTGGGCCAGGCCGATTTCAGCGAATTGAGTTTTGGATATGTTTACAATTTTAATTTTCGGGAAAGATAGAACTCGGGTAAAAGAACCAAAACCGCTGCACTGTTAGAACCTATACCGCTACGCTACAATACTAAGGACTGCTTCGCTACAAGAACTAAACCAGACACCAAGAACCATGACTAATGAATAATGTCTAATATCTATTTTAAATACTCCAGCACGTTTTTTTCTATTCGCTGATGAATATTAGATACGTCGGCTTTTACGAAGGTTTCACCGGTAATGTTTTCGTAGAGCTCAATATATCTTTCTGAGACACTATGAATATATTCGTCAGTCATTACGGGAACTGTTTGTCCTTCCAAACCTTGGAAGCCATTTTCGATAAGCCATTGGCGAACGAACTCTTTAGAAAGCTGTTTTTGAGGCTCGTTGTTTTTTTGGCGTAACTCATATCCGTCAGCATAAAAATAACGGGAGGAATCTGGGGTATGGATTTCATCGATCAATACGATTTCGCCATTTTTCGTTTTGCCGAATTCATATTTAGTATCCACTAAAATCAATCCTCTTTTTGACGCAATTTCGCTACCTCTTTTAAAGAGTTTATGGGTGTAATCCTCGAGCTGGCGATAATCCTCTTCGGAAACTATACCTCTTTTTATAATATCCTCTCTTGAAATATCCTCATCGTGATCGCCCATTTCGGCTTTTGTTGCCGGTGTTATGATGGACTCTGGAAATTTATCATTTTCCTTCATACCTTCAGGCATCGATACACCACAGAGCATTCTTTTACCCAACTTGTATTCCCGTGCTGCGTGTCCACTTAAGTAACCGCGGATTACCATTTCAACCTTAAAAGGTTCGCAGGCTTCGCCTATAGCAACATTTGGATCGGGAACGGCTATTAACCAATTGGGAACAATATCTTTGGTAGCCTCCATCATTTTGGTGGCTATTTGATTCAATATTTGCCCTTTGTAGGGAATTCCTTTTGGCATAACAACATCAAATGCACTGAGCCTATCTGTTGCAACCATTAAAAGCAGGTTGTTCTCCAAAGTATAAACTTCACGGACTTTTCCGTGATAAACTCGTTTTTGGCCTGGGAAATTGAAGTTAGTGGAGATAATGGTATTACTCATTTTAGAATTTAGATTTACGATTGACGATTTTAGATTTACGGATGACGATAAACAAATATTAATTAATCCAACACTTCCCCCTAATCAACATTTTCAATTTTTCTGTAGGCTGCTATCACTTCCTTAACTAGACGATGACGAATAACGTCTTTATCATCCAAATAAATCATTCCCACTCCATCAACATCTTTTAAGACCAACAATGCTTCTTTTAGACCCGAGGTTACGCGACGTGGCAAGTCAATCTGTCCGGGATCTCCTGTGATCATAAACTTGGCATTTTTTCCCATTCGGGTGAGAAACATCTTCATCTGGGCATGAGTGGTGTTTTGGGCTTCATCCAAAATCACAAAGGCGTTGTCCAAAGTACGGCCGCGCATAAATGCCAAAGGCGCTATCTGAATTACCCCAGTTTCAATATGTGAAGCGAGCTTTTCCGCAGGAATCATATCGCGAAGAGCATCATACAAAGGCTGCATATAGGGATCTAATTTCTCCTTTAAATCTCCGGGCAAAAAGCCAAGGTTCTCCCCCGCTTCAACCGCTGGTCGTGTCAATATTATCCGTTTGACGTCCTTATCTTTTAATGCTTTGACAGCCAATGCCACGCCCGTATAGGTCTTCCCTGTACCTGCTGGGCCAACGGCAAAAACCATATCATTCTTATTCATTAAGGCAACCAATTTTCGTTGGTTTGCCGTTAATGGTTTTACAGGTTTTCCACTTACCCCGTGTACAATCACTTCGCCGCTACCTGCAGGAGTTTCATATTCCTCCCTATTTCGGCTTAGTAAAACCCGTTCGATAACGTTTTCGTCAATTTTATTGTACTTGGCATATTGCTCCAAAAGCATCGTAATTCGCCTATCAAATTCCTCTAGGACTTCTTCATCACCATAGGCCTTAATTTTGTTGCCCCTAGCTACAATTTTCAATTTTGGAAAATACTTCTTCAACAATTCAATATTGGCGTTTTCCTGTCCGAAGAATTCCCTTGGGCCAATGTCGGTAAGTTCAATTATCAGTTCGTTCAAAAGGCGGTGCTTTATTTTAAATGTTTAAAATGGCAATTAGTTTTAGGCTATAATATTAAGATAAAAAACCTTTAAATCTGAAATAAATCTGGTCCTCCACATCTTCTAAAATTGTTCCACATTATTATTGGTTTATTACCCCAAAATAGTTTTTCCTACTAACAAAAGTAACCTATTTTTGTCGTACTTGTTTTAATAAAATATCAACAATTCCCATATGGCGATTATCACACTTACAACGGACTTCGGAGAAAAGGACCACTTTGTTGGCGCAGTCAAAGGGGCGATATATACCGAATTGGAAGATGTAAAAATTGTTGATATCTCCCACTCCATTGCTCCGTTCCATCTTCATGAGGCTTCCTATATTATTCAAAGTGCCTATAAAAGTTTTCCAAAGGGAACGATCCATATAATTGGTGTGGATTCCGAATTAAACCCTGAAAACAAGCATATTGCTGTCCTACTGGACGATCATTATTTTATTTGTGCGGATAATGGGATAATATCCATGTTAATTGCGGAAATACGACCCGAGAAAATTGTAGAAATCAATATCCACGATCGCATTATAAGTAATTTTCCGGTATTGGATGTTTTTGTAAAGGTGGCG